>CAZAFL010000004.1:49170-104014 GCA_964484465.1 uncultured Chlorobiaceae bacterium
AGAACTGCGTCCAGGGCATGGTCGATTTTGTCAATATCGTGCTCTCTGATTTCGGAATTCATATGAGACACTGAAAACTGGATGGAATGATCGCGCTCCAGTTGTTTTTCCAAAAGGGATTTGACCCTCTTCTCGGAATCTATAAGAAGAACCTGCATTGTTTCCATGAAAAGTGCTCGGGGAATTTTTAGAGTGTTTGTGGTAAGGATTGATGTGAAGAATATTGTTGTTGACCGGCTTCAAGTAATTCCGACAGAACGTGAATAATTTCATCTATATCTTTTGTTTTCTCCAATGCATGGTCTGCAACCGTTGTACTTAACCGCAGGCGAACCTGAGCATCTATGTACGCAGAAAGGACGACAACTTTCATTGCATTATCTTTCTTTCTCGTCCTCAATAACTCGAGCACCTGGAAGCCGTCTATTTTCGGCATTTTGAGGTCGAGAATGACCACACGGGGCTTACGTTCTCCGATGAGAAGTAATGCCTCATATCCATCATCAGTAGCCATAATATCAGCATTCTGGAACTCCTGGCAGATTGCTTCTTTCAGGAGTGTAGTGTACGCAGGGTCGTCATCTACAATGAGGAAACTTGTTTGTCGCTCATCGACAAATTGAAACGGAATATCCATGCCCGCTTTCCGTAACAATTTCTTCAAATCCCCCGGCCAAATACGATAATGACCGCCAAATGTCGTGAACGCTTTCAATGCATCTTTATAGATCCAGTTCAGTACCGTTTTCTTACTAACCCTGCAGATTTTCGCGGCCTGCCCAACGCTCAACGGCTTTCGGTAAACAGTGGAGTGCTTTATTCCATTCAGGTTTTGCTTGTATTCAACCATTTATTCTCTTTTCTTGATTTACACAGAGGAAGAATTTGCCTGAAATATATGATTTGCCATGGGGTAGGAAGTGATATTCATCACCTAATGAAAGCCACGTCACACGGGTCGTCTGGGGGAAAAAAATTATCCCCCTCCCGCGACAAAATGCGGAAGAGGGATTGCTAAAGAAAAGGACTGGTTTAAGCTTAAACCGTTACAGACTTCTCATTTCAGCAGCAGCATTCGCTTGATTTGCTGGAATGATTTACCCGGATTTTCTGTACTGGTTGCCTGCAACCTGTAGAAATATACGCCGCTTGCCAACGCGGGCCGCCATTCAATGCCATGACTGCCGGAAGCCTGTCTGCCATCGACAAGCGTTGCAACTTGAGTTCCCAGCACGTTAAACACTGTTAGACGCACGATGCTCTCCGTGGGAAGGTCGTAACGTATTTCTGTTAAAGGATTAAACGGGTTAGGATAGTTTTGATGTAAAGCGAATTCCTTCGGCTGTAAAGAACCATTTGGTTGCCCAACAGTGAGTGACAGACGATCGCTTTTTTGCAAATAGATTTGGTTCGTCGACCTGACAGCACCATTCAATTTCCATTGGAAACTTAATCCATCATTGCCGTTCAGGCGCCATGTTACTTTTACAGGATAGGATGAGGATTGGAATGAAACAGGAAATTCAGGAATTTCCTGAGATTTTGAGGAAACGAACTCTACATACTGCTGTGTACCGAATCGAACATCGAACAACCCGGCAGGCGGGACGGGAGGCAGCTCAAACATCGAGGTCGACTGTATTGATTCATCCCCTTTACCGACATATATCGTTTGCTGATGTCCTACGTTATCTTCAAACGTAAATAAATTTAGACCAGTTTTATCGAATTCTGTGACGGTCTTTTTGACCGCCGTTCTGGGTGCGGCGAGAGGAGAAGCGGGTAAGAACAACTTCCCTGAGCCTCTTACCTTTACCCAATAACCTTTCAGGGGATCGACGGTACCGGATGTATGATACCCTGTACTATTGTAATCATAAAATGGTGTAAGAACCAAGGAGTCGGGGTTTGAAGTAATTGTTGTTACATCGACAGAAGATGAGGATGAACCTACCATGTTCCATCCTTTATTGACGCTCATCGAGTCTGCAAAGCGGGGATCGCCGGGAAGATTAATCTCTTGTGCATTATCAAATTTCAGCCAATATCCTGCTCCGTTTACTAAACTATCCCTTACAACATACCCATTGTGATAGGTATACAAGTCCGATGAGCTTGCAGGAAAGATCACCGATTTCCTGCCGTTCGTAACTGTCAGCGGGAGTGAAAGAAGGTTCCACCCTTTTCTCAGTGAATCTGCTATTGAAAAACAGGGTGTCGTTTGGGAGGAATCACTGCCAAATGCGGTTTCGACATTGTCATCATTTCGTGCCTTGACACGAAATGTATATTGCATGCACGAATGCTGCACAGACACAGGCGTACCGCCGGAGCCTCCCCATTCAGAGAATGTATGCCATATCGGTGGGGTCCCCAGTGAGCCATTTGCCTGTACGTATTGAGTAACGCTATCGTGAGCACATTGAATGGCAAATTGAGTCGGTGTGGGATTGCCCGATGAATCAATAGTAACAGTAATAGATAAAAACTCCAGGTTCGTGAGCGCCGGAATTCCTGGGACGACTGCTAAAGTAGCGGCACTGACCGCGCCGGAATTTCCCTCTCCAAGACCATTAAATGGAGTGATGAAATAATAATATCTCTGATTGATGGTCAGACCAGTATCCGTAAATGATATTGTGTTTGCCGGGAGGTCGCCTCCATCCTGGGTAAACGGTCCGAAGAATGACGTCGAACGATAAACACGATATCCGGTTTCATCCGTCGCGTTGTCGGTCCACGAGATTTGTATACTGTCAAGCGCGATATACGTCGCCGTTACGTTGGTCGGTTGAGCAGGACCGCTAACCGTTGTAAAATTTGTCGGTGCATTTGAAGCGACCAAAGAATCGGTAGCGTTTTTCGCGACGATTTTCCAGCGATATGTTTTTTCCAGCTTCAGTCCGCTATAAGAATATGTTGTATCGGTAACCCCGGCGGCAACAAGAGTCGTCGGCGGGTTGTTGGTATCAAGATATACATTATACGAGGTCGCGTTTCCGCACGTCCGCCACGTCAGAGTACCGCTCGGCATCACCCCACCTGCACCGTTCGATGGGCTGGTTTGCGCGAATGAAGTAAGCGCCGAAGCGACCGCAAACTGAAAATCGCAATAGACCGGAAGGTGGTCGGAGGAATAATGCAATGCATTCGCCACGCTATCGGGAACCGCAGCATTAGGCAATCGGTTGATGCTGTCGTTAAAATGGTTGCCATCATTACCGTACGGAGTGTAATGTGACACAATGACGTTGTTATCCAGTGAAGACATCGACGTAAGAATGAGGTCGAAGCGGTCATCCATACCACCGGTCGACCCTCCGCCAAATGCACGAACGCGTGGGGATTGGGTATGGATAAACCGAAAATTAAAGTCATTATGCCACGCGCCTACTGAGTTAAGAGGATCTTTTGACCTTCCGTCATTGTCCGCCTCGCTCTCAACCAGTTTTTGTAACCCTAAATCTGTGCTCGCGTAGGTGTTGAAATCTCCCATGATAAGAAACTTAGCATTTGGTGGAAGAGTATTGAGATAATTTCTAAGGTCGGTGCATTCTATGAGTCTTCTGTTTTCACTTGCGGTATCAGAACTTGCTTTCAGGTGTACAACATACAGGCGCAGTGTATCACCGGTGGAATTTACTCTGATGACATATTCAGAGACATTGCGCAAATCTGTAGGAATAGTTGATTCGGAAAGATAGGTTACTTTAGATGTCTTAAAAAAAAGTCCAGTTTCGGTGTCATCGGACGAGCCGCCATGTTGAAAAGGTGCACTGCTGTAGACGGCCGGAGTGCTATAGTTCATCACCGAATCGCGGAGGTGGTCAATGTTTGTCTGACCTGTTGTCTGTGACCCGCCGTATGTCACTTCCTCCACAGCAAGCACATCGGGTTTCATTGTCGAAATAACTGTGCGGTAAGTTGCATGCCGGTTAATACTTCCGGGGTAATTTAAGAGGTTGTATGCGGCTATGCGGATGGTGTCGTAGCTCGTCGTTGCTTTGCCACGTGCGTTCTGCGCAGTGGAGATATGAAACGATCCACACAAAAACACTAACGCCAGAAGAAATGGGAGGCGGTTCTTCATTGCTCCTTACCTTTCGAAAAAAACTTTCCTTGGATGAGTGGAGTTAAGATACTAAATATCCCTCCGATAATCAATATGGATAAACCGGTTTTTTCGTTCTCGAGAGTAATTGCCTGAAATCTGTTTTTTCACTATACTCAAGAACAGTTAATACTCTAAACTGCTGAAATACCAAAAGATGAAGACCGAAAACATTCATGAATACTGGATGGAACTCGCAATGCGGGAAGCCGAAATTGCAGCGCGACGTCAGGAGGTACCGGTTGGCGCTGTCATCATTCATGATGGAACGGTCATTGCCAAAGGGTCGAATCAAATCGAAATGCTGCAGGATCCGACTGCACACGCAGAGATAATTGCCATTACGGCAGCAGCAGCACATCTCGGAAACAGAAGACTGGACGGTTGCACGATGTACGTAACACTTGAACCATGCCCCATGTGTGCGGGAGCAATTGTCATGGCACGGATACCAGTTCTTGTGTATGGCGCTTCCGACCCAAAAGCCGGCGCGTGTGCCTCACTTTATTCAATCACGAATGATTCACGCCTGAATCACAGGGTCCATACAGTTAGCGGGGTGCTCGAGGAGAGATGTGGAGCTCTTTTGAAGATTTTCTTCATCAATACAAGAAACACAAAACCGAAGGCATCTCCGGCGACCGACCAAAGCACGTGAACGGATTATTTCGATTCCGCCTGAAGTCTCTCTGCGCGGTCGGCAATCTTCAGCCGTTCAATCAATTCATTAAGTTTTCCGTCGATGATTTCGGAAAGATTGTAAAGCGTCAGGCCAATTCGGTGATCAGTAACCCGATTTTGAGGAAAGTTATATGTACGTATTTTATCGCTGCGGTCGCCGCTTTTCACCATTGAGCGACGTTGTTCGGTAATTGAAGCCGTTTGTTCTTCAACTTTCATTTCATATAATTTTGCGCGAAGCATTTTCATTGCCTTTTCGCGGTTCTGAAACTGGGAGCGCTCCTGCTGGCAGGCAACGACGATCCCCGTCGGTTTGTGTGTAATCCGGACCGCCGTCTCTACTTTATTTACGTTTTGTCCCCCCTTACCGCCTGAGCGGTATGTCGTGAATTCCAAATCTGCCGGATTGATTTCTACTTCAACGTCTTCAACTTCCGGCAGAACGGCAACAGTTGAGGCAGAAGTATGGACACGTCCCTGCGCTTCCGTTTCCGGGACCCGCTGAACCCGGTGGACGCCGCTTTCGTACTTTAATGTTCCGTACGCGTTTTCACCTTTCAGGGAAAAAATGATTTCCTTAAAACCTCCTTTGCCAGTATCATTCCAGTCGAGAAGGTCGGTTTTCCATCCTTCACGTTCCGCAAAACGTGTATACATGCGATAAAGGTCAGCGGCAAACAGGGCGGCTTCTTCTCCGCCTGTTCCTGCGCGGATCTCGACGATACAGTTTTTGTCGTCATTGGGATCCTTGGGAATGAGAAGAACCTTAAGCTCCTCCTCCAGCGAAGTTAATTTGGATTCGCTTTCGGCAAGCTCGCCATCTGCGAGCGCACGCATCTCCGCGTCTTCCGCGGAATGTGAAAGCATCCGCAGGTTTTCAATGTCCATTTTTGTCTTTTTGTACTGGAGATAGGTGTGGACAAGCGGAGCAAGGTTGCTATGCTCTTTGCTTAGTTCGCGGTACGTTTCCTGACGGGAAATGACGCCGGGGTCTGCAAGCAGTGTTGTCAGCTCATCATACCTTTCGATAATTTTTTCCAAGCGGTCAAACATCGATGTTTTATTGTTCCGTTATTTCAGGCATGTTGTAAAAGCGAACGGGATTCATCATTTGTGGTCCAACAAGAAATGTAAAGCAGACACTTACGATACTTCTAATTCCGCGAGGTGAGAGATCATTCTTGCATTTGGCTGCTGATCGACACCCAACGCACACTTGATCGCGACAAGCGCAACTTCAAGCTGAGATGGGTCCGGCTCGCTCGTTGTAATACGCTGCATCCAAAGTCCGGGAGCAACGAGGATCTTCCCAATAGTAGTGGTGCTTCTTTTCGCCGACCACCGGATGAACTCATACGCCACCCCTCCGACGAGAGGGATAAGAGGCAGATGGGTCAGCAGGCGAATTGGCAGACTAATTTTTCCTAACCAGAGAATAAGAAAAGAATCGAGAACACTGAACAACAACATTGCTACAATCATAACAATAAGGATAAAACTGGTTCCGCACCGTGGATGGAAGCGAGTGAACTGTTTTGCCGAATCAACCGTCAATGCTCCCTGTGATTCAAATGTAAATACCGCTTTATGCTCTGCACCATGATACTCAAACAGTCGCTGTACATCCTTCATCAATGAGATGGCAATAAGATATATCAGCAGAATGCTGATACGGATCCCCCCGGCGATAAGATTAAACCAAAAAGCTTCCTGCTCAACATTGAACAATTTGGTCGTAATAATCAGCGGCGCTACAAAAAAAATAGCAACACCTGCGGCAAGCGAAAATAATACGGTCAGCGCTAGCCGGAGATTCGAAGGCCGTTTGTTTACTTTGAGGTGTTTGCCGTTATTGTTTGAAGCTTCGTCTGCCTGCATATCCTGCATGGCGACCTCGGCGGAAAAGTTCAGCGTTTCCACTCCGACAAACATCATCTCGACCAACCCGACTGCTCCCCGCAGGACAGGCAGTTTGAAAAATTTATTCCTTTCCGCAAGTGAGACATAATCTCGTTTCTTCACCACAATCTCCCCGTTCGCACGCCGGACCGCTGTGGCAATTCGTCCGGGTGCACGCATCATCACGCCCTCTATGACCGCCTGACCACCGACTTGCATCGGCTTGTTGGGGTCGAACCGTAGTTCCGGCGAATGTGTAGTATTCAGCAAATATTGTTCCTTTCTACGCTCAATGTACGGAATTTTCTGCTCAAACTCCATGATTTTCCGCTGACGCGTCTGCGGCGTCACGAGGGGTTCCGTTAAAGATCACTTTAGAAACCAGTTTCTTAAGTGCCGACAGTTCCCTGCGCTCAAAGAATTTCATTACGTACATCAGAACAATAAATACAACAAGTATCCCAATTTTTGTAAGGAACATCAGAGAACCCTTCCACCAAAGGAATTCCTGACCTCGAATAAGATAATAGAGTGACACGACTACGGCAGATGCGCAAACGAGTTTTGCAATCCGGGACCACTCTTGACGTATGGGATAGATCCGCTGGACAACAATGTACAGCAGGAATGCCATGACAAAATAAGCGAGGAATGTCGCCCAGGCAGCACCGAGCATTCCCATGGAGGGGATGAGCAGGTAATTGGCAACGATATTTACAGCAGCACCCACAAATGTGTTAGGAGGCAGGTATTTTGTTTTTTTTTCGATGTAAATACCTGCGGAGAGATTCGTTGAGACACCGAGAAATACATACCCCAACAAGACGACCGGGACAATATTCAATCCGCTCCAATAACTCGGATGGATAAGGTGTCTCCCGAAGAACGTAATTTTCACAGCGTCCTCGATGAAAAATGTCAGTATCAGGAAAATCAATGCCATCAATAAGAGAAGGTACGTGAGCACGCGGGCAAAAATTTCTTTCGCATTCGGTTCCTTTACAATTGAAAAATAAAATGGCCTCCAGGCATAATCATACATCGAAACAATAAGCATCATGAAAATGCCGAGACGATAGTTCGCCTGGTAAATGCCGACGGTGGCGTCGTCGGTAAGGGCCCGAAGTATCGGACGGTCGATAACCTGGACCGCCATCGTCGCTAGCCCTGCGGGCACAAACGGGAGACCAAACTTCAGCAAGGCGCCGAGAAGGTTCTTATTTATTGTGAAGGTACAATGCCGGAAGATGGTGGGTAGCAGGAACAGGAACGTTATGACGGATGCAACCAGTCCGCTAATAAATATTCCCATGATCCCCATTTTGATAATGACAAGCAAGAAAATATTCAGAATAACATTCAACAGAATATTTAAAAATTTGATCGAAGCGAACAATTTTGCCCTCCGTTCCATGCGGAGGCAGGCAAATGGAATAATCGCTATCGCATCAAAGGCAAGAATCCCCGCAGCAAAATAGACGATTGTCGTCATTTCGGGCGGAAGATGCAGGATACTCCCGATCTGAGGAGTGAGCGCAGCGATCACAACTGAGAAGGCTACCGAACTCAAAAAAAGTGAACTAAAGGGAGTGCTGAAATTCTGTGCCGGTGTTCCTATTTCGAGTGTCGATGAGTATTTGAAATACGCCGATTCCATCCCGTAAGAATACAGGACAGTGACAAACGCAATGATGGAATAGACGTACGTGACAATGCCGTAATCATTCGGAGCAAGAATGTTGGTATAGAAGGGAACAAGCAGAAAATTGAGAAACCGTCCGAGAATTGTGCTGACGCCGTAAATTGCCGTATCGGTTCCGAGGCGCTTAAGCTGCTGAAACATTCAGGAAATGGTTGCTGAACGAGGGGGAACCATCGATACTTCCAGGGAAATATCAAGCGCCTTGGGAGAATGGGTAAGAGCACCAACTGAAATGATATCCACGCCGGTTTGTCCGACTGTCTTTACATTCGAGAGCGAAATATTTCCGGATGCTTCGACTTCAACCGCATGGTTAATCGCCCGAACTGCTTTTTTCATGTCATCGACAGAAAAATTATCGAGCATAATCCGTTTGACGCCTGCATACTTCGATGCAGTATAGACTTCTTCGAGCGTCCTCGCCTCTACTTCGACGCTTACTTTGAGTCTTCGGGACGCAAGGTTCTTCAAACAGCGCTCGATCGCCGGTCCTATGCCACCTGCAGCAACTATATGGTTGTCTTTAATAAGAACCATATCATCCAAACCGAACCGGTGGTTGACACCTCCCCCGAACTTGACCGCGAGTTTGTCGAGCATACGCAAGCCAGGAGCTGTTTTTCGTGTATCGGTGATTTGTACGCCAGTGCCGGCAACTGCCTCTACATACTTTCTCGTCATCGTCGCTATACCGCTCATCCGCTGGAGGAAGTTAAGCGCCGTCCTTTCCCCTCTGAGAATGCTTGCAAGGGGTCCATCCACTTTGGCAACCACCGCCGGCGTTTCAACCCACGAACCATCCGCAAACAACGGCGTGAGTGTTAGTTCGGGGTCAACAAACTGAAAAACGAGAGAAGCCACATCAAGTCCGGCGATGATTCCCGATTCTTTCACGACTATATTGCCCTTACCCAATACATCGGACGGGATGATATTCTCCGTCGTTATATCTCCCATTCCGACATCCTCAAGGATCGCTTCTTCAATAATTCTGCTGACCCTGCTGTCGGAGAGGATTTCGCTTATACCATCAGGAAGTTTTTGGTCCATCGTTCACAAGCATGATTGGGATGTCATCCTGAATTTGATATGCCTGACCGCATTTTGTGCAGGTCAGGCGGTCTTTTTCAGGTTCGTACAATACCTCACCGTGGCACTTTGGACAGCAGAGTATTTCAAGCAATTTTTTTGAGAGCACGTGAATCTCCGATTACGCAGGGACGGTAAACGTTTTTCTCTGTTTCTGAAACGCCTCGCCGACTGATTCGAGGAACCGGTCGGGCGCGCGCGCCGGTTTTCCTGTTACAGCACTGATGAAACTATGTATTGTATACCCCTCGGCGAGAAGTTCCTTGGTTTCTTCATTACGGATTTCATATTCAATACGAACTCGTACCTGAGGCATATCCTTCAGCATGACGCTGACCATAAGCGGGTCGTCGTACCGCGCCGCCTTCAAATACCTTGCATGTGCTTCGATCACCGGAAGGTAATACCCCATCTGCTCTATTTCAGGGTAGGGAACCCCGATGTGTCTCAGAAGGTCAGAACGACCCTGTTCGAAGTACTCGAAGTATTTAGCATAGTATACCATCTTCATCTGATCTGTATCCGCATAACGGACGCGAATTCTTGTTTGGGCTGAAACCATATAAATTTCTAATTATTCCAATGTTCTTAGTTGATAACGACTTGAGATTGTTGTTCCTAGATTATTATCACCATAAAGATACGAGGGCCCGAGTAACACTTACTCTACTCTTCCCATTCCCCCATCTTCCGGAACTTTTCAATCCTTTTTTCGACAAGCTTTCCCTGTTTGATTTTTCTTAATTTTTTTAATTCATCTGTAATCGCCGACTTAAGTATATCAGCCGCTTGTTGCGGGTTGCGATGAGCGCCTCCAGTCGGCTCAGGGACAATCCGGTCCACCACACCTTGTGCAAGCAAATCGGGGGCAGTAAGTTTTAGCGCTTCTGCAGCCTGTTCCTTGTACTCCCAGCTTCGCCAGAGTATACTTGAGCAGGACTCGGGTGAAATCACAGAATACCAGGTATTTTCCATCATCAAAATACGGTCACCGATACCGATACCCAGAGCACCGCCGGAAGCTCCCTCACCGATGATAGCGACAATGATTGGCACGGGCAGATGCGACATCTCAAAGAGGTTCCTGGCAATAGCTTCAGCCTGACCACGCTCTTCCGCTTCAATGCCCGGGTAGGCACCGGGGGTGTCGAGCATAGTAATGATCGGCCTGTTAAACTTTGCCGCCAGCTTCATGAGCCGAAGCGCTTTGCGATATCCCTCCGGGTTCGGCATACCAAAATTCCGATAAAGATTGGATTTTGTGTCACGACCTTTTTGATGCCCGATCACCATGACGGGTTCACCCTCAAGTTTTGCAAAACCGCCGACAATCGCTTTGTCGTCACGGAAGCTTCTGTCACCATGCAGCTCAATAAAATCCGTCATCATCATTGAAATATAATCCAGCGTGTAAGGACGGTCAGGGTGTCGGGCAAGCTGAACTTTCTGCCAGCGAGTCAGCCCGGTGTAAACGGTCTGCCTCAGCTGGTGTACTTTTTCTTCGAGTGATTGAATTTCAGATGCGATGTCCAGGTTCTCCGAATATTTTCGCATCTCCTCGATCTTTTGTTCAAGCTCTACGACCGGTTTTTCAAAATCCAGAACAGCTTTTGCCATAATATAATCAGCCTTTTATGAACAACGTGAATGCTTTGACGAGAATTTCCATATCCAGCGCAAGGGATTGATTCTTAGCATAATACAGGTTATACTGCTCGATTTCTGCAGGAGTAAGTTCTTCATGATAATTCACCTGGACCAGCCCGGTTACGCCCGGCTTCCCCAAATACGTCGGTGCATGTACCGAGCCGTTACGAGTCTCATGAAGTACATATTCCGGCGGCCCGACAAAACTCATCCTTCCGAAAAAAACCTCCGGCATGAGCAGAACCTTCCTGCCAAACAGCCTAATCGGTTTTCCGGATTTCTTTTTCAACACGACTGCTGGATATATTACCGCAATGAAGAACAAGGAAAGTGTAATGTCGAATAACCTTTTCAAAAACCTGTTGACCTGTTTATCAATATTATACTCGATTTCGACAAGCGGAATGTCATCAAGCACATCGATGTGCGTTTTGCCGATAATGACATCGATTCCACTCGGTACAAGTCGGAAATTGACAGTTCGTCGCAAACCTTTCCCTATAACGGCAAGAATATCGGCATAGGAAAGGACATCGGTTGAAAAAATCACGTCCGACACCCTCTTTTCCTGAATGACTTTCCCAATATTGTCAATACTACCGAGAATTTCAACTCCGGCAATTTTTTCACCGACCCGTTTACGGTTAAGGTCGATAAATCCAACAACATCATACCCGTCGTCTACCCGTACACGGAGTTTCCGCAGCACTTCAAGACCGGAGGATTCAGCTCCCACGATCACCGTCCGGCGGCCGAACAGGCTTCGCCGGCGATGTTCCGAGGAACCTGCAAGTACGCGTGCCACAACTCTCCACCCTGGCAACACTACCATACTGAGTAATCCTGAAATAAAAACCACCATCCTGCTGAACCCGTACTGTTTGAAAAAGAACGTCAGTGCTGAAAGGATGATATAGCCGACAAGAACGGAGCTTGCAGCACGACCCACAGAAAACTTCCGTGAAGTGTACACCCCGGATGAATACATTACTCCCACCATGACCATACCGGGAACCGTCATAATCACCGGATAAGCGTACGACGGAAAGTGAAACATCTTCCCGAACCAAAGAAGCTCTCCGAGCAGCAACGAAACATTCACGAAGAAAATATCCACCAGAGCAGCCCAGAGGGGTTTTGCCATTTTTCCCAGGAATGCAATTCCTTCGCGCAACGCAATGCCTGCGGGCAGAATGATATCAGAAAAAATACCACGCCTGAAATGTTTGCGGACGAACGTGCGCATCGCCTGATAAAACAACTTTACTTCATCGATGTCGCTTCGGCGGGCACTTTCCCCTTTGTAATGAATAATCTGAGTTTCATGAACGTAATAAATTTCCCACCCTGCTTGTTTTACACGAAAGCACCAATCGAGGTCCTCTCCGTACATAAAAAATTGCTCATCCAGCCCGCCTGTCACTTCAAGCACTGTGCGCCTCAGGAACATGAATGAACCGCTCACCGCATCAACTCTGCAGGTCTCATCCTCATCCAGGTAGGTAAGATTGTACCTTCCAAAGAGTGTGGAACGCGGAAACACGGAACTCAACCCGATAATTTTTGTGAAGGCGACCCACGGGGTCGGAAAACTGCGGCGACATGCAAGCTGAAGCGACCCGTCGGGATTCAGGATTTTACACCCTGCCAGGCCGACACCGCTGTGTGCGCGAAAGAAATCGATCATGACTGTGAAGGTGTTTTCCTGGACGATCGTATCGGGATTGAGGAGAAGAAGAAATTCGCCAGAACTTTCTTTCATTCCTTTGTTATTCGCAGCGGCAAATCCGACGTTATGGTCATTCACAATAAGCTTCACGCCGGGAAATTTCTGCTGCACCATCTCGACACTTCCGTCATCGGATGCATTATCGACGACGATAATTTCGCCGTCAACGCTATTGAGAGACTTACAAACCGAATAAAGCGCGTGCTCTAAAAAAGCTCTTACATTATAGTTGACGATAATAACTGAGAGCGTCATAGAGAACTACGAAAGCCTTCCAATCATACTTAATAATTTTAATTTCCACACCATAAACACAGCTTCATACACAATTGAACGGGACATTTTTGAAACGCCTGATTGCCGGTCGACAAAAATAATCGGTTGTTCGCAAATGCGAAACCCCTTTCTCCATGCCTTAAAGTTCATTTCAATCTGGAATGCATACCCATTCGACTTGACCTTGTCGAGGTCGATTGCTTCAAGTACTTGCCGCCGAAAGCATTTGAAACCGCCGGTCGCATCTTTTATGGGCATTCCAGTGATAACACGAGTGTAAAGATTCGCCGCGTAGCTCAAAATGAGGCGGCGGATCGGCCAATTGACGACGCGAACACCGTTGGTATACCTGGAACCGACAACAAGGTCATACGATTCTATTTTTTGAAGAAACCGTGGGATTTCCTCGGGATTGTGTGAAAAATCTGCATCCATTTCCAGAACACAATCGTACTTATTTGCTATCGCATAACGAAACCCTTCAACATACGCTGTCCCTAATCCCATCTTGCCGGCTCGGCGGATAAGGTGAACACGGGGATTAGTTGATTGCAGTTTCTCGACAATGCTCCCCGTCCCATCGGGCGAATTATCATCGACGATGAGGATTTCAACTTCCCTGCCTTGCGCGAGAACCTGACCGATAAACGTTGCAATATTCTCGGCTTCATTATACGTTGGAGTAACGACGAGCACCTTATTCATTCAATGTCCCTTACCTGCAAAGATCACAACAATTGTATTTAACAGTATTTTGAAATCCATTCTCAAGGAAATATTCTCGATGTAGAACAGATCATATTGTAATTTCTTCCTGACATCGTCGATGCTCTCATCGTACTTGTGTTTTACCTGCGCCCATCCGGTGATGCCGGGGCGCACTTTAAGCCGGCGTTTATACAGAGGGATTTCCTGTGCGAGCTGTTCTACAAAATACGGCCTCTCGGGTCTGGGACCCACAAGACTCATTTCACCTTTGAGCACATTGATGAGTTGCGGAACTTCGTCGATTCGTGATTTGCGCAATATCTTTCCTGCCCCGGTGACCCGCGGGTCACGCTTGTCCGCCCACACCGGCCCCGAACCGGATTCTGCATCCTGATACATTGACCGGAATTTTATTATGTTGAAATGTTTTTCATCTTTTCCAACGCGCTCCTGCGTGTAAAAAACCGAGCCCTTGGAGTCCAGCCGTACAGCGACCGCGACAATAAACCAGATCGGAAGTCCTATCGTCAGAATCAGCGATGACACTGCTATGTCAATTCCCCGTTTGACGACACGTTCCCACGGGTGCATAATTTCCGGCATGATTTCGATGAGCGGAAAACCGTAAATCTGATTTGTCCGCGCCTGCCCGCTGATGATATCATAGAGGTCGGGAATAATTTTCATGCTGACGGCGTGGGAGTTGCACGCGCTGATAACTTCCAGCATCGTTTCATGCTCGGCAGAATCCAGCGCAATCAGCACGTCCTTTACATTAAGCCGGTCGATAATCTCGGGAAGCTCTTTCACTGCCCCGAATACCGGAACATTCTTGTAGGAAACATTATGCCGGCCATTGCGAACCGGTACAAAGCCAACGACTTTATACCCGAGCGCCGGATACCGTTCTACCATATCGAATAACTCCCGCGCTTTTTCCGCCCACCCGACAATGAGCGTATTGTGTACTCCAATTCCTGCTTCGAGTAACCTGCGCTGGAACGTATGCTGCAGCAACCTTCCGCTCCCGACACACACCAACAGGATCCCCCAATAGACCGCAATGAGCAACCTTCTGTGCACCGGTGATCCGGCGCCGTTATCATCCATAAAAATTGCAAAGAATAACAGCAGGACGCCTAATGTTGTTGCCTTAAATATCGCTGAGAGTTCATCGAACCGGGATTGAGCGTACCACTGACGATAGAGTCCAAACAAAGAATACACTGTCACCCAATAGAGAGTCACGACAATCATCGGACCCAGAAAATCAGGATCGGTAAAACTCGTCAGCCACCCGCTTCGAACCCTGAACCAGTAGTAAAGCGACCAGGCAAGTGAAAGCGTAAACATGTCAAGTATGAGTGTGCGAATCTTTTCCCGCATATTGCTTGCGTTATAAGCGTAGTGCTATCTGCATTATTTTCGTAACATCGTCTGGAATATATCTTCAAACCGTTTCTCAAACGTATGATATTTCAGCGCGCGATCGTGCCCTGCCTGTCGAACAGCCTCCCGTTCATCCTCATGATCAAGAAAATAACGAATTTTCTCTCGCAATTCATCTACCGAACGAAAAACTGCTATTTCCTTGTCAGGAACGAAACATTCTTCAATTCCCTCAGCATACTCTGTAAGAAGGAACCCTCCGAAACCCGGGATTTCAAAATTTCGGCCCTTGATCTGAGGTTGTGGTCGCCGAAAAAGTGTCGAAACCTGAGACGCCATCGTTCGCGGAGTGTTTACAACAACGGAGCCATCAGCACGACGTGTAAGAAACACTTTCAATAGCGGCTTGAGATGAATACCGAATGAACTTTGTGCAAAATTCAGATTTATTTTGGAGGAAGAGAAGAGACGAACCATCTCATCCTGATCCAATCGACCGTTCGCCCATCCTTTCCCCCAGCATTGCACCGGAATACCGGATTGCTGGAGTCGTTGAATGACGGATTTTCTGTTCGAGTGCGATTGACCGATAAACGTCACTTCGTGGGTATAAGGAATATCTGTATGAATATAACGATAATGATTGAATCCCCATTGCGACTGAATTACATTCCGAATCCCAATGCGATGATACTTTTCAACCGAAGCGGGGTCAGTCGTAATCACCCAATGAAACAACGGGGCCCAATATTGAGAGAAGCTTCCGAAACGCCAGTGATCGTCCGCAAACCAGTTGACAGTAATTGTTGTATTCCGGTTGGTGATCGCTTGAATCGTTTCGCTTCGAATCTCGTCAGTAAACAGGAAGAAGAAACAGATATCAGGTTTGTTCTCACGTACCGATTCGAGTAAACGTTCATTCATGTCGCCCCTTCCGTGTTCGCGTATGATCTCATCAAACGGAAACATGATTGCTTCAACATTTTCCATGCGCGAGAGTGTACCAAAAAAATTTTCGTATTCATAACTGTAGCCGCGGCTTGGATCACCGTAATCGTATTTTAAGCCGATGAACATAATCCGAAGAGGCGTGCGATATGGTGATTGTGTGAGAACAGCGTACCTTCGGATATTAATCTCTGCTCAGCCTTCCGCCGTATTTGCGGAAGAGGTACATGATACCTCGGAGATGGTGTAACGACATTTTCGAAAAGAGGTTCTTTTTTGTGATCCGTTGTTCGTAGTGGATAATACTCGTGTCGGGATAGAAATACACTTTCCAGCCGTGTCTGTACATGCGCAGGCAATAATCGATGTCCTCCGGCCCGTAAAATATTTTTTCATCAAGAAACCCCACCTGCTCGAGTGCTTCGCGCCGGATCATCTGGCATGCACCGATCACATAATCGACGTCGCGGATATCGTTGCGGGCCCAATCGTTCATTTCGTGATAATGGAGATGCGGGCTTCGCTTAACGGCAGGAATGAATGCCAGCCTCCGGAGTAAAAATGAAAGCGGCGATGGATAGCGTCGTGCGCTCGGCTGCACTGCGCGATCCGGGGACACCAGTTTACAGCCACAGATGCCGGCATCCGGTTGCCCGTCCATAAACTCGACCATTTTCTTAAACGAATTTTCAATAAGGAGGGTGTCGGCATCGAGGATGAGCGCATACCGTCCTTTGACCAGCCGCAGCGCCTGATTCCGGGCAGGTGCGACACCGAGATTCTTAGTATTCTCAATCAAGGTTGCACTCGGGAATTCCTTCCGGATCATGTCCGCAGTGCCGTCGCCGGAGTGATTGTCGACGATGATGAGCTCAAATGATACCCCGGCAGTATGTTGCAGAATGGAACAGAGGAGGTCGCGAAGCGATTCTCTCATTTTCCACGTAATGATAATGATCGATAAATCAGTCACAGAGTTATGGCCTTAACATTAACAGTTCCATGGAAAGGCGAGAGACGAATCAGCCGTAATATGACTACCATCCAGGTAATAATATAAATGAACCACAGAAAGCCGAGGAGATTGATAAAGAACGACAAAGTCATCACGAAAACAATAACAGAATAGAACGAAACTCGTTGAATAGTCGGATTTCTGCGCATAGAGTAATAGATGACGCCCACGAACAACCCGAGGGCTAATGGGATAGCTGAAATTCCGAGGATGCCATAATCCCGGTAAAACGTCCAGAAGAGTGTGTATGTATTGAAACCTCCGAGGGTGTGCGGCGTATCAACGAAGCCGAAATACTCCTTCATCGGGTACTTCAACTGCGTAAATGAAAATACAAAATCAAACGTATAGTATCCGAAAGAATAATGAGTCAGCTTGCTGACCGAATTCACAAAATTCTCTACGTTCATCGTAATATACAAGTATGGCTCAGTAAAAAAAGCGTACCGAGGAGGAAATTTCATTAGTGAAGTTTTATAAAGAGCCAGCTGAATGATTTGACCGGATCGGATGGTTGCAATCGAATAAAACACGAATACTGCAAAGGCCATGAAAATCATCATAGTTTTGAATCGTATGTGAGGCGTTGTATAGTAAAGAAGTGTAAACGCTATCAATGAAATCATGATGACCGCGTACCGCTGCAGGAGAAAAAGATAAGCGAGAAGAGTAACTAGCACCACCACCTTAAGGAAAAATTTCTTGCCTTGATGTTCCCGGACAAGCAAATGATAGATTATCGAAAAAAAGACCACGACGGGCATATTGTAAATCAGCATGCCGACGCCAAAGAGGGAGAATTCTGTTCTTGCCGCCGACGGATCTGCTGCAAAAATTGGAAGAGAGCCTTTTGCCAGGTCGATGACTATTAATCCTGCTATATATGTAACAAACGCTATAATGATAGAATAGAACAACTTTATTCGGTTAATCTTTTGCTCCCTAAGCACTCGACGCATATCGTCGATCGGATCCAGACGATACCCAATATTGAGCACATACATAATAAAGAGGCCCAATAAAAACGAGAAAGGACCTAGGAGGAGTAAGAACCACTGCGCTGTTGTCCATTGAATCTGAAGTTTACTAAACTTCAGGTCGGCCAACCCCAAAACGATACTCCAGGTTAAGCCGAATATTCGGGCTGGCGAAAGGACGTCGGCGCTTCTTCTAAGCATTGAACAGCAAATAAACAATGCAGTTGCGAAGCATATTATTGAAACTATGCTCACAGTTTCACGCAGTTTAGGCTTATTCGAGTATAATCAATTATGAATTACGTCCTGATAGATACGCGCATGCTCTTTCGCAATATCGTCGTAGGAATATACCGACAGATCCCCATAATCCAGGCCAGCTGTAATTGTTGCATGATTCTTGTCGAGATGAGAGAGCATTGCACGTAATGTCTCGCCGTCGTCCGGCTCGAATACAAAACACTGATTGTTGTTTGCCCGATTAAGCTCTACGCTGGATGGAATATTTGAAATGAGAATCGGCACATGCTGGCTCATCGCTTCCAAAATTGGAACTCCAAACCCCTCGAACAGCGAAGGGAATAAAAACGCCTTGCAGAATTTGTAGAGAAGCACGAGGTGCTCATCACTCAACCGACCGAGATAAATAATGTTGTTATCTTCAGAAATAAAGTGTTCGAAGCGCTCATACCCGATTCCTTTCTTACCAACCAGTACTAATTTGGTATGTTTTGAAAGGAGGGATTGCTTCCGCGCTTCAATAAACTGGGAAATAAGGAACGGAATGTTTTTTCTGTTTTCCAGATTTCCGATAAACAAGAAATATGAGTGCGGCCGCAAATCCAAGTGGTCAAGGTCCTGAACCATGGGATGATAGTGAAAAAAAATAGGGCGCAGTCCGCCGGTACGACAAATATGCGTACGAGATTTCTCCAGTTTTGGAAAGCGGTTGAGAAGGTTTTCCCTCATTACCTCCGAGGGCAGTATCAGCGCATCGGATCTCTTGACGGTTGCAGCAATTATGCTGCGAAAATATGCATTGTACCAACTTTGATAAACTGCCGGTAATTCTAGGCCTCCCAAATCGTGAATTGTCGTAACAGCCTTCGTTTTCCCAAAGAGACGAGGTGTATAATAATTCTGGTAGTGGATAACATCATATTTTTGCTTCAACGGTTCAATGCTGGCTAGCCCGAGATACATGCCACGCTTGAGTATTCGCGGCAAACGTTTGAGGTATCGGTAATCGGTGATATCACAATCTATAAACTTTTTTAGATGACACCATAGGTTAATACTGTTGTGACCGATGCCTCCTAACTCTTGGAGCGTTGAAAGTCCTTCGTCAATTAAGACTTTCATCGTTAGAGGCTCTGGATCGTAAAGTGATTGTTTTTCATACAACCTAAGGTGCTAACGTCTCGCATGCCAGCATCACATCCTATTGAGTATTGTAGTGTAAATATCCACATGTCTTGCTGCGACACTCCTGAAATCGTACTGTGATAAGTCACCATACTTGATACGAGAACGTATAGAGTCACTGTCGACGTCAATTTGCTGAAAGCATCTCACCAAGCCCTCTTCATCCTCAAGATCAAAACTCAACATTTGATTATCATGAGCCTGGTTTAATTCCATGCTCGTGGGTATATTCGAAATAATGATTGGTGTCCCCTGTGACATAGCCTCGACGATGGGGATTCCAAAACCCTCGTAAAGCGACGGATAGACAAGTGCCTTCGCGTACCGATAAAGTGCAACAATCTGGCGGTCGTTCAGATAGCCGAGGGCTCGAACCTGCGGGTTACCACGAAGGAGTTCTTTGATTTCAGAATATCCCCAGGCCGGTTTACCGATAATGACAAATTCGGTCCCACCATCCAGGCGTTGCTGTTTTTTCGCACCTAAGAATGCACGTATGGTAAATTCCAGATTTTTTCGCTTCGTCAAGTCTCCTATAAAGAGAAAATATGAATAGGGATGCACTCCAAGATCGTCTAAATGGCTTTCAACCGGTTTTGCACGAAGGATTGAATTGCGAATTCCGAAACTGCAGGTAAATACGTTTTGCTCGTCCACATGTGGAAAATGCTCGAGGAGCTCCTTTCGAATGGAAGTTGACGCCGTGATAATAGCATCTGCCCTGCTGATACTTTTTCTAAACGAAAATGCATTGTAGTGCCGCCATGCAAGCGAAATCGTTTCAGGATACAGGAAGACGCTAAAATCGTGAATCGTTAACAAATGCTTGTTCTTACCCCGCGCAAATGGTACATAATTAGCCAGGTGGTGTACTATCTCGTAACGATCATACAGACCCGAAATATTGCACGCTCCAATATACGCCCATTTCCGAAGATACCTCGGAATTCTTCTGATGATGCTATATTGGGTTATGTCGCATTCCGTAAACTCCATTAACGCCTGAGCCAGGTTTACAATGGAATACCCGATGCCGCTCATCCTGCCATAGCTCGCCAGACCGTCATCAATAATCACTCGCATCAATCTTTTCACCTCAGGGCTCTATGCGACTTTGCACGCCAACACATATGATGAAACATTCCCGACAAGACTGACTAGACAATTTGCAGAGGGTAGTAAAAAGCATCATTTCTTGAAAGCGACAACAAGAGAATCCCTGAATGAAGGGAGCAGATTTTTCAAAATTACCTTTCGTATTTTTTTATTATTATAGAAATTCACACGCCGCCGATAGACAACTTCGAGATTGCATCGTTCCCCGATCTCACACAATTCATCGAGCGTGTATTCCCGGAAATGTCCGGGGTTTTCACCTAGTAGACGAATTTGTTCGAAAGGGTTTCTCCCAACGGCAAACTTCAAACGCTTCGAAAGAGTGACGGCGTTGGGTGTCGTTATCAATAAGATGCCACCATCTGCAAGTAAGCTGCTAAGGCAGAGAATCGTATACTCAGGTGCTATAGTCAGATGCTCAATAGTCTCTCCAAAGACGATGAGGCTAAACTCCTTTTTCACTGAAGGCCACTGGTCTATGAATTTGGCATCGTTTAAATCGAACTTAATATGCGGAATCCCGACCGCCTCTTCTGGCATTTCTCTGTGTCCTCCGGTATCGACCGTCGGGTCTAATCCGATCGTCCACAAGTGTTTATATTCCGCTGCAAGAAGACTAGTCAGATTTGATTTGCCAACATCGAGAACAGTCGCTTGATTATCAGGCACAAGCTGCCTGCATATCGAAAGCGTTTCGACAAACCTGTCCCTATGATCCTTCAAATATTGAACCCGCGACTCCTCGCTCGAAGTCCGCTTCCACTCTTCATCGCACATTTTCCGCAACATCGTTCTCGCTTGCTCTATGAATTCCTTATTCATTGAGGATTTCCATCGAATACTTGGCCGCTCGGAGCTTTCCAAAGAAGGAGTCTGTATCTTTCCTGTTTGCTGAAGCCGATAAACAGTATAGCCGATAATAGTATGAGAGCAGACAGAGGAATCGAAATTCTTGCGTCCAGTGAACGCCCCCCCCAAAAAACACCACCGAGAAGGGTGGCGATAAACAGCGGAACATATTGCGTGAGGTTCGCCTGCCAGATCGTGCGAATCGTTTGCACGTCTGAGTAGTAACCGATCATTACAATGATATTGGTAACCAGCGATATGATTGCGGCTCCAGTAACCCCGTATCTGGGAATTAATAATATGTTTGCTATGAAGTTGACTACTGTCGCAACAATAACAACAACCAGCCGTCGCGACTGGCGATTTGATGATGTCAACATCAACCCTGCTGTTTCAGAACAATACCTTATAAACACAAGGCATCCGAACATTCGTAAGAGAGGTGCTGCCACATCAAAACGGTTCGGACCATAGACCAGAACGATGAGCTCTGATGGGAATACGATCATGAAAAATGAAATAAACGTCCCAGCGAACACAAGGGTTCGATGAGAGTATCTCGCCAGCCTGATCCACTGAGCATGGTCAGCATCATGAGACGCTGAGAGTGGGGGAAGAATAGCATAGACAAGAACGTCACACACAAGCAAGCCCACCGAAGTAAGCTTGATCACCGATTGATAGATGCCAACCTGCAGATCGCTCGTCAAGAAGGAAAGTAACACCGTATCAAGCGTAAAGAGAATCGTACCGAAAACCCCGTATAGCCCGAATATGTTAATTTTTAGAAGATCTTCTCTCCTTGCCAGTGAAAACCGAAACTGTTTCCAGTCGAGTCGGCTTCCCATTGCGCTTATTCCCATTATAATTCCGAGAACCCGCGTACCGATGAAGGCAACTGCAACTATATATAGCGGTACATGCAGTAAACCTAAAATCACTGCGGACACCAGTAGAGCGGTGTTTATGACAAAAGAGATTTTTGTTTCCTGTTGAAAGGCTTGATATCCTCTGAAGAGATAGAAAAAAAAATTCATTATGGCGGAAAAGAGCATGTAGAAGCTGAAAAGATACATCAATACTCTTGTCGTGTGGCTCGCTGAGTCTACGCTTGCCGTAATTATCATAAGCACAGTTGCACACACTGCAAACAATATTTTAGTTGAGAATAAAGTGTGAATGACTTGCTCTGCCTTATCCTTGTTGCGGGCAATTTCCATGACGAGCAACGAATCGAACCCATAATCAGCCAGAAGAAGAAAAATGCCCGAAAGTGCGTGAGCGGCTGTAAACTGCCCAAACTCTTCGGGTCCATACAGTCGGGCAATCCCCACAAACACGAGAAAGTTTGCAACCAGACGAATACAATACGTCAATAAAGAAAAAATCGAATTCCGGCGGACTCTTTCAGCGAGATTCACCTTCTTACCCTCTGTTTATCTTTCGGGCAGATAAATACAAGACGTACGAATACGGCGGCTTCTGCCAATGCTCTTTGATAACGGTAAACCCCGTCCTTGAAACTAAGTCAACTAATTCATCATGTCTCAATCGAAAATTATGATCATCCCGGCCTGGCAATACCCTTGACATCAATTTGCTCACGATGGATTTTAGTGCGTATGATACGCCACCACTTCTAAGCTTTTGTAAAACTCGCTGTGAGAGACTGGCATACACTCCCATCATTTTTTCTTCGATCGCCAGACCTATGAGCAATTGCCCACCGGGTTTGAGAACCCTGTATGCTTCCTTTATCGCCATATAAGGATCGGCAAAATGATCCAACACTGAGCGCATATGGACCCAGTCAAATGAATGCGCAATAACAGGCAAGTATTCAGCATGACACGAGACGAAATTGCATTGCCGGGATAGACAGGGGTAGGCTTTCTGCAGATTGGGTTTCCCAGCATCACGAAAACCGTCAATGAGGGGATCCACACAAAGATAGAGCGGAACGTTTTGGTCAGCAATGTAGTGTCTCAACCTTCCCTGGTGGCCACCAACATCCAGCACGTTTCCACGGAGGGCAAACTCAGAAGTATAAATTTCTCTGACGGCCTCTATTTCATCCAGGTATTCTTGAAGGTTATCGCGCGCAGTAGCATCAGCAGTGTAATCCTCATACTTCTTTTGGATTGAATCCCATTTCCGCATCGTCTGTGGAACCACAGACAGAGGATGATGGATTCTAAAATCAAAAATGTTATCACCCCCTACCTCAACCGACGGGAAAGCTGTATTGCACGTCCTGCACATGAACTCAACAGAATCCGGGGCAAGGGCACTCTTGCAAATCGGACAACACAACAAGGCGCGGATATTGTCATCTAACTTAGTGAACTGTGCCATGTCGTGTTGTTCTCAAAAAAATATGACAACCGGGAATTTGACCATTCGTGGTGTAGGGCGGAAATCCGATCCAACTACTGGTAGAACTTACAGGACTTCCTTAGGGCACCCGTTCTAACTACATCGTAGATTTAATAAAAATATTGCAGAGGCCATTCGTCTCACACCTTATGTGTTATTGGTGTGACGCTTCCAGAAGAGTCCGAACCGGTCCGCCCGTATCGCCTTCACCAACCCATCGAACCTCTCCGGATTGATGCTCCGGACACGCGAAACACCCTCAACGCTGAAAACAACCAGCAGTGAAAGAAGCGTCGAGACAACGAACGCTATCAGCGTGTATAACGAAACCTTCGGCTTGGCTTTCCGTTCCGGCACGCCGGCGTGGTCAAGCACCACAACCGAAGGCGTGTTTCGCTGCTCCTCGATCTTTGCCTGTTCGTAGATTGGGACAATGAATTCGAGTGTTTTGTTTTGGATCTGGAGGTCGCGGTAGAGTCGTATGTATTGCGCAGCAAGTTCCGGCGCCTGTTTGAACGGCACAAGAACCTTCATATCATCCCCTGCAGTTATAGAACCTGCATTCATTTCACGAAGTTTTTTCTTCATCTCCTGAACTTCGACGTCGGCGGCAACAACACTCGGATGCGTCTCCGATGTCGTCCGCTTCAAAACATCAAGCTCGACCTCTTTCGCGGCAAGTTTACCATACAACTCGGCCCCCGCCTTGATCGTTGCATCCATCTGTTCCGGGACAGCGATGACGCCATACTTTGTCTGAAAACTCTTCATCGCTTCTTCAGATTTGTGCAGGTCTTCGAGATTTTTCTGATATCTCTGTTCGATAAATTCCCTGTTGCCTTTTGCGTTCTGGACAAGCAGTTCCGAATTTGTCTGGTTCAGCAATTCGACATAGTAATTTGCCATCTCCGCCGCACGTTTCGGGTCTTTGTCGTACACACTGATTGTGAGATTCCCTTCGTCCTGGACAATGAGGTCGGTATTTTCCACTAATTCTTTCGTTGTCCTTTCCACTACATACGAAGAAGTCGCAGTATTATAGACATGTGTCAGGTCGAATTTATCAATAACGGCGCTTAACACCCTGCTGCTTTTCAAAATTGCGATATACCGGTCAGTCTCTACAGGACCGGTCAGGCCGCCGAGTTTTTTGCTTCCTGAGAATGATTTTACAATGGATGAAATCCCCTCCAGCTCCGGAAACATACTGGCTTGCTCCGCGGGAAAAACCGACGCCGTCGCCTTGTACCATTTCGGACTGAAGAATGCGACGACTGCAGTGATAAACGTCGCCAGGAGAATAAACCAAACAAGAAAGCGCCGGTATTTCGTAATGACCGAGAAAAAATCCAGGATCGAAGCACCCAATGGCTTCATCGTCCCATCGGATTCAGGAGTCATAATGGTTGATTTTTCCCGTTTGTTTATTTCAGGTTGTTCACTGTGCATATTCTTTTAGCGTTACTTTGTCACCTGTACTATCAACACCCCGACACCGATAATCACACTGAGCACACCCGCCGCCTGACTTGCGATCGTCATATAATATCCGAATGGTCGGTCAGCCTCGGTGGGCACCCAGATATAATCTCCTTCCTCTAACTTCGTATCGCCTGGAGAAATCCATTGCTTGGTTTTCGCCTTCACGATTGTCAACCCCCCTTTGTTTGCGCGGTTCGTAAACCCTCCCGCCTTATCAACATAATACCCGGCATCTTTGCCCTGAACGTACGGCAGATGTCCCGGAGACGCTACCTGTCCGAAAACATACACCGTGTGCTGTCGTGAAGGGATAATGATCTGGTCTTCTCCCTGAAGAATGATATCCTGCGATGAATCCTTCTGAACAAATAATTTCTCAAAATCGACTGTCACGCCGGCGCGATGAATTCGCAGGTCGGTTTCCTCGAGATAGCCGGAGCTGTCTTCCGTCGCAACTCCTCCCCTTAAGCTCATCATTTTTTCGGACTTAATTCCCTCATCGTCATATGACCGTCGCACGACTTCCGCCGAGCTGAGAGAAGCATAATCAGTGAAGCCGCCCGCCAGCTTCACAACTTGAGAGAGCCGGGAGCTGTTTCTCGTAATAGGATACGTCCCGGGATACAACACTTCCCCCTTAATATCCACATTGTAATCCTCGCGAAGTTCAGGTTTCTTGTTAATCATTATCCGGTCACCAGGCTCAAGCGAAAAGTTTGGCTCACGTCCTTCCTTAATTGCAGTGAGGCTAATGATACGTGATGTAATGCTTGTACCGTTTTCGTTTGATCGTGAGAACATCGCATTCTCGGGAATTGCAAAGGAGGTAAGACCGTTGGCAATTTTAATTGCGTCGAGAACACTATCGCCTTCCACAAATTCATACCGTCCCGGACTGTTGACTTGTCCGTAAACTGCAAAGACGGTTTTTTTCAAATCCTTTGCCGGGATAATAACGATGTCTCCTTCACGAAGGTACGGATTGAGTTTTTCGTCTTTTGTCGCAAAATACTTCGGAAGGTCCACTCGGTCTTGCGTCCCGTCGCGGTGTTTCACAGTGATGTTTCGGGAAGACATCTGTTTCAATATGGGGGCAACTTCTTCCGGGGTTTGCAGTTTCGTCAGCTTGTTTGCTTCTTCGATTGCCCTGTGTGTACGGTCGGTGGCATTGAGCGTGTATAACCCCTCATTCAGGACAGCTCCGATTACTTTAACGATAATCGGTCTGGGCTTCACAAGCGTCGCGGTAATATCGGCGGTCAGGTATTTTTTTCGCGTCGCGTTGAAAATTTTCGCTTTGGCACTTGCGAGGGTCAGGTCGGCAACCGCCACTTCTCCGACACTGGGAATAATGAGTGTACCTTCCGGCGTAACAGTTAATGCGAAACTCATCGGAGGACTCATCCAGATGTTCACTGCGATAACGTCGGAAGGTCCCACAAAATATTTTTCCGGATTCACAGTGGATTCGTATGCGATTCCTCCCGGCTGGACAGCGGTCGTTGCTGATTTTTCAGGCAATGACAGGTCTAGGTCCTGCATTTTATCCGGCTCTTTCTGTTTTTGAGCATCCGCTGGAAAAACAAACAGAAGGATGCACGCGCATATCAGCGCAAGCAATCGGAGGGATAAAACTGACGGCATCCGCTTTTTTAATTCAACGGTTCTCATACATTTTCTTATAATAATTCTGATAATCACCGCTGATAATCCGTCTCCACCAGCCCTCATGAGCCAGGTACCAGTCCACTGTCTGGCTCATCCCGGATTCGAAAGATGTCGATGGACGCCAGTTCAATGCTCCTGAGATTTTTGAAGCGTCGATGGCATAACGCTTGTCATGACCGGGGCGGTCCTTCACAAACTTTATGAGCTGTTCCGATTTCCCAAGCTTCTTCAATAGGGCACTGACGATATCGATATTTTTCCATTCATTATTCCCACCTATATTATATATCTCCCCAGGTTTGCCATCCGACAGCACCTTGTCGATTGCCACACAGTGGTCCTCCACGTAAAGCCAGTCGCGCACATTAGTGCCATCTCCATATACCGGAAGGTCTTTATTATCGATTGCATTCGCAACCATCAGGGGTATCAGTTTTTCCGGGAATTGAAACGGTCCGTAATTATTCGAACAGCGTGTGATGGTCACAGGTACATCGAAGGTGCGATGGTATGCAAGCGCGAGAAGGTCAGCGGCGGCTTTTGAAGCGGCATACGGACTGTTCGGATGAAGCGGCATTGTTTCCGTAAATTTGCCGGTCGCTCCGAGCGAGCCGTACACTTCATCTGTCGATACCTGGATAAATCGGCGGAGCTTATAGTCTTTTGCGACGTCGAGGAGCACGCTCGTTCCTGAAACATTTGTCTCGATAAACACCGCTGGACCGATAATACTCCGGTCGACATGCGATTCTGCGGCGAAGTTAATGATCGCCTCAATTTCATATTTCGCAACAGTCGACTCGACACTCTTCCTGTCGCAAATATCCGCTTTAACAAAATGGTATTGTGGTTTATCTTCGACATCCTCAAGGTTCTCAAGATTACCCGCATAAGTAAGCTTGTCATAATTAACTATAGTGTAATCAGCATGCGTCTCGAGCATGTATCGGATAAAATTACTGCCGATGAACCCGCAGCCTCCTGTGACAAGTATCTTCATGCGTAATGCATCATTAAATCATTTTGCGAATGAATAACACTGCCTTCCGCATGTTTTCCAAATCTTTGCATCGTCAAAAATACGTAAACGTGTTTCTAAAGTCAAAGAATGATACGCCAGACCGGTAAATACTACAATTGAAGAGAAACGAAAAATTTAATGCTTGAGGACTACGATATTGTAGCAATTTGGGAGGAAAATCTTCCTTATAAATACGCAAAAAATGGAGTTAATTGGGAAATAAAGTACAAAAAATCCGCAAGAAAGTCAACGTCAGATGAGTTCGACGTTTGTCGATTGAAGCCAGCCAATTTTCCCGTCCGCCAGGCGAATTTTCTTCCACTCCCCTAGGGAATCGAGCAATTCCACGTTGACACCTTCATGGAGCACAAAGAGGTCGGTGCTCTGCTCATCCGGCGCACTTTTTATTGAAACTGTTGGTGAGAACACGATCCCGTGCAGTTCATTCTGCTCCCTATGAAGTTGTTGAGACACTGCCACGAAGGAGAAGGCTGTTAGAAGGATGGCGATCAACGAAATCACGAATGCCGTCCTCTGAACCGCATACGAGGTAACAATAATAACTAATGCCCCACCGAGTGCGGCAGACCAAAGACTTATGATACCGATAAGTCCCCAGCTATCGGAAGAAAATGAGGTGACCGCCGCCCGCCACCAGTCATCGATAAATAACCGGGGCAGTGGTTCGATTTTATCGGTGATGCGCAGATTCGCCAGCAGCAAATTATATGCTATATCTTCATCATGCGGAGCCAACCGTTTTGCGCGCTCGTAGTTCAGGATTGCAGAGGGTATTTCCCGAAGTTTGAAATAGCAATTGCCGAGATTGTAGAATAGCATCGGGTTTTCGTAGCCAGCCTTCGCAATTTGCTCGTAGATTTCCGCAGCCTGCTTGTAATTGCCGTTGCGGTAAAGCTGGTTCGCCTGATCAAACTGCAGTGCTGCCTCCTGAGCGAATACCATTGAAGAAACACATATCATTACAACGACAATCAGCCACCTCATCAGATATGATCCTCAACGTTGGAAATCAGCTTCATGGCCTGGGTGTACACGTCACTCATCTGCAATGAATCCCCTGCCTGAGCAAACCTGGCGAAGTCGCATTGTTCGATTGTCGAAGTGATTTGATTGATCGTTTCCACAGGGATTCCGCGCGATTCAAGTGATGACCTTGCTGCTTCAACCGACAAATCTGACGGAGGAATACCGAGTTTATCGGCAACATATCCCCACAACGCCCTGGAGATTTCAGTATAGAATTCTTCTTTCTTCTTACCATTGAGATATTTTTTTGCTTCGCCTAACCGTCGCTGTGCAATTTTTCTCGCTTTTCGATTACGAAGTCCGGCTACATCCCCCGATACTTTCTGGCGACGACGAACAAAGAACATAAACCCTATGAACGAGCAGACCGGAGTGAAGGAAACAACAAAAAATACCGGCGAGCCGACGAACGATTCTCCTTTCCGGCGCAACGGCATTGCTCCGCTCTTGATGAAGCGGATGTCCTCGCCGAGGAGTTTCACATCCTCCTTGCTTATTCCCGCAACCGGGGCTGAAGCGACATCCGAGCCCTTTGCGACCGAAAGGTCGAATTCCGGACTGTTCAGCGTGAGGTAATTTTTCTTCTCGATATCGAAATAAGAAAAAGGAAATGAATTGATCTTCAAATTACCTGCGTGACGCGGAATCAGGAGGTATTCAAACGTCCGGCTACCGGAAATTTGATTTCCCTCATGAGTAATATTGTCGGATATTTTCGGGTCGTAGCGTTCAAGGTCAGGGGGTATAACAATCGAAGGTGTCTCGAGAAGTTTCAAATTCCCCCGACCACTGATCTTTACCTTGAGTGTAACCGGATCGTTTGTTTTTGTTTCACGTTTATCAAGCCACACCTCCATCGAGAATTTTCCTACCGCTCCCCCAAACCCCTTGACATTCGAAGATGCGGGTAAAGGATTTACAGCGATTTTCAGCGGCTCGTTCTGCATTTTGTATTCGTAGTTTGTGAAATTCCCGAAAAAGGGGTCGTTAAAAAACTGGTCGAAAATGTCATTTGAGCGACGTTGGTTCTGGAGCTGCACGACACAGCGAACTTCCATCGGGTCGATCTCGAGCGTCCCGCTCCGCTGAGGGAACAACGCAACTTTTTTCAACACTGCAACATTGTATTGCTTACCATTTACGATTTCGTTGGCAAATTGAATCTGCTTGACCTCTTCCAGGTCTTCGCTCCAGAAGCCGGACAATGAAGGAACTTTGGTTACACTCAGATTTGTAAGACGTGTCCTGTTATAGAGTTTATAGATCGCCGTAATCTGTTCACCCTGGTACACGCGTGATTTGTCGACGATAACTTTCAGAAAAAGATTGTCACCGATCTGTTTACCGACGTCCCCATCCGCGGATTGTCTCGATGACGATTTCTGCTGCGGCGCCCCTTTTGTCACCTCGATATCAATCGGCTGGGTCTGAAGTTGTTTGCCTCCATACTGGATCGATGCGGAGCCGATCGTAAACTTGCCTTCCGACCGGGGTTGAAGAACATAGCCGTAGGAGACAGATGACGAAACGGTGCCATTGATAAATTGCATATTCGTCGATTGGTTCGGACCGGAGAGCACCTGAAAATCGGTAAATTGCGGCGGGCGAAAATTGTTTCCGCCTGTCGTGCCGCTCAACGAAAACGTTAGTTCAAATTGTTCTCCGACCCCAACTTTGTTCTTATCGACAGATGCCGTAAATGTGCCATCCTGAAAAGCCCATGCCGGAATTGCGCAGATCAAAACGAATATCAACAATCTGCCAGTTTTCATTACCAGTCCTTTTCCACCCTTACCCGCGCCGGGACTTTCTTATGCAATTTCTTTTGAACATCTTTTTCTTCATTCTTCAGCGCTTCAAGAATCCGTTCGGCGTCTTCCTTCGAGATTTGCTGCTTTTTTTGCTGTGCCTGACGCTGTTCTTCTTTGTTTTGCTGTTCCTCTTTTTTTTGATCCTGTTTCTGCTGATCCTGTTTGTCCTGGTTTTGCTTGTCCTTTTGCTTATCCTGCTTGCTCTCTTTTTGCTGGTTTTTGTTTTGCTGCTGTTGCTTCAACAGGGCTTTGGCGTATTCAAGATTATATTTTGTATCGAGGTCGTTTGGCCTGAGCTTTAATGCTTCTTTATATGACGCAATACTTTCGGGAAGTTTTTTCTCCTTCAGCAGTGCGTTTCCAAGATTGTGATACATCCCGGACTTTGCCGCCGCATCATCGTTCTTCGATGAAGCACGAAGGAATTGGTTCGCCGCTTCATCAAACCTACCCTGTTTGTACAAAGCATCACCAAGATTAAATAAACCCTGCGGGAGATCTTTGTTTTTCTCAAGCGCCTTCTTGTACTTCACTTCGGCGTCTGTGAAATTATTTTCCTTATATGAACGGTTACCGTCACGGATCAGCGAACGTTCTGATTGCGCATGCACACCGACGGCAGCCCAGAGCATGAAGAAACAAAGAAACAATATTTTCATTTTTGTCGTTTGAGAAAATTCCATTGTGACACCCACCGGAGTCTGCGCTCCGAGATAAAAAATTCCATTAGTAACAGCACAAATGCGGCGCCTAAAAAATACTGAAAACGATCTTCATAATCAGTAAATACTTTTGCGCCGAATTCTTTTTTCTCCATTGCCTGAATTTCCCTGAGGATCGCATCGAGTTCATTCTGCTGATTTGTCGCACGAATATATCTTCCGCCTCCCGCTTCGGCAATCTGCTGTAGTGCCTGTTCATCAAGCTTCGTGATCACCGTGTTTCCGTCCCGATCTTTCTTATACCCGACCTGAACGTTATTTTGATACACAGGAATCGGAGCACCCTCGGCAAGCCCCATACCGATTGTATGGACAACGACCCCGTCTTTGCCGGCATCTTTTGCAGCTGCGACCGCATCGTCTTCATGGTTTTCGCCATCAGTAATAACAACAATCACCCTGTGCTTTTTTTCTCCCTCAACGAAAGATTTCATCGCCAGGCGGATTGCCGAACCGATCGCCGTTCCGGGGACGGGAACGGCATCCACATCTACCGTGCCGAGAATAAGGCGCGCCGACGAGTAATCTGTCGTCAATGGAAGCTGTAAATAACTATCCCCTCCAAATACAATAAGGCCGATCCTGTCATTCTGTAATTTTTCCAGCATGCGGGAGATTTCCTGTTTTGCGCTTTCCAGCCGGTTCGGCTTGATGTCTTCGGCTTTCATACTGTTTGAAACGTCGAGCGCTATCATAATATCAACTCCCTCACGTTTTACTTCTTCGAATTTCGTCCCGATCTGAGGATTCGCGAGCCCGAGAATCGTGAGACCCATTGCGCCGAACAGCAAGAAAAATTTCAATACCCTCTTGTACTTTCCCTGGTCTGGCATCAGCATCCGGAGAAGCGAGGAGTTTCCGAAACGCTCCAGCGCACGGCGTCGCAGTCGCATCCCCCAAAAAAATACCAGAAGGATTATGGGGAGAGCGGCAAGAGCGTACAGGTATTCAGTATGTGCGAAACGAATCATTAATTATTAAATATACAACGGTTAAGGGTTTTTTCGAAATACACTTTGCGACAGCAGCACTTCGCACAACAAGAAAATCCCGGCAAACATCGCCGCCGCGTAAAACTCCTCTTTATGGTGATGAAACTGCGTCACTTCAATTTTCGTTTTTTCAAGCCGGTCAATTTCACCGTAAATCACTTTCAATGTCTGATTGTCGGTCGCACGAAAATACTTTCCACCCGTTTGGTCTGCAATTTTCTGCAGCAACTCCTCGTCGATCTCTACCTGCATATTCTGATACTGTACGCCAAACGGCGTCTGAACCGGATAAGGCGCCACACCCCTCGTCCCGACACCAATGGTGTATACGCGAATACCGAACGACTGCGCAATCCCGGCGGCAGTCGTCGGGTCGATGAAGCCGCGATTATTCACACCGTCGGTGAGAAGGACGAGGACACGGCTTTTTGCTTTACTCTCTTTCAGCCTGCTCACGGCAGTTGCCAGCCCCATACCGATTGCCGTACCATCTTCAATCATTCCATTCTTTACTTCTTTCAAGAGGTTTTTTACAACGGCATGATCAAGGGTAAGCGGACATTGCGTGAAACTTTCACCTGCAAAAATCACCAACCCGATTCGGTCGTTCGGACGTCCTTCTATAAAATCCAGTGCGACATTTTTTGCAGCCTCGATCCGGTTAGGGTGAAAATCCTCAGCGATCATACTTCCCGAAACGTCTGTTGCAAGAATAATATCGATCCCTTCAGTCGTGACATTTTCTCCTTTCGAAGTCGATTGAGGGCGGGCAAGCGCAACAGTGAGGAGTACAAACGTAAGAATTCTGAGAACAAACAGAAGGTGTCTCAGGCGCTGGCGCCAAGACCGCGGAAGCGACTGAAAAACCTTCACTGTTGGCACCCGCAATTCAACAAGCTGTTTCCGGCTTCTACGCCAATACCAGTAGATGATAACCGGAACGACAAGAAGAAGGAGGAAAAAACCGGGATAGACGAATGTCACATCGTTCATACTTTTATTTCCTCGCCGATGTCTTTCCGGATAACTTCGGAATGCTGCTGTGATGTCAATTGAACAAACGAAATGCTTAACGACAGACTTGTTTCGTTTTCCTGAGCAAGCGGCTGCATTTTTGCAAACTTCACCAGATCTGCTCTCACCAGTATTTCCTGCAATTTTATCCTGGAATCCTGAGGCAGTTCCACAACAGGGGTCGAAGAAAGAATTTCATCCGTGGTCATTTCCATCGAAAGTATGCCGAACGTTCGTTCGATGTAGGTACGGACGATGTCGGTTAGCTGTGAATAATATTCTTTCACTTTGCCGCGCTGCCACAGTTTCTCTGCATCAAGCGCCTGCAGAGCCTCGAGAGCAATTTCGTGTGCAGGCCGCGGCGGCGGCGCGGGAAGCAACGTTTCTCCGCGCTTCCTCTTTTTCGTAATATAATAGATGAGCCATATCACCCCGCCGAGAATCACCGCGCCTATTATATACGGGAGAATTTCTGCGATTGATATGGACAGTGTAAGCGGAGGTTTTACATCTTTGATTTCACCCGTGGTATCGATTGCTATTCCACGGACAAATATGGGAATGGGGGATGTTTCCACCACTTGCTGTGTCGTGTCACCGGTGCGGGAATATCGAATCGTTAACGGCGGAATAACGTGGACGCCGGAATCGAATGCCGTGATAATGTACGAAAAGGATTCAAGGGTATGCTGACTGTCGTTCCTGATCACTGGAGCATTTCGATGAACGACTTCGAAACCTTCAAGAGAATCGGCAATTTCGGGAGGAGAAATTTTCATTCCTTCCCGGTGCTGAATATCGATATACAACGTCAGCCAGTCACCGATAAGCATATGACTTGAATCGACTCGCGCCGTCGCCTGCACCTCCTGTCCGAAGACAATTGCAACAGTAAGAATGCCACACGCGACAATAATCAGGATGCGGCGCGCTACCATCGTTTTTCCCTCACACGGAAAAAAGAGACCAGCGGATGAATATATGATTGGTCGATGCGGATATCGACAGCATCTACCCCGCTGCGACGAAGTAATTTTTCACGGGTCATGTCATGCTCCTTCCACCAGCGTGCGTACTGTTCGCGCACCCTCCGGTCGCCGGTGTCGATCCACGCAGCCTCGCCCGATTCGGCATCCAGCACGCGAAGTAAGCCGCTTTCCGACAACGCCGCTTCTCGCGGGTCATACAGCCGCACGGCGATCAGGTCATGCTTCTTTGCAGCAATCTTCATCGCGTCATCATATCCCTCATCGATGAAATCGGAAATCAGGAATGCGATGCTCCGTTTTCTGATTGCGCTCGTTAGAAAACGTATGCCTTCGGAAATATTTGTTTGTCTGTGGTACGGCTGAAAATCCAGCAGCTCCCTGACAATCCGAAGAATATGCGTACGCCCTTTCTTCGGCGGAATGAATTTCTCCACCGTGTCGCTGAAAAAAATTACCCCGACCTTATCATTATTCTGTAGGGCTGAGAACGCAAGGACGGCGCAAAGCTCTGCTGCAACATCCTTTTTCATCTGGTGAACCGTACCAAATTCTCCCGAGCCACTTACATCAACGAGCAACATCACCGTTAACTCTCGCTCTTCTTCAAAGATTTTTACGTAGGGATGATTAAAGCGAGCAGAAACATTCCAATCAATCGTCCGGATGTCGTCACCATACTGGTATTCACGTACCTCGCTGAATGCCATTCCCCTCCCCTTAAACACACTGTGATACTCACCCGAAAAGATTTGATTGACGAGACCTTTCGTCCGAATTTCAATCTTTCTGACTTTTTTTAGGAGTTCGGATGTTTCCACAGGGAGATGACTGAACGTAATTGAATTGCTGATTGCGAAATAGAAAATGATGGAAGTCAGAAGTCACTAACTTCCGACCAATCAGGGCACCTCAACAGTATTTAAAATATCATCAACGAGATTCTCTGATGTCACATTTTCCGCTTCCGCTTCATACGTGACTGCAATACGGTGCCGCAGGACGTCATGACATACTGCGCGAACATCCTCCGGGATAACATATCCGCGTCGCTTAATAAACGCGAATGATTTCGATGCAAGGGCAAGATTAATACTTGCACGTGGAGAAGCGCCATAATTGATAAGAGTACTTAATTTTTCGAGCTTGTAATCCTTCGGCTTGCGCGTTGCAAAAACAATGTCGAGGATATAACGTTCGATTTTTTCATCCATGTACACTTCCTGCACCAGCGAGCGCGCCTTCAAAATATCCGCAGGATTAATGACTGCTTTTATCTGCGGCAGAGAGTCTGAAATATTTTGCCGCATGATCAGGCGTTCTTCATCGCGACTCGGGTAATCGATTTTAATTTTCAGCATGAAGCGGTCGACCTGCGCTTCCGGAAGAGGATATGTTCCTTCCTGTTCAATCGGGTTTTGAGTTGCCAGGACGAGGAACGGCTCATCGAGTTTGAATGTTTGATCCCCGATCGTCACCTGCCGCTCCTGCATCGCTTCGAGCAGTGCGCTCTGAACTTTTGCCGGTGCGCGATTAATCTCATCTGCAAGTATGAAGTTCGCAAAAATGGGACCTTTCCGAACAGTAAACTCATTATTTTTCTGGTTGAAAATCATGGTGCCGAGAACGTCGGCAGGAAGGAGGTCCGGCGTAAACTGTAGCCGGTGAAATTTTGCCTGCAACGATGCGGCGAGGGTTTTTATCGAAAGCGTTTTGGCAAGTCCTGGTACTCCTTCCAGCAGAACATGACCGTTAGAAAGAAGCCCGATTAACAGTCGTTCCACCATGTACTTTTGTCCGATAATTACTTTGCCGATCTCCATCTGTAAGAGGTCAACAAAAGCGCTCTCCCGTTGAATACGCTCATTAAGTTCTTTGATATCTGTCATTGGTCACTCGATATGGGTTTCTAAGTGGTTATTAGTTAAGAGTCATTGATCGTTTGTCGTTGTCAAGACAAAACCCGCAATGGAAGTCAAAAGTTTCTCTAAAACAGGTTTTTAACAATTATTGGGAATATAGTCATTGCTAAGCCTCCGATCCCCGTTGAAAATCCAACAGGCAATGGGTTCTTGAAGGAAAATTTTCGTATCACACCAAAAATTTAATAAAAATCAGCCGGAAAATCAAGATTTTCCCCTTTTTTATCTGACCGAACTTGAATGAGCTATGGCTGGTAAACGCCGCTGTTTTGGCAGATGAAGCAATAATATCCGAGGCTCTGGAAGCAATTCAGGAAGGAAAACGATCTCCGAGCAGAGTGTATTTTTACAAGCTCATTGTCGGAAAAATTTTTGATGTAAAGAAAATGTTGAGATTGCGCTTGCTGAACAAAGGGGTAACGTTACATTTTATCCGGTGCCTTGATACCCAGAATACTGAAGCCATTCCCAAGGATTGTCTTCGCCGCTAAACAGAGTGCAAGACGTGCGGCCGTGAGCGGGCGATCTTCCGTGACAACCCTGTGTACATGATAGAATCTGTGGAAACTTCCTGCCACTTCGTGTAAATATTCGGCGAGGCGGTGCGGCTCATATGTTCCTGCACACGATTCTACAATATCGGGAAAACCGACCAGCAATTTCATCAGCGCACGCTCCTCCTCCGATGCGAGGAGAGCAAGGTTCGCCGGCGCATTGGTTCCCATTCCCTGACTTTCTGCATGACGAATGATGCTCGCAATTCGCGCGTGTGCATACTGCAGATAGTACACGGGATTTTCCTCTGATTGTTCTTTTGCCAGTTTCAGATCAAAATTGAGGTGACTGTTGATACCGCGCATGAGGAAAAAATAGCGCACAACATCCGCGCTCACTTCATCGATGAGTTCATCAAGGGTAACGTAGTTCGCCTTCCGCGTCGACATCTTGACAACCTCGCCATCCTGGACAATCGTTACGAACTGGTGAATAAGGACCTTGATGCGCGAATCGTCATACCCAAGAGCTTTGACGCCGGCAAGGACATCGGGGTACGCGTCGATATGGTCGGCTCCGAGTACATCGACCACAAGGTCAAATCCGCGCCGGAGTTTTTCCCGATGGTACGCGATATCGGGTAGCCTGTACGTCGGTTCACCGGTACTTTTCACTATGACTTTATCCTTTTCACTTCCCATCGCCGACGTTTTGAGCCATACCGCACCATCTTTATCGTATGCTAATCCTTTTGTACGAAATTCTCCGATAACTTCCGTAATTTTTCCGGTTTCATACAATGTGTTCTCGTTGTAAAACACATCGAACGTAATGCCAAGCCGGGTCAATGTTTTCTTGATGTCATCAAAGATTTCCTGTTCCGCCTGCTGTTTGAAGATTCCTTCCGCAGGTTCGTTTTTCAACTTGTCGCTATGTATATCAACAAGGTGTTGCGCGATGTCCCGTATGTATTCCCCCTGGTAGTGGTCATCAGGGAATTCCGCTTTTTCCCCTGTCTGCTCCAGGTATCTCAAGCGTACGGAATTTCCGAGCACCCGCATTTGTCTTCCTGCATTATTGAAATAGTACTCGCGTGTTACGTCATGATCTGTCCATTCGAGAAGCCGTGAAACCGTATCGCCATACACGGCGCCTCTCCCGTGGCCGACGGTAAGCGGTCCGGTAGGATTTGCACTCACGAATTCTACCTGTGTTTTCTTCCGGTTGCCGAGGTTACTTTTTCCATATGATTTCCCGCTTTCAAGAATTTCAGCAAGCTGTTGGGTATAAAACTTATCGGTGAAATGGAAATTCATAAAGCCGGGACCGGCGATTTCAACGTTATCGACAAGAGTCTCATCAACTTCCAGGCGGTTGAGCACTTCCTGTGCCAGCTGACGGGGATTTTTGCCGGATTTTTTTGCCAGCACCATCGCAATGTTTGTTGTAAGGTCTCCGTGTTCCGCACTGCGGGGTTTTTCAAACGATGGCACGATGTCGTCGGCCAGGTGCATTGCCCTTAGAGCCGACATAATTTTCTCCCTGAGGTAAACCTTCATGTTGCTTTCTTTGCTGCTTTTTTCTTCCTTGCTGCCTTCCCGTTGGCCGGCTCATCTTTCACATGCTGGATTTTCGCATCTCCCCAAAGTCTCTCCAGCCCATAATATTTTCTGATCTCTTTATGAAACACATGCACAACGACATCAACATAATCGAGCAGCACCCACTGCCGCTGGGTTATTCCTTCCTGGTGCCATGCGTCCACGCCGATGGTTTCGGTACTATCCGCAATCGCGTCGGCAATAGCTTTCACCTGTACATCAGAATCACCCGAGCAAATGACAAAAAAATCCGTCATGTCGGTGACCTTCCGTAAATCCATAATCAATACATCGTGTGCTTTTTTGGTGAGGGCAAATTGAGCAATTTTCCTGGCAAGGGTGGATGGTCTCAAATCAACTCCTTTTCATATTAATGAAATGCTTGCGTAGATGCATAATCTTCTCCCACAATGACCGAAACATCAACAAAATAATCCGGATTGATCTGCTGGATAATATTTTTTTCCGATACTCCCATCGCCGAGGCGACACGGCGTGCAACATCAAGGTTGCCGACACGGTCGACAACCATTGTCTGGTGAATATGGGAAGTTTTATAATTTTTCATTTCAACAACGTCAAATCCGTTCGAACGCAGGTAGTTGGTAATTTTTGCGGCAACACCTTTTGCGCCGCAGCCGTTGAGAACATCGAGCTGGATTATTCTGGTCGTGGATTGTGTTTTCTGTGCTTTGAGGTCCTCCTGCGCAGAACTTGTCCGGAGAAAAAATGTATACGAAATATATCCCAGTGAGGCGATCAGCAGAACAATGACGACATTGAGGATTCGCTTCGTCGGAATCCTGTTCTGAATCTTATCTTCCGGCGGGACTTGTTCATGGCTCCCGGTATTCTCTTTCTCGGACATCGGTCTGTCTTATCCGCGTCTATGGTAAATGAAAAACCGAGTCAGCCCATACCACATATGCCAACTCGGTCGACACCGGAAAAAATCGAACCATGAATCGGACCTCAATTTTTGTTATTTGTCTCCCCACATAATGGATGAAGAATAGGGGTACATTCCCCAGTAATTGAGCGGTAATTGGTTGTATTGCACCCTGACGAAGAAGTTTTCCCAGGGATGGTAATTCAATTCAGCACGGCTGAGATATAATTTGCTGAGGTCGCTCTGTTTGGCTGAGCCGTATTGCCCGAAGGGAGATCCCTGCAGTGTAAGATCGAATCGTACATTGAGGGGGTCGGCAATTTTATACAACATGCTATTCGTATATGACGCAAGTGAAATTCCGTTTCCTCCGGCAGACAAATAACTAAAGGAAACATTCTGCCGCATCAGGAAATTATCGGGATTAAACAGACCAAAGAAACTGCTGATACTTGTCGCGGGATGAACAAGATACTGTGCCGGGCTTGGCTGTTGTTCTTCCTGAGATTTAAACTGTGCCAAAGCCAGCGAAGAACATAGAAGTACTCCCACACTGATATTCACAACAAATCTCATTGCCTGACCTTTCATGGATATAGTATAAAGAAAAAGAGGTTGAGAATCAACCTTTCGGGTTACTGCGCGCGGCAAGGACTTCACGTGCGGCGTCCAATTGCATGATATTATTAATTCCCATAACTTCAACCGCATCAATGGATTTCACTGCCGACACTCGCCATTGATTCTTCCAGAAATACTCAAATACGTCTGTCAAATAATACTCACCCTGGGCATTGTTTGTGGTGATTTTCCGCAACGCTTCGAAGAGCTTCTCTTTTGTAAACACATAAATGCCCGTATTAATTTCCTTGGTCGATTTTTCTTCCATCGTCGCATCTTTATGCTCAACGATTCTTTGTACAAACCCCTCTTTGTTCCGAATAATTCTTCCGTAACCGGACGGGTCGTTCATTTCAGCGGTCAGGATGCTTGCCGCTGCATCGTTGAGGTGGTGGTAACCAACAAGCGCCTGGACAGTCTGGAGTGTGAGCAGCGGAACGTCTCCCGAAAGCACCAAAACATCACCACTGAATTCTTTGAGTACCGTTTCTGCCTGGAGAACAGCATGACCCGTTCCCAATTGTTCCTGTTGGTCGACGAATTCCACATTCAGATTGAGTTTGGAGAGGTGATCGATAACCGATTGTTTCTGCCACCCCACAACAACAAGTATACGGTCTGCTTGCATCTTGCTCGCCAGCTCCACAACGTATTCCACCATGGGTTTGCCGTTGACTCCGTACATAACTTTTGCAATGTTGGGGGTATTCATCCTGGTCCCTTTTCCGGCGGCAAGAATGACTACAGCCAGCATCTCCGTTTTCTTTTTCTCCGGCATCGTCAGTGTTTTTCTCCAACAGTAATTAGTTGATTATCAATCAGGCGCGTCGAACCGATAAAAACAGCAAGGGAGACAAGAACAGTGTCGCCGGCGTTTAAGTCTTTCAATTCCTCAAGTGTTATTGCATTGGCAATAGAAACATAATCAATCCGCGCATGTTTGTTAGAAGAAATCAGCTTTGTCATTTCCAAAATTATAGTAGCACTTTTTCTCTCCTTTTTGTCCATGATCTCATGTGCCAATTGAAGTGATCGGTAAAGCGCCGTACTTTCCTGTCGCTCAGATGGCGATAAATAGACATTCCGCGAGCTCATCGCAAGCCCGTCCGGTTCACGAACCGTCTGCGCAACGATTACATCCACATCGATATTCAGATCCCTGACCATTTGTTTGATGACAATTACCTGCTGTGCATCCTTTTGACCGAACACGGCGACATTCGGTTTAACAATATTGAATAATTTCGTCACCACGGTCGTCACACCACGGAAATGTCCAGGGCGGGATTTCCCCTCCAGCACGTTCGCCAGCTTTTCAACTTCGACGCTTGTAAATGAGCCGTGGGGGTACATTTCTTCACGTTCCGGGATGAAAACGATATCAGTCCCTGCAGATGCAGCGAGCTTTTTATCACGCTCGATATCCCTGGGATATTTTGAATAATCTTCCCCCGGACCAAACTGTGAGGGATTCACGAAAATTGTCATTACCACAACATCCGAATTCTGTTTCGCAAGTTGAACGAGGCTCAAATGACCTTCATGCAGGAACCCCATTGTGGGAACAATTCCAATTTTTTTCCTCTCATAACGGGACGATTCTGCAGCCTGCTGCATCTCCCGTATAGCAGTAATAATTTTCATTCCAGGTTGATTTTTCCCTGAACCATTAACTGCCTGCCCGGAGCAATATATCCACTCCACCATTCATACGACGTATTGAAGAGGTTCTTCACTTCGAAGGAAAACAGTGTGCGGGGAAGAATTGACGTCGATACGCCGGCATGAAACAGCAAAACATTTCCAAGCTGGCGCACCCCCTGGCGGTCAACATTCTGGTTGCTCCAAAAATCGATTGCCGACCAGGCTGTCGCGGGCATAGGAAGATCCAGCTCAGCGCGACCATTCAGTCGTGTGAGCGGTACCATCGGCAACTGGGTCGTGCTGCCTTTTTCATGAGCGGGTTGTATTGTACAATCAACGGTGAGGCGCGTGCTTTTCACGGGCTGTAACGTCCCGTTGAATTGCAATGTTGTTTGGTCGGCTTCTACAAATTCAACTCCGAGCCGACCGTTGTTCGCAACAACTGCTTCCTTGTTTGAGCTTTGTGCATAGGTCGCGATAAGTTCCAGGGTATATAAACCCGCAGTCATTCGAAACGAACTTCCCACATTCACAGGCATTCTTTGCGGACGCAGCATGATCTCCCGCACAAGATATGGATTTCGCCGGGCAAATTCATCATACGTCAATAGTTGTTGTTCGGGCCGCCACCAGAAGGAGAGTTCGCAATCAGGCTCGGTTTTCCATGTCGCTTTCGCTGTTGGGGAAAATAATGTGCGTCCCTCCCCCTGAACATCTGAACCGGCTGAGTACACAACTCCGAGGTCAAGCGACCAGTTTCCTGCAATATACCAACGCGCACCCCCGGATAAATTAAACACTGAAGGCGTCTGCGTCGAAACCGAATAATCAAGCGATGAACTCGAATAATAAATCCCTGTGGTTAGCTGAACATTCTTTACTCCTGTAGCAAAAACTGCCGAGATTGACGGGGAAACTGTCGATGCTTCCGAATCTGCACCAGCGCCCACGTCGTGCACATTCCAAATTTTTGCCGCTACACTGAGGTCGATGGTGTTATGTTCGCCGCTAGGCGATGCAAGTTCTCCGGAAAATGCAACTTGGTCTCTCCTGCGTTCAACCGATGATGATGTAATCCCAAACATGCCGTACGTATCATGTTTAAATTGTAATCCGCCCGAAACCAAAAAACGTTTGAGTAGGTCGTTGTCAGTTCGTAAGATCGTACGAGTGTTAAAGTCAATTGTTCCCGATGAAAAAGAAGAATTGGTCGTGTGACCGTTCGTCGTAGCGTACCCGCCGTTTCCTCCCAACTCCAGATCCTGCGACCGATAATCAACGAAGGCTTGCAATTGTCCGGTTGAAAAACTTCCCAGTGAACCGTCGACCGAAATATGTAAGGGGGACAGGCGCTCTCCGTATTTTGGCATCTGCATTGATGAAATTGGGAGCAGGGGACGATGGGCGAATAACGACGAGTCGGGTGGAGGAGCGTTATAAATATTTACCTCATGCAACTCTCCCTTTCGCGCAAAAGGTAACGTGATTGCTTTTTTGCCGACGATAGTGATTTCAGGGATTTCCAGTGTTGGCATTGATTCCTTGACCGTATCTTTCGGCAGGCCTTGTGAAAAACCGGTTTGGACTATCAGGCAAAGAGCCGCTATCATAATTATCCTAAGAATATTCTTCATCGGTGAAGCCTCTTCAACCGTTTATCGGCTTCTGACTTTATCGCCGGATCAACCGGCGATTTCAAGATTTCCTGATACGCTTTACGTGCATTCTCGCGGTCGTGTAATTTCTCATAACATCCTCCCGTACCAAGATGCGCCTGCTCAACGAGCAGAGGAAAATCTTTATACTGCACAATAACATCATGGTATGATTGAAGAGCATCTTTGAACCGTTTCATTGCAACATAGTTCTCCCCAAGTGACAAAAGAGCTTCAGCTGCGACGTCGTCTCCCCGGTGTTCAATAACTCTGTTCAACGTATCGATGGAATGCTGATATTCTTTCTTCCTATACAATAATTTCGCAATCTGCAACCGGCTTCTGTCGGCAAATATGTCTGCCGGATAATACTGAATGATTAGCTGAAATTGCTGAAGCGCAGTTTCGTTATCGGCGCCGGACATTAGCGCAAGCCCGAGGTTGTAGCGCGCTTCAGCAAGAAGCGGTGAATCAGGAAATTTTTCAGCGAATCCTTGCAACGTACCAACGGCAAAGCGATCTTGCTTTAACTTTATGTAATCGATACCAAGAGCGAGAGTAATCGCCGGAATCTCCTCACTATCAGACCGGTCAGCTATCGCCTGTTCGTAATACCCAACCGCGCGGGGAAGGTTATTCTGTAACTCATATGAACGCCCAAGCTGGTGCAACGCTTTTCCTCTTACTGCAGGGCTCGGCTTGAGCGAAAGAACATGCTGATATTCCTGAATAGCACCTGAAAAATCATTCTGGCCGAAAAGCAAATCCCCTTTTCTTAACATAAGCTCTTCTGTTGAAAGCCCCGACGGTTTTGCATTGAGATATTTCTCAATGGTCGCCAGCGCTTCAGGTGATTTTCCCTGTGCCTGATACGTAAATTGTAGTCCGGTAAGAGCATCCGCGGCAAGCGGGCTGGCTGAATATTCGTCGATCACCCGTTGATAGTACACGCGCGCGCTGTCGTACACCTTAAGATTATAAAAAGCATCCCCCATATTGAATAACACACGCGGCATAAGCTGACTCTGAGGATATTGGCGCTGAAGGAGCTTAAACTCTCCGATCGCTTCACTGAATTGTTCGTTCGAAAAATGCGTCCAGCCTATATTGAAGCGTGCGACTTCACAATAGAGAGAGGAAGGAAACCGGGCAAGAAAATTCTGCAGCTGCTCTATGCCGCGCTGTGATTCACCACGCTGAATATAGGACATTGCCAGCTGGAATGCGGCATATTCGGATTTCTGGTTGCTGTTTTTCTCGGCGGCGAGGGAAGCATACATATCGCTCGCCTTGTCATATCTTCCAAGAAAGAAATAACAATCCGCCTTGCGGAGTGAGGCATCGAGGCGGCGTTCACTTTGAGGGTAATTCGCAACATAACGGTCGAAAGCATCTGCTGCCTGCAGGAATTTTTTTTGCTGGAAAAGCGCCCACGCAAGGCTGTACTCCGCGTCTTCCCGCTTTGGGTTCCTGGGAAATCGCCGGAGACCTTCCATCAGCGAACGTTCGGCTTCATCAAACCGATAATCCTGATATAATGCTTCCCCCCTCCAAATATAGGCCTGAGGCGCATGCTCATCCGACTGAAATTTTGACAGGAATTCATCGAAACGTTCCACACTGCTTTTGAACCTGCCCAAATGATAGAGACAAATTCCCTCCTGAAACATCGAAGGGGCAAGCAACTCAGCGGAAGTGCTGTAATGCTGCGTCTGTGAGAACGCGTACTCAGCGTTCGAAAAATCCCCGAGTGCAACGCTGCTTTCACCCGACATCCTGTAGGCATCAGCACGAAGTGTGCTTTGCGGAAACAACTGCGTAACATATTGGAAATTGCGCCTCGCCTCACGATAATGTTGTCCCCGATAGTGAATCATACCAATCTGGTAATACGACCGGTCGGCGTAAGTATCATACGGAAAGTTTTCAGTCAAGGAAGTAAAATAATTCATTGCATCCGGCGTCCTTCCCTTGAGAAGCACAATCATGCCGAGCTGATAAAGAGCCGCAGAGGCGACAGTGTCATTACCCGTACTCAAGATTTCGAACTCTTTCTGTGCATCATTGATATTGCCTTCGTTAAAAAGAGACCACGCCAAACCGAGACGCGCAGTGCGAACATCCTGGCTTTCAGGATACCGGTAAAGAAAATCTTTGAAATCCACCGATGAACGTCCATATTCAGCCATTGCAAATTCTGCCTGAGAACGCAACAGCAACAGTTGTTCTCGTTGCGATGAATAATGCGGTCGTGCTCCTTCCAAAACAGGAAGTGCATCCTTTGCGTTATCCTGCCTCAATAAGACTGATGATAGAAGAAGCTGGGCGTCAGTATAGAAATCGCTGCGCGGATAATCGGACATGAGACGCCTAAGGGAGGATGTGGCTTCTTCAAGTCTCCCCTGCTGAACAAAAAACAACGATTGATTCATTAATGCACGGTCGTGATAGTCGGCTGCCGCGGGATCTTCCAGACAATGTTTGAAACTCTCTTCTGCAGCCTGCCGGTCATTACGTTCAAGTTCACATAACGCGCGCCAGTAATATACTCTCCCTTTATATGGAAAGACTGCGGCAGTATTGAGAAGAGCATTAATTGAAGTCAGAGCTATATCCAGTCTCCCCGTTTGAAAAGCACTGACTCCCCGAATATACAACACATTTCCTTCCTCATCGCCAAGCGAATCTTCGGTCAGAAGTGTATTTGCCCAATGAAACGATCGCTCATATTCCTGGTCGCTGAAGGCAGCTTCCGACAACAGTGTTAAAATTTCGTTTCGGACGGAAGGGGTCGGAGCAAGCGGAAGCGCCTTTTCAAGTTCAGACCGTGCAACATGAAATGATTTTGCTTTCATCCATTGCCGGGCATTTTCCAAAAGCTCATGAAATCGCGGGCTGGTCGTAAGCGGCCTCGGCTGGCACATGCTTTCAACAGGAAATGCCGAAAGTCCTGCGACAAGCCCAAGAATAACCGCTCTTCGAATGTGAACCGTCAACCTCACTCGGGTACGATGTCGATAATGACGGTTCGGTTGTAGAACCGCTCTTCGGGCAATTGATTATCAAACGGGGCCCGGTAAACGTCTTCCCCAAATCCATACGTATCAAATTTCACATGCTTCTTTCCTGCTTTTGCAAGTTCCCGTTCAAATATATTCATTGTCTCCTGTGCACGGTCTCGCGAGAGTTTAAGATTATGACTTTCTTCTCCGACAATATCTGTATGTCCGTGAATTGTCACACTCCCGCCTTCAGGAATGAGGGGTGCGACGGTCCCTGCAAGGAATCGTTCATATGTTGCGACAGTTTTCGACTGGTCGAACTCAAACAGGATGCTGAACCGCAACCCCGGCTCAGCTTCCGGCTGTTCGGCACGAACGAGCCTCATCTCAGTCTCTTTCCGGATCGTCTGGCCTCCTTTTGTTTCACCGAGCAGCACAACATGAAACGTTCCGCGGGTCTGATCACCAAGAATGGTTCTCCCAGATATTCTGGATTCACCGGAAACGAACGGACCGTACCGTTTCGTTGCTCCTGTTTCATCAGATAATTCAACCGACCAGGATGCCAGTAAATCTTCCGCGCCGTTTGCAGAAAAGAGAACATCCCCTTGTAGCGGATCATCCTGAAGTGAGATAATTTTTACAGGGTCGAACAATGAGATATCATTGCTCGATATTTCAACCCTCTGATCTTCAGGGCGTACGAGCTCAAGTTCGTGTGTTCCTCCAGGCTGTTCAGAGGGGATCACCGGCTTTTCACGCCCTTCAACCGAGATCCTTCGTCCATCGATCCCGAAGACATCCATAAGGTACTGTTTGACCGCTCCTGCCATTTCCTTTCCGGCTGTCCCACCCCTTGCAGAACTTCCTGTCAGCGTCACCGAAGAAGCGGAATGAGCTCTCATTCGGTCGCCAAGAATATTGAGAATGTTATGGTACACTTTCATCTGTCGTTTCGACCGCCCTGTTAAGTCTCTCGGTTCAGGTTGAAGAAGCTTGGTTTCGTTAAACCCCTGTGCTTCTTCGCGCGTCAGACGGATATACCGTGCTGGAATATTCATTGACCCTTCATCGAAAAAGATATAATTTCGCATCGGGAAGGTTTCGTTCACTGTTCGCGCAATCGGTATAATCTTCGGTGCCTGCACAGAGAATTGAATTTCCCGTTCGACTTTCTTACGTACCTCGGAGGAGCTCCCGAACTTCAGTGCAATCCCCATACGAAGAGTTGTCAACGACCAATTCTCATCCGACCGCGGCCCCTGCCCGAGATGGACGGCAAGAAATGGTGAAAGTTTATACTGCACATCTGCATCGGACGAAGTAAGAGGGATATCGTACCCTGCGCCGATTTGTCCAGTAATCACCGCGCCACGAATGCCGCTCCATTCACCTTCTACCTGTGAGGCGTTTTGGGGTTTGTATGTGAACGTTTTACCGATATTGAATCCGATGCGCGGCCCGAGATAAAAATATAGTCCGGTAAATGATTCACCGGATCGCGAGGCAAATGGAGAAATCTTCAGGCTCGGCTCGAGAGAGAGGTAGTTTAACGAGGTCGAGAGTGAATACGATGTTCCACCGGAAGAGAGATCATTAAACGAACCACCGCGGCTGTCAAAGCCAAATTGCACCATCCCGCCCCATACAGGGTCGGGGTCATACTCAAGCAGTGGAGATAAAAAGGCCCGAACCCCGGATCCTTTGGTAAAGGGAGAAGCCGTAGTTACCGAAGCATTCGGCTTACTGATATCCGATGAATAGTAATTGAAATTTATTCCTCCGGCCCCTCCAAACCACCATTCTGGTTGTAACTTCCTTTCTTGCGCAAACAATGATTGAACGCCGCTTAGCACCATGCAGGTGATAACGCCGAGGGTCAACATATATAAAGTTTTCTTGGTCATGGGAAATTCTCAAAGTTATTGTAATTGTTCGAGTTTAAAATTAAATGTAACTTTTCCGGTCTGAGATAATTGCGGGAGTTGTAGAGGTAACGGGTCGAATCTCCACGTAAGAAGTGCATTGATTGCAGCACGTTCGAGAAGTTCGTCAGTTTTTCGTGACGGAATAATCTTGTCGACTGACCCGTCGGGGAGAACAGAAAACTGAAGAATGACTGCCATTTGTTTGTCTGTTCCTTCGGGGTAACGCGGTAATCGGCCGCTGAGCAGTCTGCGGGAACCATTCCCTCCCCAGTCGATGGCATATCCCATTCCGGGACCAATCCCTCCACCACTCCCTCCCCCCGAACCGCCTCCGGAACCCGGCCCCTGTCCACCATGACGTACGTGACCGATGGGGAGATTTTCTGCAAGAATTATTTTCCTCGGTTTAACTTTTCGTGCGCTAACTTTTTTTTTGACCTGTTCCGGAACCGGTGTCGCGTTTTCAATTTTCGGCTTATCCTGCTGAATCTCGATACGGATTAATTCCACTGTTGCGCTCTTCCTATATATATTCTGTTCCTCCTGCGTCGCCAGTTGGGGCCCAAACTCCACTGGATCGTCCTTGTTAGCATTTTCAGCCCCTCCTCCCCCGCTGCTCCCGAAATTTAATTCCTCCTGAGCAGGTCCGACCGTAACCGGCTTAGCCCGCAGGTAAAAAAATAACACCATCAATACTGCTCCATGGAGCAACAGGCTGGAACCAAGGGCTATTACACGGTAACGTCGAACATATCGTTCTAAAAAATATGACCTGCGTTCACGAACAATCATCACGTTGTTTGATACATTATCATCATCCCCGCCTGTTTCTCATCACGCTTCCGGCTTTCCAATATACTAAGAACATCTCCAAAATATGCACAGAATAATTCTTAAAATTTTTTCATCATTCCCGTCGATGCTTCAAACTTCAAAGAATTTTCTTGCCGAATGCCGACTGCACTAACTCTACGGCGAATTCCGCTGATTTGTTACGGTCGTCGAGGATCGGATTGACTTCAACAAGTTCAAGTGAGGTCATCTTCTTCGACTCGGCGAGCATTTCCATAATCAGGTGCGCTTCCCGGTAATCCAACCCCCCTTTCACTGGCGTTCCAACCCCCGGAGCGTAAATAGGATCAACGCTGTCAAGGTCAAAACTTATATGGAGGTAATCGACCTTCTTCGCAACATCCTGAAACGCTTTCTTCATAACCTTATGAACGCCGAATTTATCGATATCCTCCATCGTGTAAATGCGGACACCATACTTTTTAATGTTCTCACGTTCGACGCGGTCAAGGTCGCGCAACCCGATCATTGCAACATTCTGCGGATCGACTTTCGTGAACGCGCCACCGACGGAGGTGAGGGGTTTCGGTCCTAATCCCACACATACCGCAAGAGGCATGCCGTGAATATTTCCCGACGGAGAACTTTGCGGCGTATTGAAATCTCCATGTGCGTCGATCCAGAACACACCGACCTTTTTCTTGTGCTTCTGCGCGTTCGATGCGATACCGGCAATTGTTCCGATAGCAATTGAGTGATCACCGCCTAAGACGAGAGGGAAATTTCCCCGGTGACTAATTTTCTCAACCTTCCGGGAAAGAACATTGCAAGCGCGGGCTATCTCAGGCAGATACTTGGCGTGTTGATCCTTGACATGCTGCTCTTCCTGCGTTTTTATCGTGAGGTCGCCATCGTCGACAACTTTGTAACCGAGCCCCTTGAGTTTTTCACCGATCCCGGCATATCGAATTGCAGATGGCCCCATATCGACTCCACGTCTCCCCTGACCTAAGTCCATCGGCACGCCGATTATGTGAATTTTCATTTCGAGCTAAAAGTAAAAAGGATATTATTCCCTATTATCAAATTTACGATCTATTAGCGACCGGATAATACCGGAATTCCAATTGATAAAAGGGTTTTTCTTCCCCTAAGATATTAAAAACTTTTATACTTACCAAACTTCGTTCAGGTAATTCATAAGGGATTTGATGTGTAGATGTTTAAAATTGAGGTTAAAATGCAAGGGGAGATGAATTGCGAGAAGAAAAACTACTTTGTAAAAAGAATCCTCTATCTATTTGTGGGATTTTTTTATTGTTCCCACATCATTTTCAATAATTTGGAGATTGTATCCTTTACTTCTTTCCGGTGAACGACAACGTCCACGAAACCATGTTCAAGCTGGAATTCTGACCGTTGAAAACCTTCCGGCAAATCTTTGCCGATAGTTTGTTTGATCACCCTCGGTCCGGCAAACCCAATTAACGCACCCGGCTCGGCTATGTTAATATCGCCAAGCATGGCATAACTCGCAGTTACGCCGCCAGTCGTCGGGTCGGTCATTATAGAAATGAATGGTATCCCCGCGTCGGAAAGCTGGGCAAGCTTCGCGCTTGTCTTAGCAAGCTGCATCAAAGATAGCACACCCTCCATCATGCGTGCTCCTCCGCTTGACGAAACGATAATGAGTGGAGCTTTCATCTTCATCGCCCTTTCAATTGCACGGGCGACTTTTTCTCCGACAACAGAGCCCATACTCCCGCCGATAAAGCTGAAATCCATGACAGCGACAACAACCTTCATTCCATTCAGTTTCCCGAAGCCGGTTCGCACTGCATCAATCAGATCTGTCCGTTTCATCGTCTCTTTGATACGATCTTTGTAGCGTTTCGTGTCTTCAAAACTCAACGGGTCGGCCGACCTCACCTTGCGGTCCAGCTCTTTGAATGTTCCCTCATCGACGAGTAATTGCGTATACTCGCGACTTCCGATCCGGAAGTGATAATTGCATTTAATGCAGGTATAAAATTGCTGTTCGAGCTGCTTGCGATGAATGATTTCACCACACCCTTCGCACTTCGTCCACATCCCGTCAGGAAGATCCTTTCGCTGCGGCTCGCTTACAATACTCACCTTCGATCGTCTAAACCATGCCATTGCTTTAGGCCTGTTGATGTTGTGTATTGACCAGCGTATAGAAGTCTTTAACGTAAAGAGGTTCCAGTGACGTAACATCGGCAACCTCTCCGCGCAAAAATTTTTCCTCCCCCAGAAGAGCAACTGCAGAAGCGCTGCATTGTGACTCGCGTGCAGAAAGGAATGAGAGCTTTCCAGACATGGCAGAATTCTTTCCTTCAAGATATTTCCGGAATTTCTCCGCGCCGTCGCCTGAAACAATTATACGAGTTTGACCAGCCATGAGATTCGCGAGCTCCTCGAGATGAGCCGCACGAGCCGCAGCAACCTCTTCCAGGAGTTCCCCTTCTTGCCGGAAACCGGCGACATACACTTCGTCGCGTCGCGCATCGAGGAGACAACAGATGAGGCTGTTCTCTTCAACAGGCCTCCGTCGAACTGCTTTCGCTGCTAATGCCTCGAGCGTCGGGACAGAGACAATCGGTTTATCAAGCGCAAAGGCAAGTCCTTTTGCGACACTAAGTCCAATCCGTAGCCCGGTAAATGAGCCCGGACCGATAGATACTGCTGTGGCGTCGAGCGCCTGCGGTTTCAGTCCCGCTTCGTTCAACGCCCTGTCGACAAGGGTCACCATCTTCTCTGAATGAATGTGCGGTTCAACAAGTGAGCATTCTGAAAGAACGCTTCCATCTTCCACGACCGCTGCTGCACATACTGCCGTTGCCGATTCAATACCTAAAATTTTCATGTTACGGATTCGACCATTTCTTCATACGTGATGCGGCGAGTGTGTTTCTCATTACCGAGTGTCAGATACACATCATAGCGATTGGGCGGAAGAAGATCCCGCACTCTGTCAGCCCATTCGATTAAACAAATATTTTCTCCGTCAAAATATTCCTCGAAACCAATTTCGCGCAATTCGTTCACCGATGCCAGACGGTAGAAATCAAAATGACATACATGCGCATCCCCAACCTGATATTCATTGACGATCGTAAATGTCGGACTGGCGACATGATCATGGACTCCAAGGCTCTTACAAATTCCCTGGATAAACCTCGTCTTTCCGCTGCCAAGCTCTCCAAAACATGCGACAACATTTCCCGCGCGGAGCAAGCGGCCAAAATTCATGCCGGCACTGATAGTTTCTTCTTCCGAGTGTGTTTCAACAACGTTCATCGTTTCGGCTGGAGTTTCACTACAGGGAGAATCATTTCTTCCATTGAAATTCCTCCGTGCTGGAAGCTGTCGCGGAATTGGTTCACGTATTTATGGAATTCCGTCGGGTAGACGAAGTAATAATCCTCTTTAGCGATTATATAATTTACGGTCACGCTTCGCCTCGGGAGCCGGTAATCTTTAGGACTTTTGACAAAAATTGCATTTCGCTCATCGCATTTTAGGTTCCGACCGTATTTATACCTGAGGTTGACCGAAGCCTCGCGGTCGCCGACAACTTTCGTGCTTCTCAGACAACGGATGCTTCCATGGTCAGTGGTCAGGATGATCGTTACATCTTTCTGCTGAGAGAGCGTGCGGAGCATGCCAAAAAGCGAAGAATGCAAAAACCATGTCTGCGTCAGGGACCTGTACGCGCTTTCATCCGGCGAGATTTCCTTCAGAAGCTGTGAATCCGACCTGCCATGCGCGAGCATATCGACAAAATTTACCACGACGGAGGTAAGGGGGTTTTGCGTATACGAAAGGATATTTTGCTCGATGCTACGACCAAATTCGGCGTCAAGAATCTTCACATATTTTGAACCGGGCTTCAACTGTATTTTGCGACGTTCGAGGAGGTTATCCAAAAATTGATGTTCGTAGCGGTTACGGCTGTTATCATCATCTTCCCACTGCTCCCAGATTTCCGGAAACCGTACCTCAATCTCATCCGGAAAGGCGCCACTGAAGATTGCATTTCTGGAATACGGCGTCGCGGTCGGGAGAATAGAATAGTAGGCATCGCGGGTGATATCAAAATACTCACGTAATACTTTTTCCATCATCATCCACTGGTCCATTCGAAGGCAATCGATCACAAAGAAAAAGACGGACTTGCCGTGCTGTAACTCCGGCACAAGATACTTCTGCACGACATCTACGGAAAGGGTGGGACGCTGTTGCTGGTCAAGCCAGTGCCGGTATTTTCGCTCGATGAATTTGGAAAATTCCACGTTGCACTCTCGAATCTGGTCATTAAGTGTCTGCTGAAGCCCGAGCTCGGGATGGGAATCCATCTCAATCGACCAGTCGACGAGTTTCATATAAACTCCCTTCCATTCCTCATGGGAGAGTCCGGTCTGAAGCGCCAGGGATATTTCATTAAACAGTTTGACATAATCCCTGGAGGCCTGAGCGCCGGTGATTTTCTTCCCCTCCAGGAGTTTCTTACATGCCAGCAATACCTGGCTTGGGTTTACCGGCTTCGTCAGGTAATCGCTGATTTTTACCCCGATAGCGTTCTCCATCAAACCTTCGGATTCATTCTTCGTAATCATAACAACAGGAAGTTCCGGGTGTGCATCTTTTATAATGAAAAGTGTCCGCAACCCGCCCATGCCCGCCATCATTTCATCGAGAAACACGAGGTCGAATGTCCGATGCTTGACTAGCTCAACAGCATCCTCGCCGTTTGTCGCTGTCTCGACGCTGTACCCTTTTTCGGAGAGCAGGAGAATATGTGATCGTAACAATTCGATCTCATCATCAACCCAGAGAATGCGTCCTTTTGTTGCAGTTATAATCGTCATAATACAATTCCTTCATAAAAGTAACCATTTAGCAATAGAGAATCAACGCGCCTCAGTGCCTTCCGGCATTGCCGGAACTGCTATTGCCACGCGCAATTATTGTATTGCGATGTGAATATCCAATCCTGCAACGTTGGTTGTGGTTCCCGGAGTAAGCGAACCGGCAGCATCGGGTGCTATCTTTGTATATTGATAAAACACCGCGGCAGTAACCCGGGTGCTCAACACATATTTAATCCGTGGTTCAATGGTCGTGCGCGTATTACCCTCGAGAGGCAATCCTTCCTGGTTAGAGGAGAGACCGTCGGGTTCATGCTGTCGTCGGGAGTTTTTGGTTAGCGAGTAAGTCAGGCTCATATCAACATCGTTGTTCAAGTTTACACCGAACAGAGGGAAGGAGAACCCTCTGCGCGAGTATGAAAGAGAGAGCGAAATTTCCTGCGAGAGTGTTTCGACGATATTGAGAACGGAAAGATTCAGGTCGTAGGTTGTTGTCGTATTATACCGCAGCGTCCCCGAAAAATTCCCTTTCGCGAGTTCCTTGAATGTCGCATTCACTCCGAGCAGCGGCGTGAATCCGTTTGTCACGTGTTCACCGTTGGTCTGTTCAGCGCCGCCGGCGATTCCCTGATAATCTTTCTTAAATGAAGAAGTATAATTATGCTCAACGCTCATTCGCTCCATAAAGGAACTCATCCCTCCAATTTTTTCAATACCATCCCA
>CAZAFL010000004.1:104114-143784 GCA_964484465.1 uncultured Chlorobiaceae bacterium
CTCCCCTGAACTCCCGGGCTGAGCGCCTGATTCGTCTGTGTAAACGTAATGTTGATGTTGTCATAATCCATGAAAGGAATTTTCAGAAAAATATGCGCAAGATTCTTAAGCTGAAGCAGGAGGTTTGTTCCACCGCCTTTACTCTTCGATGATTCCGGCTTTGCATTTTTTGTTGTATCCGTCGTTTGAGATTCCGGCTGAGGCCTTAGCTCCTCCTGCGACGGGGGCGGTTGCTGTTCATTCGACTGGAACCATGGGTCGGTAAAAGCTTTCAACCGAAAATTTGATGCAACGGAAATATTATTTGCAAAGCTCGCACTCTTTCCGAGGTCTCCTTTCTGAAACGTATTCTGCCATCCATAATTGACCCCATACGAGCTTGATATGTCGAAATATTTTTGGACGTTTAAAATATCCGGGATATTGGGTTTTGAATTCAACCTCACACTCTGCCCATACCGATTGTCTCTACCGCCGAACAACATATTTTTGAGAATCTTGCCGAAGCCACGTCCGACAGAATCATTGTCAAGTTGTAACAGTGTCCTGTCGATATTGAGACCATAATCTCCCGTGATATTAAAGAGACCGCCTTCTGTTAATTTCCAGCCGAAACCAATCGACTTGCTTGCGGCGAAATTTCGGGTATCGGTAGGAAGTGCTGAAATGTCGCGCACCATCTGAAGCGAACGTGAACGTGCACCGCTCAGGCTCGAAGCAATGTTCGTAAACGGGATGTAATAGATTTTCCAGTCTTTATATGCATCGAGCAGGAAGATCCCATTAAAAATATTCTTAAACGGCTGGATGTAATAATCACCACCTAAGGTCAGGGCATAGTTCGCTCTGAAGTTCCATCCCCAGGATATGAGTTCCAGCGTCGATGGGTTTCGGTCGCTCGACCTTGAATAATTAAACCCAAATGCAAGCTTTCCAAATGTATCGCGGATAAACCAATGATTTGTGGGGAATCCGATATGAAAATTTGAGAGTGTATAGGAATCCTGAACGTGAAGTGTTTGCGATGCAGTAACGACATCTTCTTTCGCGGAGGCGCGTTTATCCGGAGTGCTCTGTTCGGCAGCCCGGTTTGCGGCCTCGCTCACAAACACATCGGTGTTAGGCAGATAGTTTGGCTTACTGATGTTTTCAGCATGTGAGTATCCGAACGGGATCGAGGTCCCTTCCCAGCTTTGCGGGAACAGCTTTTCGAGGGCAAAGCTCGAGTTCACCGCCCAGTTGACGCCGGTAACGCGATTACCGAACCTTTGGTCAAGGCCGTGGAAGTTCGGGTCAATCTTAACATAGTTAAACCCGATGTTACCGAAATCTGCAAGCTTGAGCTGCGAATCAAAACGATATGCAAGCCCGCGGGAGTTATCGACATTGACCAGGCGTAGTTCGTTGACCCAGACTTCGCCGCTGATTGGCAACGACTTTCTACTTTGTCGGGCAACGTGTGTTACTCCAACGCCCATGTACCTGATCTGGGTCAGAGATGGATTTCCCTGAACTCCATAAAATGCCCCTTCCGGCCCATTCTTCACCGGTCGTGAGAAAAATCCCGTCGTGACGGCGCGGGATGTTTTGATGGAGGTCAGCTCAGAAAAATTGATTGTAATATCATTTTGCGGATCCCACCCGGGACGTATCGGCTGACGATATTCATAGAAGTTCGCTGAATCCGCTCCAAAGCGGAGAAACACTTCAGCATCGTAATAATCCGAACTGATGTAATCGAACGCAGGGTCTCCATGGACAAACATTCTCATCTCTTTATAACTGAACACATCAAGCGGACGCGCAAAATATTTCACCGCCTGTCTGCTGTCACCGCGACGAAGTTCTCTTATGATCAGGTCCAATGATTGTTCGTTCCCTTCAATAATTTGATCAGGCTGAGTACGGTCGAGCTCTCTCACGACACCTGGCGGACTCTTATACGTGGGGTTATCTTCGATATTGACGACTGAAACCTTGAGTGTTGAGTCGTTCTTCGTTAACTCCTGCCACTGGTTTCCGACAAGATCCATTTGGGCAATCCGTACGCTTACCGGTTTTTCAAATCCTGAAACCCAGAGACGAATGTTCTGAACGTTTTGAAGAACTGTTTCCTCATTTTGGTCGCCCCCTGAAGAAATCACGCGGGTCGCCTGTCGCAACGGGATACGAAATTGATACCATTTATTCGAGCCACCGCCGACGATCAGCTGGTTTTTCCGCAAAACTCCAACGCTATCATAAAAAACACTGTCGAGGGGGACTTCATATTCAAGGTATGTATTCCCCAAATCGACTTCGCCGTTGCTGTTGAGGTCTTCGGTGTCGGGAATACGGCCATCCACGGAGGCTTCATTGTTCTCTGTGCCGTTAACTTTGCTGTAGTCGGTACTGCCCGCGGTATACGACCAATCGTCTCCGCTCGGATCGCTTTCATTGACGTCGGCGTCGCCGGCATTGAACGGGCTGTCGAGAAATGCACGGATCCTCGGGTCATTTCTTTCCTGCGCGTCCGACAGCATATCCAATCCGACGTCTTCGCCCGGATTAAGAACACCGTTTGCAATGTCATTGACCACAAGGTCTTCGGAATGAAGCGGCTGACCTTTCGGGCTGGGCCACGGCAACACCTGCTCGCTGATTCTCCCGATATCCACATAAATTTTTCCTTTGCGAAGGTCGTTAAAGTCGTTGCTCGATGCCTTCATCCATATTTCGAGGTAGTTGATATTCTGGTCGATAATATTCCCTGCGGTCGTGGAGATATACCTCATAATTCCTGCCCAATTTTTTTGCCTCTCAGTATGCAGCGTAACAGGAAGATTTGGCGAATAATTATAGGCACCGCGCCTATCTGGCAGATAATCCAAATTCAATACAGTAACCTGGTCTTGTCCGACACGGACGCTGCGATTCGGCCAAATCTCATGCGTCGTAACATCGCTGGGTAATCTGTTGTACCAGCTCAATTTCGCTTTCGAGTATGTCTTGATGGAATCCGGGGGATTCGGTTGTATCAACGTGTATGCGGGGGGACTGGCAAAATGCCAGCCGGAATATGTAATGTTGAACGGAATAGTACGGCGCGCTCCCTCAAAATCATCGATGTAGGCTATACTGGCATTATTGTCGCCGACAATCGTGCTCGTTTTTGTATTAGGATTTGGAAGCATGTACGCCGCTTCACCGCTTATCCTCAAGCTTGACATTTCTCTTGTTCTTATGAGAGGAAGCGCGTCGATTGCTTTCGTCAGGAGTGGGAGGTTCATAGCAATTGCACCATCGGTTCCAAGAATGAGGTTGTTTGTCGGTTCTTCGCCGAGACGCACCTTATCACTCAAGGTCGCCTGGTTTAAATTCATCAGGGTAAAACCAAAATTGAAATTCGAAGACATATTCAATTCACCGCGCGCGCCAATCAGCGTTTTTGCTGCAAGCTGGAACATATCGTTCTGTTCATACTTCACCTGGACATTCGCTCCAGGAGCGAGCGCATTCGGGTTCCTGATAACGACATCTCCGCTGATGTAATCGACTGTGAAGTCGACATTCGGCTGCAACGGCTGACCGTTAAGAAGCACCGAAACGCTTCCCTCCACGATATTAAAGCCAAGCTGATAGCTGTTTCGTTGTGCAGTCGACGCCTTCACCTTGAGGTAATAATTATTCCTTACCGTATTATTTTGCACCGCAGTTTTTGTCGTGTCATAGACGTCACTGAACAACAGAGAGTCATAGGCTTGCTGGCCAATGGCACGAAAATACTGGACAATCGTAGAGTCAAACGGACGCAATGCTGGAAAGATGATTTCAGCACGTTCGACATCGACAGTAACGCCGGGAATAAAATCAAACAGGTTATCCGGTTTCTGAACGATGTTGTCGGTCGAAAAACGGTCAAGACCTAGGACCTGCAGGATAGGCTGGCTCTGTATCACCTCTTCGTCGGGTCTACCGGGAACGATATGAAATACTTTCAATGTAAACCCATCTTTCTTTAAATCTCTTCCGCCAATCGGGTAAACATTCTTGAGTTGAAGATCCCATGCGGTCTTGTAACTCGGCTGAAGATTCCTGGGCTTTATGAGTTTTAAGATCAACGGTTTGGTGCTTGAAGTATCAGTGACACCGATCTGCCCGAAATAAATATCATCATCTGGCGTGGAAGGGTCTTGACCGTCAACACGATAAGCAACCGCTACCGCCTGGTCATCAGAAACATTTGCATTCAGCGTGATGAAGCCCCCGTACTGATTGACCTTGTATTGAGTCTGGTCGAGTTTTATAAACCGGCCTGTAACATTCTGCCCATCAATGGGGTGGGCGGTTGCAAGTGTATCATATAATGTCGAATATGGTGGATCATTCGCTCCCCTCCCGGGAAGATCGATGTACGCATTCACCTGGCGTTCATTTGGATTAGGCTGTGTACCCGAGCGGCTGATCCAGACATCGATATAGGCAATACGATTAACCGCCATGTTCGGGGTTGGCTGTGGGGAAGTCGAACTATGGAGCACCTCAAAAAAACTCTTGTAAAGCGTATCGACAAAATAGTATGCCGTCGAATACATGTCCGGCTTGATAATGATTTCATTTTGCTGAGACCCGCCCGACAGACTGATTTCCTTCGTCTGTCCCTTTTTTTGCGACAACAGTGTCGTCATCGTGAGGGGGCCGGTCTGCAGTTTCGCTTTGATGCCGAACAGTGCTTGTCCGCCACCGATAAATGAGGGCGTTTGAAGAGAGACATTACCTGCTTCGACGCTTTGGACGATTTCATCATCATATCCTGTGTACTTAATTTTCAACTGGTTTTCATACTCGAATGTTCTCTTGGTATCCCAGTCGGCAAGGATATTGAGTTTATCACCTATTGTACCATTGACATTCACCTGTACATCCTGATTAAAATCTGGCTCATCACGCACCTGGTCGAGCCGGTTAATCGAAACCTGGTCTGAAGATGTTCTCCGGTAGGCACCGTGAATATCTACTGCCCCTGTGATTCGTAAATCGATATTCGACCCGCCGAAAATACTCAGCAACGGGTTGGAAGGAACCGGAATTACAAACCTTGTCAGCGAGCCGAACAAATTTGCAAGCTCATCTTCCTTTCCTTTCATTTGATATGCTGAAGCAAGCGAACGCCACGAGCTTTTCCGCTCATACGAAAGCCGGTCTTTGATATATGCAGGAAACTCCATTCTTGTGGGAATTTTGACGTCGGCTCCGTTCACCCTTTCTCTGGCGATGACATAACTTCCTGTCGAATCGATCTCCAGCTCTTTTTTGTAAGCAGGGGACCGAACATCCAAATAAAGAGAGTAATTGTGAAAAGGAAACATCTGGACAGCTGGCTGGTCGGAACGGTTGTACAGGAATTGTTCCATCCGAACAGTTGAATCAAGGTACACTACCCAGTGGGTTGTATCTGCAACAGCAGAAGTATCCGTGCGTCGGTGTAGTGTGTCAGTACCGAGACGGAGACTGTCGTTCGGGCCACCGGCTCTTCTGGATAAGGTATCGGAAAAAAACGGAAAGAATGGGAATTTCCTTTGGTTCGCTGAATCCTTTGCAGTGGTATCGGCAAAAGCAATAAAATTGTCCGAGGCACGGGCCGGTTTTGCCGATTCAGCAAATTGAGAAAACAAAACCGTGCAAAAGGTCAACCCCAAAAGGGTGACGGTTTTCAGACAATAATTATAATTAAAATGTGCCTTCTTTGTTTGAAGTACGCGAAAACGACTCACGTTGTGTACATCGATTCCCTTATGTTAAGGTGTGCAGCGTCAGTTAACAAACATGCTGCTCAGAATTACTATCAAGAATCGATACCAACGGCTCCTTTCGCTCTGGAGAGATGGGGTGACGGATAACTGCTGTAGTTTATTATTCTGTTAAACAACACTCAATAAAACAGATGTTCCATACAGAATCAACAAAATCAAAAAAAATGTAGGAAAAATGTACCTCATTTCCAAATACCACATTGTGATAAGCCTCAAGTCAACCAAAACGCTTGTAAAAACCGTTTTTTGAGCATATATTAACGTGAGCAAACTCATGCGTCTGTTTCTTCATATACTGCGGGTTCATATCGGACCTTTTCTTTTTTCCTTTATGACCCTGATGTTTATTTTCCTCCTTCAATTTCTGATGAAATTCATCGATCAGCTTGTCGGAAAGGGCCTCGGCGCGTGGATCATCAGTGAGTTGATAGGCTTAAGCCTAGCTTGGATGGTCGTACTCGCTGTCCCGATGTCTGTTCTCGTGGCAACGTTGATGGGTTTCGGAACTCTCTCGGCACACAACGAGATCACCGCCATGAAAGCAGGAGGAATGAGTCTTTACTGGATGATGGCGCCAGTCATTCTTTGTTCGTTTGTCCTTACGTACCTGTTGCTTCAATTCAACAATAATGTCCTCCCCGACGCAAATCATCGTCTCAAGATTCTCATGATCGACATCAGGAGAATAAAACCGACCCTCACCATTGTTCCCGGCTTGTTCTCTCAGGATATTGCCGGTTACAGTATTCTGGCGCGTAAGACGTTCGAGCATTCCAACAACCTGGAAGGCGTTACTATCTATGATTACACGAACCCCTCGACAAACGTCGTTGTGACCGCAGAACGGGGGAAAGTTTCATTCACGCCTGACTACAAAAAATTAATTATGGATTTGGAAAACGGGGAAATCCATGAGGTAAGCATCGGCGACATGCAAACGTATCGGCGCATGCGGTACACAAAACACCGGATTATCATGAGTTCCGAAGGATTTGAATTCGAGCGTTCAAATGAGAACGCATTTTCCCGCGGCGACCGGGAGATGAGCGCGCAGTCGATGCTCTCTTTAGTCGACAGTCTCGAGCACGCAAACCAGGCAGCAGCACAACAAGCTTTCCAGCTCGCCCGTTTACAACCTTTGCCAGGTTCATCACGACCTGCCCCTATGGTTATTCAGGATCCGGCGGAAGCACACCAAACTGCAATTCGCCTTGCGTTGAACAAAGCACGTTCTGATGTTGGAACCATCGACAATCAATTAGCCTTCCTGGAGTATAACCAGACCAGGATCAACGAATATCTCGTTGAAATTCATAAGAAGTATGCCCTGCCGGTCGCATGTATCGTGTTTGTTTTTATCGGCGCACCTCTCGGAATAATGGCGCGGCGGGGAACCTTCGGCATCGCCGCTACACTGAGCATGGGGTTTTTCCTCCTCTATTGGGCCGCACTCATCGGAGGAGAAAAACTCGCCGACAGAGGATTCGTTGCTCCCTGGATAGGTATGTGGATTGCAAATATTATTCTCGGGATCCTCGGTATCTTGCTAACACTTCGGATGGGGCGCGAGACGCCGGCAATCCGTTGGACAACGCTGCGAAAGTTTATCCCGAGGTCATTCAGGTCATCCGACCGGCAGGAAATGGATTGAATCCTGATGACGATGAGAATTTCAGACCGGTATGTACTCCGGCAGTTCATTGTTACGGCATTGTTTGGCCTGTTTACATTTATCATCATTTTTGTCGTCATCGACATGATGGAGAATCTTGATGACTTCCTCGACCGGAATGCAACCATTGGGGTCATTGTCACCTACTATCTTTACTTCATACCGGAAATTGTAAAGCTCATGGTACCGGTCGCCATGCTCCTTTCGGCATTATTTACAACAGGAAGGCTTTCGACATTCAACGAACTGACCGCACTGAAATCAGGAGGGTTAGGCCTGTATCGGCTCATGGTTCCCCTGTTGATCTTTGCGCTGTTCGTCAGCGGCATATCAGTTTATTTCAATGGCTGGGTTGTCCCCTTTGCCAACAAGAAGAAACTCGAAATCGCCCGGGTCTATTTCAAAAAGAACATCGAGTTTGTTTCGAAGGATAATATCTTTATACAGGACTCAAATACCCGTATTCTTTCCATCGGCATGTTTGATGACGCGCGCTATATCGCTTCGCTCGTAAGCATACAGGACTTTGACCCGCGCGACCCGACAATCGTCATAGCGAGATACGATGCAAAGGAAATGCACTGGGACACAGCACGAAGGTCGTGGTCACTTATCAGGGGAATTGAACGACATTTTGAAGGGGGAAAAGAAAATGTCAAAAAATTCGATGAGCTTGCGGTCGGGAATTTGAATTTTTCACCGGAGGATATTCACAAGAAGCAGGAAAATCCTGATGAAATGGATTATCCCAGTTTGAAGGTATTCATCTCCAACCAGCAGCGGGCAGGACAGGATGTATCACGGTGGCTCGTTGATTTTTACGGGAAGATTTCATTTCCTTTCGCGAGCTTTATTGTTGTCCTGTTCGGGATTCCGTTTTCTTCCATCAAGCGACGAAGCGGACTTGGAGTAGAATTCGGGATTTCGTTGCTGATATGTTTCCTCTATATGATTTTTCTCAAAGTCAGCCAGGCGTTCGGTTATAACGGCGACCTCAGCCCGTTGCTTACAGCATGGCTGGCAAATATTACCTTCTTCATCGTAGGAATTTACAACCTCTGGCGGGTACCCAAGTAGTTCCGCTCCAATAAACATTTCTATGCTAAGGTGACAGCGAATTTAAAAAGGAATGTGTACCGTAGCTTCCGTTACAGGGGCAACCCCGTAGCGCGTCGGTACTACTTTCATTCTTACTTCTGCATGAAGAGAATTATTAAAACGCGTCGCAGACCAGACGGCATCGAGGGCACTAAGCAGGTGGTTCGCTAATGCGATAGAAACAAACGTGCCCGCAGTGCTATAGTAATTGTCCGCCTGGTTGAACATCTCACGGTAATCATTGAACTGCTTGTTTGCCGTAAATGCATCCCAGTATGGAGTCTCATCTCCAACCTGTGAATCCCATCCTTTACTGAACTCGGCATATTTGCCGATGAGCTCAAAGTATTGCTGATCGCCATAATATGGAAGTGCGTGTCCAAGGCCCAGACTATCCTGTTCAAGTTTGTTCAGATGTTCCCAGTTAACGCATGGAAACGGTGGACCGCAACTCATGTCTGAACTATTGAAGACGGCAGGATCCCAGTTAGGAGTTTGCGCATTGTTGTGTTGCGCAATTTCTGCCAAATGATCCCTCAACCACACTGCGTAGCGGGAAGCGCTCCAGTGAGCGTCCGCATACGCCTGAAAAAGATTTGTCTGATCATTTCCTTTCTTGTTATAAACATACGCAGTAATCCACGAAGCTGCTTCAACTGCAAAGAACACCGCGCCTTTCACATAGCTGCCCGAGTATACTTCTCCCGCTCCCGGCACTGCCAGCGAAAGCGCACCGGCTATCCATGGAGATTTTTCATTTTGCTGAGAAGTTTCCAGGTGCATCGACGAGAGTGAATCGCCCGCAAACCGTAATTCTGCGGGTAAGCCGGGGGGCTTGCTGAAGAGATCGACATTGGAATTTCCGGTAAAATGAAACGAGGGACGTTCACCGGCGACAGCGTATGCTGCCATCAGAAAAAACATTGCCATGAGATTAATCCGGCGGTTCATGAGAGCATTCCTTCCTTGTTAATCCAAATTAAATCCGAACAGAACACCGAAATGGAAATTCCATTCCTTACCGTATGTTACTGTTGTCGCATCCGTGCTGATATACCTGTTAAATTGATCAAAACCGTACGTCGCATTGAAGAAAATGCGGGTAGGAAAAGCATAATACGAAAACGCTTCAAGCCTCAGCTCTACTCCGGCATCGCGTTTAAATTTCTGGCCTGAACCTCCTCCTCCCGTCCACGTCGTTCCAGCATCTCCGTACAACGCCGCATACAACTTATCAAAATACATCTGCAGGACTCTCAAATCAATATGTTCGAATACCGGGAAGCGATAGGTCAGATTTGCCAGCGCATATTCATTTCCACCGAGGGAATAGAACGGATATCCTTTCATTCCTGCAAGACCACCGATATAAAAATCAAAAAAATCGTCGACCGGTGGACCGAGAATCGACCCTCCCCGTAATTGCAGGGAAAGCGTGTGCTTCCAGGCGGGTAACCGTTGCGATTCGCGCCAGCTGGCTTCGAGCCGATGAAATCTGAATTTCTGATATTTCGGAACGAGAATTCCGTTTGAAATATCATAATCACTGTTCGGGTTAAACTCGTTGAATTCGTAGTCATATTTCAGACGAATTTTTCTTCCGACAGGGTTGATCTCCTGCGTTCGGGATGGGGCAATGCCCTCAAACGTCCATGTTGCGGAAACGTCGTTGCCGATAAAGTACAGATTACTGAATGCAGGGTTGAGAATAGATGAATTGCTCTGCTTGTCAACCAGGAAAAACGACCCCACGCTCGCATTATAACGGCTGTGCGCGTAACGCAACTCAAGGTCGAGGGCTTCTACGAACGCTTTTTGCCGCAGGACAAAATCGAATTCGAGCAGGCTGTATGTTACATCCACTGTTGTAATTAAATCGGGCCGCGTTTCCGGACTGAAGGAGGCATTGAAGCTTTTCCTCGTGACATTGTATACCTCGATTGAGGCCGCCGGCTCCATTCCCAGCTGGAACAATCCGGGAATCCTTCCACGGTAGTCGAATGTAAGAAATAAGTCGCGTTCCCCTTTCTTATTCAGAGCCGCTCCCGCAAAAAACCCATACCGGTCGACCATATCGTATGAATAGAGATAAAGACCAGGCTTGATGACATCAATCCCCTTGTTCTTGGGGTTGTAATTATCTACACGTAAAAAGGGGATAAATGTCAAACTCGTTACAATGTTCTTATAGGTCGTGTCACGTTCGTTCGGAAGTTTTGTGTCATCGTACGACCGTAATGCCTGCCAATCGAAACGTTGTGCCTGACTTCCATCAGTCGATGTCATCATCTTCGCAGGGGGTTCAGCATTCCCGCTATTCTGCTGAAGATATGCTGCAGCGTTTTGAAGTGGCTTTTGCTCATTGAGCATTGAAATCTTGTATCCGGTTGATGTGTAGGAGGAAAACGCAAGCTGGTTTGCCGCGTTGACAGTCGGCATGAAAGCACCGCCGAGAACATTTGTCAGTTGCGCAACTTCTTTCGTTGCAAGGTCCAATTCATATAAATTAAAAATTCCCGATTTATCGGAAGAAAAAATGATGTGGGAACCATCAGGTGTGAACACGGCATTTCGTTCATCATCCGGAGTTGCAACAACAAAGGTCACCTCACCCCCGACGGCGGGAATTGTCGCAATGTCCCTTCCGTCTTTAATCGAATAATCAAACATGATGGTTTTTCCATCAGGAGACCATTTCGGGTTGAAGACTTGTTCACCGTCAGCATAATTTGTCATTTTCTTGACGCCCGATCCATCCGCTTTGGATGTATAGATGTTAAGGGTCCCGTCGTTACCGGAAACAAATGCAAGAGTGGTCCCGTCCGGCGAGACCGAAGGAGAGCTTGCGCGCAAACTGTGTGTTAACCGTGTTTCCTCATCACGCTTTATGTCATACACGTAAAGGTCATTATAATCTGACCAGTGTTTATTCTCCCGGGAATTTTTCGAATAGTACATTTTCGTTCCCTCCGGCGACCACGAAATGCTCGACCGCACTCCCGATACAAGCGCTTTCTCGGTCTTCGTCGCAACATCATACAGATAAATGGATGAAAGAGCGAAATAATCCGCCTCTTTATTGCTGATGTACGCTACGGTTTTTCCATCCGGGGAAAAAGTCGGATAAAAGTTGCCAAACCCTACGTTCGCGATTATCTCACCGGCAGCAAGATTATTTTTTAACAATACGGTACGTTCGCCATAATCATGTTTTAAGAATTCTTTCCATTCATCATACAGCGCACCTCCGTTTTTTCCTACAGCTTTTTCGATCGCCCCATCAATAGTCACAGCTGTGAGAGACGAAAGATTACGGGAGATTTCCAGTAGTTTATCGTCTCCATAATGCTCTCCGATATACCGGACGAACGCAAAGCCTGCATTGTAGGAAGATTCATTGCCAAGACTTGTTTTGCCGAACACCGACATTTCGTTCCAAGTCAACATGTTCCCGTCAAGCGCGTACATCCGGAGAATCATATCGCGATGGGAGTCCCACGAATCGTACCGGAGTTCTTTTCTATTATATTGTGCAACGCCTTCGGCGAACCAGCTCGGAACCACATACCCGGAAAATGGATACGAGACAATGACATTGGGGTAACCATAAAGCACATCGGGACGACGCTCCGATTCATACCCGAGCCACTGGAGATAGAGGGCCGGCATTTTGCGGCCGAATTTCAGCGAGGTTTGAATCTGAACAACATGGGTAAACTCATGCGTAACGACATTCCGCAGCCAGTTGTGTGACCCTCTTAAATCAAAATCCAATGCTGAAGCCCAGATTTCAATCTTGTTGTCGAAAAAATATGCTCCGCCATTGGAATAGTCATCGTAATCTTTGATGACGAAACTGACTTTGCCGTCCGGTTTATGATTGTAGAGAGAAGTCACGGGCTCGTAGATTTCTTCTGCAACCTTTGCCACGATACGGGCGGTTCGTTCCGTGCCAATATGGTAATGGACATAAAAATGCTCGGTCTCAATCGTTCGCCAATCCAGCTCCGGATGGTAAAAGTCTTCTTGTGCGAAGGCAACACCTTTGAAGGCAAGGAGACAGCATACGATTGACAGCCGGAATGCAATGGGCTTCATTGTATCGTGAAAAACTGAGTTGTGATTTGATCTTTGGTCAGCTGAATTGTATATACACGGTCGACACCGACTTTCAGAAATTCAAGGTCAACTTCAGGTGCGATCTGTATGGTTTTATCATACGTACCGTCGCTGGAGTAAATATCGAAGAAGTCGCCGACCGGGAAATGATCGTTTGTAATTGTAAACGTTCCACTGAGATCGGTCATCGTGGTTGTGTGACCATCGATGAGAACTGGAGACCTCTTTTCAACCGTTGAACCCACTTTATACTGGATGAAGTATTTTCCGCTTGGAACAGCCTTGCCGGTGCTGTCTAATCCATCCCATTGTGCGCGCGAAACAACGCCCGGCGGTTGAATGCCGGCAAACAAATGTTGAACCGGCGTACTGTGAATTGAGTAGACCGTGATATCAACAAACTGCGCCGAATCAGTAATGACAACACGTTGCGTGTCCAACGGGGGCGCATATGAAAGGACATAATAATAGTAGAGAATGACAGAAACGCTGTCGATTGGAACCCCATTCGGTGTGGAAATCGTGCCGTTGATTTGATACCCTTGTATTGAGAATGAACCTGCAACGGGCTGTATGTCCCGACAATTTAATGCCACCAGGGCCAACAACACGATAGGAACAACGCGCACAACATCACCTCACTTCACCACGGCTATTTTAATAACCGTCGCCCCGGTTGCATTCGTTCCCTGAGCGTCAATATGAGCAAAGTAGATCCCGCTCTGGATATTGGATACATTCCATTCGATTTCATTATCCAACCCGCCGGTGCCGGGACCAGGAAACGATGTTACCAAATCCCCGGCGAGGTCGAAAATCGTAATTGTCACTTTCGCGTTTTCGCGAACAAAATACCGGATATGGGTTTTGAAACCGTGTTCAGGTCCGACGGGGTTAGGCCAATTGTATGCCATCGATGGCGGAAAGAAATCCTGGGTCTTATACTTGGTTGTCAGGAGTTCTTCATTCAAGCCGGTGTTTTGAGCATCGTGCATAAATTGAGGCCATGGCATCTTTTGAGCAGGAAGCGGCCCGCTATTTAATGTCCCCGTATGCCATGCATACACATTGCCATCGTCCGATGCAACTGCCAGTCCGATATCATAACAGCTCAGGCATGGGCTGGGTATATAGAACACCGCAGGGGTCGAACCACGATTTATTCCTGCCTGAATGGGAAAGCCCGCTGCCATCTTCCCGTGTTTATCATAAGCAACTACCAAGCCTTCCTGTGTTACTGCCACGATATCATTGGTTCCGTTACCATCGACGTCTGCGACTATTGGAGACGTTAAGATATTATTCGACGAAGGAACGGTAATCGGAAAATTGTCAAGAATCGCGCCAACAGCGTTAATCACATAAATTTTATTTCCGCTAAACACGACGATCTCCTTCTGACCGTCGTCATCTATGTCAGCAAGAGCAGGAGCGTTTTCAATTTCACCTCCGGTTGCCACGGGAAAACCTTTTGCATTATACGAACCGGTCAGTGAACATGGAGTGATGAGAGTAACTTCACCATCATGCGATGCGAGAACAACCTGTTTTCCAATGGTTGCTGATATTGTTCCGGAAGCAGTATACCATGCTTGCATCCCCGATACGCTTATGGAAGCAGACTTACCTGCAGCAACACAGGCGAGCCCGATTAATATTTGGGTTCCGTTCGACGTCGTCGCAATAAACGACCCGGGGTTCGCCAGAAGGGAAACGCTTGAGATGTCTGAAGTATCTGATGAATTCACCTTTACACTATCGGCAAGTGTTCCATCGTGCCGAAGGAGATAGACAAAGCCTTGTGTCGCCCCAAATACAATAAAAGAATCAGAAACAACCGGTGAAGTCGTTACACGATTTGCAAGATACGTGCGAAAGTACTGATCAACAAGAGTGTCATGGTTTGCATCTGCTAAATCCCACGATGATGCGACATAATTTTCAACGTTGATACCATTTTGAGTTGGAATGAACACGCCACTTTCCACTCCCCCGATTGCAAGACGCGGACTCGCCGCGCCCTGGTCATGCGTAATGGCAACTTTTCCAAAAAATGACCCGACAGTTCCGGTTGCCAGAGTGAGAAGTCCCGTTGTATTACCGTCAGGCAGCAATGGTGAACCATCCAATTTCCACCCGAACAGTTTCGATGGTCCCTGAGCAGGAACAAGCTGGCCGTTGGGGATTGCATGACTGCCCGGACCGGAGGCTTCGGTGCTTACGATGAGTCCTGCCTGAGAAGTGCCGCTGCTATCGAGCAGTGTGATGGAATTTTTTCCAAATGTTCTGCCTGTGTATTTTGGAAATCCTGTCAGCGGTTTCACCTCGGCATCTCCTACACGAATCCTTGCAGTCATCCTTGGCCCACGGGCGGAAAAACCATCGATATAAATATGACTGTTTGCACGGTTATTGCTCATGCTTCCCGGCTGAGAGGCGGGTGTGAATGCATTGCCATTCGGGAGTAATCGAAGAGGTGACTGGTTGCCGGCATACCAGTAATCATACTGGGTTCCGTCCTCACTGCCGTATCCTGCAGTGAGAAAAGGATATGCCTGTCCGATATCCTGCGACCCGTCTGCCTCCTCAAGATTCACGCCGCGATGCTCGGAGTTTACGTTCACCGCATCCGTTGCATAATTCGCATCGATAACATTTTCATCGATATGCCAGATAAGGATCCCGCCGTCAAACCATTCGCCCCGGAGCACTCCTCCGGGTAAGCTCCAATCGAATTCGTCGACATCTGTCACGACACCGTAGAGCGAATCCTGGAACAGCGCATTGAAGCCGATTGTATCCCGAGCCCAGCTGCGAACGAGGTTGTTCCCGTTATACGCGATTGTGATTCCAGCCCCGTCGCGGTTTGCATCACGGTTTCTGTTCTCAACTAGGAAATACTCTTTCGCAGTAATCGGAACGCGATAAACAGTATCCTGATTATTTGAACTGACGGCAGGAAACGGGTATGTGGCATCATCCAGAGAGACTGTGATCGGGTCAATCCATCCAAGAAAATATTTTTCCCATGCAGAGGGTTCCGGAGGGAATAACCCGTTCCAGCTAAAGATTGATTGGCCGTCCATTAACCCGAACCGACCGATGCCTGAGCGACCGGTCTTGGTGTCGAACAGGTCGGGCAATCCAAAAAAGCTTCCCATACTCGCTGCAAGCAGCCCGTTTATACCAAGCGGCAGGAGTGCTGTTCCTCCTATTACAGGAAGGTAGCGGTTTTCGGTCTCCGGAATAATGGCGGAATTCCTTATGAACATCGTACTGTCGCGTACCGGTACGCCCTGATACGATGATCCAAAGACATTCTGAAGAGCATTCAAATTAAAAAAAAGGGAGGGAAGGTCATACGGAGCTGGGTCATATCCGTAGAGGCTGACCAGATTGACATCCCTGCCTACGCCGGCATGCAGAATAATAAAAGCCTGATATTGATCGTACGGTATTCCAGGCGAAACGGAATCGACTTTTCTCCATGCGTCTTCAACGAGTTTTGCAAGTTCACCGTTGTTTGTACTCGACCGCGCAGGGCTATAATATGCCATATCATGATGAACCCTGTAAACGCTATCGAGGACCGTCGTTTTTATTATCTGCTTCCCATCCGATACTTTTCGAAAATAATTTTCCAGAAATGTCATATGATTCTGAACATACGCTTTGTCATGCGGAGGCGGGTCGACAATTTTGGATATCGTTCCCATATCGAACGTGCCATCGCCGGTAGTTCCCGGGTTATTGTCCGTTTGAAATTCAACCATCGCGACAAGAACATTAGTTGTCTCGGGGAGAGAGACCGATCCGGAAGATTTTTTTTCGAAGGGGGGTCGTTGCGGTCCCGCCGTCAGCGAATGGTCAAACACCGGCTGGCGTTTTTGCTGAGCGTGGGTGAAGGAAGTTATCAGCAGGGATAAGAATACGAGCTTCACAACGGCTGAAGTTTGCATTTCAAATTTTTTACGCAGATGAAGGGGTTTTCTGTTCAAGGGATGGGGTATTCTGTCAATGACTGTACACTGAACTACATGACTGCAACGCAGATTTTCATCTTGAGTTTGCGTTGCAGTCAGGGTGAATAATCAGGTTGCTATTCCTCGTCACCGCCCCATGCAATGGATAACGTAAACCTCAGTGTTTCACTCAACGGGTGATTTTCTTCGACTGCCGAAAGGTAACTGAAATCGAATCCATAAATATCATACCGAATGCCGGCGCCAAACGTCAGAAATTTTCTGTTGCCGTAATCGGGATGTTCATAGAAATAGCCGAAGCGCAGTGCGATAAGCTTCGGGTAACCGTACCAGTATTCCAGCCCCGATGCAATGTTCACTTTTTTTAGTCCGCCATCTCCCCATGCGGTAATCAAAGATTTCGGTAAATTGTCGACATACCCCTGCTGAATCGTAATTCCTGTAACAGTATCCTTGATCTGCGGATATCTTCGGACAAGAAGTCTGTTGAAGTCTACTATTCCGGTAATATTATTGAATTGACTTTTCACGAGTTTCACAGCAAACGCCAGCCGGAGATTCGTGGGCAACGGGTCGGCCTGTGACTGCTGGATATATGTAAGTTTGGGTCCAAGGTTAGAGAGATTGACTCCGATACTCAGCCTGTCTTCGATATTTCCCAATCCTGGAAAATTGAGCTGGGTAGGTTTCCAGAGCGCTGAAAGGTCGAAGCTGACCGTCGAGGCAACACCTTTTCTTCCCTGTCGCTGGACGTCGAAATTAGCCAACGAGCTATGAATATAGCGGAGGTTGACACCGATGCCGAGGTCGTCGAAAACCTTTGTCGAGTATCCGCCCGTTATTGCAGTTTCGTACGCTTTAAACGTGCTCAGCTGATTTCCAAACTCGTCGGTTTCAACAAACTCACCGAGGTTCAGATAAATGATATTAGCAGATATCGTTCCGCCGATTTCAGGAATATGATTTTTGTAGGAAAAATACTCATAAAAAAGGTCGGATAACTGGAATTGAGGCAGCCAGTTTGAATGTGTAATACTGACTTCAGACCCCTTTTGAAATGCCAGTCCGGCAGGATTCCAGTACGATGCTGAACCATCGTCCGAAAGAGCTCCGCCTGCTTCACCCATGCCGTCAGCACGGGCGTTCGGTGCGATAAGCAAAAAGGGAACCGCAGATTCGCCTTGTGCCATCAAGGAGTGTGGAACCACCACCAGGCTTATCACAAACATCATCACCATCAGGGAAATTGTTTTCCCGCGTCCATTTGAACCCATTGTTACGTTCCTTCTAAATGATTACAATAATGAATTATCACACATGATTTGCGGTTGGAATGGTAATGTACCATCTTTCTCAGAGAGAAGCAACTGACGAACGTTCAAACAGGGCGAAATCATCGTTGAACACTCAATTTCCCGAGGGCTTCACCTGTCAATCTGCCGCTTTCTGTCGTTACAATAATCTTATAGAGATAGACACCGTTTGCAATTGCATCTCCATCTTTATCCCGTCCGTCCCACGGAATCTGCACAAATGCGTCACCAACGTTTTTCCGCGTCACCGATTGAATCAACCGTCCTGCAACTGTGTAAATTTTAACCTCTGCATCAACCGGGTCAACCTGGTTATGCCGGAATGTAAACACAGTTGAAGATGAAAATGGATTAGGGTAATTATAGAGATTCGATAATTGCAAACCAGCTTTTGTGACAACATCAAAGACTGTTTGTTGAGTAGTCGAATTGTTGTAGGTATCCCACGCGCGCATGCGTAACCGATGCGTCCCTTCCGTCAAACCTGAAAGGCGGTATTGAACAGTACCATCTTTATATGTGTTTGTGGCACCCGTGTAAAATTCGCTAAGGTCGATGCTCTCGGTCTTATCATCCAGCCAGGCTTCAAGACGGTGTCCTATACCGGCGCCGGATGTATTTACCCCATGCTCGTCATGAATATCGGCGATCAGCAGGGGACTCAGGCTTACGACATCGCCGGAGCGAAAGCTTCTTTTATCGAGGAACAGGTTGATCGTTGGACCCTGAGTATCAGCGGCCGCCGTCGTATCAGTTCCACCGACGCGAAAATTTGTTGAATAACCAGCGCCGTCCAAAACGGGATTCCAGAAATAGAGTGTTATTCGTCCGAAATCATTACTGTAGGATATATCTTTTGGCACAATGAAATTCGCGGCAAATTTCCCCGCATCTATTGTTTGTTCACCCTTGAAAAGAATATTCCCGGTCTTACTGAACGAAAATGTAAATTTTATTGTGTCTATGAAATCCTCCAAATAAACAGTCTTCTTGGAATCATATACCGCGATGAGCGCTGACCCCGAATAGTTCTCCGGCTGTGAAGTGGTATCCCGTACTGTAGCATTAACAATGGTATTGCCGAGTGCCTGTAGTTGCGCGGTTTGGGTCGGTGGAATCTTGTTGATACTGTCTATTGATGCATACAATTTTGGAAAACCCACTGAAAGAGCAGGGTCTCCCAGCAAATAGAATTTCCTGTCGTTGTCGGCTGTCCCGCCAAAATTATCCTGCTTGGTCCGGTAGATAACATCCCCGAGGCGTGTTGGCATCACACGACCCGTACTGTCGATGCGAAACAGGTAACGATAAATAGATTGGTTGATATCAAAATTATCGCCGGCAAACACAACACGATTAGAATAAAATCCGGCAATCGCACCTGCATCTGGCATTGACACGAGCAGTTCCCCGCCGCTTTGATCATCTGTTGCATCGAAATAACCATAATTGCATGTTGCAGCAACCAGTATAAAGTATTTTCCCTTGTTGTGCAGGAATGGAAAGTCCGTCTCACGGACAAATATCGCTTCGTGCGTCCACAGCCGCGGGTTTCCATGACCCGTAAAGTTTAACACCAGCGTACCCTGGTTAATCTGGTCATGAATAGCAATATTGACCTCAGGTTTCCGTCTTCCACCTGGAGTGTAGATTGTTGGGTATTCATATTCATAAATTTTCCGCTCTTCAAACATTGCAGGAACGTCATTCGAAAGAGCTTCCGCCTGACCGGTGTGAAGAAAAAGGTTGTTCGGTTCACCCGCGCCGGCTAATCCGTCATCCGCAACGAATGTTATCCTCTCCTTCCATGGGTCGGGGATGGGCATTGTTTCGTATTCAACAATCTTGTCGACCATCGTATTTGCTTCCTGCAACGAACGTGCCGTCAGTCTTCCGACGCCAAGCGCCACACGCCGTCCCGCGTCGAATGTCACATAATCATCATCACTAGCATAGCTCAAGAGGGGATAAAATGATTCTGTGGTTTCCCACGGTAATATCCAGTTGGGTCCTTTTGCGATGATGCGCTTGTAATCATAATCACCATCTCCAAACAGGAGGACATACTTTGGGGGAACCGACCAGTTTGTGTATACATACCGGAGATAATTTCTGACTGCAGCGGGTTCGGGTAATCCGCCTCCAAATTCATTATAAATTTGCGCAACATCGACAACAAGTGTTCTAAGCGAGTTAGCCCCCGGCTGTTCACGGTATGCTCTTAACCGCTGCGCTGCGGGCATAAATTCCGTCGGAGTAATAATGATATAGTCAGCTTCTGTCGGATCTCCGTGAAGGTTTTGATTTCCTACAATCGTTAACGGACCGGGAGTTTTAAATCCGCCCGCTCCAACAACATAAATCTCCTTCATCAAACCGGCGGTCAACGGTATTTGAAATAAACAGGTGTCGGGTAATATTTGCTGGTGCGGCACAATCACAACGCTATCGAATCTTGTAACGTCGAAGACCAATGGGTCGGAAGGAAAACCCTGGATCGCATATTGGGCGCTGGCGGTCGTATCGATTGTCGTGAACGCGAATTCCTCATTTTGAGCGATTAACGAACGCTGGTATTGAATTTCATACCAATCGATATATCCGTTCCCGCTCGAACTAGACGATGTAAATGTAAACCGGAGCTGGCTCTGCAAATCAGAGAACGTGGGAGTAAGCGCAGTGGAAACAAGAGCATCCTTGAACTGACTGCTAAAGTAATCTCCGACAATTGTTGCGCTCAGGCCAACAGAGAGCAGCTGAGTATTATGTTCCCGGATGGAAAAATTCGAAAACCCAGACGAGCGGGCACCGATGTGAAACTTATAGTTTATCGGCTGGGTAACGTCGAGACCGAACAACGGGTGAACATACGTCATCTGATCACCGACATTAAATGACTGACCAACCCATTCTCGCCCTGAAGAGAGAAGGTTCACTTTATCATCTTCTCTGAAAATCATCGCTCGTGCGGTTGCTGGCCGAAATGGAACGCTAAGGTCGGGAGCCATGCTCGTCATTTTCCTGGCGGGCTGACCGCCGTAAGTTAACCAATAGAAATTTACTTCAGTAAAATGATTAATGTAATGTGAAAACGTCTTGCTGGCTCCATCATATGTCCAGCCCCGGGTCCCTTTTCCATAGAAAAGAATGAAATCACCGGGGTCGAGATGTCCTGCAGTGCCGCCATCATTGACGTACACTGCATTTTCAAGCAGGTCGTCGACATAAGGAGCTGTCGGAGATGCGGGTGTTTCATATCCTCCGTTTCCAAAAATCCTGATAGTTTGCGGATCGGTATTCGCCGGTATTCCTGCCGCAAGCAGTACTGCCCCGGTCAATTTATACATTCCGGTTTCCGTCACCGGCAAGCGATACCAGACACCGCTGCTCAGAACACTCGTATGTAACACTGATTTTTTGAATCCCATGACCCTTGTCTGCACTTTTCCGGAACCGAGATCGTTGATCGCCAATCCATTTACAAGCTTATCGCTGCGAGCCGTGGCATGTTCGGCGTTTCCAAAGTTCACGCGCACCACGATCCGAGTGTATTTCCGCAACACTCGCGATGCTGCATTATATTGGAGAGGGCTGATCCTCAGTTCCCCCAGCACTGTGCCACGAGTTTCACCAATCCCTGCGAGGGATGCGACACGGACCGGCATAAAGGATGTATTATTATAGAGTGACGGGTCGATATTGAAGCTTCGTTCCGGCCCGATTTCCCCTTCACGCGCCGCTGCAACAGGCTGCAATACCACATTACTCACATCTTCGTATTCACTATTGATGATGTCCACTGAATTATTGTGAGTTCCATTCAATCGTAAGAGTATCGATCGATAACCAATCTCCGGGCTGCCGGGAACCTGCATGTCGTCTTTCCGATATCCTTCGAAATCGTAATGATCGAAATAATTACTCCTACTTGAAACTTTGGAAGTGGAAAAAAAATGCGGTCTGTATTCTATTATGATACCCGCTCCATCCGATTGCAAGATTTGAACATCCTTTTCCCCTGCAGCTGCAACTGATATCAGCGAAGGGTCATGAAAGAAAAGAGAACAAAGCGCCAGCATGACGATAGTATTTTGAATCCGCCTGTTCAACCGCTCCCCTATTAAATGAGAAAGCCGCTTGCCGGGAAAACCCCGACAATCGGCTGCAGTAACTTCCTGGAGAACGCCGTCGTTTGTCAAAGGTTCACAGCTATTGTAAAATTCGTACAATAATCATTCCGCTTATACAACAACATTTTCCAGCGGATTAACCTTTAACAAAACCCTATGCAATTACTCCAAAATTAGACTTATCTGATTTATGCTATTCAATATAGGAAAACTTTATTTTTTTGTCAAGCTACGATTTGATTCTCACGCTTAAAATTCGTAGATTATAGTACAAATCTAAGGTTTTTCTACATTTCGGCTCATTTATGTCAAAATCTATTGGCATTCTGTTTGTCGCTTCAGAAGCGGATCCCTTTGTAAAAAACGGCAGCTTCGCTGAACTTGCGGGAAATCTACCGAAATCTGTTAAAGCTTCAGGACACGATATTCGAGTGATGCTTCCGGGATATGCTTGCATCAACAACCGGAGATTCCAGATTCACAACCTTCTCCGGATGAAGGATATTGAAGTCCCGATGGGAACATCACGTGAATCCGCTTATATCAAATCCTCTTATTTAAATAGTGATAATCAAAAGGTCCAGGTTTATTTCCTTGCAAACGATCATTATTTCAACAGGGAGGGATTATACTCGCACCCGGATACAAAAAAGTACTTTGCCGATAATGATGAGCGGTTTATTTTCTTTTGCCGCGGTGTTTTGGAAACGTTAAAACGGCTTCAGTGGCAGCCGAAGATCATCCATTGTAACGACTGGCAGAGCGGGCTTATCCCAATGTATTTGAAGACAATTTACAAAAATGACCCGTACTTCAAAAACGTAAAAACCGTATTCACAGCCTGCAGTCTTGCATCTCATGGAACCTTCCCGAAGAGCTCTATTGCGAAAACCGGCATGCCCCTGGCGCTGTTCAAATCAGACGATAACCAGGCGGAGCGGTTAAATTTTCAACTCGCCGGTCTTAGCTACGCTGACGTTGTTACCACGATAGGTCCAAAAGCGGAGAAAGGGATTTCCTTCCAACACACCAACGGGCACCACGGGGCTGCAGCATCCAGGAAACAGAGCTTCATCACCATGGTGGCAAACCACCACAACGGCAACGGGAAGGAACTGCTGGCAGAAAAATTTATTAGCGTCTATCGTGAGCTTGTTAAAAGCAGCGAATGACCAACATCGGGATATTCCTCGACAGAGACGGCACTATCAACGAAGAAGCGGAGTTCCTTTCATCCCCTGCCGATGTACGGCTTATCCCGGGCGCGGCAGAAGCCATCCATGAAGCGAACGAATTAGGCGTCAAAGTTGTTATCGTTACAAACCAATCGGGCATCGCCCGGGGTCTGCTGACTGAGGAACAGCTGGAAAGTATCCACGAAAAACTCATCGGGCTTCTCCTCGAATCCGCAGCAACAATCGATGCTATTTATTTTTGCCCTCATCACCCGGACTTCGGCGAACCGCGGTACCGGAAAGAGTGCGATTGCCGCAAACCGCGCACGGGCATGCTGGTTCAGGCGGCACGCGAACATAATATCGATTTAAAGCATTCGTTCGTCATCGGTGATAAATTGATCGACATGCAGACAGGCAATAACGCCGGCGCTACGACTATCCTCGTTCTTACCGGCTACGGCAAACGCGAACTGGGGCTGTGCGACCGGGATCATGCGCGCATCGATTACGTCGCGGAAGACCTGCGCGATGCAATCCGCTACGTAAAACGAATGCTGAAACAACCTCAGCCTTTCGCCTCTTAACATCCCGCCATTTGATGAACAAAGTATTTTATCTGCCGCTGTTTCTTGCTGTATGCTTGTTCCTTTCCTGCAGCGATGACCCTAATGAAGTGGGGATTCATATGCTTCCGCCACAGGATATGTTGAACATCGATTCAGTTGTAACTTATGCGACTTCGGATACGACATATCTATCGAGGACTACCGGGAGTTCGACCCGCCTCCTTATCGGCAGTTATCGCGATCACATCCCGAACATCTATCTTAAATCAAGAATGCTACTCCAATTTTCGGGATTTACAAGAGTTCTATCCACAGCAACCGTCGATTCGGCGGTTTTGTCCTTTACTATAAATTATCGTTTCAAGGATTCTGCCGGTGTACTCGGGTTTGACGTACACAAAATGCTCCACTATTGGAATGAACGGACGTTCACCTGGGACAGCAGTACCGTTCCCGGAAGGTACCGAACGGCCCCAGACACCACATTCTTGCAACCTATCTCTGTTCATGATTCGACAATAAGACTCCGAATCGATACCCTTGTGCAAGGGTGGATTTCTTCGGGGACCAACACTCCGGAAGGATTGATCCTCATCCCGGATACCATCTCTTCCAATATTGTCCTGGGAATGAGTAACGACCCTGCCGCGTTTCCAGTGCTTACAATCGCGTACCACAATGTCAGCGATACAACTGTAAAGCTGATACTCTATCCTACGCAGAGCATGTTTGTCGCGGATGGGCCAATACCTGCATCGCCGACATTACGGTATATCCAATCGGGAGTCGCGTTCCGGGAGCTATTGCGTTTCGATTCCCTCTTCACCCGGCTTCCCAGCAGGGTAAGCATTTTATCTGCCAGACTCGAAATAGCTACCGATACAGGAACTTCCCTTTTTAATAATGTTTCACAGGATAGTATTCTCACTTACATGGCAAGGGATAATACACTACCCTACGACACGCTTGCATTTGGAACTTTGTGCCAGCCTTCACTCGATGGCGCGCAAAAAATCTTCCAGGCGGACATTAAAAACATCATCCAACAATGGGCAACAAATTCACCGAACCGGGGCATTGTACTCCGCACGTATAATGAATTTTTCACCCTCGACCGCGTAGCATTATACAAGGCATACCCTCTATCACCCCGGACACCAAAAATCAAAATTCTTTATACCATTCTTCCCTGAATTTTGAACCTTATGAATCCAAAAACACACATACAATTATGGCTCGTGCTTGCTCTCGCTACAACCTCATTGGCATTCTCCGATAATGGAGGGTCAGGATACTCCCGTTACTTCCTGGGAGACATCAGGTACTTCGCAACAAGCAGAGCAGAGGGGATGGGAGGCGCAAGCCTTTCAGTCATGTCATCCAGCATCATCGACCAGGTGAATCCTGCCACATGGACGGCTCTCTCTTCGACAAGGTTTTCAGTAGGTATTTTATATAGCGGGTACTCCACAACCGACGGGTCGAACTCCGTATTCCTCAGCAGTGCGAACTTCAATGGATTTATGTTGTCGGTCCCGATCGCGACGCAATCCGGTATTACGTTCGGAGGGGGAATCACACCGCTGAGCAGCGTAAATTATAATGTGGTTGAACCTTCTACCTTAGGGAACGTCAATTACACGACAAAATTTGAAGGACACGGCGGGCTTTCACAAGCTCATGCCGGATTATCTGCAAACTTCGGCACCGATCTGCAGCTGGGGGCAAAAATGAATTATATCTTCGGGACACTTCATCATAGCGTCTCACAGATTTTTAACTCTTCGGATTATACAGACGGTGTGGCCGACCGTACAACACGGTTAAACGGTATCGGGTTCACATTTGGAACCGTGTACACCGGTCTGAAGAAAATTTTTAACTTGCCGGAATCCAACGCTTTGAACATCAGCTTGGTGGTTAATACAACATCTTATCTAAAGGCAGTAGATGAAGAATTCTTCACCTATACCTCAGGCTCCGTCACGACAAAAGATACATCTGCATCGCCGGAATATCACGTCCGCTTTCCTTATGCTATAGGTGGAGGAATATCATATCTCTCCGACCGCTTACTCCTGGCTTCGGATATGTATTATCAGAATTGGAGCAGGTACGACGGGCAGGGTACTAACCCTGTGGAGATTCGCGACAGCTATCGTTTCGGTGCAGGGGCTGAAATAGTTCCCAGACGTGAAAGCCTGGCGCCGTTTTTCCAGCGGGTCGCCTATCGTTTCGGTGTGTATTATGATGAAACGTATTACCGCATCAAGGGTGAACCGGTGAATGAATTCGGCATCACCGGAGGCTTGGGAATTCCGGTTTTCCGCGACACTCGACTCAATATCGCGGCAGAATTCAGTTTCCGCGGGACGACAGACCTGCAGTTGCAAAAAGATAAAATTCTCCGTATATCATTTACACTAACCGGGGGCGAATTGTGGTTCGTCCGCACTGAAGAAGAATAAGGAACTCTCTGCATGATTGCTCTCGGAGCCGACCACGCAGGATTTGAATTCAAAGAGAAAATCAAGCCGTTGCTTCAATCCCTCGGAATCTCCTTCCAGGACTTTGGTACAAATTCTCCTGAATCAACAGACTATCCTGACTACGCACACCTTGTCGCTGAAGCGGTTTCTTCGGGCAAATGTGAAGCAGGCATCCTCATATGCGGAACCGGGATCGGCATGTCGATTGTCGCCAATAAACATAATGGCGTGCGCGCGGCTTCCGTCGAATCCGTTGACGCAGCAAGGCTTGCGCGTCAGCATAACAACGCCAACATCCTCGCACTCGGCGCGCGCATCACGCCATGGGAACGTGCGGAAGAAATTATCAAAGTATTCCTGACAACACAATTTGAAGGCGGACGGCATCAGCGCAGGATCGACAAGATCCATACGCTGACAAATCTTTGATTCACTGCAATCTGACTGGTACAACGGCATGAACTCACTCAAATCGCGAGATCCGGATATTTACAACACAATCTGGAACGAAACTCACCGCCAAAACACAAAACTCGAGCTGATTGCTTCGGAGAATTTTGTCAGCCATGCTGTCCTCGAAGCAATGGGCTCGGTAATGACAAACAAATATGCCGAAGGATATCCGGGCAAACGGTATTACGGTGGATGTGAATTCGTCGATGTCGCGGAAAATCTCGCACGTGACCGCGTGAAAACTTTATTCGGTGCTGCGTATGCCAATGTTCAGCCTCACTCGGGTTCACAGGCGAACATGGCGGCTTACTTCACCTTCGTGAAACCGGGAGATACGGTTATGGGAATGAACCTTTCCCATGGCGGACACCTTACACATGGCTCGCCGGTGAATTTTTCGGGTCAGCTGTATCGTTTCATTCCATACGGCGTGCGGAAAGAAACAGGGTTTATCGATTATGATGAAGTGGCAGCCCTTGCCAAAAAAGAGAAGCCGAAAATGATAACCGTAGGCGCAAGCGCGTATTCACGCAACATTGATTACAAAGCTTTCAGAGCTATCGCCGACACCATTGGAGCTTTTTTATTTGCAGATATCGCGCACCCGGCAGGGCTTATCGCGAAAAAACTTCTCAATGACCCGCTTCCCCATTGTCATGTCGTAACTTCGACAACCCACAAGACGCTGCGCGGACCGCGCGGCGGATTGATTCTCATGGGGAAGGATTTTGAAAATCCTTTTGGACTAAAAGCTCCTAAATCGGGAAGAACAAAAATGATGTCGGAGTTACTCGATTCGATGGTTATTCCGGGCATTCAGGGCGGACCGCTCATGCATGTTATCGCCGCCAAGGCAGTCGGCTTTCTGGAAAACCTCCAGCCGGAATTTGAAGTCTACGCCAGACAGATTATCAAGAACGCTCAGGCGCTTTCAAAAAAATTAGTAAGCCTTGGATATTACATCATCTCGAACGGGACTGACAATCATTTGATGCTCGTCGACTTACGGAATAAAAATATAACAGGAAAAGACGCCCAGGAGGCTCTCGACCAGGCGGGAATTACAGTAAATAAAAACGCCGTCCCGTTTGACGATAAGAGCCCGCTCATCACCAGCGGTATCCGTATCGGAACTCCTGCACTGACGACAAGAGGAATGAAGGAACCGGAAATGGAAGCTGTCGGCGACCTGATCGACGAGGTGTTGAAGAATATAGGAAATACAAAAATATATGCCGACGTTGAACATAAAGTGAATGAGTTGGGCGAACGCTTTCCTTTGTATATTGACACGATGAGCCATTAATATATCAGGCACTCCTCAACCGATATCTGCAATGAGTGAAGAACCATCAACAGTTGAACAAGAGACCTACGACACCGATGAAAAAGAAATGTCGTTTTTCGACCACCTCGAGGAGCTCCGCTGGCGGCTGGTAAAAGCTATTCTGGGCCTTCTTGTAGCGGTAATTCTCTGCGGTATCTATTCGGATTGGATTGTCAACCAGGTCGTTCTCCGTCCGAGCCGGATGACTTCACCTCCCCTGAATCTCATCAACACTATTCCTTACGGTCAGATCACTTTTTACATGATGGTCATCCTCTTCGCCGGCCTGATCATCAGCGCACCCTGGATATTGTACCAATTATGGAAATTCGTCGAACCCGGGCTTCTTCCAAAAGAACAGAAATATATCTCCAGTATTGTCGGATTCACAACGCTCTGTTTTCTTTCGGGCATCGCGTTCGCATATTTTATCATGCTTCCGTATATGCTTCAATTTTTTGCGACCTTCGGAACAACGAGCATTCAGAACCTCTTCTCAGTTGAGGACTATATGAGTTTTGTCCTCCAGCTCGTTCTGCTTTCGGGATTGATTTTTGAATTGCCGATGATTGCTTATTTCCTTGCACGCTTTGGCATTCTTACACCGGCATTCATGCGGCACTACCGCCGCCATGCAATTGTCATTATCCTGATTATCGCCGCGGTTGTGACGCCGACGACTGACCCGTTCACGATGTCCGTATTCTCCATCCCCATGCTGGCACTCTATGAAATCAGCATCTGGGTTGCAGGCATTGCGCAGCGAAAACGCGATGCATCTTTCGCGTCAACGTAATCTATGCCAGGTATGGACCTCAACGAAATCATCAAACCTGTCAGAACAGAGCTCGACCAGTTTGACGAACATTTCCGGGAAGCCATGCGTTCGAACGTGAAGTTCGTCGACATGGTAGCGCGCTACATCGTGCGGCAGAAGGGGAAAAAAATCCGGCCGGCGCTCGTCCTGCTAACCGCGAAAGCGTGCGGCGAAATCAATGAAAGCACATTCCGGGGTGCGTCGCTCGTCGAAATTCTTCATACCGCCACTCTTATTCACGACGACGTCGTCGACGACGCCGATACGCGCAGAGGTCTTGCCTCCATCAATGCAGTCTGGAAAAACAAGATTGCAGTCCTGATGGGAGATTATATGCTGGCGAAGGGGTTGCTGCTGTCGCTCGGCAACAATGATTTCAAATTCCTCAAGATTACTTCAGATGCAGTGCGAAGAATGAGCGAAGCGGAAATTTTACAGATTGCGAAAAGCCGGGACCTCGACCTCGATGAAGCGACATACCTGAAAATCATTTCCGACAAGACCGCATCTCTTCTTTCAACATGCACGCAGATTGGCGCGACGAGCGTGACCTCGGATGACAGCATCATCAAAGGCATGCGTGACTTTGGTGAAAATATCGGTATGGTATTCCAACTGAGGGACGACCTTCTGGATTATGTCGGCCGAAAAAGTATTACCGGAAAACCGACCGGCCTTGACATGAAGGAAAAGAAGCTCACGCTTCCTCTCATCTACTCATTCACACAAGCGCCGAAAAGCGAGTCAAAACAGGTCCTGAAAATTATCAAGAATGGAGCAAAGCGAAAGGAATTGAACTTTGTGGTCGAGTTTGCACACGAATTTGGTGGAATCAATTATGCGGAAATGAAAGCGCAGGAATATTCCTCGCTGGCTCTTGCTTCATTGGAAGCGCTTCCTTCCTCTCCCGCGAAGGAAGCACTCACCAGTTTTGTGGATTACGTCTTGGAACGAAGCAAGTAGCAACACATAGCCCCGCATCGACTTGCCAGGGTTGTCCGATTTCCCTTGAAGGCAGACAACAGCAGAGCGCACTCTACTTTACAAGCATCATCTTCTTTATGGCTGTAAGTTTCTCTCCCAACAACCCTTTTTCTTGGTCGATGACCGTTTGTGCCTCGAGTCTGTAGAAATACACACCTGAGGCAAAATCCGAAGCGTTGAACTGAACCTCCTGCTCACCGTCATCCATCATTTCTCCATCCAGAAGTCGCATAACCTCCTGGCCAAGGACGTTGTATACTTTGAGAGTAACAAGAGCGGAGGCGGGTAAGTTGAATTTTATTGTTGTCGTCGGGTTGAACGGGTTTGGGTAATTCTGACTTAATTCGAATGAGCGCGGTAAATTGAACAACAGTCCTTTCAGGTTAGGGCTTGCGGCGATAATCGGTGCGGCGGTGGGATTCGGGTAAAGGAACGGAACTTCTGCAACAGTTTTATACCCGGTACAAATAACTTTTTTTCCATTCCAGCTGGCCGTGTCAATCGGATCGGGGGCGGAGAATGCCCCGTTGATCATGTGAAGGACACTCTGGTACACGGATGAATCGGCATCGATTTCCGGAGATTCCTCACATCCCAGAAAACTATCAGCCAGAGCAACAATTTGTCGCACAGTCTTGCCATCAAAAGCCGTGGGAGTGAAAGCACTGTTGTCATAAATCAAATCTCCAAAGCCCTGTGGGAATATGTCGGAATCGCTTGCCATGATATTCATCTTCAGAACGAGCTGTTCTGCAAAAAGAATATTATTATGCTTGTCTGGAGGCAGGCCTTTTTGAGCCGTTAGGATTGCATTTAGGTTCTTGTCAAACGTGTTCAGACAACGCGGCGCATTGACGTGATACAGATCCCCGCCTTTCTGTTGTTTCACAAGTGATTTCAGGACATCCTGATACTTCGGAAGATAAACCGTGTGCGCGCCATGTATGTCGTTGTTTGTGCCGACAGTGATCACTACCGGCGTCTGCATGACTCCGCCATAAATCCCTTCACCGACATTATGGAGATTGGGCATGCGAAGGATAAAGGCAAATGCTTTGATTGTATCACCCGGCGTGAGAGGGCCGGACGGGATCGATCCTTTGCTGAGGATTTTGTCGGTCGCGTTCAGCCACTGGTAATCCACCTTGAGCTGCTTCTTTCCGTCACTGACTCCGTCGAATTCAATGACATCTCCCGGCAGCAGCGGCGAAGGGGGACAATCGGCGAGTGACACTTTGATCTTGCTGTTACCGATGAACTGGAAACATGGCCCCCATGTGATTGGTGTTGTATTCCCTTTGCCAGACCAAACAGCGAGTGAATAGTAACCAACCGTATTGAGTTTGATGAGAAGTGACGTTGGCGCTGGATTGGTTGCCGGAACGACTAGGTTGAACGTGTATGAAACCTTATCATTTTTGGCTTTGACGGCTTTCCGTTTGCCCCATGCATCGGTTGCATGAGACCAATCGAAATATGTTCCCGTCCGAAACTTTCCTGTATCTGCATATCCCCCCACGGTGGGCGATCCATTCGAAATCAATCGATCGCCGCCGTAAAATGTACCCGATGCAGTCTGCGCCACAGCCCGGACGTGATATCGTGAATTCGGTGGCAGAGTGCTCACGTCAAAGGGCGAGGATACATTTGTCATCGACCCGTCAGAAACTATCTGGGTGGCTGTTGACGCTCCATAAGCAAAGGTTGGTCCGTATTCAAACCACACCGTCGTCGCCGCTGATGTTTTTCCCAAGTTAACCGGAGGAGTGATTGCATTTACGATCCCTTGAAAGCCACCATTTCCAACTCCGAAAGTTGTTACCACAGGGAGGGAATTCCCGGGCAGCGGGCCCTCAGCGACGATGTAGACGCTCAGGATACTCATGCCGGGAGGCAAAGGATAATCATTTTGTGTAAGGACATATGAGGTTCGGGTCTTCATATCGATATCAAAAATCGAACCAGTGCTGTCCGATTTAAATCGAACCGAACCACTGTAGTATGAGTTAAGCTTGGGCCATGAAAAAATAATCGGAAACAAGTCAGTGTCTGAATTTTCAAATGGGATCCGGATAACGTACGTATCGGTTTGTCCCGCTCCCGTATATGGATGGAGGTCAAGGATGGTGTTTCCACCCGGTGTTCTGAATTTTGCGTCACCCCCACCAATTGCGAGCGGAGGGTATTCCCGTTCTCCCAGTGATGTATCGATACCTGTTGTCGCGTCCGGATGAACTCCGAACATGAGCCCATACGACCACAGGTAGTTCAGATTGATAACTATGGGAATAGAAATTTTTGGCGTATCAACTACCACGCCAGATGCACGATTGGGAGACCTCCCCACCGAGTTGACATTGCTGCCGGCGCTGACAATCGATACAAATAAAAATACAGCGAGAAATATTCGTACAAAATGATGAAATTCATTTTTCATAAATGTACTCCTTCATTCTTTCTTCGGATAAAGTATGGTATTGGACCTAATAACAGTTTTCGCAGGATATATTATTTCTCAGGAACGCCCCTTTCTGTATGAGGCGTTATGATAATCGGTCTGCCTTCGTCAATAAAGTTAATATAATCGTTTACCCTCACTGCACAATAGGGGAAACCCTACCTTGATTCCATCAAAACGAGCAAAATACTATAATTGGGAGGCGATTAAGAAGAGTGAACCAAAGGGTTACATTTCCAAAGGAATGATTCCTTCACGGATGGCGTACTGGGTAAGCTCGGCGACGCTATGCAAATCCAGCTTCTCCATAATGAGCTGCCTGTGTTTCTCGATAGCTTTTACTGTGACGTTCAGTTCTCCTGCGATTTGTTTTGTAGTTTTTCCTTCTGCAACGAGCCGGAGCACTTCATGCTCTCGCGGTGTCAGTACCGGACGATCGATAGAATGTTTTTTTTCAATTTGTCGGATGAGCTCCACAGGAAGAACCTCCCCCACGCGAGGACTAAGATAAATTTCACCATCGAGAACGCGGTTTATTGCAAGGATAAGTTCCTTTGAAGCACAATCTTTCCGAAGATAGCCGCTGGCGCCCGCGGCAAACATACGTGCTACATAATGGCTATCCGAATGTACTGAAAGCGCAAGTACTTTTATTCCCGGAAATGCATCCCGTAACCGTCGCGTGACTTCCACACCATTTACCTCAGGCATTGTAATGTCCATTATGACGATATCAGGTTTGAGTTCTTTCACGAGCCGAATTGTGGTCAAGCCCGTATCAGCTTCACCCACCACCTCAAAGTGCGCCTGACGTTCAAGAAGCGTTCGCAAGCCTTCACGAAGAATTTTATGGTCATCAGCGAGTATGATACGAGTCTTCATTGTGAGGGTTCTGCCGAGTTATTTTTCATATTCTCGAAGGGAATCCTCAGAAGAACTCTTGTTCCGAAGCCTGGGGATGAATCTATCGTTACAGTTCCGCCGAGATGGGTTATTCGTTCCCTTATGTTGAATAGTCCAAAACCTCCTTTTTGATCGATCGCTCCATTTCCTGCCTTCAGACTGAAGCCAACTCCATTATCTTCGACGGAAATGTTAATGAACTGACCTTCCTTACTGAATAGGACACTTGCCGTCGTTGCACGCGCGTGCTTGATGGTATTGATAAGCAGTTCTCTGATGATGTGGAAAAGGAACGCTCGCATTTCCTCGCTCAGCGGTGTGGGCGATTGATCATCTTCAATAGTAACCCGCACTCCATATTCCTTATGCATTCTGCCGGCAAGCCATTCGAGGGCATCGACCAGGCCAAATTCATACAAGATCGGCGGACTTAGCTCAAACGTTAGTGATTGCGTTTGCTCTATAAGTCGTTCAATCTCGCCGGTCACTTCTTCCATATCCTTCTGCGCCGTTGGATACTGCAATGCTTCGAGCTTGATCTTACACAATGCCAGCGTTTGACCCATAGTATCATGAAGGTACGTTGCAATGCGGCGCCGTTCACGTTCCTCGGTCGCTGATAATTCTATGGCAAGCGAACGGAGTTGCACGTGATATGACCGGAGGGCAATTGTATGTCGCCGCCGCCGTGCGATATAGAGCGAGCCGAAAATGATTGCAGCAACCGAAGAACTTCCGACGGGGATAATAAATGAAGGACTCATGAAAAACGGAGGTGCAATGGAAAAAGATCTCCGGTCGCCTAAAACATCAAATTGACCGAAAACGTTCTGCGCCTGGACTTGGAAGGAGTAATCACCCGGATCAAGATCCAGGAGAGTGAGATTATGGGTCGTACTCCAATGCGACCAGACTCCGTCGCCGATACGATACCGGGAGATAATTTCATCCGTTGAAGGCTCACCCCAATAAGCAAAAGAATGCCATCGGAGAATAACATTTCGCCCTTCCGTCGCAGGCCGTTCGATTTCGATGCGAGGCGGTTCATTGGAGCACTCCCGGAGATTCAATATTGCCACTCCCGCACCTACCGTTCCAATTAATACCGTATCTCCCAGGGGAAGAATGGGCCAGGTCGAGTTTATAGGCAATCCACTGGCAACATCATACCGCAACCATCCTCCATGATCGAGACAACCGACTCCATTGTCCGTGCTAACCCAAAGCCGTGAAGCAGAGTCGATCTTAATATCGCGGATCGTCATATCGGGAAGCCCGCTCTCTTTATCATAATAAGTAACACTGTCCCGTGTATCAATTTTTGCAAGGCCGTAAGCACGGTCAGCAAACCAGATGTTATTTTCACGATCTATTGCGGTTGTGAAAATTCCTTTCATGCGACTTTCAGCATTGTTAGGCCATCGTGTCCACGCACCCTCTCTCCACCTGCACAAACCTGCGGTTGACCCAAACCATAGTGCCCCATCGACACCTTCCGCAAATGTATAAACCCGTCCCCTGAGAACCGGTTCATCGGCGCCCCACGAAGAGAAACGACCATGTTCATATACTGCAACACCCGAAGCGCATGCGGACGAATTAATTGTCTGGCTCGCCATTCCGACAAACCATAACCTTCCCTCCCGATCTTTGAATATCTTATGAAATTTCAACGACGGTATCATATCATTAACGGCAAAATGTTTCCAGCCGTGTCCATCCCACCGGAATGCACCATCAAATGACGATCCGCTTGAGATCCAGACATTACCTTCCGTGTCTTCAACAATGCCTGTAACTTCAAACAATGGCTGAGAGAGTATGCTTGTTATTGTATTATGAGTGCCATCGGGTTTGTAGATTTCAAGTCCGTCTGCTGTCCCAAACCACTGCGACCCATCCCGCGTTCGTATGATTTCATGAATGCGATTCCTGACGGATGATTGCTGCCTGCGATACGTCCAGCGAGCCGAATGGCGATCATAAAGAAACAAGCCCCGTTGCGTGCCGACCCAGAGGTCACCATTTTGGCGAAAATGGATCTGTTCAGCATTTCTCATTTGTGGAGGAATCGGATCAACAGTGTGCCATTGAAGCTTGTGTCGCAAGGCGACATCTCCGGAATTATTGATTACCAGAATATCTCCATCGGCTGAAGTAGTCATCAAATTGATTATATCTAAATTGTCGCGGGTATTTTTCACCGGCGGAGCATTGTGCTTCCATTCCCACAGCCCTCTCAATTTCAGAGGCTTACCAATCGATGCAACTCCCCGGCCGGAATCATCCATGCTCAGGTAATTGATCCGGAATTCGTCGGGGTCGGCTTTCATGGCAACTCTCCAGCGTTCATTTTCCCACTGTTGTAAGCCGCTCCGTGTATTAAGCCAAACCTCTCCCACGCCTGCGACCCAAAGCTCGCTTTCAATCAGCAATGGGCTTATTGGAGCATTCGGGCGGGGAATTCTCACAGCGCTGCCTCGCATGAAGAGGGTGAATGCGGTATCAGACCAAATAAAAATATGCTTGTCCCATGAAACTCTTAAATCGCAGTTCGCCGGAGTGATATCACAGAAGCCCAATTTCCCGCCGTGATACAGGCGCTGGCCGATAACAAGGAAAATGCTATCACGTCGTGCGGGATTCAACACACGCGGAACTCCGCGGGGCAAGCCTTTTGTGCTGTCGATGATATTCCAACGGTAACCGTCGTACCATGCGATGCCGCTCCCCGTCGCCACCCAAGGCGTCCCGTCCTCCGTTTCTGTTATCGCGCGGATATCATTTGAGGGAAGGCCCGATTCAACCGTAAATTGTGTCCATCTCCATCCTTCCTGAAACAGCAGGCTTTGATTGTTAACGTTCGATTGTCCTGACACATAACTAGAAAAGAGAATCAGGCTAAAGAACAATACACTCCACACGAGTCGTGCAGAAAGGAAATTGAGACTGATTCTATATCGGTGAAATGAACACTCCCGATGTAGGCTTGGCGGAACAGTCATCGCGCGAGCAATTATACTACCATGAGAATGTTTTGTTAGAAGAGAGATCCTCCATCCCAACATGATTTTCATCCCTCGGACGGTAAAACTACATTTTGGAGGAATATAATGTATCATCACGTTAGTGTCAACCGACTAAAGTTGTAGATGCTGGCTCATTTTGCTCAGAACACCCTTCGACTAGCGCTCAGGGTGACGGGTTTTCCGATGTTCTCGGGCATAGTAATTCAAATCGAGCCACCACCCAGTTGTATGAGCGACGGTCTACAACCGTCCTCACAATGAAAAATGGGAAAAAGGAATTTTGAAACCGCGCGTCGCGTTGGGAGAATGAAATAACCTTTACATCGCCCGAGTACCGCGCACCGCCCATGCGCGCGCCATAAGATGAATCGAACCATCGCCTTCTATAGGAAGAGACTCGAGAATTTTTTCCCGAAGCATCTCCCTCTGCTCCGCACTCAGCGACATTGTGTACCCCGGAGCAGGACCCCGCCCTCCGAGAAATGGCGTCCAGAAATCAATAAAATCCTTAAAGTCGGTGGGTACGTCTACATCATGTACTTCAACCTCCTTAAGACCTGCTGAACGAAAGAGTTTTTGAAGCGGTTCAGGCTTGCAGACTGGAAACCGTTCACCTTCATCGAATTGTTCCGCAGACGGGTCAACCTCGACGGCAGCATCCCAGAAGTAGCGAATCAATTCCATCCCTCCCGCGTAATCCCAGACGTACACAGCAATGGTGCCCGCAGGCTTGACGACACGCTTCATTTCGGCAATCATTTTTTGGGGATCGGGCAGGAAATTGAGAACGAGTCCGGAAACCACTGCATCAAATGTCGCGTCGGGATAAGGAAGCGAGACTACATTACCACACTCAAACTTTGCACGAGCATCCTTCACATGGCTTCTCGCGAATGCAACATACTCTTCCGACAGGTCGATGCCGCTCACACTGGAGGGATTAACATTTTCGAGGATCGCCTGCGCGAGTGCACCCGTCCCGCAGCCGGCATCCAGCCAATTTTTCTCTTCCGGCACAGCGAGCCATTGGAGAAATTGCCGGGCAACGCTCCTGCTCCACCTTCCGACATACGATTCAAGTGCAACAGCATTCGACCAGTTGTCCCGCCCCGGCGATTGCTTCATTTCAATGCCTTTAACAAAGGTATTGTGATGAACTCACGCACGGCGAATCCATTCCAGCTCACCATTCGCCTGACGAACCACGAGCACAGCACACGGAGCTTTGCGCACAACTTTCTCCGCAGTACTTCCGAACAGGATGTGCTCAACCCCGGTGTGTCCATGTGTTGCAATAATGATCAGGTCAATGTTCTCTTCCTTTGCCGTATTGTTGATCTCGATAAACGGTTTGCCGGATTTAATTATAGTCCTTCCCGGCACTTTTCCCGCGACATGCTCCTCCAAAAGACGGTTCAACTCTTCTTTACCTCTTTTCCGAAGCTCAGGTTCAAGATCGGGCACACCCACCTGACCAAACCCAAAGTCAGCAGGATACACGGTGGGCTCGACAACGTAGACAAGCAATAACTCGGCATCAAATTGTTTGGCGAAGGGCACCGCATACCGGAGAGCATTTTTTGAATGCTCGGAAAAATCAATTGGGATGAGAATACGTTTGATACCGATGAACTTCTGCGGTGAGTGCTTTGCAGGTTTGGAGGATGAAGTCTTCATAGCATCTCCATAAATACTTGAACAAATGAACGAAGAAGGATTCTGCTCCGCTTACAGCCATCGAATCCTTCTCCAATAGCTATTCTCTACAACACGGAAAGATGATTAATCGTTAAAAACGTATCTCAGCCAGTTGTGTGAATCGTTGCCGTTCTTCACGATATCAAAAAATTGTTTCTGGACGTCCTTTGTAATGGGGCCCGGCTTGCCGTCACCGATTGGGAAACGGTCGACCGACCGTATCGGCGTAATTTCAGCAGCGGTTCCGGTAAAGAATAGTTCATCGGCAACAGTCAGCATCTCACGGGAAACAGGCGCTTCAATTAACCTGTACCCGGTTTGTTTGAGGAGTGTCATAACGGACGACCGCGTTACTCCAGGCAAAATGCTGGATGTGAATGGCGGCGTGTAAACGTCACCGTTCTTGACCATGAAGATATTTTCACCGCTTCCTTCACTGACATACCCGAAGACGTCGAGTGCAATACCTTCCGTGAAGCCGGCTTTCAGCGCTTCCATCTTGATAAGCTGGGCATTGAGATAATTGCCTCCTGCTTTTGCTATGGTCGGCAGGGTGTTCGGTGCGGGTCGTGTCCAGGAAGAGACGCACACATCGATGCCGTCGCTCAGCGCTTCCGCACCGAGATAGGTCCCCCATTCCCATACAGCGATAGCAACATCGACGGGGTTGTTCAGAGGGTTCACCCCTACATCCCCATACCCGCGGTAGACAATCGGGCGAATGTAACAGGACTTCATCTTATTGACACGAATCGTTTGCAGGACCGCTTCCTCTAATTCCTTACGCACGTACGGAATCTGCGCGTGGTAAATTTTCACCGAATCATACAATCGCTCGAGATGTTTATCGAGACGGAAAATTGCGGAACCTTTCTTCGTTTCGTAGCACCTGATTCCTTCAAACCAGCTCGACCCATAATGAATTACATGAGAGAGGACATGAATATGCGCGTCCGCCCAGTTAACGAGTTTTCCATTCATCCAGATTTTTTCTACAGGTTTAATTGCCATGGGAACATTCCTTCAAGTTAAATTGACATTTCGTATAAGCGATACGTTTTGGAACGCTGACCGTTAAGCATCTCCGCGCTCCGGTTCATCATCACATTATCTTCGAGGACCCAGCTTGCCTCACCGGTAGTATATCCCAGTCCGATTCCCCGTTTTGCTGTTTCATAGAAAAGTACACTTGCCGCACCCGACTTAAGATATTCAGGGATAACACCAAGAACAATAATACGCACCACGTTGATGCTCTTCTTGTACTTCATCAGACAATAAAGTCCGGGAAGCAAATATACCTCCTTATTATGTTTCAACGCTATATTGAGATCAGGTAGTGACAGTGAAAAGCCGATGGGCTTCCCCTGATATTCGGCGATGATAACCAGGTCGGGTACAACCACCGGTTTCAGATCCTTTGCAAGCGCGTCGAATTCGGCATCGGTCATCGGAACTGCTCCCCAGTTGTATTGCCATGCACTATTATAGAGGGATTTGAGTGTCTGAACTTCCTCGCTGAACTTTTTCATATTGAGACTGCGGAAGCTCAAACCTTCACGCTTCCGCACCATTTCAGAAACCCGGACCAGTCTCTCCGAAAAAACACTCTCCTCACTCACGCGGTATGCATACAAATCTTTTACTTTTTTCAGGCCCGC
>CAZAFL010000005.1:0-137884 GCA_964484465.1 uncultured Chlorobiaceae bacterium
TCCGCCTGGATTCTAACGGTGCAGGCAATATCGTTCTTAGCGCCAACCCCTGCGTGCCTGGCAACGTTTCCGTTTCCGGCGGTGGCGTGTACGAATCAGATGCAGTGATCGTAGCTGAATACACTGGCAACTAATTTAGAAGAATACGTAGTTATTTCAGTATAATTCTAATTTAGAGTTACAGTCAATGGGGTAGCTTAGTACGCAGTCGTGCAGAGGAGCTACCCCTTTTTAATATCACGTCGTGAGAAACTTTGGTGAGAGGTAACTATTGCTATCGAGAAACATAAAAACCATTTTCCTTTTTTGTTCATTACTGACCCCACTGTACTGTGCCGTCCTTGAAGCGCAACAACTTACTGTAACTCCTAAGTACATTTTTCTGGATAATTCAAGACATTCATCGCCGTTATACGTAACGAACGGCGGTGTGGATGAAGCTGAAGTGTCCATCGAGGTGAAATACGGATACGTTGTCTCTGATGACAGTGGTAAAGCGATTGTTGTTACCGACTCTGTTGCTACGAACGAACCTTCTGCAGCCCAGTGGGTTAAATCCTATCCGCAACGCTTTATTTTGGGCGGAGGTGAAACACAGACAATTCGGTTGGTTGCGTATCCTCCCCCAGGCCTTGCAGAAGGAGAATACTGGACGCGTGTTGTCGTTCTCGGAAGACCTCGGAAACCTCCACCACTAGTGAACCCTAACTTTACCCAGATCAAAGGGGGCATGGGAATTCTCGTTGCCGTGGGTTTGCCGTTTCATTATCGGGTCGGCAAAGTGACAACCGGATTAACTATTAATAAGCTTGCCGGACAGCCTTCCGGGCAAAAAGTGACCGTAAACATCTCGACAACAAGAATCGGCAATGCAGCGTACTGGGGCTCCCGATTGCTCCGACTCATTAACTCGTCGGGCAAGGTGATTTACTCCTCGCGAAAGAATGTTGCAGTATTCAAAACGTTCAATATGCTGGAGGACATCGACCGGAAGGATATACCTCCAGGGGATTATACGCTCGATGTTGAATTCGTAACCTCCAAACGAAGCGACCTGCGGGATGATATCCTTGTGCAAGCTCCATCGGTTCATATGACGACTCAAATCAACCTTCCGTAACCGCCAGGCGGCAGCGTCATGAAATACACAGTCATCATACTACTGTTGCTTTCGATAGTCAGCTTTGCTGTTTCTCAACAGAAGGCTAATGAGAAGATTGTGGTGGAATTGAAACCACTGCGGATGGATCCAAAAGAAATCCTCATCATTCTTAAAGACACGGTTGCATATATTCCTGCCGCTGAATCCTTCAATTATCTCGGCATCAAGGCAGATTATGACACAGTCAAGCAGGAGTTAAAAGGATTCTTTCTCAGCCCCGATACATCATATAAGATTGATGTCAACGCGGGCACAGCTCAAATTCAAAAAAGAACCCTTCAGCTGACACCGCAGGATTATGTCGCGGAACAACGAGAGCTCTACTTAAGAATAGGGTTTGTGAACGATCTTTTCGGGCTTGATTTTCGCTATAGCTCCCGGCGAGTAAGTGTAGAATTGCGTAACACACTCAATCTACCAGGTTACAGAACGCTCGTTAGAAAGCGGCGCAGAGAACGAGAAGCGGCCGCAAAAAAGGCTCTCCCGGAACCCGGATATTACCTGGGACGGACTCCTACCTTCCTTGGCGCCGGGCGACTCGATTGGACCGCACAATCCCAGATCGCAAAGTCAAAAGTCCAATTTTCTAGCTATAATGTTTCACTGGGTTTGCAGGCACTCGGTGGTGACCTCACGATGCGTTTGATCGGCTCTTACCAACCCCGATTTACCAGGAATGACTTGCGCGAGCAATTGCGGTATCCGTTTCTCGGTAACAATGAGCTTCAACAGGTCATCTTTGGAGATATTATTACCAGTGGGCTTGCACCCCGTTCGATGTTTGGTGCTGAAGTAACCAACCGACCGTTAGCACTGCGTTACTCGTACTCGAGGGAAGTCTTTCGTGGGACATTCGACCCGAACGTCGATGTTCAGGTAACCAATGTCGCCAGCGGCATACAGTATTTCCAAACAAACGGTGAGGGGGGATACCAATTTGAATTCCCTGAATTGTATGGCCAGGGTGACCTTGAAATCCGTGCGTTTGACCAGTGGGGGCAGGAACATGTCCTTCGCTACCGGATGAATATTCCGCAGACGCTCGTCCCTGCGGGAGAGGTGCAGTACTCGTTGAGTGCCGGAAGAATTCGCCCGCCCTCTAACATGTATGTTTCCTCCAACAGCGTGGACTGGGGGATTTCTTCCGCATTGACAGTTGGGACAATCATCGACTACTATAATGCCGATGTCGCCCGGGAAAAGATTTACACGGGCATCACCGCTACGTCGCGGTTGGCACAGGGGCTTATTTTCGACGGCGTTGTTGCACCGAACGCCTTCGGTAGAGCAGGATTAAACTGGATTTTTTATTCCACTGCCCAGTTCTCGCTGACCGGGACGAAATTTTCCCACAACCAGTTCTTTAACCCGTCGAATCTTGACAATCAGATGACGCTGAGCTTTCGACTGCCAGTCAACTTTAACAGCACGCATATTTCTTACGATTTCTTCCTGGAGCAATCGATCTATCAGCTCTACAAGGATCGAACAATCCAGGTCGCGGCGAATGGCGCTTTTGGAATTCTCTATCCTACGATCAGTGCCCAAGCCATATGGAGAACTGATTATAACACGGATCAAACGGACCTAACCGCTCTCTCGTCCACGTCATCGTTTAACATGAACCTCCCTCCCGGGATCATATTTCAACCCGCGATGACATATGATCACATTCTGCACCGGGTGGAAGCTGTCCGGGCAATCCTGTCGCGACGGTTCCCGAACAGCATTCGCGTCGCAATCTCATACAACAGGTTTCCGCAGCTTAGCTCATACAACTTCGGTGTGACGCTTGAGTATTATTTCCCGTTCCTGCGCGCCGAAGCAGGCACATTTACATCCGGCGCTGGCCAATACCAGTATTCGGGTTTCGGCAGCGGCTCCGTGACGTTTGACCCGAGGGTTCCAATGATGTATTTTGACAACAGGACGAATTTCGTGGGCTTTGGTGGTGCTGTGGTCCGCCCGTTCGTTGATGAAAACGGAAACGGGGTCAGAGATAAGGGAGAACAACTTATCGACAAAGCTCGGATTTTCTTCGGTAATGTTACCCGGGGAACCCGGCCCATCGGTTCACCCGCCGATAAACTCACGCTGACCCGACTACCGTATTATGAAGAATTCGATGTGTATTTGGATCCACAGAGTTTGGACAACCCGATATGGGTGCCAATGTACTCAACTACACGCCTACTGTCTGAGCCAAATTATGTTCGACAAATCGATATCCCTGTTGTCTATGGCGGGTTCGTTCGGGGAACCGTTATGATAACAAACGGGGCGACCAGGCCTGCAGAAACGATTCAATTACTGCTCAAATCGACTGACGGAGCAGAAGGGGGAAGATTGAAAGTTTCAAGAACGACATCCACATTTTCAACCGGTGAATTCGAATTTGCAGGCGTTCCCCCGGGGAAATACAGGATAGAACTGGTGGACACCCAACTCAGCCAAATGGGATTCGTAGGAGAACCTGCAAACAGAGAGGTGGAAGTGACAATGAAAAAAGAAGGAGATGTTGTCGAGAACGTGAATTTTACAATAAAGAGGCGGTAACGCACAATGCTTGATGGTGAACAATCATTGGCGGGTGTGATGAAAGGAGTGATGTTATGAACGCAGGACATATTCTTCTTAGGATGGTCAACCGTCCGACGAACAGGTGGATTTGTCTGTGGTTGTGTGTCATGTTGTTAGGAAGTACAAAGAACCTTACCGCACAGATTATGCCCCCGCAGGGGACCCTCGCGCCCGATATCATTAAATCTGCTGACGATGTCGATGCACCCACACTGAATGACAACGATGGTTTACCCCCAGCGCAAGATCAAATTCTCAGTGCCGCCGACATTGTCAATGGTAACCAGTGGTATTGGGTGAACCCTTATCCTCAGGGGAACACATTGTATACAGCCGACCTGTACAAAGATTCCGGCCTTATTGGTGCCGGTGAATTAGGTACGATTGTGCAAACCTCAAACAGCGGTGCAACGTGGAGGACAAAGCACTACATCGGTCTTACTACGAACAGAATTTTAGGCATAAGCGCCGTGGATTCGGAATATATTTACGCTTCAGATGTTTCAGGCTCAGTATTGAAAACAACTGACGGCGGCGGTAACTGGTCTGCAACACCGACAGGCGTCAGCACTGCTCTTTACGCTGTTAAGTTTATTAACCGCCTTGAAGGCTGGGCGGTAGGGTTAAGGTCAACAATCATCCACACAGTAAATGCCGGAACCAATTGGACGCAGCAGTTCATCACCGGCACGGTTAATCTTCATTCTGTCTATTTTGTCGATGATTCAATCGGATGGATTGCGGGTGATTCCGGCAAAATGTTCAAAACGACAAATGGCGGGGACAACTGGTTTGCTATAAATGTCGGTACATTGAGGAGCTTAAATACAGTCTATTTTATTAACAAGGATACCGGCTGGGTAGGGGGTGAACAGGGAACTGTTTACAAGACCGTTAACGGAGGATCCTTCTGGACTGCACACCCTGTACCGAGCTTTAATGTTCAAGGGCTTTCGTTCGTAGACCCACTCAATGGATGGGTCGTCGGTCAAGGTGGCAAAATCTATAAATCTTCGGATGGCGGATTATCCTGGATACAACAGACATCCAATACAACTCAATGGTTAACTGCGGTTAAATTTTCAAATACGTTGCTCGGGTGGGCAGTAGGTATATGGGGAACGATACTGAAGACAATTGATGGCGGTGCATCATGGCAGCAGATGAACCAGGCGGTAGTGGGTGATTTCCAATCAGTCGCATTCCCTTCCACTAATATTGGATACTCGGTCGGCACAGGTGGAATAATTCTCAAAACGACAAATGCCGGCTTGAGTTGGTTCACTCAGGTCTCAGGAACAAGTTCAACGTTAAATTCGACATGTTTTCTTGATACGGTAACGGGATACGCAGTAGGTCGGGGTGGGACGATCGTAAAAACGACGAACGGCGGATCTTCATGGGTTATCCTTTCGATAACAAGCCGGCTCAATCTGCGGTCGGTCTTCTTTATTAATTCTCTTGTCGGGTTTGCTGTCGGTGACGTGAATAAAGTCCTGAAAACAATTGACGGTGGACAAACGTGGTCTGGGTTCTCTTCTGGAACGAAGCGGGTTCTCTACTCCGTGTTTTTTATCGATAGTAATAATGGGTGGACCTCCGGTTCCGGGGGTCTCATACTGCATACCACGAATGGAGGTAATTCATGGAATACACAACCTTCTTCGATTATCACGTCGAATACCTTGTACTCTGTCAAATTCGCTGATCAAAATGTAGGCTGGGCAGTGGGCGCAAGAGGAACGATTATCAAAACAGTGGACGGAGGTGCTAACTGGACGAGTACAGTTTCCGGAACGATAAATACTCTCTATTCAGTATCTTTTCCGGACTCGCTCCACGGCTGGGCAACAGGAGGAAACGGAATCATCGTCGCGACAAGCAACGGAGGTTCGACATGGACGAAACAAGCGTCGGGTTCGTCGTTCAATTTGCTTGGAGTTATGTTTAACGATTCAACATCCGGTTATGCAGTTGGCAGATTTGGTGTCATTCTCAAGTATAAGAGCACCGTTGGATTTGGTATTGATCCCAAAACTGCTCCACAGTCAGTTATTGTTTCTGTTAAAAACTATCCTAATCCGTTCAATCCCTTAACAACACTGGTGTTTGAACTGAGGAATCATGCTACTATTTCGATTAAGATATACAACATGCTTGGTCAGGAGGTCACGACCTTGATAGACCGGACGGAGTATGAAGCAGGGACACATCTTGTGGAGTTCAATGCAGCGGCGCTCACAAGTGGAGTCTATTTCGCAAGAGTTTTTTCTGTTGACAAAAAATATCAGGTAACTCGGAAATTATTGCTGGTCAAGTAACCGGGAACCTTGGAGTCGGTCTGATATAAACGAGTACCAATTCGATTCATTGCATGGTTTCGTTGAAATGTTTATGCGGAGTCAACATTGTTAATCGTCGAGGATATAGCATTATTCTTCGACGCACGGTTTTTGTTGTAGCATTGGCAGTTGTCCTTACTGTGGGGGGTATTTCTCAAATTCATTCAGGTCTGTTACACTCACTTAGTGATACCGGCTGGGTGTGGGAAAATCCGTCTCCTCAAGGAAATAATATTTACGCAATGGCCCGTCTTTCTTCTTCGGACCTCATTATGGTTGGTGGAGGTGGAACAGTAATGCTTTCGGCTGACGCTGGTTCACACTGGCAAATTCAGTATGGAGTCGCCGGTGTTCGTTCTGCCCTGCGGTCCATATCATTTGTCAGCAGTACGAAGGGCTGGGCAGTCGGAGACCTCGGAAAAATTATTTACACTGTGGATGGAGGGGCAACGTGGACACAACAGACAAGCGGATTTTCAGGAACAACGCTGAATCATGTTAGTTTTGTGAATAATAACTTCGGTTGGGCAGTCGGAGGATCTGGGCTCTTACTCAGGACGACAAATGGTGGTTCGACATGGCAGACTCAGGATTCACACACTCCAAAGAACCTTCTCTCTGTCTTCTTCGTTTCGACAACAAACGGTTGGGCATGCGGCGAATTAGGCACATTCCTGCGGACAACCAATGGTGGAGCACACTGGGATAGCCTGACGATTAATCCACCGGTGTTTGCAGACATGAAGGATGTCTATTTCATTAACCCAAGCATGGGATGGGTGGCGTTGAAGTCTGGTGTGATCATGTCAACGCTGGATGGCGGAACAACCTGGGCCCGGAAACCAACAGTGTTTTCGACATCCATGAATACCATCCGATTTATGTCAAGCGTGGAAGGTATTGCGGCTGGGGCGAACGGCGCCATTGCCAAAACGACTGACGGCGGTCAGACCTGGCCACCATCGCTCAGTCAAACGCTGGATACATTATTTGATATCAATGCAGTCCTTTTTGATGGAAGTGCGTCCACTTGGGTTGTCGGCGATAGAGGTTTTTTTTCGAAATCGACTGATAAGGGTTTGACATGGGCGTCGCAGCTTCAAGGAAAAGCATTTGACCTCTTTGGATTGGCACGCCTAACGCAATCTGACCTTGTTGCCGTGGGACAATCGGGAACAGTGCTTCGAACTACCAATGGTGGAAGCTTGTGGGATTCGGTGGTCAGCGGGACATCAAATACGTTGTATGCTATTGATTTCTGGGATGTAAACCATGGGTGTGCCGTTGGTGAGAAGGGGACAGTTGTTTGCACCAGTGATCGAGGTAATTCCTGGACCGCGCATCCGAGCGGGGTTAATACTCCGCTTCGTGGCTTAAAATTTTCTTCAGCATCAATTGGAACCGCGTTGGGTGACAGCGGTGTCATAATCAACACGACAGACGGAGGGGCTTCGTGGACCAGCATTCAATTAGACAGTGCCCTCAATTTTTCTTCCATCTATTTTGTTGATACGCAAACCGCATGGGCTACCGGTGATTCGATAGGCGTCGGAAAAATCTATAAAACCACCGACCAGGGCGTTTCGTGGCAGTCTCAGTTTATCCAACCCTCTCTCCGGCTCAATTCCATCTTCTTTGTCAGCCCAGAGAAAGGGTATGCTGTCGGTAACAATGGAAAAATTATTGAATCAACCGACATCGGCATTACATGGAGGCCGAATCACAGTCCTTACCGGGCCTCCTACAATTCCATCTATTTTATCAACGACAGTGTAGGATGGGCGGTTGGGAACAGCGGTGTAGTTATAAAAACGACTAACAGCGGCAAGGATTGGCTGCCGCTGAGTAGTCCTACTGACCAGCCATTGTATGCTATAAACTTCGCCGATACCTTGCTGGGTTGGTCGCTTGGAAGCAATGGAGTTATTGTAAATACAATTCTGGGAGGAGGTAAGCCGATTACAAATCCTCGACCGGTTCCAAAGGTTCCGAATGTCGTTACGTTGCTCCCAAATTACCCGAATCCGTTTAACCCTGGAACATCGATTGCATTTACGCTGAGTAAAGGGACAAATGTTACGATAATTATCTATGATATTCTTGGACGGACGATCAGACAGATTCAAGCGGGTTTTCTTGCAAGCGGAGTATACGGTGTTCAGGGTGCTCAACCGGTACAATGGGATGGCCTTGATGCACATGGTAACCTCGCCCCATCTGGAGTTTACTATTACACTGTCGTGACAGCAGAAAACCGCATCACCGGCAAAATGATGTTAATCAGGTAACGCAATTCTTCAATCAATTATGTACAACAATATTTGAAACCCATCATGCTCTAATTCACTCATTTCACTAACAATCATAAAGGGAGGGTACACTCATGAAAGCTTTACTCATTGTGTACGCAACTATATTGTTGCTCACATTTTGTGTAAGGGAGATAGCAACGTCACAAATAGCGACACACGTTGTTATCAGTGAAGTTTACGGAGGCGGAGGCAATAGCGGTTCGACATACAAGAATGATTTTGTTGAATTGTATAATCCAACTGCCTCTCCGGTTGTCATTTCCAATTGGTCAATTCAGTATGCAACTGCCGCGGGATCATTTGGCAGCGGCGCATCAAAGAAAACTATTTTCTCGGGGACAATTTCTGCGCACGGTTTTTTCCTTGTCCAGGAAGCACAAGGCTCGGGCGGAACAACAAATTTACCGACGCCGGATGCATCAGGCACTATTACGCTGAGCGCCGCGGACGGCAAGGTCGCCCTAGCTAACGATACAGTAGTAGTCACAGGGCAGGCAGCATCAAATGTTGTAGATTTTGTCGGGTATGGCACTGCAAGTCTGTTTGAAGGAGCGGGAGCAGTCGGTTCCTTGAGTAATACAACGAGTGCAGAACGGAAAGCGCAATCGACTTCCACTGCATCTTCTATGGCATCCGGCGGGACTGATGTTACCAACGGTAACGGCTGGGACAGCGACGACAATGCCGGTGATTTTGTTATCCAGTCCACTCAGGTGCCACAAAATAGCCTGTCATCACTTGAAATTCCACCTGCCATTGCAAATGCACCGCCTGTTATATCCTCTATCACACGATCTCCATTTGTTGCTGAGGTCGGAGGAGTTGATACTGTTTTTGCTTCGGTTGCGGATAACGACGGGTTAGTAGTAATCGTCCGGCTTCACATCAGAGTCAATGGAGGTGCGTATGATTCCAGCATGACTATGACATTGCTTTCCGGGACACAATACAGGGGTATCATTTCTTCAACAAAACATACAGCATCCAGCAACCTGATTGAATACTTTATTTCTGCAATTGACGATTCATCGAAGTACGCGTCGAGCAGCGCGTCGCTGAGGGGATATTTTGTGGGAGATACAAGGATCGATTCTATCAAGAATCATCCTCTTGGTTCAATCGCAGGTTACGGTGCCCGTGTTAACGGGGCGATCAATGTAAGGACAAATATGTTTGTCAACGGACAGGGGTATATCCAAAACAGTACAGGAGGATTGCAGTTGTTTGCCACAGGCGGTTTGCCCGTCCTGCAGGCCGGCCGTAATGCAAAAGCTCAGGGGAGTATTATCAACTTCCAGGGAGCATATGAACTCGGAATGCCGAATTTTTCCTTCATTGACACGGCGTTGGGGACGTCGCTCGTATCACCTGTTGTTGTTTCACTGCCAATTTCCGAATCTTCTTCCAATCTCAACGAAGGGCGGCTTGTAAAAATTATCGGCTTGAGCACTGCGGCAACAGGAACGTTTGCTGCAGGAACAAATTACAGTTATCATGAAGCTGATTCCGATACGATCACCGTCCGTGTTGAAAGCAACGCGAATCTTAATTCGTTGCCAGGCAGGACAATTCCGACTGTTCCGGTTGATGCTGTTGGTATTCTTTCTTTTTCGAACACGTTTCTCCGCCTAAAACCCCGAAGTGCAGTGGATATGGGATTCGACCCTGCGGATGGCTCGGGAACAGCTGATATTGTACCCACTTCCCGGTTCCAAAACACACCCGCAGTAAGTGAAACCCTCACTGTGGCCGGTGATGGTATAGATACAATAGCAGGACTTAGCATAACCATTCCTTCGGCATGGACATGGGGAGATACAACTGGTAAAACATTGAGCGGGTCCGGTCTTACCTTCGCTTCAAGGCAAGTGACGGGAAATGGAACAGCAGGGAATCCGTATGTTATTACAATTTACAGCGCCAAGATAACAAATCTTAATATTGGAAGGATTATTATCTCCGGCCTGACAACTCCGTCGGCATTAGGGTCGACAACATTCGTTGTAAAATCACGAGGAACTTCAGGCAGTCTCGCGAATATAATAAATTCGCCGTCAGTGAGTATTGTTTCTGCATTTGAAGCAACGACCAGTGGCGCATGGAACGACCCAGCAACATGGTCCGGCAGTGCAGTCCCCGATTCCGGTGATGATGTTTCGTTCACCACACTCTATGTTACAGTAACTGTAGACAGTCCGGGTGCAACATGCCATAACCTTACCATGATCGGTTCAGGAAACGGCTCGAATTCCGGACCTCAGCTTCGTTTTGAAAATTCAGGGTTACGGAAACTGACCGTGTTCGGTAATGTATCAATATCAACACTTCCGGGAGGGCTGGGTGGGGGCGGGGGTGATAGAGGAGGGAGACCTCAATTGACATCGAACGGAAATCCGTCCGCTATGCTGGTCATCAAACATAATCTGACAACGACTGTCGGCAATAATTCAGCCAATGGTAATTCAGGATTAAACATGAATGAAGGAAAGGTCACGTTGACCGGAAATACTACCGATAGCGTCAAAAACGGTGCAAGTTTTCGACTCGGGGATTTAGAAGTAGGGGACGGAAACCAGGCAAAAACCGTGGTTTGGGCCCCGACGTCGAACAGCACAATGTATATCAGGAGTCTAACCGTAAAATCAGGCTCGAATTTCCTGATAGGAAGTGCATCGAACTTGAATGCTAATAATATCGGCAACACCGGAAGCGAAACCGGGGCAGTTTATTTGACAGGGGGAATTATCATAGAACAAAATGCAACACTTATGACTCAACCCTCAATTGTCGGGATAAGTAGTGCCGATATCAATCTCAACGGTGGTGGAATCATCAATGACGGCACTCTTGATCTAAACGTTGATACAATTACGTCAACTTCAAGTTCGAAAAGCCTGTCGAATTCCTCCTATGCTGTTAACATCGGCGGAATAAGCGGAGGGTTTTCATCTACTCATCAGATCATCGGAGGGAACCATGTCGGACACTTCGGAAACATCGTAGTTGACGGAGGGGATACCCTGGAATTGTTACAGGAAATAGCAATTCCTCTGAACTCAAAGCTGGTTCTCGATGGGACGCTCATAGAAAATGATCAATCGACCGTGGTGGGAAGCGTTCAGGCAACACGGTTTGTGAGCCAATCACACAACGAAACATTTGGCGGAATCGGTTTATTAATGAATGCCTCAGGAGGAATCCCGGGGACGACTACGGTAACCCGCGTGACAGGGATCGGTTTGTCTGGCGGGAGTAATTCCTCCATACGGCGATACTTTGATATTCAACCGACGTCAAACAATGGCTTAGATGCCACGCTTGATTTCTATTATCATCAGAAGGACCTTGCAGGACAACACCCCGTGACACTTTCGTTGTGGAAGTCAACCGATGCGGGGAATTCCTGGGCAAAGCAGGGAGGAGTTGTTGATACTTCATTTCATAAAATACATCTATCGGGCATCAACGACTTTTCAAGATGGACAGCTTCTGATTCATCGCATGCGCTGAACAGCGTTACACAATCGTATCCGGTCAAGGCACGATGGAACATGATTTCAGTGCCGATGCACGCAGAAAGTGATTCTGTTAAAAAGATATTTCCGACTTCCATTTCTCCGGCATATACATATAACCATGGGTACCAGCAGGCTGACATTCTGCGTCATGGCGTAGGGTACTGGCTAAAATTTCCTTCGGCACAATCTGTAACGTTATATGGGAATGCACTCACTCTCGACACAATCGATCTTGCGGCAGGATGGAATATGATTGGTTCGTTAAGCGATTCTATCGATGAAGAGTCGGTAACTCGCATTCCTTCTACGATGATGTTGTCTCCTTTGTATGAATACAATAACGGATATGTTGCCACCACTGTGTTTGAACCTGCGAAAGGATACTGGCTCAAGGCGGGCGTCAGCGGGAAAATTATTCTCGGAGGTTTTACTGCGTCACAAAAACATAAAACCAATGCCGTCCTGACAGACGGTTTGAACTCCTTGATTATTGCCGATCAACATGGGTTCAGCAGGACGTTATACTTTGGCGAAGATTATCAGGAGCGGGGAGATCATTCACTGGATGAACTTCCTCCGTTGCCGCCGGAAGGTATGTTCGATGTACGATTTCAATCTCAAAGGTCTACAGAAATATATTCCGGACCGGCAGATCACGAGGTATCGTTTCCGATTCAAATCCAGACATCTGCATTTCCCGTTACTGTCGAGTGGAAAATTTCAGCGAACGGTAACAATTCGTTCGTGCTGGAGGAAGTTCAGAAAGGAAATACTATACACCGGCGTTCAATCGATGGGTATGGTATGTGGAGAATTGATGATCCGAAAATAAAAGAGATCGTCCTCTCGGTTGTGCCGAAAAAAACTCACCCCATCGAATTTCACATCAGCGAGAATTTTCCAAATCCGTTTAATCCGTCAACAAGGTTTATTCTTTCTGTTCCGGAAATGGCTGTTGTGCGTGTCGCTATTTATGACATCCTCGGAAGAAAGGTGAAAATGTTTAATCAGGCCGACGTGGAGTCAGGATACCACATACTAGAATGGGACGGAACGAATGATGAGGGTAAAGTCGTTGAGAGCGGCATGTATTTTGTCCGTGTCAGTGATGGAAGCCGTCAAATTGTTAAGAAAATAACGTTCCTGAAGTGAAATCTCTTGCGGGCTCTACGGAAATGCAACCGTAGAGCCCGTTATATTACCTTCCTTTCCACTTTCCCTTTGACATCCATTTAGTCATCGCATCTACGGCAAAGAACCGCTACAAACTGTATTATAGGAACATTAGATGGAAGTTCGGAATAGACCATAGGTTCAAAAAAATTGCGTAAAATAGCGTTCTCTTGCGAACATTTTTTTGAGAAAATGGTCTCATAAAGCATTGCAACTCACAAAACAAAATATTATACTAAAGAGACTGGATAGGTTAACACCGCTTTGTTTATACCGGTGGAGTAAGTGTTCGCCTGAACTACTATATTCATCAAGAGAATATACTTACTGATGAGGTGATGCTTCACGGCGATAGGGAACTTTTCCAGTAGAATAATTTCCCTTCTGCAGGTCGGGCGACAGGTACGCGGCCGTAGCATGTAATTATGTAATTTCTTGATTGAGGAATCAATCTGACAATTTTTCCAACACGAACATTTTGGGGGAATATTGCATGAAAGTTCGATATCATGTGTTCCTGATTTCATCCTTACTTATTCTGATTAGCTTTCTTGCAGGAAGTGCACAAACGAAAAAACCCAATGTGAATCTACCTGCTCTTCCAAGTGCAAAGTTTTCTCCACTCGAATTACCCCAAGCTCCAAATACGCCATCGACTGAAGTTGAGGAGGAGGGACATCCGGACCTGCTCTCGAATATTTCTGCTGAAGAGTTAAAGAGGTTGAAGAACATTCAGCTTCCCCCCATGATTGACGAGCATACCACCATCGATAGGTCTGTTGGCAGGACTCCTCAATCGAAGGTCTTAGCGCCTGCACTCGGAACGAATTTTGCTGGGATTGTTCACACGGGCTTCATCCCCCCTGATGATAATCTTACTGTCGGTCCAACTCATATTCTTGAAGCGGTCAACTCCCGTCTCGTCGGATATACTAAATCGGGAAGTCAGGTTTTCAGTGCAACATTCGCCGATTGGTTCGCAAACGTTCAACGTAATCCGAGTGCATTGTCTGACCCAAGACTGTTGTATGACTTGGGAAGTCAACGTTTTATTATCGTCATGATTGATTTTAGTGCCAGCCCCAGATATCTGATTTCTGTCTCAACGACCAGCAGTGCGACCGGTACGTGGATAAATTATAGTCTTGATGCCGACAATGGCACCGGCACATGGGCTGATTATCCTTGTATTGGCGTTGACAGCAATGCAGTTTATATCGGCTCGAATAATTTTAATGCTTCGGATAATACTTTTGGGTTTAACAGGATAAGGATTTTAAGAAAAGATTCGTTGTACAGCGCACACCAGCTTCCGTACCTCGAAGTTCTTCCGGGGGGTTTTACACAACAGCCAGCGTTTACCGTGGGTTCGTCCCCGACAATCTATGTGTTGACAAAGTCCAACGGTACGGGTTCATCAATTACCCTGGGGACGATCACAAACCCTCTCACCTCACCTGCGTATGCTGTTCAGGCAAATGTGAGTGTTCGAGCATTCGGAATTGCCCCCGATGCCGTTCAACCGAGCGGAGTTACTCCAATTAACAATCTTGACGGCAGACTCGGATCCACGGTCATTTATCGTAACGGATTTGTTTATCTTGTGTTTGGAGAACCTGCGAACTTTGGCAGTGGTACGGTGGCTGCGATGCGATATGTAAAAATCAATACGACGACAAATACAGCAGTTATCGATGAGACCTTTGGCGCCGATGGGATTTACTATATCTATCCTTCGGTTACAGTTGATGGTTCTGGAAACGCTTATTTTACTTTTTCACGGTCAAGTACATCAGAGTTTGTAAGTGCCCATTTTACCGGCCGAAACGCCGTCAACGCCAGCATACAATCGAGTTCAACCCTCATGGGGGGGGCCGCTACATATTCTGCAATTGATGGTCAAAACCGTAACAGATGGGGGGATTATACAGGTGTAGCAATGGATCCCGCCGACGGAAAGACAGCGTGGTTTGTGGGAGAGTATGCTTCAAGTCAGAATCAATGGTCGACATGGATTGGCTCTACCACATTCGCCCAGAATTCAATTTCCGGAAAAGTGTACCATGACAGTGATCAGGATGTTCACACTTCATCAGACCGCCATCTTTTGCCGGGGTGGGGTGTCTTCCTGTATCAAAACTCAGTTCTCGTGGAGAGCACTGCTACTAACGCTTCCGGTCAATATACATTCGATAGTTTAGCCAGTGGAACGTATACGATAATTGCTGGTCTACAACCCGGGGATTCCCACGTCGATGTGATTCCAGGAAACGGCACGGCGACTGAAACTCGACTCAACAATTTCACGATTCAGGTGACAGTTTCAACAGCCCAAACATCAATCAATAACAACCTTCTTGTGTATGTCAATAGGGTGGTCAGCGGGATAAAATTTGAAGATGTCAACAACGACACGATCCATCAGATTGCCGAGCCGGGTGTAGCCAATTGGCGTATCCGCATTGCGCGGAACGGCTTGCCCTGGGATAGCGCGATGACAAACGGAAATGGTGAGTATCGTTTTACCGGTCTAATTAATGGCACATATACCGTGAGTGAAGCTCCACGTCCATATTGGGTACAAACGTATCCTTCATCAGGGACTCATATCTTCAACATTACCTCTTCAATCGATACGACCGGTGTCGATTTCGGGAATTTCCATTTAGGTACTATCAGCGGGGTCAAGTTCCATGACCTTAACGATAATGGTACAAAAGATGGTGGTGAGCCGTCATTGCCAGGATGGAAAATATATTTGCATGGAACGAAGACAGACTCGACAATAACTGATGCTCTTGGCCAATACCATTTTGATTCCCTTTTTATTGGATCCTACACTGTCAGCGAAGGCTCCAAGCCAAATTGGCGACAGACGCTTCCCCCTTCTTTCGGTTCATACTCGGTTACAATTGATTCAAGCGGAAAAGTCAAAGCGGGTAGGGATTTTGGGAATTTCAGCACCCATACAGTTATCGGCGAGAAGTTTAATGACCACAATGGTGACGGGATTCTCGACAATGGAGAAACCGGCTTATCTTCATGGTTGATATTTGCGGATGGTCCTACTCACGATTCTGCCTTCACCGACGCTCAGGGAAGATATGTTCTCGGCGGGTTGTCAACAGGAACGTATACAATCCACGAGCAAGTGAAAACCGGGTGGATGCAGACTATGCCTGCAAACCCGGATACATACCAAGTGACGTTTACTGCAAGCGAGAGCCAGATCACCGGACGCGATTTTGGAAACTTCCGGTTGGCGTCTATCAGTGGCGTAAAATATGAAGATAAAAATAGTGATGGAATTCGTGCGCAAACCGACTCCGGTGTTTCGGGATGGAAAATGTACCTGTATCAGAACAACGTGCTGGAGGATTCCACTCTGACGGATATCAATGGTACTTACAATTTCCTGGGCCTTTCCGCCGGAAGCTATAAGGTGCTTGAAGAACACCGTCAACATTGGTTGCAGGTAACCCCTGATTCATCTTACTCTGTCGTGTTATCGAGCGGAGACAGCGTTGGCGGGAAGGATTTCGGTAATTTCCATCTGGGGATTATATCAGGTCACGTTTATGAAGACAGGAATACCGTGGGCGCCAATGATGGTGACCCGACTGTTCTTGTGCCATGGAAAATCATTCTTGAGCCTTCGAGTGCTCCTCCGGAAACTACAACAACGGATGAAAACGGTGCATACCAGTTTGCGGATTTACGCCACGATACCTATACGTTGCATCAGATTCTTCCGAGTGGGTGGACAGATACGTACCGCAATGGTTCGCCCCATATTGTGTTAGTGTTGAGCGGACTTGATACTACAGGCTTAGATTTTGGAAATTTCTATGATGTTTCCGCCCAAACGTATCGCACAGCAACATCTGAGGATTGGGCAACCGGCGGAAATCTGAATCTGCCAATCTTCAAATCGATGTCCCGAAGAGCGGACAAAGTGTTCTTTAAATTCAATCTTGGCGTTCCTGCACATGTCACGCTATCGCTTAAATTTTCGCAGAACACAAGCGGCAAAGTGTATCGCGGTAAAAGCGGACTTCCTGTCGATTCAATTTATGCCTGGACAGGCTTTAAAGAATTAAGCTTCCTGCTCCCCGGAATCGGTACTGGCGATACGATTGAGATTATCGGACAGGGAGATAAAGGCAAGAAGATCACCGTTCAGTATCAATGGCTAACATTTTCTCCTCCTCCATTTGCAAAGATTCCTGATGATGGTTTCAAGCAGAATTTTCCAGGACTTCCGATGCCCAACCTCCATAATGCCGGGGATGAGTTGTTTCCGAAAGGGTACCATCAGCTCTCCTCTCCATTTCCGACTGGTTTGGTTGTCGGTATCCCGCAGGGGGATAAAAAACCGCATACTGTTTTGCATAAACGCTATAGTGACGTGAAAAAATCTCTCTGGGACCGCAACATCCATTTACATACACATACAGAACGCTGTCTGGATAGATATGACGCGACCCTCGATTCTATCAAAAGACAGGTTACGGGCTTGCCCGCCGGAAAACACAACAATAGGCTGTTCGCAGAATTACTTGCATTGAAGCTCGACATTGCAGCAAGTCAGATCGGAAAATTTCCTTCAGGTTTAGGTCAGTTGGTGTATTATGACCGTTCTAATCCATCGGATCTTTTCAATCAACAATCGGTGAATAATGTCGCGACTATCGCCGATTCATTTATCACATGTCTGCCGGTGAAATTGCAAAATACTCCTTTAACCCCGTCTGACGTGTACAATGTCGTCCGGAGAATTACCTCCGCATTCAGGGGTACAATGGATACGTTTTCATTCAGCGCGAAATTTTCTGCAAGAGGAGTCCGTCCGCTGTATGAAGTTTCATACCTGCAATTCGATAGCACTGCCGTTATCCCCCCTGTTCCTCTCGGTTCGGTTGATAATGGTTATGTTCCGACTTCATTTTCATTGCATCAGAATTATCCGAATCCGTTTAACCCAACGACAACAATTGAATTTGATTTGCCGGAACAGGCGTTTGTGACATTGACAATCTATAATGTACTGGGTCAGCAGGTCGCAACGTTATTGGATCATGAACAGATGGATGAAGGGAATCAGATGGCTCAGTTCGATGCGGGAGATTTTGCATCCGGCATTTATTTCTACCGGCTTGTCGCTGAAGGGTTTAACGATAATGGGCGTACGCAGCAGTATCATAGCGTTAAGAAAATGATGCTGATTAAATAAGCTTTTACCTGAAAGCTGTGAAGAAGCCGGTGATTTATAGTGATGGAAGCGGGTAATTCGGCATGAAGTGGGTTGTTCTTTTAATTCTGTTGAGTCAGAGTATATTTGCTCAGACATGGATAAAGAAGGTCAACGGAACCGGGTTAGGTAACCCGCTTACCTATAATCCGGTAAACCCCAATATGTTTTATGCAGCAACCAACAATAATTATATTATTGTAAGCCGGAACAGGGGTTATTCGTGGACCGGGTTTGGCAATCCAATTCCCGGAGGAGGGTCAATCAAAGTAATAGTTGTAAATCCATTGGATACATTGCAGTTGCTGGCAGGCGTGGAAACCGGAGGCTCGAACCCTGATAAGATAATGAAAACAACTGATGAAGGAATTACCTGGTCGCAGACGTGGGGAGGAACCTTTTCTTATTATGGTAAACCGATAGAATTTAAGGCCGTTCATCACGATACAGTCTATACCATGGGAAACGATACGCTATGGCGAAGCACTGATTTTGGCTCAACATGGGATACGGTACGTATTGTAACAGGATTCAATGCCTGGTGTGACGCAGAATTACGGCCGGATAGCGCCAGTGTTATGTATCTCGGCGATAACGCGTCGGGAATTTGGAAAACATATGATTACGGGGTGAACTGGAAGAGGGTCTATGCGACCGGCGGTGAGATACCCAGTATTGCGATTGACCCTTTCAATCCCCGCGTTGCGTACGCTTCACGCTACAACGGCGGGGGAGGGATCCTGAAGAGTACGGATTGGGGAGAATCATGGCAGCCAATCACCACACCAGTGGGAAGTGGCTTTACATGGTGGATTACCTGTTCACCGGTGAAGGAAGGGTATGTGTATTTTGGAACTTACGGCGCTTCAGTTCCGGGAGTTTTTATGTCAAGGGATTCCGGTGCCACATGGTCCCGCTATGATACCGGATTATATCCTAACGGTCTGTTGAACTATGGGTTGCTTGCACTCGACACGATGAGTATTATTGCACTGCAAAATGACGGCCTTTATAAGTTGCAGTATCCACTTTCCATTCATGTTCTTAGCCCAAACGGCGGAGAAGCTTGGCCGAACGGTTCACAGCACACTATTTCATGGACAGACGCCGGCCTGTATTTTCTTCGAATTGAATATACATCAGACGGGGGGGCTAGTTGGAATATCATTGCCGATAGTATTCCATCCTCTCAAACTTCCTACAATTGGACTATTCCGGCGTTTGAAAGCAACAATTGCCGCATCAGGATTTCCGACCCCCTTTTTACATCGACAAAAGATACCAGCGACGCGCCGTTTTCTGTGTACACACCCGTCGTTAATCTCAACAGTCCGACAGGCGGAGAAACATGGGAAGTCGGTTCAACCTATAATATCACTTGGTTCGTGAGCGGACCGGTATATGTCGACCTCCATTACTCTACCGACAACGGGTCAACATGGACGTATATTGCAAGACGTCCGGCGTCGCAGGGAACATACTCCTGGACGGTCCCGAATACTCCTTCGACGCAGTGTAAAGTTCGGGTCAGAAGTGACTACGACCCTACGCGACTTGACACCAGTAATTTGCCGTTTACTATAACTGCAGAGAACGAATTTAGTAGTAGTCTCATCATTCAGAACGGTCCGAGCGATGATACTCTTGTTTTTGGAATACATGGCGGAGCAACGGACAGTATTGATGCCGGTTTGGAAGAAACTGTTCTCCCTCCAAAACCTGGTGCCGGCAACTTTGATGTGCGATGGCATATTCCCGGGACGAATGGAACAAAAAAAGACCTGCGCGATACACTTTCAGGCGCAAATCAACAACGTTTGTATACGTGCGAAATTCAACCGGGCCCATCTGGTTATCCATTTAGCGTATCTTGGCAATCGCAGGTACTTGGCTTCGGCGTTTTCATATTACGTGACACACTTACGCACGGAGGATTATTTGCAGTTGATATGAAAAGGGATTCTTTCCTTACTATTGCGGATACAACCGTCAGAGCATTCGAAATCGTTCATAGCAAAGGACTGACATTTATTGTCGGTCAGGGCGGGGGATGGAGCCTCATGTCGTTGCCGGTAAAGGTTGTCAATACGTCGACGACTGCAGTGTTTCCCTATGCGGCGTCTCCTGCGTATTTCTTTTTTTCCGGCTATCAGGCGAAAGACTCGCTGATTTATGGCTTGGGAAATTGGCTGAAGTCGGATCCGGTGAGTATCACGGGTATACCGATTACATTGGACACAGTTCCTGTTAAGTCCCGGTGGAATATCGTCGGTTCGTTGTCGTACCCACTGGCAACTTCGTCGGTCAGCACGATTCCCGATAGTTTGATCGCAACAAGTTTTTATGATTACTCCTCTGTCGGAGGGTATTCACCCCAAACGACTTTGATGCCGGGAAAAGGGTACTGGGTAAAGACAAAAGGGGAGGGGAAATTGATTTATTCAACGGGACCGAATGCACAAATGAAAACCGTCTGGAATAACGGGCAATTGAAAATGCTCAACACATTGACAATTGAAGACGGAAAACATCATCGGCAGACATTATTTTTTGGCAAGTCGGCAAATAATATGACATCGGAATTTTATGAACTGCCACCTCCTGCTCCGGACGAATTTGACGCTCGTTTTGGCAATGGGGGAATGGTTACATTATATGATAAAAATAGTGAAAATAATGTAGAAACAGCGCTTTTGGTGCATGCCCTGTCAACGCCAATAATTTTTTCGTGGAATATAGCAAATGAAGAAAATTTAATTTATATTCTTGTTGAAAAGGTTGGTCAGACGGTAACCGGTGAGTTGCCGTTGGTGAAGAAGGGAAGTTATGTTGTTCACGAAGGCGCGCGTATTACTTTTTCATTAAAAGCATCGCGTGCAGGCGAAGGCGGAGAAGTCCCTCAAGACTTCATGTTGGGTCAAAATTATCCTAATCCATTTAACCCAACAACGGTGATAGAATTTGCCTTGCCAATTCCGGCATCTGTTACACTCAAAGTCTATGATGTGCTTGGTCGTCATGTTACTACAATGCTCGATCATCAGCCTTTTCATGCGGGTATATACGACCGCGAGTTCAATTCCTCGCATCTTGCGAGCGGGGTATATTTTTATCAGTTCTTCGCGGAAGGAACTGATGGACGAGGAGCGCAACAAATATTTCAGCGTGTACGCAAAATGCTGGTCATGAAGTGAGCGTGGAAAGTGTTGTATCAACATGAAATGGTTGGTACTGTTCATAATGATGAGCACGGAGATTCTTGTAGGTCAGGTTTGGCATCAGAAAGTAGCTGGGATTGTCTATGCGGGGAACCCGCTGACGTACAACCCGCTGAACTCTAATATCATCTATGGTGCGGCTGGCACAACGCGCATCTATATCAGCAGGGACAAGGGGAACACCTGGAGTTTGTTTGGTAATGATGTTCCTGGAAACGGTATCATAAAATCAATTGCTGTGAATCCATTGGATACACTGCAATTATTAGTCGGCGTAGAAATGAATTTGGGAATACCAGATAGGATAGTAAAAACCACCGATGGAGGCATGACCTGGACTCAGACATGGGGCGGAACATTTTCCTACTATGGTCATCCGGTTGAATTTAAACCTGTCCATCCCGATACGGTGTATACGATGGGGAATGACACGCTGTGGCGAAGCACGGACTTTGGCAACTCATGGGATACGGTTAGAATTGTGAATGGATTGTTCACTGCCTGGTGCGATGCAGAGATACGTGAGGATAGTGCCAATATAATCTACATCGGAGATGCCAGTTCCGGTATTTGGAAAACAACAGACTATGGATACTCATGGAGAAATGTTTTCCATACTGCGGGAGAAATACCTTGCATAGCAGCTGACCCCTTCAATCCTCGCATAGCATATGCCGGTAGATTCGGAGGTTCCGGAATCGAAGTCGGAGGTTTGCTCAAGACAACTGACGGGGGCGAAACATGGAATTGCCTTGACACGCCGATCAAAATCTGCAGCTCGCCAACATCGGGGAACGGCTGGTGGGTAGCACCGTGTCTGCAGCGATCGGGTTACATCTATTTTGGAACCTATGGGGCAAATCCTGCAGGAATTTTTCTGTCGCGAAACGGCGGAATCTCGTGGGATTATGTAAGCTGCGGTTTTCAATTTTCACCCATTTCACAACCTCTGAATTACGGACTGTTGGCGTTGGACACTAATTCTGTGATTGCGGTACAGGAAAATGGAATTTGGAAACTCGATTATGATATCAATCTGAAGGTTCTTAGCCCGAACGGCGGGGAGCGTTGGGATACAGGTTCACATCACACAATTTCCTGGATTGATACCAGCATCCAGGGCTATAGTAACGATTATGTGAGATTGGAGTACTCCATCGATAACGGAAGGACGTGGTCTCTCATTGTGGATAGTCTTCAATCATTCAACACCTCATATGATTGGATGGTACCACCGACTCCTTCGGATTCTTGTCGTCTGAAAATAACGGATGCAGATAGAGCCTGCTCCGTCATCGCGGATGAAAGTGATTCGGTTTTTAGGATTCAATCACTCTCTAGCGTTGAAGAAACCGTTAACCTTCCCAGGGAATACTCGATGGGACAAAATTACCCGAATCCGTTTAACCCCATAACGAGGTTTAGTTTTTCATTGCCCTTCCAATCTGATGTCAATATTAAGGTATATTCGGTGTTGGGACAGGAAGTTGCTACTCTGGTAGATGCTGTTGAGCCTGCCGGTACTTATAGTGCTCAATGGGACGGAAAAAACGCCCAGGGGATAGGGGTAGGAAGCGGTATGTACTACGTGAAAATGACAGCAAGTGGATTAATGAAACGCCATGGGGCACGAGATTCAGATTTTTCAAGCGTACGAAAAATCCTGTTGTTGAAATGAAAAAAAATTTCATGCGGAGCGGTTATTCGCTCATAGGTAAGGTAATTCCTAATCCACAAGAGCGTGTCGATTATCATAAAAAAATCGCATAAAGCATTATGAAGGCATTGATAAGATTTTGCGTGACATCTTTGCTTATCGTCCCCTGCCTGCCACGGCAAGTAGTTGCCGACTGGCCCTGCCGCAGTGACATCAGTGTTCCCATTGTAACAAGTTCCGGCAATCAATACAATGTCCGCATTGCAAGCGACGGTAAGAATGGTGCAATTATGGTCTGGCAGGATCGGCGCAACGGTTCATTTGATAAACTCTACGTTCAGCGCATGAACGCCTATGGCAACCCTGTTTGGGCGGATGGAGGAATACTCCTTTCCTCGACTTCAGGATTTCAGTATTACCCGCAAATTCTTGAAGATGGTCAGGGAGGCGCTTTCATCGTCTGGGAAGATAATCGATCGGGGTTGGATTATGATATTTTTGCGCAGAGGGTAGCCTCAAACGGAGTTATTCTCTGGAATCCTGGAGGGATAGCCGTATGCAATGCCATAGGACACCAATACAATCCTCATATCGCGCCTGACGGACTTGGCGGCATTCTCATTGCCTGGCAGGATGGACGGAATGATCAGGGTCAGTTTGATATTTTTGCCCAGCGATTGAACGGCGGCGGTCATGCGATGTGGACACAGAACGGAGTCGCAGCTTGCCTGGCCACGGGTGATCAAACAGAACCGCGGCTTGTCCAAGACGGCTCCGGTGGGGCGATCGTTACATGGAGTGACTACCGGTCAGGGACATCGGATATTTATGCACAGCGTATTCTTTCCAACGGTCAGGTTGCATGGACAACGGATGGTGTGGTCGTTTGTAACGCTGCAAACGTTCAGCAGAATGTTCAGCTTGTCTCGGACGGTGCCGGCGGAAGTATTCTTAGCTGGCAGGATCGACGAACAGGCACTTTCGACAATATCTATGCCCAACGCATCGATGCGAACGGTCAACGGAAATGGAACGTGGATGGAGTTCAGGTTGCCCCTTCACCCGGACCGCAATACTACCCACAGATGGTTTCGGATGGATCAGACGGCGCAGTGATAACCTGGCAGGATAACCGGACCGGAACTGATTACGACATTTACGCACAGCGCCTTAACATCAGCGGGCAGACATTATGGGCGGCGAACGGCTTAGCAGTCTGCACCGCAGCAGGTCATCAATACAATCCTCAGTTAGTCAGAGATGAATCGAGCGTGCTTATCACATGGCAGGATAAGCGCAAAGTGACTGATTTTGATATCTATGCCCAACGGCTGGATCTCAGTGGTATTGCAGAATGGCAAACAAATGGAAACGCTGTTTGTATTTCACCGTATGACCAATATGCTCCCCAGCTTACCGTGGACAGCCTCCAGGGTGCGATCATTACATGGGCAGATTACCGGGGTGCGTCGGGCTTTACAGATATTTATTCTCAACGGGTTGGGTCAAACGGAAAACTTGCAGGCGGCTGTTTTCAAACATTCACGCAGGACAGCCTGGGATTAAAAGCCACGAAGTGGACGCGGCGTGGCGGCTTGCCGATGCCCAATGCAGGAAACGTGCGAGACGCGATATTTACGCACGGATTATTTCCTGATGGAATTGTTATCGGGATACCGCGCCTCGACAGCATCCGACGATACGGCTGGGAATATTATAGTCGGTCATATTTCGTTCGACGCACATTCCCCCAAAACGGAGCCCCGCGGCCGTTTGCCTATTTTTACGACCGGTATTTTACCGGGTTTCTGCGTAACCCGCTTCCACGGTTATACAACAATAGCTTAGCAGCTGAACTTCTTACGATGAAGCTTAACATTGGAGCAAGTGATGCTGGAATCACAGAACCCCAGTTTGGTGACCTTGTGTATCATGATACGACAGGTTTTTACAACCCGCTGAACAAGAAATCTTTGCGGGAAATTAGCACGACTGTCGATAGTATGCTCACGTACTGGAGGAAGTACACAGGCGTGGATTATTTCAAATTGTATTCGACGTTACACACCATTAACATGTCATTTGATGGTCCCATAGATACGATTTCAACCTCGCCGCTGAAGATCAAGCCGGTGAAAGGCTTGTTTTCAACCTCTTCTCTGGTTCCGAATACTGTTCCGCCTGCGGTGCTGCCCGCGTTCCAGCCTCAACCAGCCGATGAGGAAATTCCCGCTGAATTCACGGTGTCCCAGAATTATCCCAATCCCTTTAATCCTTATACAATCATCAACTTCGATGTCCCTGAGCCGGCAAACGTCACATTACGAGTATTCAACGTGTTGGGACAAGAAATTGCCGTGCTCATCAATCACGAAACAATTGACGACGGTCCTCAAATGGTCGGGTTCGACGGGACTAACCTATCTTCAGGCGTATACTTTTACCAGGTAGTCGTCGAACCTCTTAATCATGTGCACAAGCTACTCTCAAGCGTTAAAAAGATGGTGCTGTTGAAATAAAACGTTGATCATTTTATTCGAGGAGACGAAAAGAATGAAGATCAACCGTGTACTGTTCCTTACTGTTATCGCTCTTGCCTTTTTTGAACTTCCAGCATCGGCTCAGCTCACCCGCCAGTGGGTAGCGCGCTATTCAGGTATCTTAAAAAGCGGAAATGATGCAGCGACTGCCCTTGCCGTCGATGACTCAGGGAATGTCTATGTAACCGGCTGGACGACACGCTTTAGCGCCGGAACCGATTTTGCCACAATAAAGTACAGTTCTAATGGAGAGTTGTTGTGGGCGGCGTTCCAGGATAGCGGAAGTGATGACAAGGCAACAGCAATTGCCCTTGATACCGTGAACGATGCGATCTATGTCACGGGAACAAGCGGTAATGGCGGAGCGACGACTGATTTTCTTACTATAAAATATGACGTCAATGGAAATAAACTCTGGGCAGTGAAGTTTAACAATCCGGTTGGTAATGGAGAAGACCATCCGGTGGCAATTGCAACAAATGATTCAGGCAATGTGTATGTGACAGGTTGGAGCAATGGCGGAGCCAGCGGGTTTGATTATGCGACAGTAAAATATGATGCATCGGGAACCTTGAAATGGGTGAAGTATTATAATGGACCTGCAAATGGGGATGATCGTCCGTATGCGATGGCGTTGCGAGGGACAAGTGATTTGTACGTAACGGGAGCAAGCACCGACACTATGAACGATTATTTTACGATACGGTATAATGCAGCGACGGGGGATTCGACATGGGCCGCTCGTTACAACGGGCCCGGGGATGGTGACGACATCGCGCGTGCGATCGTATTGCGAGGTTCAACTGAAGTGTACGTCACTGGAGGGAGTCAGGGCTCTTCAACGGGATATGATTACGCCACCATAAAGTATGCGTCCGATGTTTTTCAGTGGGTTTCCCGATACGATGGTAGCGCGGGTGGGGACGATCAGGCCTACTCAATTGCCGTGAACGGCAGCGGGAGCGGTGGAAAAGTGTTTGTCACCGGCAAAAGTCTTGGTATCGGGAGCGCGAATGATTTTGTGACGATTCGATATCGGCAGGACAATGGTTCGGAAGATTACGTTCAACGGTATAATGGAGCCGCAAACGATGAAGACGCGGCTGTTGCGGTAACAGGCGGTGCGCGTCCCTATGTTCTGGGTTCCAGCGTTGGCGTCGGCACGGGAAAGGATTTCGCTATCGTCCAGTATAATAATAACGGGACCGGCACACTTCGGTGGGAGACCAGGTACAGTGCCCCGGCGAACGGCGATGATATTCCGGCCGCTATGGTCCTTTCCGGCGGAGATCTGTTTGTGACGGGTAAGAGTGTCGGCAAAAGTTTATCGACTGATTTCCTTACGATCAAATACGTTGACCCCAGTGAGATGAAGTATCGCACCTTCACGCAAGATAGTCTCACTGGAAAAAGCGCGAACCTTGGGAAGATCGGTTCAGTCGTAATGAACGCGAATGTCCGTGACACAGCGTTTGCCCATGCATACCCAAAGCTCAAAAAAGGTTACGCCGGCGCGCCGGGAGGATTGTTGCTTGGAGACATTTATCTCGATAGTATGGCGTATGGTTGGGTGCGCATTACCAAGGGGAGTAATGTCGCGAAGTTTCTTCCGCAGACTGGAGCTGACAAAGGGTTTGACTCCATTGCTGGAAAACCATTTATCGGAGAGAAAAAAGACCCCAGCGTTACTAAATACAATAGTCACATTGTCGGTGAATTGTTAGCACTTCGCATCAATATCGGCGCAAGTGATGCCGAAGTAACTCCGCCGACCTTTGGCGATATTCAGTACTCTGCGGATGACACGGTAAACGGCATTCCGCTTCAGAACAAGAATCTCAGAGATATCGCTGCTCTGACCGATAATTTCATTACATACTGGAAAAGATATCCGCCTATTAATTGGGCATTGCTTGATTCAGTACTTTCGCGGACAAATCGGGCGTTTGTGAGTACGCTAAAGGTGGTGAGCAGACAGCCTCTTGTAGTGACAGGCGATGTGCCGATTGATAGCGTAGGTTTCCTCTCGGCGGCTCCCCCTCAACCTGAAATTTCACCGCTGATTTTTGTCGAAGGTTCCCTCGAGGAAACGCCTGTTCGGTACTCGCTCTACCAAAACTATCCTAATCCGTTCAATCCCTTTACAACAATTGAATTTGATTTACCTCAAGCCGCACTTGTCTCTGTCACAGTATATGACATTCTGGGACGTGAAGTAGCGCCACTTTTGGAAAATACCGACCTCGAAGAAGGTCGCCACGAAGTGAGATTCGATGCTTCCAGCTTTGCGTCGGGGGTGTATTTTTATCGTATTGTTGTTAATAACGGGGAGTTTCAAAAGGTAAAAAAGATGGTTCTGCTGAAGTAAGGGTCATATTCTGCTTTTGGAACCGGGCAGTAACATTTCGATGTTCAGAAAATTGGTGTGGGTTTAGCTCCCACGTCGAAATCAAGTCGCCTCCCCTTGATTCGACCGCTGGACCCGCACCTTTTGTTTTTCAGGATTAGCCAAAGAATTGTATCTTTACAACTTACGACAATTCGCACGTTTTCTATTCTTAAAAAAATCGTAACTTTTGGTTAATAATTCCTTGACAGTCATTTGCTAATTTCGTACAATTAGAAAGAATTCCGCACTTTAGCCGTAGGCTATTTCTAAACGCTTCACAACAAGATTACAACACATGCTTGATTATTCAAGGATCATCCATCGTGGTTAAGCCATTTCATGATCGTCAGTTTCTCACGATTTCCTTCTTCCTTGCTTTACTTCGAATCCATCCATTTCCCACTCTATTAATTAAAGGAGTTATATTATGAAACGAATTGTACTGTTTGTCTCTCTTTTGCTGCTGGGTACAACGCTGCTTTGGGGGGGGCTTCAGAAGGTTAAGGTGTATAACCGCTTAACCAAGCAAACGGTCAGTTATCCTCTTATCACTGTTCGCCAAATGGAAGAGGTTCCACTAGACAGCCTGATCAAGGCCGATGCGATACAAGTAACTTCAGGCAATGACACTGCAAGATTACAATATTCTCCTTATTATCATGGAGAAGCTACGGGCGCGATTCCCGATGGAGACACGGTAATTGTCCAGGCGTTGGTTCTTGTACCCTTTGGCGTCATAAATTTTACTGCTGAAGGATATACATACCTTCTTTGTGATACAGTCAGCTCATACCCATGGGGGGGTGTGTTTGTTCGTGTTGATAATGAGCCGCAAGCTGACGCGGATGGTTTTCAAACTCCTGTGCGCGGAGACATCATTCAAATAGCTCTCGTTGTACGAGAATTCCCACCTTCAGGAGGTACATTTACACTCAACAGTCAGACAGAACCTGCTCCGGTCCCTGGAATTCCGATTACTATAATCGGACACAAGTCAATCCCGGCGCCTGTTCATAAGAATGCCAGCGATTTTTATCACGGGAAATTCCAGGCGGGCGGCTCAGTTCAATTCAGTACCGGCGAGCCGTATGAAAATATGATAGTAGAACTGACGAATCTTGATTACGACGGTCAGCTTACAACCGGGACCGGAAGATACGTATTCCATATGGTTGACTCAGCTGGTAACGAGCTTACTTCATATGACGCTTCACGATGGTTCACAACGAGAACAGATATTAATAATAATAATATGCTTCCATACCGTGACCCAGCATCAACGTGGGCAATCCCTCCTGTAGGGTCGCACATAGATACGATACGAGGCTACATGCAGCCTGTCTCCGGATCGCAAAACCTTCGAGGATACAGAGTGACCCCGATATATCCGGGCGACGTTGTTATTGGAAATATAAAACCGACAATGTCAACGCACAGGCGGAATCCTGTAGTTGTGACTACAACTGACACTGCAAGGATCACAATCAAGGTGAAACAGGGCACGTTTAAAATCGATTCGACCTCATATCCGAAACTTTACTACAGTGTGAATTTTGGAGCGTACAATTCGATCGTCATGGCCAAAGATAGCCTCGGAGACACAGTATACCATGGGAAAATTCCACCTCAGGCGTTGAACACGACAGTCAGTTATTTTATGAAAGTGCAGGACACGACTGGCTTGAATACGATGTACGCGTCCGCTCATCCGTCATTGGGGAGCGATACATCCAAAGGGAAGTTCTTCTATAAAGTGCTCTCGGGTCAGCCGTCAATATACGATGTGCAGTATACACCTTACATTAACGGTTATAGTCCTTATATTGGCGCAAAGGTAATGATTAGCGGTACGGTTACCGCCGATACGAACCATTTGGGTGTCACTTCCATTACCGGCTTCGGAACCTACGTCTATTATATCCAGTCAGGGAACGCACCGTGGAACGGTATCTGGGTACAGGCACCGGAAAGCCTCATGCATGGAGTGATTAACGGCGACAGCATTTTAGTACGCGGAACAGTCGGGGAAGGTACCGGTACTCAGTTTGTTACCCAGATCTTCGCCATCGATTCGACGTTCGTCATTGCGCATAACAAGCCCGTTCCCAGCCCCATCGCAAAGACTACGGGAACATTTGGTGCGGCAGCAGGAAACGGCACAGCGACGGCAGAACCGTATGAAGGCATGCTTGTGAAATTCGCAAATTTAACAGTGACAGATCGCCATCCCTATTTCTCCGACGCAACGATGTTTGCAGTCAGTGATGGATCGGGTGATATATATGTCAGGCGGGACGGAACCAACAACTACTCTAATCAGGATGTCGATACGGCGCTCGGAAAACAGATTATTCAGCTCGGCGATAAGATTGATACATTGATAGGGATTATTTTCTTTGATGCGAACAGATGGTGTGTCGTTCCGCGTGCGAACGATGATTTCCGTAGTGCAAAATATTATAGTACCAATACGCGGTGGAATATGGTCTCGGTTCCACAAAGGTTACCCAGTTATGTAAAGTCGGTCGTTTATCCCAACCCGCCGGCTGTTTCTCCAGCCTATACGTACGACGGTGGATATGTCGTGAAGGACACGCTGAAAAACGGCGTCGGTTACTGGCTGAAGTTTAACGGTGCGCAGAATCTCAGGTATAATGGTTTATCACTGACGAATGATACGATACCTGTTAAGCCGGGCTGGAATATGGTTGGAGGGATCACAAATCCAGTTGACGTTGGTACAATTACTCAAAATCCAACAAATAATATCAAGAGTTCATTCTACCAATACAATAATGGATACTCTGCTGTTACCACTATCGATGGCGGCCGCGGGTATTGGGTAAAAGTCCAGAGTGCGGGTTACATCGTGCTGACTGCCGCGGGGTTCAATGTTGGTAAAGAACGTGTCGACGATGCATCGGCGCTTCAAACGATGAATTCCGTTACGATAACAGACCGGACGGGGAAATCCCAGACGATGTACTTTGGACCTGAAAAAGACGGAAAATTCGACCTGACCCGGTATGAAATGCCTCCTCCTCCGCCGCCGGGTGAGTTTGACGCTCGGTTTACATCGCAGCGGCTTGCAGAGCTTTATCCTAATCAGCTCAAAGCTCCGGTGACCTTTGCGCTGCAACTTACCTCTGCCGCATATCCGATATCAGTGGAATGGTCGATCACCGATCACGATCCTAACAGAAGCTTTTCGATTGCGAGCGACGACAAGAACGCAAAATCATATGTGATGGCCGCCCAGGGTTCCGCTGTCATCAAGAGTGCAAAGGATAACTTGTTGACATTGACTGTCAATAATAGCGGGTTGCCCAAACAATTTGCACTCAGCCAGAATTATCCTAATCCTTTCAACCCGACAACGAAATTCACGTTTGCCGTTCCTCAGCTTGCGCATGTGGAAATCGTTGTATACGATATTCTCGGCAGAAAAGTGAAAACTCTGTTGAGCGAGGACAAAGGTCCTGGCTATTATGAAGTGGAATGGACCGGCGTTTCCGAGGCGAACACGTCGGTTGCAAGCGGTGTCTATTTCGTGAGAATGAACAGCGACCGGTTTAATGCAGTCCGGAAGATCATGATGATGAAATAGGAAAAGTCATCATTTCTATTAATATTGAAAGAGCCTCATCGAAATTGATGGGGCTCTTCAATTATGTGGTGTCACCGGCGGCATTCGAATTATGGTGCAGGAACGGAATCAGGTCGGTAGTTTTTTTGTTTTGATGTGATTTTTCCCCCGAAATTGAGAGTTAATAATTAAGGAAAATGCACCAATATACTTTCATTTGACAAAAAATATAAATTGTTCTATATTTTGGTAGAAGGATATATTATATTCACGTAAAACAAATTTTGTCACGGTAAAGGAGTCGGTAGCGTCTTCAGTTCACATTATGTAAGTGGGTCAAACGGAAAGCTCAGCAGTAAAGTCCTCATCCTCAATCAGAATTATGAGCCGATGAGCGTTTGCAATGTTAAAAAGGCAATTATTCTCCTCTTCCTCGGCAAGGCTGAACTTATCGAAGCATACGACGGTCGACATGTACGCTCTGTTTCAGTATCGATGCCGTTTCCAAGTATTGTGCGCCTGAGTGTTTATATCCATATTCCTTACAAGAAAATCATTCTCTCGAGAAAAAATATTCTTCGTCGTGATGGCCACCGGTGCCAGTATTGCGGCCGGAGCGAAGCAAGTTTGACTGTCGACCATGTCGTTCCGAAATGCAGAATGGGAGAAGATTCATGGGAAAATCTTGTGACGGCTTGCGTTGAATGCAATAATCGAAAGGGAGACCGAACTCCTGAGGATGCGCAGATGAAATTGCTCCGTAAACCGATTCGGCCGAACCACGTTACATTTATCCGGCATTTTGTCGGAAATGTGGATGACCGGTGGAAACCCTATTTATTTATGAATTGATGAGGGAGAATTCATTCCGAGCGCAGATTTCCGGTGGAGAATGCTGAGGACCATTCATGTGACAGCAAGGAGCTGTTGTTGACGGGCGGGAAACGAATCCTCAGCGGTATGCGCCCAACCGGGAAACTCCATCTCGGACATCTCGTCGGCGCTCTGGAAAATTGGGTGGCACTGCAACACCAGTATCAGAATTTCCATCTCATCGCGGATTACCACGCTCTGACGACGAATATTGACACATCTTCGCTTTACCAAAATTCCATCGATATGGTGATAGATTGGCTCGCGGCGGGAATCGATCCTGCACGCAGTCCGATCTTCCGTCAGTCAGAAATTAAAGAACACACGGAGCTGCATCTTTTGTTCTCAATGCTTGTCACGACATCCCGCCTGGAGCGCAACCCGACGGTGAAAGAGCAGGTCCGGGATCTTGCGATTGACACAATGAGCTATGGTCATCTTGGTTATCCAGTCTTGCAGGCAAGCGATATTTTACTCTATAAAGGTGAGGTTGTTCCTGTCGGTGAAGATCAATTGCCTCACATTGAAATAACCCGGGAAATTGCCAGAAGGTTTAACACTCAATATGGAAATGTCTTTCCCGAACCTGAGGGAAAAATTACCAAATTTGCACGGTTGCCGGGACTCGATGGAAAAAGGATGAGTAAATCACTGGGAAATACGATCCTGCTTTCCGATTCGCCGGAAGAAATCAACAAGAAAATGAAATCAGCTGTAACCGACCCGCAAAAAATCCGGAAAGGGGATCCGGGTCGTCCTGAAATTTGCCTTGTATTTACCTACCACCAGAAATTCAACGCGCCGGAAGTTCCCGCGATAGAGCGTGACTGCAAAAGCGGCGCGCTCGGTTGTGTTGATTGCAAAGCAAATGCTGCGAAGCATATTATCAGTGCTCTGGCGCCCATTCGCGAGAAACGCGCATATTTTGAATCGCACGGAAATGAAGTAACGACCATTCTTCATGAGGGGGAAGCACATGCAAAAAAAGTGGCACAACAGACAATGGGGGAAGTTCATGAAGCAATGGGGATAGGATAACGACATGTATCGCGTCAAACTGCAAACATTCGAAGGTCCACTGGATTTGCTCCTGTTTTTCATCAAGCGGGATGAATTGGATATTTACGACATTCCCATCTCCAAGATCACGAAGGAATTTCTCGAGTATCTGCATCTTCTGCAGGAACTTGACCTTGAAGTTGCCGGTGATTTCATCGTGATGGCGGCTGAATTGATGCAGATCAAGGTGAAAATGCTGCTGCCGAAAGCACCGGGCGAAGAGGAAGAAGAAGATCCCCGCGCGGAGCTTGTCCACCGGCTCCTGGAGTACAAGCGGTTTAAAGAGGCCGGCGCGGTGCTGGAGCGGCTTGAATACGAACAGACAAAACTCTTTTACCGCCAGGGGTTTCATTCCGACCCGAAGAAAGTGTCGCTCGAGGATCAGGAAGAGAGCCTGAAGAACATCACCATGTTCAACCTCATGGCAGCATTTAAAAAAGTGCTCGACAGCGTACCGAAGAAAGTCTATCACGATGTGGAGCTGCTGAACGTGACGATTGACGAACAGATGAGTTACATTGCCGACGTATTTCGATTGAGAGAGGAAATATCTTTTTTTGAACTTGTAGCGCACATGATTGAAAAAATTCGTATTATTGTAACGATCATCGCTATGCTCGAAATGGTAAAAAATAGAATTATCGGCATCCGTCCTGCAGAATATGAGGATGATTTTGTCATCTATAAAATGAACGATAACAGGTTATGATGGATACACAGCAATCGCCCCCCTCCGAAAACAGGCGACATATTATTGAAGCTCTTATTTTCGCCTCGGATGAACCGCTGACAACGCGTCAAATCATCGATATTCTCGGTTCTCCGGATAACTCCGGCCCCCGTCTTCGTGTGAAAGAAGAAGAGGTGCTGACTATTATACGCGAATTAAATGCGGAATATGTCCAGCTCCATCGCCCGTTCCGCATTATTCAACTCGCGGGTGGATTCCAATTTGCGACGATGCCGGAATTTGCTGAATGGCTCGGCCGGATGGTCAGAGAAAAAGCCCGCAGAAAACTTTCTCAGGCAACCCTCGAGACAATGTCGGTGATTGCGTACAAACAGCCAGTGACAAAGCCTGAAATTGAAGCCATCAGGGGCGTCAATGCGGACTATGCCATTCAGAAATTGATGGAGCGCGGGCTTATCACAATCGTGGGCCGGGCTGCGACTCCGGGACGACCCTTGCTGTATGGAACAACACAGGATTTTCTCAAGCATTTTGGTATTAATGATTTATCCGAACTTCCGAAACCCCGTGAAATCGAAGAGATTATGGCCGACCAGGGGTTCGAAATGGAGAAGGAACTTCTTAAGCGAATGGGGAAAACTGAGGAGGAAATTGAAGAACAACTAGGGAAAACTGCAATCAGTGAAGACGGTACCCTGACTGAACTTCCCCCGGACGCTCCGCCTCATCAGAACACAAATGAAGCCGGGCATACTGACTCGACTGATGTTTGAACCACCCCGACTCGCTGGAAGTCAGTAGGACAGCAGTTTTTTCACCGACGATTCACCTCATCCCCGTTATCGCGACCTTTACATCTATTACAACATGATATTGTTTCGGCTGTTGTTATGAAACGGAATATTCGCGGGAAATCGTCCTCAAGGACGCTCGTCAGACTGAATAAATTTCTTGCTGCTGTTGGGGTTGCTTCTCGCCGGAAAGCCGACGAAATGATTCAGCAAGGGAAGGTGAGTGTAAACGACAGGGTTGTAACAACTCTTGGGGTACGGATTGATTCTTCCAGCGACAAGGTGTTCGTCAATGGTCAGCAGGTGGTTCATTTAGACAGGCCGGTGTACATCCTGTTCAACAAACCAAAAGACTGCATCACAACGACGCACGATGAGCGAGGCAGGATGACCGTGATGGATTATGTGAAAGTGAAAGGACGTGTGTTTCCCGTTGGCAGATTAGACCGCAATACGACAGGGGTCCTGTTACTGACCAATGATGGCGATTTTGCTAATCATCTGATGCACCCATCAAACAATGTAAGAAAAACCTATGCAGTCACTCTCGATAAACCGCTTTTGCCTCCTGATAAAGAAACGCTGGCGAAAGGAGTACACCTCTCCGACGGTGTGACCGGACCTGCTGATGTCTATTATGCTCAACAAAAAAAACGTCATGTCATTGTTATTTCTATCCATGAAGGCCGTAACCGACAAATCCATAGAATGCTTGAACACCTGGGTTATACAGTGGAGAAGCTCGACCGGGTCGAATACGGAGGAATTACCTATGAAGGGGTGCCACGCGGGAGATATCGTCCATTGACTTCGCGTGAAGTCAGAATGTTGAGCCAACTTGCTTTAGAAGCAGACCAATCAGGTTAATGCGGGAAATTAGTTTGCCGCCTCGCGACCGTTATTCACCATCTTCTCGGTACATTCTTAATCGTTCGGACAGTATCACGGGCAATCAATAATTCTTCATTGGTCGGAATAACAAACGCCTGTAATTTCGATTTTTTGGAAGAAATCATTGCTTCTTTGCCATTGATACTGGCAGAGTTCTTTTTCTTGTCCAGTACGAGCCCCATCCATTCAAGTCCTTTACAGATACGTTCCCGAATTGCCGGACTGTTTTCCCCTATGCCCCCGGTGAAGATGATGGCGTCGCTGCCGCCAAGTTCTGCGAGATATGCACCGATATATTTTTTTACCCTCAGGCAAAATATGTCTATCGCAAGGCGCGCGCGCCGGTCCTGTTTCTCCTGTTCTTCGTCGAGGAGCTCACGCATATCATTCGTCAGCCCGGAAAGTCCGAGAAGGCCCGACTGCTTGTTTAACATGGTGTCGATTTCGGGGACCGACATGCCTTCGTTGAGGTGAATGAATTCGACAATTGATGGGTCGATATCGCCGCTGCGTGTTCCCATCACCAATCCCTCAAGAGGTGTTAGTCCCATCGATGTATCGACCGAATCACCGTTTTGTATAGCACATGCCGAACAACCGTTACCAAGATGCAGAGTAATGATATTTGTTTCTTCGCGTTTGATATTCTTTATCTGACGGTATCGGTACGCAACGTATCGATGTGAAGTGCCATGGAACCCATACCTCCTGACACGGTGTCTTCGGTAGAGCTGGTATGGAAGGGCGTAGAGATAAGAAGTCTCCGGCATCGTAGAATGAAACGCTGTATCGAAAACAGCGACCTGGGGCACTCCCTGACCTAATAATTCTTTTGCAGCCATGATTCCTTTGAGGTTTGCAGGATTGTGCAGCGGCGCAAGGGGGATGCAATCCTCAATTCCTTCAATAACCTTGTCGTCGATAAGAGTTGACCGGGTGAATTTTTCAGCCCCGTGGACCACCCGGTGTCCGACCGCGTGAATATCAGCAAGTGAAGTAATCGAACGTATCCTGGACTCCGGGGAAATGATCCACCGGAGAATGTAGTCCAGGGCGGCCCGATGGTCACGGAGAGCAGATGCTTGGCGTATCTTTGATTCCCCTTCTGCCTGCAATGTGATAAGCGCCTGACTGCCGACGCGTTCGATGACGCCTCCCGCCAGCCTTTTATCCGCATTGCGTTCGATCAGACCAATGTCGGTTTGAAGAACCTGGAATTTAATAGATGACGAACCGCAATTGAGAACAAGGATATTCATAGCTCATGTTTGAACATATAATGGAGGGAAACAAATTAGCTCAAGATACGAATTATTTGTCTCGAATGCGATTTGAATAATCGGAAATTGTTCATATATTATTCCCGGCAGTGCCGACTCTCTGCGAAATGTGGAGAGTCGTCAGATGCGGATGCCCTCGAATACGAGTTGAATGAAAACCTTATTCAAGATTCTGACGTTCCCGATCTGGTTTCCGTTGAAGGTACTGTGGTTTACTTCAAAGGTGCTGGCATTTATATTCCTGGTGTGTCTCATCGCGTTCATTATGTACATCCTTCTCCATTTTTTCTGACCAGGTCCGTTGTACATTATGTTGTTCAAAGGAGCTTCTAAGTGAAAATTCCAGTTACATCACTCATCCTTATGCTGTTGTTGGTCCTGTGTCCGCCAATGCTGCATGCTCAGTCGTTCGAAAGGTTTTTTTCCGACAAAACGCTGCGTGTTGATTATTACCACACAGGAACAAAAGGAATTGAGACTCTGAGTCTCGATAAAGTGTATGAAGAAGGAAAGTGGGCGGGAAGTATATTTAACCTCCTTGATACGCTGAATCTCGGTGAATACATGCTGAGAGTCTACGATGAACCGACAGCATCATTGATTTACTCCCGCGGGTATTCGACGATGTTCAACGAGTGGCAGACGACAGACGAAGCCCTGGCAGGTACATACAGAACGTTCCATGAAACAGTACGTTTACCACATCCGAACAGGAAAATTCATCTTTCTATCAGCAGGCGCGATAAAAAGATGGATTTCCATGAAATATTTTCTGTTGTGATCGATCCCAATTCTCCGACGGAAGTCAATCATGAAAAGAGGCATGCTCAATATAAAGCCGTGGCACTGACAGATAATGGCCCTGTACACGAAAAAGTTGATTTATTGATTCTCGGGGATGGTTACCGGAAGGAGGATATGGAGAAGTTTCGAAAAGATGCAAAGCATTTCAACGATGTGATGTTTTCCACGAGCCCGTTCAAGGAACGGAAGAATGATTTCAACGTTCGCATGGTCGAGGTTGCGTCCCAGGATTCGGGTATCGATAAACCGGACAAGAATATATGGAAACATACTGCACTGGGAACAATGTACAACTCCTTCGGTTCAGCACGATATGTTCTTACCGAAGAAAACAGAGCGCTTCGTGACATTGCAGGAGAATTTCCATACGATTTTTTGATTATGCTCGTCAATGATAATCGGTATGGTGGCGGGGGAATTTTTAACCTGTATTCGACATGTTACGCCCAAACGGACGTCGCAGGGAAAGAATGGCAGATGGATTACGTTTATGTCCATGAATTCGGTCATTCGTTTGCAGGTCTCGGTGATGAATACTACAGCTCACAGGTCGCTTATAATGATTTTTATCAGAAAGGTGTTGAGCCGTGGGAGCCAAATCTCACTTCTCTTGCCGATAAGAATAATATGAAATGGAAAAATTTCGTAGCAGCCGGGACGCCGATCCCTACGCCGTGGCAAAAGACGACGTACGACAGTCTCGGCAAAGAGCGGGGGAAACTCGACCGACTCGCCAAAGACTATTACCAAAAACGCGAACCGCTCTACCAGGCAGAGCAGAAACTTCTTAAGACCAATCCATACGCCGGAAAAGTCGGTGCTTTTGAAGGTGCAGGATATGTTTCGGAAGGCATCTATCGTCCGTCCATTGATTGCAGAATGTTCTCGCTGAGTCTGGTGGATTTTGACCCGGTCTGCTCCGCAGCAATCAAGCGAATGATTGATTTCTATTCCCGCTAACTCTGGTAGCAAAGGATATTGATAATCACAAGAAGAGAGTGGACAGAGTGAAATTTCCTTTTTGCGCGATGGTGCTGCTGAGCGCATGTGTCGCGTTCTCTCAGAACATCCCGAAAGAATGGTTGACCTCGTATGAACGTAGCGGGTATAAGGAAACGCCACGCTACGATGAAACAATGGAGTTTTGCCGAAAACTGGAACGCGCTTCCCGCTGGATCAAGGTCACGAGCTTCGGAAAATCTCCTCAGGGACGAAATCTGCCGCTGGTCATAGCATCAAAAGACAGAACATTTGACCCCGTTAAAGCATCGGCGAGTGACAAAGCAATTCTTCTCATCCAGAATGGCATTCATTCGGGGGAGATCGACGGGAAGGACGCTTGCTTGATGCTCCTGCGCGACATTGCAATTACAAAAACAAAAGCATCGTTGCTTGACCATGTCATTTTGCTCATCATCCCTATTTACAATGTGGATGGTCATGAACGCTTTGGTCCGTATAACCGCATCAATCAGCAAGGGCCAAAAGAAATGGGGTGGCGGGTAACTGCGCAAAACCTTAACCTTAACCGCGATTACCTGAAAGCAGACGCTCCTGAAACGCAGGCATGGCTAAAGTTGTTTTCAACATGGCTACCTGACTTTTTTATCGATTGTCATGTTACTGATGGGGCTGATTATCAGCATGTAGTTACCTACGGCATCGAAACACACATCAATGTTGCTCGCCCCGTGCGTTCTTGGATTAACGAGAAATACCTGCCGGTTCTTGCAGACTTGAAAACGGACGGCATTCCGATTGCACCATATATATTCCTGCGGGATAATAACGACGCGCGTAAGGGACTCACGGGAGGAGTAACTCCGCCCCGGTTCTCAACTGCATATGTTGCGGCACAGAATCGCCCGGGTTTATTGATAGAAACTCATATGTTAAAAGATTATAAAACGCGCGTCACCGGCACGTACCAGCTTCTGGATGCCACATTGCAATTGATGAATAAAGAATATAAGACATTGAAATCTGCGGTTCGGGAAGCCGATGAAGTCACTGCAGCGAATATCGAAAATCCGTTCCCGCTTCAATTCGACCTCGTCGATACACCAAACGGATCATTCCATTATTATGGTATAAATGCAAGGATACAACCAAGCCATATTTCCGGAACTGACCGCGTCATTTATACAACTGAGAAATACGATACAATCATTCCGCGATTTGATTCAGTAAAGGTGACGAAAACCGCGATACCCCCGGCAGCATACCTCATCCCTCCCCAGTGGGGACAGATTATTGAACGATTGAAGCTCCACGGTCTGAAGCTGGAACGTTTGAAAAGACCCACTCAGATTGAAGCAGAGTTTTACAGGTTTTCCGATGTGAAATGGCAGCAGAATCCTTTTGAAGGACGTCATTCTGCGAGTTACAAAGTAACGAAGTTCTCCCAGACGACTGCGTTTCCTGCTGGAACTGTTGTGCTCTGGCTGCATCAACGGGCGGCTCGCGTTGCAATTAACGCCCTGGAACCTGAAGCTCCGGATGCATTATCCGCTTGGGGTTTCTTTGACGCCGTGTTCGAACAAAAAGAATACGCTGAAGACTATGTGATGGAATCCATGGCGGAAGAAATGCTAAAGAACGACACTCATCTTCAGACTGAATTTGAAACAAAACTGGCAACAGATACAACATTTGCCAAATCGCCCTCTGCGCGTTTGAACTTTTTCTACCAGCGATCACCGTATTGGGATCAACAAATGAATGTGTACCCCGTCGCCCGTCTGATGGTCCAGGCTTCGTTACCGACGGAATCTCTAAGATAATTTCTGTTATTTAACAAAGGAATCAATTATGAATCATCGGTCCTACTCTCGGTTCGTTTTATACGGCTTTCTCGTGTTCGCTGTACTTGGCCCCAAAAATTTGCCTGCGCAACCGAAACCTAAAGAATTCACTATCGATGATATTTTCGTTTCAGGAAAATTTACGCCAAAAAGCATTAGAGGTTTCCAATGGATGGAACATGGAAAATCGTACTCCTACCTTGAAACTGATACTGCAAAGAAGCAGACAGATATCTGGAAATATGAAATTTCCTCCGGCAAAAAAGTGAAGATCGTCGACGGCAGCAAGCTCATCCTGTCGGAAGGGGAAAAACCCTTCAGTATTCAAAACTATTTCTGGTCGCCGGACGAAAAGATGTTATTGTTTACCGGGTCTCTCGTTGCCCGCTCGCTTAAAACAGGCGGAAACATTTTTCTGTATGATATGTCATCAGGGCGTTTTAAGCAGCTTACCCATTCCGAACAAAACCAGATGAATTTTAAATTTAATCCGGACGGAAAAAAAATAGGCCTTGTCCGTGCCAACAATATTTTCGTGTTGGATATTGAAAGCGGGAAAGAACAACAGCTTACTTCCGACGGCGCAGAACATATCCTCAACGGACATTTTGACTGGGTGTACGAGGAAGAATTCAGCATTATCGACGGCTGGCAATGGTCGCCGGATGGTTCGTCGATCGCTTACTGGCAGCTCGATGAGAATAGGGTCCCTGAATTCCCGATCATGAATTTTCTTCCCCTGCATGAAGATGTTACCAGGATGCGTTATCCGAAACCGGGAGATCCCAATTCAATAGTGCGCATTGGAGTTGTCTCACTCGCAACTGAGAGAACGACGTGGATGGACATCGGCGCCCCGTTCGACACAAGCCAGGACGTCTACATTCCACGAATCAGCTGGGTGCCGCGCGTCAATAAGCTCATGATTCACAGACTGAACCGCCAGCAAAACAAGCTCGATGTCCTTGTTGCCGACCCAACGACCGGTACTTCAAAAACAATCTTAACAGAAGTCGAGAAAACATGGGTCGATATCAAAACCGATTATGTGTTTCTAAAGAAATCCGATAATTTTATCTGGTCTTCAGAGCGCGACGGCTATCTTCACCTTTATTTGTATGGCTTTGATGGAAAACTTGTTCGTCAGCTTACGCAAGGCTCCTGGGACGTCGACAAAGTTGCCGGTGTAGACGAACAACGTGGAAAGGTCTATTTTACTGCTTCGGTAGTTTCTCCCATCGACCGCAGCCTTTATGCCGTATCTCTTGAAGGGCAGGGATTTAAGAGGATTACGAAGCAGGATGGAAATCACGCGATCAATATGTCACCGGATGCTTCAGTGTTTCTTGATACATATTCTGATGCAAATACGTCTCCAAGCGTTGAACTGTGCAAAAACGACGGAGCTCGGATTGCAACTATTCTGGGAGGTGGTATCGATGCTCTGAAAGAATATACTCTCAGTGAAAAAAAATTCTTTACATTTAAGACGACAGATGGTGTCGAGTTAAACGGCTGGATGATGAAACCGGCAGATTTCGACCCGTCGAAAAAATATCCGGTTTTGATGTATGTTTATGGAGGTCCCGGGTCGCAAACGGTAACTAATGCATGGGACAGGTCGTATTTTCTGTGGAACCAATTGCTCGCGCAAAAGGGATATATTATTGTGAGCGTTGATAACCGGGGAACGGGTTCCCGGGGTAAAGAATTTAAGAGTATAACCTACAAGAATTTGGGGAAATGGGAATCCAACGACCAAATCGAAGGGGCGAAATATCTTGCGACACTGCCATACGTCGATGGTTCCCGTATCGGCATCTGGGGATGGAGTTATGGTGGATATATGACTCTGATGTCGATGTGCCTTGGCGCAGATATTTTTAGAGCCGGTGTCTCTGTGGCACCGGTTACGCACTGGAAATTCTATGATAATATTTATACCGAACGTTATATGCTGACGCCAAAAGATAACCCTGAGGGTTACGAGCAAAGTGCCCCTCTCACACATGCAAAAAACCTTAAAGGAAAACTCCTGGAGATTCATGGCACTGCTGATGACAATGTTCACTGGCAGAACACGGTTTCCATGGTAGATGAGCTCATCAAGCAGGGAAAACAGTTTGAGACTGCATTCTATCCTGGCGGTTTCCATGGAATTGCGGGAGGAAAAGCCCGAGCACAACTGTTCACGAAGATTACCAATTTTATACTGGGAAACCTGTAAGATGATTTATTTTTACAAGAACGATGATTACTAAAACGCCCTGGTTCGAGAGAACATTTGAATTTAATTTTCCAGTTGGAATATTTCCCTGCATTCTTGAACGCATACGAGGAACTCCTGCGAGAATTGTGGAGATAACAAGACTATTGCCTCGTGATATTCTGACGACGAAAGTCGATAATACCTGGTCGATCCTGGAGCAAATAGGACATTTGTACGATTTGGATGAACTTCATGAGGCTCGACTTTCTGATTTTCTGTCGCACGCAAAGGAGCTTCGTGCTGCTGATCTGAAGAATCAGAAAACTCATCTTGCGAATCACAATGCAACTTCACTGGAGAAATTGCAGCAGCAGTTTAAGGAGGCCCGGCAGCAGTTTGTTGCGAAACTCGAAACCATGAGTGAAGCGGAATTGCAACTTGTATCAATTCATCCCCGTCTCCGCCAGCCGATGCGGATGGTCGATATGGCGTATTTTGTTGCCGAGCACGACGACCATCATCTCGCAAGGGCTACTGAATTGATTCGTATACTGACGGAGGAAAAATAGAGGAATGTACCACTTGAACAGCTACTGATGGTGCGTTCTTTTATTGCTTCTTTGTCGAATTTATTCCTATATTCCTATCTAAGAACATCCCTAAGAACAAATTAAACGAATTTTATTTTCTTCATGACCGATATTGAACAATCCCAATTGGATGACCTTAATGCACTCATGGTGCGACGGAGAGAAGAACTCGAAGAGCTCAAAGCGAAAGGAATCGATCCATATCCGTATGAATTCAATCGCACGGGCTATTCAGATGAGACCATCGCAAGTTTCAAGGACGATGGTTCGCCTCAACATGTTGCCGTAGCAGGGAGAATTACTTCCATTCGCCGGATGGGAAAAGCTTCCTTCTGTCATATTCAGGATTCGCACGGAAAAATCCAGCTGTACTTGAAACGGGACGATATCGGTGAAATTTACGACGCGTTCAGGTTAATGGATATCGGGGATATCATCGGCGCGGAAGGATATATCTTCCGGACGAAAATGGGTGAAATTTCGGTTCATGCGCAAAAATTCGTCCTCCTCTCAAAATCTCTGCGTCCATTGCCGGTCGTCAAGGAGAAAGTCGATGAAGCCGGTAATAAAGTCGTATATGATCCCTTTTCTGACAAAGAACTCCGCTACCGGCAACGGTATGTCGATTTGATCGTTAACCCCCAAGTGAGAGAAGTATTCGTAAAACGTGCAAGAATTGTATCGTCGATTCGCGCATTTTTCGACGCCCGTGGATATTTAGAAGTGGAAACACCAATCCTGCAGCCAATGTACGGTGGCGCGTTTGCAAGGCCTTTCGTCACGCATCACAACGCTCTTGATGTCGATTTATATCTTCGTATTGCAGATGAGTTATATCTCAAACGCCTGATTGTCGGTGGGTATGACGGGGTGTATGAATTCGCAAAAGATTTCCGAAATGAGGGAATGGACCGCTCCCATAATCCTGAATTCACAATGCTAGAGCTGTATGTCGCTTACAAGGACTACCGCTGGATGATGAATCTTGTGGAAGAGCTAATCAGTACAGTTGCGGTTCAGGTGAACGGTTCAACAACGTGGACTATCGGGAAGCATGAAATAAACCTTTCCCCGCCCTGGAAACGTGTAACAATGTTCGATGCCATCAAAGAACACACAGAAAAAGACCTCCGAGGCAAATCGGAAAAAGAGTTAAAGGCTTCTGCCAAGGAGCTGGGCGTAGAAGTCGAACCCAGTGCCGGGAGCGGTGCGATCATCGATGAGATTTTCAGTGAACGTGTTGAACATCATCTTATTCAACCGACGTTCATAACAGATTATCCGGTGGAGATGTCGCCGCTTGCAAAAAAACACCGGAACGAACCGGGACTCGTTGAGCGGTTCGAGGTTATTGTAAACGGGCAGGAATTGTGTAATGCATTCAGCGAATTGAATGATCCCCTCGACCAGCGGAATCGCTTTGAAGAGCAGATGAAATTACGTGCGCACGGGGACGAAGAGGCGCAGGTGCTGGACGAAGATTTTCTCAGGGCATTGGAATATGGAATGCCTCCGACCGCAGGCCTTGGTATTGGAATTGATCGTTTAACAATGCTTTTCACTAACCAGGAGTCAATCAGGGATGTACTGTTTTTCCCTCAGATGAAACCGGAGTAAAGAGCCCGACTGTTTTATCTCATCTCTCATTGAACGAATCCCCCTACATTAGCGTTATAATCCCCACTCTTCAGGAGGGGAAATTGCTTGCCCGAACACTTTCCCAATTTACACCCGAAATTCGAACTGAATACCGGCTCGAAATTATCGTCAGTGACGGCGGAAGTACTGATGAAACGGTAACAATTGGCAAGAAATTGGCTGACATTGTCGTTTGTCATGGAAAAGGGGAGAAACAAAATATTGCCATAGGCCGAAACGCCGGTGCCAAGGCCGCGAGGGGCAATATCCTGTTGTTTATTAATGCGGATACTATAATAGAGGACATTTCTTCTTTTTTTCATGAAATCAACAGGATTACGGCGCTAGAAACAATTGCAGGGGTTACCTGCAACGTCAACATTTATAAGGAAGAAGAGAAGGTTGCGGATAAATTGTTTCATGGCTTATGCAACTGGTACTTCCGATTCCTGAACATTATCGCCATAGGTATGGGGCGGGGGGAGTGTCAAATTGTTCGTCGGGATTTATTTTTGCAAATCGGGGGTTATAACGAGAAGATAGCTGCGGGAGAGGACTTTGACCTCTTTGTTCGGCTGCGAAGGAAAGGAAAGATCGTCTTTCTCGGGGATCACACTGTTCGGGAATCTCCCAGGCGCTATCGAAAGTATGGTTATCTGTATATAAGCCTGCTCTGGTTTGTCAACGCTCTGTCAGTGCTCTTTGTCCGACGGTCCGTGACGAAAGAATGGAGGCCAGTACGGTGAGCGTAAGCAACGGTTATTTGACTTTAAGGCTATTTTTGAATATACTTTTTAAGACGAATTTATGAAAAAAGGCGACGAATGAAAAAGAAATTTTCGATTCCTACGGTTGCGGCACTGGTCGTTGTGTCTCTCTTAACGGGAATGCAGATTAACAATGTCATTTCCGGCGACAGCATTTTTGAGCAGCTAAAGAAATTTCAAGACGTTCTGAGTATTGCTGAAAAGTACTATGTGGACGATATTGACACTCAAAAGCTAACTGAATCGGCAATCACTGGGATGTTGTCTACACTTGACCCCCATTCGGTATACATCCCCGCAAATCAGGTTCAAAAAATCAACGAGGAATTTCAAGGCAGTTTTGAGGGCATCGGTGTTGAATATGATGTCGTTAATGATACTCTGCTGGTTGTTTCCCCAATTCCCCGCGGTCCAAGTGAAGCTCTCGGAATTCTTGCCGGCGATAAGATTCTTAAGATTAACGACTCATCCTCTATCGGCATTAAGCGCGAGGATGTTCCTAAGAAACTGAGAGGTCCCAAAGGAACTCATGTCAAGGTGAGCATTTACCGGCCCGGTGATAGGGACCTTATCGACTATGATATCGTTCGTGACAAGATTCCGCTTTATAGCGTTGATGTGGCGTACATGGTCAATGACGAGATCGGTTATGTGAGTGTGAATCGTTTCTCTCAGACAACAAACGATGAATTTGTTGAAGCATTGACCAAGCTGCGCAATCAGGGAATGAAAAAGCTCATTCTCGATTTGCGGAACAATCCGGGCGGATATCTTGAGCAGGCCTATAAGATGGTGGATAATCTTCTTCCGAAAGGAAAGAAAGTAGTTTATACTAAAGGACGAAGGAGCGAGTTTGACGAGGAATATACAAGTGCCGGTGGCAATTTTACTGATGTTTCTCTCATAGTTCTCGTAAACCCCGGTTCAGCTTCTGCCAGCGAGATCGTTTCTGGTGCGATACAGGATTGGGACAGGGGGTTGATTGTTGGTGAGACGACATTCGGCAAAGGTCTCGTACAACGGCAATATGAATTACAGGACAAGTCAGCATTTCGGCTGACGATTGCCAGGTATTATACACCATCCGGAAGGCTTATTCAACGTCCATATGGAAAGGACCGTGAGGAATACCGCAATGCACCATTTGAGAAAAACGAGTCCGAGGGTGAAAATCTTGAACACAGGGAAGAAAGTGATTCAAGCCGACCGGTTTTCAAAACTGCCGGAGGTAGAAAAGTGTTAGGGGGCGGCGGCATCACTCCCGATTATATCGTCAAGGCTGAAAAAGCCGACACTCTTATCGAGCAGCTGCTGAGAAAAGGAACTTTTGGTGAATTCAAGCGACCGTATATGGACGCAACCGGCAAGCATCTTCGTCAGGAATATGAGAAGGAGCTGAAGAAGTATCAGTCAGAATTTTCTGTGACGAATGACATGCTCAATGAATTTCAGTCGGTTGCTAAAAAAGAGAAGATTGTCATTGACCACAGCCAGTTTGAAAAAGACAAAAAATTTATCGAGGCTCGCATAAAGGCGGAAATCGCTCGGGACATCTGGGGTAACGAGGGTTGGTTCACGATCATGCGGTCGGAAGATATCCAATTCCAAAAAGCAATGACATTGTTCCCTGAAGCGGCAAAAATTGCAGGATTACGGTAACAACTGACGAGTTCATCATGTCGGCGGTATTGTAACAACATTTTCTTTCGATGCGAAGGGGGATATCGTTCTCGATACTGGTTGTTCCCGCCTTGACGTTGTTCCTCAGTGAACAACCGAATACATCAGTCACTTCGTTCTTCAATCCGGGAGATTCTGGGTTTTCGGTCGGCGACTCGACCATGCAAATAGGGGAGGAATTGACCTACAATGTCAGCTACGCGTTTGTCGATATCGGGCAGGTGCGTGTTACTGTGCTCGATAAAGTTTCAGACAAGGGAACATCGTATTACAACGTCGTAGCGCATATAGATTCGTACAAAAACATTCCATTCGTTGACCTCCATTCAGTTTACGAAAGCCATTTTGACGCGCTAATCTATTCATTGTGGTTTCGCAGCCGTACAAAAAAAGACTCACGATGGCATTATTTTACTTATGAGTTCGATTACCCGAAGCATGGCATCTATATTCACCAGGGAACATGGGGAACAAATAGTGTCGATAGACGCGACACCCTTTCTGTCGGCAGTTTCTCTCAGGACGGCCTTTCGATTTTTTATTACGCGCGGCAGAATCTCTTCAGCCGGAAGACACTGACAATCCCGACTGTCGTCAGCGAACAACAAGGAAACACAGTGATTCATTTTACAAATCAGCGGACTCACGAAAAGATCGATGCAATTGACTACCCGGTTGATCTGATCCACTTTGAAGGTAATGCCGGCTTTGTCGGTATTTTTGGATTGACCGGAGATTTTGAAGGCTGGTTTAGCAACGACGCCGCACGTGTTCCGGTTCTCGCAAAGATGAAAGTGATCATCGGCGATGTGAAGATTGAATTGATGAAGTGGAAGCGCCGGGGCTGGGTCCCTCCAAAATACCAGGAGTGAGTATTCATGATCCATTCCTTCAGGGGAATTACGCCGAAGATTCATCCGTCGGTCTTTACTGTTGACAGCGCCGAAATTATCGGTGATGTGACAATCGATAAAGATTCAAGCGTATGGTATAATGCCGTTATCAGGGGGGACGTAAATTATGTCCGGATCGGCGAGCGGACGAATATACAGGATGGCTGTCTGCTTCATGTCCGGCATAAAGAATTTCCACTGATTATCGGGTCAAACGTCACGGTGGGACATGGCGTCATTTTGCATGCATGCACGATAAAAGAGTATTGCCTGATCGGTATGGGTGCTATCGTTCTTGATAATGCAGAAATTAATCCTTACACTCTTGTTGCCGCGGGTGCAGTAGTCCTCGGCGGTTCGGTTATTCCGGAGGGGAAGCTCGTTGCCGGAGTTCCCGCCAAGGTCGTCCGTGAGCTTTCTGCTGATGAGAGAGCGTCATTGAAAACTTCAGCTCAGAATTATGTGGATTATGTCAAATCATACAGAGGAGGTCCAGCGTAGGAAAATCCTATGAGGGTGAGATTTTGGGGAACACGCGGCTCTATTTCAACTCCGGGGAAACAAACGGTTCGCTATGGCGGCAACACACCCTGCGTCGAGGTCCGCCTGGCAAATGATAAACTGATCATTCTCGATGCCGGAACGGGCATCCGCAATCTCGGAGAAAAACTGATTGAAGGGGGGGAATCGATCAAGGCTTTTTTGTTGATCTCACATCCTCACTGGGATCATATTCAGGGGTTTCCTTTTTTTAAGCCGGCGTTTATCTCTGGTAACGAGTTGACAATTATCGGCGGGGAAACGGAAAGAGTCACGCTCCAGAAAATGATTTCGGACCAGATGAACAAGATTTATTTTCCTATACAGCTGAACGAACTTAAGGCAACAATAAAATTCCGCAGAGTTGAGGAAGAGGAATTTGAAGTGTTCGGAGCGCGTGTCCGGACAATGTTTGTTAATCACCCCACGTTCGCGGTTGCGTATCGTATTTTCCATGGAGGAAAATCACTCGTGTACATCAGCGACAACGAGCCGTTCGACCGGAAGGTTGCTCAGGCGATGCGGAATGTGGAAAAATCAATTGTTGAAAAATTCTCCCGAACGCCCGGTGACCCAAATCAGCGTATATATGATTTTGTGCGGAATACAGATGTGCTGATCCATGATGCAACGTATACACCGGAGGAGTATGTCAATAGAGTCGGCTGGGGGCATTCACATTATTTGTTCACACTCAATGTCGCCGCTCAGGGCAACGTCAAACGCCTCGTGCTGTTTCACCATGACCCCGCGCATAATGATGAAAAGGTCGACGAGATCCTGAGGAAATGCAAAAAAGAAATTAAGAATCGTCAATATGACTTCGATTGTGTTGCTGCCGCTGAAGGATTGGAAATTGAGATTTAGTCCGCCCGAACATACAGCGAATTCCCCGATTTAGAGTGTAACTTATAAAATACTTGACATTGATAGCCTTCCCATGTTATATTTGCACACTATATATGACTACTCGTTCAATGGAAACATAGCAAACGTGCATCAAACGGGACCCCTTGAATTCAGATAATCCAGGGCAGTATCCCTTTTACACATTCATTTCGTCTTTTCTCACAAGAGAGGATGAAGATATGCCGACGGGTAAAGTTAAGTGGTTCGACAGCAAGAAAGGATTTGGTTTCATTGTGTCGGAAGAAGGGAACGGAGATGTATTTGTGCATTACAGTGCAATCAAAGACGAAAACCAGTTCAAAACATTGAAAGAGGGAATGACGGTGACCTTCGATGTTGCGGAAGGAAAGAAGGGATTACAAGCCCTTAATGTTGTTGTGGTGACTCAATAAGAAGAATGGTTGATACAATAATTTCCCCGAGTGTCTGACTCATTCATGGGTCAACAGTCGGGGTTTTTATTCATGTTCGTTACGCATAACGACAATTCAAGAATATGGGATTTGAATTTAAAACATCGGATTTCAAAAAGCTTAGCGATATTCTTGGTGTGGCGGCGAAGCATAAAGGCAACAATATCCGCTACGAACTTGAAAACAAAGCGAATCGGCAAAAGCTGGCGATTGAGATTTATCCCGATATTCGGATCGGAAGCAGAAGAGGAAATCTCATCTCGGTGTATACGCCCAGCGCCCATTTACAATTGCACTTTTGTTCCGGCTTTGTCATCAGCAAAATGCTCAACGAGGTCACGTTTATCGGTCAGCACGAAGGGAAGCTTTCAGGGTTAATTATCGAAAAGGAAGGGGGTTGTTCCCTGTATGCCAATGTCGACCGGGAAATTCTCTCGGGCGACTTTACGCGCCTGGGACCCGAAGTGATGCTGTCCGGTATCGCTCTTTCCCTTTCGGAGTCTATTTTACCCGACAGAAAAGCACGGTCCAAAAAATTGCGCAAATGATCCGTATAAAGGTATTTAATGCTCACCCCCGGTGCAGAGTCCGTATCAAAGAAACTCTCTCGCTGGTGCGACATGTTTTAAAAAATGAGGGAGTTCGTGACGCGGAACTCAATATTGTTGCTATAAATGACAGGCGTATGACTACTATAAATGGCAAATATCTTCATCACCGGTATGCGACCGACGTTCTCAGTTTTCCTCTTTCGGAGAAGAAGACAAAAACGCTGGAGGGTGAAGTTTATATCAACCTCGACCAGGCACGGCGTCAGGCATCGGAATATAATGTTGCGGTCCGCAATGAAATTGCCCGCCTGGTAACCCATGGAGTCCTGCATCTTGTCGGTTATCGGGATGCAACGAACGGTGAGAGAAAACGCATGACGAAGCGAGAAAACCACTACCTCAGTCATAATATATAAGGCGTGCAATGCAGGAACGACTCGTTGAAATTTTGGTGTATGTGTTGAACAAGGTTCGGACAACTAACAAACAAATCGGCGAAATCGATACATCCGCCCTTGAAAAACAGGGATATTCTCAGAATGAAATCAGTCTTGCATTGAGCTGGCTATTTGACCGAATCAATGCGGAGCCGGAACAGACCCCCGCATTTGACCAGCACTCGGTTTCATTTCGTGTTCTCCATCCTATGGAAAAGCATGCGATAACACCGGAGGCTTTCGGGTATCTTATTCAGTTGCGTGAGTTGCATATTATAAACGATTCGCAGGTTGAAATGATCATCGAGCGTGCCTGGCTGAACGATTCCGGACGTTTGGACGTTCCTGCTATCCAGTCGATTGCTGCTTCTATTGTATTTAGCCTTGAGCACTCGTCATGGAGGGAGGGGGATATCATTATTCCTGCGGACGATACGATTCATTAACAGAGAACTTGGAATGATCAGCAGACAATGAAGAAGTCACTCATTATAGTAGAGTCCCCGGCAAAAGCGAAGACGATCGGCAAATATTTGGGTAAAGAATTTACCGTCCACGCGTCCGTAGGCCATATCAAGAATCTACCTAAAAGTAAGCTTGGAGTTGACGTTGAATCGGGGTATGTTCCAACCTTTGAAACTATTCAGGGAAAAGAAGAGGTTATCCAGAAGCTGAAGGACGAAGCAAAAAAATCGGATACCGTCTACATAGCTACCGACCCGGACCGCGAAGGTGAGGCAATCGCAGCAGACATTGCCGAGGAGCTTGTCGAGAACGATGACAGGATTTATCGGGTTCTCTTTCATGAGATCACTTCAAAAGGTGTAGCGGACGCGATGAAAAAGCCGCAGAAGATCGACGATGATTTGGTGGCTTCACAGCGTGCGCGGCGTGTTATGGATAGATTGGTCGGTTATAAAATCAGCCCGTTCGTCTGGAAAACAATGTTCTACGGTCTTTCCGCCGGACGCGTTCAATCCGTAGCGTTGCGGCTGATTTGCGAACGAGAAGCTGCGGTTGCCTCATTTACAACTACTGAATATTGGTCAATCATCGGCGAATTTAAGACAGAGGCGAGCGAGGGGTTCTATGCAAAGCTTTTCAGGATGGATGGAAAGGAACTATTTGTCCCGTCGAAAGAAAACCTTCTCGAGATAAAACATAAAGGAACAGGCGATCGATACACGTATCTTCCATCTGAATCTGAAGCCCTGCGTGTCATTGAGGATATCAAAAAGCAATCATTTGTTGTCAACGATGTTCAGAAGAAAGATATCAGGCGTAACCCTCCTGCTCCTTTCATTACCAGCACACTCCAGCAAGAAGCTTCCCGGAAGTTGCGTTTCTCTGCCTCGCGAACGATGACACTTGCGCAAAAATTGTATGAAGGTATTGAAATTGGTGAGGATGGTGCTGTCGGTTTGATTACATACATGCGTACTGATTCCACACGCCTGAGCGACGACGCTGTGGCGGCTGTCAGAGAATTCATATATACAAATTACGGCAAAGAGTATGTCCCGAAACATCCGAACGTGTATAAGAAAAAGAAAACTTCACAGGATGCACATGAGGCAATCAGGCCTACGTCGGTAAAATATACTCCGGCTGCGGTTAAAAAATATTTGGATAAAGATTTATTCCGACTCTACGAGCTTGTTTGGAACCGTTTTGTTGCCTGTCAGATGGAGGCTGCCGTTCTGGAATCGACGTCGGTCATTATCGGAGGAGGAAAATACCAGTTCAAAGCAACGGCGTCGAGGTATAAATTCCGGGGATTTCTTCAGGTGTATGACGATTCAGTCGATAAAGAAAGCGAGAAGTATGAAGAAGAAGATGCGGAAGTGGTTGATGAAAAACTTCCTACGAATCTCGCTCCCGGTCAACCGACATCGTTAATGAGCATTGTTCCGCACCGGCACGAAACGAGCCCGCCTCCCAGGTTTACTGAAAGCAGTCTGGTCAAAACGCTTGAATCATTGGGAATCGGCCGTCCAAGTACATACGCGATGATTGTCAGTACAATCATCAACCGCAAATATGTCGAACAGCGCGAAAGGAAACTCTATGCCCTGCCGCTCGGGATGGAGGTCAATAAACTATTGACGACGAACTTTCCTCACATTTTCAACGTTAAGTTTACCGCGAAGATGGAAGAAGAACTCGACACTATTGCATCCGGGGCAAGAGAGTATAAGACTGTTCTTGATGATTTCTATCTTCCGTTCAACAGTTCGCTGGAAAAAGTTTCGAAATCCGCATCGAGCATTAAGAAATCGATGCAGGAAAAAACTGATGTTGTGTGTGAGCTGTGTGGCAAGCCAATGATCATCAAATGGGGGAGGAACGGAAAATTTATGGCATGCAGCGGTTATCCGGATTGTAAAAATACGAAGCCCCTGCCGGAAGATCAGGAAAAGCATCAGCATCTCGCGGGATTGAAATGCGAGTTGTGCGGCGGTGAAATGCTTGTGCGCTCCAGTCGGTTCGGGACGTTTCTCGGATGCTCAAATTACCCCACGTGCAAGAATACGAAACCGATTTCCATGGGGATCAAGTGTCCGAAGTGCAAGGAAGGTGACCTCGTCGAACGGAAAACGAAACGGAAGCGGACATTCTACGGATGTTCACGGTATCCCGATTGTGATTTTGCCTCCTGGGATAAACCCTCTAACCACCCGTGTGAAACATGCGGTGCACCGTTCATGGTTGTGAAATATTCTGAAAAGCGTGGAGAATACCTCAAGTGCCCGTCGTGTAAAGCAGAAGTTGAAAAGGAAGAAGCTGCAGTCGCCTGAGGTATGACCGGCCATATCAATACATTTCTGTCGTACTTGAAAACGGAGAGGAACTATTCTTCGCATACGGTAACGGCATATCGGAATGACCTATCTCAATTTGCTACGTTCCTGGAAGGATATTACTCGGGAAAACCTTATGACTGGTCAGACATTGACCCTGGAACTGTCCGCCATTTCCTCGGGAATCTCATTGAGTTGGGAAAAAGCAAAAAAAGCGTTGCAAGAAAGCTTGCCGCTGTTCGTTCCTTCTTTAGATTTCTGGCGAAAAAAGCCATCATTCGTCGAAACCCTCTTCTCAGTGTTGCAACTCCCAGGCTGGAGAAGAAGCTTCCCTTGTACCTGGATGAACGGAGCGTCAATGCAATGATGAACCTCCAGGATACATCGACACCGGACGGGTTACGCGACAAGGCGATGCTGGAGCTTTTGTACGGTTGCGGTTTAAGAGTGGGAGAATTAATTTCGCTGAATATCTCTAATGTCGATTTCGCCAATAGCGTCGTTAAAGTTGTTGGCAAAGGAAGCAAAGAACGAATAATTCCGCTTGGCAGGAAGGCAAAAGAATCTTTGCAGGTGTATTTCAAACGGAGAACTGAATTGTTTTCCGATACCACGAAGGAAAAGGACCGTAGCGCGGTTTTTCTGACCGGAAGAGGAACGAGAATGTATGCGAAAGGGGGATACCTTATCGTTCGTAAATACATTGCGCTGATATCTGAAATAGAGAAAAAGAGTCCTCACGTCCTTCGTCATTCGTTTGCAACGCACTTATTAAATCGAGGGGCAGACATACGGGCAGTCAAAGAGTTGCTTGGGCACGCAAGTTTATCTACGACGCAGTTATATACCCATGTAACAGTTGACCGGCTGAAACGTATCTATAAACAGGCGCATCCTAAAGCGTAATCGCGTCTTACGGAAGGAGGTTATATGGATATTCATTTTACCGCACGGAAATTCAAAGCACGGAATGATGTAAAAACTCATGCTATAGCATCGGTGAAAAAACTTGACAGGTTCTACGACGGGATCGTTCGGGGTAGCATCGTTCTTAGCTTCGAGCGAAGCTCCAATAGTATCAAAACTGCAGAAGTGAACCTTCACGTACACGGCTCCGTCCTCACCGCGAAAGAACACTCTGAGGAATTTATGAAATCGATAGACCTCGCGATCGGAAAGTTGGAACGCCAGCTCGCCAAATACAAAACGAAACTCAGAATGAAAGATAAACGGGCGTTGCGTCGCGTGAAGGAACATGCTCCCGTGCCAAACGCAGGAGAGATGGAATGAACATCGAAAAGACAAAGGAATCAAAAAAACAGAGTATCACTGTCGGATTTCTCTATGAGACGAACAAAGATCGTCTTCAACTTACGTCCCTGACCGGCAACATTGGCTTTCAAAAAGAAATACGGGATAAAAATATTCATCGGCCCGGATTGGCGTTGGCAGGCTATGTCCAACTCTTTACCTACGACCGGGTTCAAATATTCGGCAACACGGAGATGCAGTATCTCGACCAATTGAAGAAAGCGGAGCGGCTAAAATCGCTGCATACGATTTTTACATTTGATATTCCCTGCATATTTGTCACGAACAACAATCGTGTCGACGATGAGTTCCTTGTGATGGCGAAAGAGAGCGGGGTTACGATATTTTTGACACCGTTCGAAACCACGAAGCTTGTCTATTTCCTGAGTGATTTTCTGGACGATCAGTTTTCACGGCAAACGGTCGTTCACGGGTCATTTGTCGACGTCTACGGTATCGGATTACTTCTGATCGGGAGGTCGGGTATCGGAAAGAGTGAGATTGCCCTCGACCTGGTCGAACGGGGACACCGGCTCGTTTCCGATGATGTGGTAATGATCACCCGAAAAGGGGAAGGCATACTCATGGGTTCTGGCACAGATCTTGTTAAACATTTTATGGAAATCCGCGGACTGGGTCTAATCGATGTCCGGAGCATGTTTGGTATACGAGCAATCCGGTTTCAAAAACGGGTTGAATTGGTAGTGGAATTAATGGAATGGCGTCCGGATGAAGAATATACGCGTACCGGACTGGATGATGAAGAAATCGTTATCCTGGATGTTCGCATTCCGCGCGTAAAACTTCCTATTTTCCCGGGAAAGAATGTAACGGTCATTTGTGAAGTAATAGCCCTCAATTATCTTCTTAAACATTATGGTTACGACGCGGCGCAGGAATTTACCAAACGCCTCGAGGCGGTAATATCTGAAAAGAGCAAGCATATCGGTGAGCGGGCAATTGATTATTTCGAACATGACTTTGAATAAGATCACGCGTCCAAAGAAATCTCTTGACAAACAATGAATTATTGTTTACTTTTGAACCTAATATTCAGAAAACGCACAAATTTACCTGTTTTTAATGATACAGGAAGAGATGGGACGGTAAGTTTGTCGCCAGATTTTTCGACAATAATGATAGATAGAAAGCAAAAAAGATTCTATTATTCTCCGAATAGTAGCCTTGAACTCAAGGAGATTAAATGGTTCCGAACAAAAGTGGTCGGAGTCGTCGCGGCGCTGTTTATTCTCTTTGTAGCAGTGTTTCTTGGCGTAAATCAATTCCTGAATGCTTTTGGCGCTGGTCATGACAAATTGATGGCACTACAACAGGAAAATCAGGTGCTCCTCAAGAAAATTGGAGAGCTCAATGCACAAACAAAAGGACTGGAAACTACACTCAACCAGCTCGGTGATCAGGGAAACAATCTTCGCCTGATGGTCGACCTGCCTGCTCTTGATGAAGAGACCAAAGCCGGTGGAACCGGCGGTGCAGTGGTTGAACCGGACGCACCTGTTCTTTCGTACGATGCGTCCAGCAAGCTGAAAGATGCAGCTGCGACAATACAAAAGCTAATCAGTGAGACACAGGTTCAGAGCCAAAGTTATAAACAAATCTTGGGGAAGTACGAATTCAACAAGGGATATTTTTCGGCAATGCCTGCACTGAAACCGATGGATGGATACTACTCAGTCAAAGGATTCGGATTGCGCATGCACCCGGTATTGGGAATGTTCAGAACTCATCAAGGTCTTGATATCATTAATGATGTCGGAACCCCTGTTGTAGCTTCAGGCGATGGTGTCGTCGAAATGGCGGGACAAAGCGGCGGCGGGTATGGCATTGCCGTCATGATCAATCATGGCTATGGTTTTCAGACTCTTTACGCTCACCTTTCCCGTGCGGTGGTGCACGAAGGCGATCATGTTAAACGAGGGATGCTCATCGGAAAAAGTGGCAAGACAGGACTTGTCACCGGTCCTCACCTCCACTATGAAGTACGCTACAAAGGAGTCTGTCAGAATCCGATGGATTATTTTCTCGATGACGTTTCACCGAAAGACTATCAGGCGAACGTCGCTCTGCACTAGAGTCGCGCGCTATCATCACCAATGGGTGATTGTATTTCAAATGAACTTTTGTCGTCAAATCAATGTTACGTAATTTTAAATGATTACGAGAAATAGAAGGACAGGTTATGCTTTGGACAATGGAACTCGCTTCCTACCTCGATGATGCACCCTGGCCTGCTGCAAAAGATGAGCTCATTGATTATGCCATTCGGACTGGTGCCCCGGTCGAGGTCATAGAAAATCTCCAGGAGTTAGAGGATGCCGAAGAGCCCTACGAAAGCATGGAAGAAATTTGGCCTGATTATCCGACTGAAGGGGATTTTTTCTTTGAAGACGAAAACGAATATTGACCGTAAGTCTTTTTTGTCGTAGACTTTCGTCTACCGATAGGACTATCGTTGAGCCATTAATACCGGCTTCTGTGAGAACCCATCCACGCGATTCACGGATGGGTTTTTTATTAATAACCTTACGATGAGCGTCGAACCATTCAGACAACAGTTGTTCAATGTTGTGAACTTTTGCTGTTTGTCATGTATTATTATTCCTTTATTTTTGCTTGCAGGGGAGGCGCAGCTCCTGCACGCTCAAACCATAGAGGAAAATATTATCCCGGAAATCAGCGAAATCCATTTTTTTGGAAATGAAACTTTCGGTGAATCTGCTCTCAAAGAAGTTATCCATTTAAAGGAATCCCCGAGCGGTTTTTCCAAGTTCATGTACCGAACGTTCGGTGAAAAGCTCGGCTCAAAGCCGGAATACTTCGACAGCGAGACCTTCGAAGACGATATGAAAAGAATACGGGATTTTTACCAGGATAATGGCTTTTACGATGCAGAAGTGACGGGAGAACATACACTTGATTCCAGTGCACATTCGGTGAAGGTGAAATATTCGATACAGGAAAAAAAGCGGTCATATGTGGATAGTGTCGCTTACGTTGGACTAGGAAATCTCTCGCAAAAATTACTCGACGACTTATCTAAAGACAGGATCATCCGGCGCGGTTCCCCGTATGTGAAAGCACTTGCTGTAATGGAAATCACTAGAATTTTGAACTCCCTCGCTAATAACGGATATCCAGAAGCGAAATATGACGGTGAAAAATCATTTGCACGTCGTTACCTTTCTACCAATAATTTTTTTCTCTCTATTGTGCTTGTTACCGGTCCGAAACATCACTTCGGCAATATTACTCTCCATGTCGAACCTCCTCGTGATGACATCACCGAGAACATTGTTTTACGCCAGCTCGATTTCGAGAAGGGTGAGACGTACAGCCGGGAGAAAACAATCTCGAGCGAGCGGAGTATCAACCGCCTCGGTCTGTTTGAGACGGCGCGCGTGGAACGATCTGTCGAATCAGATAGTACCACCACGGACACTGTGCCGATGGAGGTCTATGTCCGTCCCCGTCCCCGGAATGAATTATCCCCCGAGCTCGTCTTATCTGATGAGAATAATGCGTTTAATCTTGGAATCGGTCTCGGTTACACTAACCGAAATTTCTTCGGAGACGCTCGTTCGTTCAACGCACATACGCGTGTCCGGACACAAGATATTCAACGATGGAATTTCAGCAGTATTTTCAGCGGTGGCGGTTTTCGTGACCCTTCAGTTGTCGGGGCAATTGAATTGCAGCTTCAGGTGCTTCAACCGTATTTGTTCACACGGACGTTAAGCGGATCGTTAACCGCTACAATAAGTGCCGAGAAGCAGCAGCAATATATTCTTTCAATTCTCAGAAATAAAGTCGGATTGAATAAACAGTTTGCTACCTACACGTTCGGTTTTTTGGAATGGACGCTCGAACGGGTTAGCCCTGAATTCCTCGTTGATACATCCCAGTTTAAAACTGTTCTTAACAGTATACGACAGGAAGATCAGAAACAATTCAATTCGATTCTCACATTTACGCTGCAGCGTGATAAAACAAACGATATTTTTTCCCCCACAGACGGTTTTTTCCACAGTATCTCTCTGGAGGAATCCGGAATCCTGCCGAAACTCCTCCCCGGTATCAGGGCAGGACTGCCGTTCACACAATACTACAAGGTGACCCTCTTCGGAAGGTGGTATCAGGACCTTACACAGACACGGTATAATATTCTTGCGTTGAAATTGAAAACCGGCTATCAGGAAAAATATGGGGAAAGTAAATACAGCAATGTAAGTATTCCTTTAAACCGTCGTTTTTTTGCGGGGGGAAGCGGCAGCGTGCGTGGATGGCAGGCGCGTGAATTAGGGGCAATGCCGGATGAACTCCTGCAGTTCGGTGGAAACTTTGTCGTTGAAGGCAGCGCCGAAATGCGAATAAACTATTTCCGGGGGTTCGGCAAATTTGCTTTCCTTCGGCTGGATAATATCTGGGGTGTATATTTTTTGGATGTGGGGAATGTATGGAGCAATATCTCCGATTTTAAGGCGAAAGATATTGCTATGGCAGCAGGGTTTGGTTTTCGCTATGAGACAATATTCGGACCCTTCAGGATCGATTATGGATTCCGGTTATACGACCCGAAAGAACCCGCGGGACATCAATCCGTTTTCAAGAAGAGATTTTTTGCCGAGACGTTTGGTAACGGGGTACTGCATTTTGGTATCGGCCAGGCGTTTTAGAGTGTTATATGAGTTGGAATACAGTCATAGGACAGCAGCGTGCAAAAGAAATTCTTCGCCAGGCGTTGAAGAACCAGCGGCTTGCACATGCCTATTTATTTTCCGGGCCGCGAGGTACGGGCAAGGATGCAATGGCGATAGAACTGGCAAAAGTTTTGAATTGTGAACGCGACAATCAGGATGCGTGTGGTGAATGTTCCGGCTGCCTGAAGTTTGGACAACTTGCTCACCCGAATGTAAAACTCGTCTTTGCTCTGCCGGTCGGGAAAAATGAAAAATACGGAGATTCTCCTGTCGCAAAACTTTCTGATGAAGATATCGGTTTTCTCCGGGAGGAGATTCAGCAAAAAGCCCGCCAACCGTACCACAGGATTACCCTTCCGAAAGCAAACAATATTAAAATTAATAGCATTCGTGAGATCCGGAAAGAATCGTCACTGACTGCGTTTGAGGGGGGGAAGAAAGTATTCATTATTATTGAAGCAGAAAATCTGAGCGATGAGTCTGCAAATGCACTTCTCAAAACGCTTGAGGAGCCTCAGGAGGATACACTCCTGATCCTTACCACATCGCAGCCGGACAACCTGCTCCCGACGATCATATCCAGATGTCAGCATATCCGCTTCGGTCCGTTGACGGTTGAGGAAATTTCTTCTGCGCTACAACAACGTGAAACCATCGAACCTGCGAGAGCGGAATTTATTGCGCAATTGTCGCACGGGAGTTATTCACGGGCGCTCGAGCTGACATCCACTACACTGGAAGAGCGCTACGCCGAAGCGGTTGAATTTCTTCGGACGGCGTTGTACAAGCCGCGTCAAGAGTTGTATCGGCTCACGGATGAAATAATTGCCGAGAATGAACGAGGGGATATGGAAGAATTCCTCGGTTTACTGCAATCGTGGTTTCACGCAGCAATGGTGTTGAGGGAAAATGATGTCCTGCAGTCGCCATTCGATGATGGCGAGTCTCTCCGGAAATTTATTGAACATCATCCGTCGGTAGATTATTCTGCTCTCTTTACGGCTACAGAACGTTCGATTTCACTTCTCAATAAAAATGTGTATATTCCGCTCATCCTGCTCAATCTTGCCGTCGATTTAAGAAAAATTATTTTGCCATTGTCGTCGCGCCAGCCTGCGGTGACCGACAAGAGTGAACTACTATGAAAGGTTGGTTGTGAAGAACCCCAAACGTCTGTTGGTCACGGCCGCGTTGCCCTACGCCAACGGGAAAATTCACCTCGGACATCTGGCGGGAGCATATCTGCCTGCGGATATCTATGTTCGTTATCAGCGCTCGCAGCATCGTGAAGTCCTGTTTATTTGCGGTTCAGATGAACACGGGGTTGCGATCACGATCAGTGCAGAACAGGAGAAAATACCGCCGCAGGAGATAGTCGACCGCTATCATGCATTGAATAAATCTGCGTTTGAGAAATTTGGAATGAGCTTCGATAATTATTCCCGAACCTCTCTTCCGATACACCATCAGACTGCACAGGATTTTTTTAAAGAACTCCACGATGCCAAGGTGCTGGTGGAAAAAAAAGAGCAACAATTGTTCGACGCACAGGCGAACATGTTCCTCCCCGACAGATATGTCGAAGGGACATGCCCGGTCTGTAAAAATCCCGAGGCGCGCGGCGACCAGTGCGAGCGCTGCGGAAGCTTTCTTAATCCGACTGACCTCATTAATCCGAAGAGCAAAATCACCGGTAACACGCCGATCCTGAAGGAGACGTCGCATTGGTATTTTCCGCTGGGGGATTTTCAACCTCAGCTTGAAGGATATATCAAAGAACGCAGCGAACGTGATGGATGGAAAGAGAATGTCCTGCGGTATTGCGAATCCTGGTTTAAAGAGGGCCTTACGGACCGCGCGGTCACACGCGACCTTTCATGGGGAGTCAAGGTTCCGTTGAAGGGATACGAAAACAAAGTTATTTACGTCTGGTTCGATGCTGTCCTTGGTTACATTTCGAGCACGAAGGAATGGGCAGCAAGAACGGGCTCGCCCGAGAAGTGGAAAGAATACTGGCTCGACAGTGAAACGAAATATGTCGCATTCATTGGCAAAGACAATGTCGTGTTTCATTGTATAGTGTTTCCAGCAATGCTGATGGCAAGGAATCGAAATCATGCTGATAAGTACATCCTGCCGGAGAATGTGCCAGCAAATGAATTTTTGAATTTTCAGGGGCAAAAATTTTCCAAAAGCCGCGGTTGGGGAATAGACGTTGATGAGTTTCTTGCTGAATTTCCGGTTGATGCATTACGATATACCTTAACGATGAATTTACCTGAATATAGAGACGCCGATTTTTACTGGAAAGATTTCCAGGCACGCACGAATAATGAGCTTGCAGATATTCTCGGAAATTTTGTTAACCGCACACTGACATTTGCACACAGAAATTTCGATGGCAAAGTACCTCCAATGGGAAAGCTTTCAGGTTCTGATGAGACTCTGAAAACAACTTTGCTGACGTCAACGGAAAATGCCGGAAAAGATTTTGATAAATATCAAATTCGAGATGGAGCTTTAGAGGTAATGAACCTTGCCAGATTTTTAAACAAATATTTCGATAGTAACGAACCGTGGAAAACCTTGAAAGAAAATAAAGAACGCTGCGCAACCACTATCAATCTCTGTTTGCAAGCAGTAAGATCGTTATCAATTTTATTTGAGCCTATTATTCCCACCTCTTCAACAAAAATCTGGAAGATGTTGAATCTCCCTGGGTCACCAACTGAAGCTGGGTGGAAGAGCGCGGGCGAACCAGTTTTAAAGTCAGGTCATAAGCTTGGCCAGCCGGAGATTTTGTTTACCAAAATCGATGATGAAGTTATCCAACGGCAAATTAACAGGCTTCCTGCTGAGACTGTTCCCGAGCCGAACGCCACACTATCTCTCAAGCCGACCATTACGATTGACGACTTTAAGAAAATAGACCTTCGCGTTGCAAAGGTCATAGCCGCTGAAGCGGTTCCAAAATCCAATAAACTCATAAGACTGCAGGTTGCAATCGGCGGGGAAACACGTCAGATCGTTGCAGGGATTGCGCAACATTATGCGCCTGAAAATTTAGTCGGACGGAAAATTATTGTCGTTGCAAACCTGGCTTCTGCAAAATTGATGGGGCAGGAATCTCAGGGAATGCTTCTGGCTGCATCAGATGTTGATGGAAAACTGGCAATTCTTTCCCTGGAATCTGATTTGAGCGAGGGTAGCATTGTCAAATAATTCAAAGTCGATAAACCTACCTATCTAAGTAGTTTCTTTATATAGGGTTATGGCGGTTTGTGCGCGGTGTCAAGAAACCCTCTCTCCAAATGGGAAAATCAGGCAATATTCTCGTCAGCCTATTGACAAAAACTTCAAAATTTCGTAACGTTTAGCTGATTGTTTTTTAGCGTCGCGCATCTGTTATTCGAGCTTCTTAAGTACTAATTCACTGATAAATTAATCCCATCGAGGAGGATGGTATGAAGAGTGTTTTTCATCGTTCGTCGTGGTTTGTTGCTATTGTACTCGTGATGGTTATGGCGATCTCGGTTCTGTATTGGACCGGATGCGACAATAAACAGGATATCGCGAGCGCCCCGACAACAAATCAGCAAAATGTTGTGTTCAGTAAGAGTAATTCACAGGTTCGATCCGTGATGGCAATACAGGATAAGCACACAGCAAATCTCATGGCCGACAAGAATATTATCGGAACTGCTACAGGTCTTACCCCTGAAGGTAGACTTGCCGTGCTGGTACTTTTAAAAGAAGCTGGTAAATCATCCCTGCCAGTAAGTCTTGAAGGCGTTCCGGTTGTTGGGCAGGTTACGGGAGTCATTCGACCGATGAAAGGACATGGCGGCGGCGGAGGAACGAGTCACACTGCAAAGCAAACGCCTCCAATTCAACTTGGTACCTCCGGCGGATGGCGATACGATTTAGCGAACGGGTTCTGCTGCAGCGGTACGTTGGGTTCATTGATTCATATCGGCAGCACACAATATATATTAAGCAACTATCACGTTTTTTGGGGAGATATTACTCCCGGCGGAAACGGAAGAGTTGCAACCGCTGGTGACCCGGTTATTCAACCCGGTCTTGTCGATATCAACTGCACCGCAAGCAATGCACAAAATGTTGCCACACTTTCAGGTTCGGGAAGTTTGCCCGGCGCGAACGTCGATGCAGGGTATGCTCAGGTAATCTCCGGCATGGTAAGCACAAATGGCGCAATTCTTGAGATCGGCACAATTTCAGCAACGACAGTAAGCGCGTCCGTGGGACAGGCAGTAAAGAAAAGCGGAAGGACGACCGGTTTAAGTCGAAGCAGCGTGAGCGGACTCAATGCAAACGTAAGTGTACAATACGATAACGAATGTGCAGGTGGTGTTGCCTTCTCAAAAACATTTAGCGGACAGATTCTTGTGTCCAACAATGGCAGCGGTTTTTTGAACAGCGGGGACTCAGGTTCCCTGATGGTTGAAGACGTAACGACCAATCCCCGCGCTGTGGGCCTCTTGTATGCCGGCAGTAGTTCGATTGCCGTCGCCAATCCAATTGATGACGTACTGAATTGGATCGGCGGTGGAGCTGGAATGGTGGGTCAGTAAGATCGACCATCGACGTTGTAGAGAGTAAGGGTTAAGATGTACACACCCGCTTCATGAAGAATGGAGCGGGTGTTTTGTTAAGAGCTCTGAGCTGCAGATGGTATATTAACTTGAGAATGTTTATATTCTCCCGATTTTTTAATATGAGGCACATGCATGATTGTGAAGGGTTTGAAGCTTTTGGGCTTATGCTGTGTCGCTGTGGTGCTGATCGCCGGTTGTAAAGAGGAGGAAAAGAGAAAACCTGCGATGCCTACTCGCGACATTAACACCGTGAAAGAAGCTCATGTTCAGGAGTTGATGGCGATTCAGGGTGTGGTTGGCGTTTATGTCGGTGAGTTGAACGACCATTCGCCTTGTATAGGTGTGATGGTTGTAAAAAAGACAGATGAACTTGAGCAAAAGATTCCAAATGTGCTGGAAGGATATCCTGTGAAGATCGATGAAACAGGTGAGATCAAGCCGATGAAATGAACCTTAAAAGACGATTAGTGATCCCAAGCGAACATCATTTGACAATACAAGGAGAACCAACATGACTGCAATACATTTACTCTGGCTTCCGATTTTAGTATCCTCGGCGTCCGTTTTTATCGCCAGCTTCCTTATGCATATGCTATTGCCATGGCACAAGAGTGATTACAAGAAATTGGAGGATCAGGATAAGGTCATGGATGCCCTTCGCCAGCTCAACATTCCGCCGGGAGACTATATGGTTCCGTGTCCATCTAACAGGCAGGAGATGCGTTCGCCTGAATTCGACGAAAAGATGAAGAAGGGACCGGTCGTTATGTTCACGATCTTTCCCAGCGGTCCCCTCTCAATGGGGAAAAATCTTATTCTGTGGTTTCTTTATTCTGTAGGTGTGGGAATCCTGGCGGCATACGTCGCAGGGCGCGCGCTTCCTGTTGGCTCAGAGTACTTACATGTGTTTCGGTTTGCCGGAGTTACAACGTTTATTGGTTATTCAGTAGCACTCTGGCAGAATTCGATTTGGTATAACCGTGCCTGGATGACGACGATTAAATATACAGTTGACGGATTGGTCTATGGGCTGCTGACCGCAGGTGTGTTCGGATGGTTATGGCCACGATAGCCCGTCCGAATTTGTCTACAGCAATGATGTCTGGTCACTGAGAAAGGATTGGGGGAAAAACATAATTGCTGTTGTTTTGAATTACCAGCTCAAGCCGTCCTTTTCAAAATAACCGTGGAGGTCTTTTCGGGCAACGAGATTAATCGCTTCCGAGCGAATGTCAATCGGGTTTAAGTCGTCCGAAAGAACACGGGCACGGCTAATATCCGCTGTAAAACGGTTATCCCACGCATGAGCCCTTTGATATTCAGGCCCAAAGCGCCAGTCCGGATCTAAAAGTACATTTCTCTCCAGATCTCTTACCGGGATGAGTTTATGTTGTGAGGCGATCAACACAATATTCCCAAACCGATCCGGAGGTTCTTCAATGGGTAACGACAGAACTTCCATAAATTCTTGTTTTAGAGTAGCAGTCAATGTTTTTACTAGCAGGTCGTCCCAACCGATTGTCTCGACATTCAATGCGAAAACGCCATTCTCGTTGAGGTGCGATGCAATTGATTCAAATGCTTCTCTTGTGACGAGGTGGAAGGGAATTGAACTGCTTCCAAATGCATCCAGAAGAATGACATCATATTTTTTTTTCGTTGAGGAGAGAAATTGACGGCCATCCGTCTCGAATACGGTTCCATCGGTATCCTGCAGATGAAAATACTCTTTTGCTAATGCAATAACTTTGCCGTCGATTTCCACTGCGTCGACTTTCCAGTAATTTTTTGCGTACTGTTTTACGAGCGACCCGCCACCCAATCCAATAAGAAGCATTGTGCCTGGCTTGTCAAAAAAATATTTCGGCAAGTCCATCACAGCGGCATAATGAAAATCCGACTCCCATGTGGCAGTGTCGACCAGGCTGTGTATTCCCCCGTCGATGAGGAGGTGCCGTCCTGCCTCCGTATCGATGACGCGAAGCTCTGCGTACGGGCTTTGTTCTATATCGAGCAAGCCTTCCTTCAGCTTTGCCTGGTCGACCGGAGGTCTGACCAGCAGCGATAGTATCGCTAAAGCAAAGAGGCTGATGCCGGTCGTTGTTAACTTTAAATGCTTATCAATAAGAAAGCCGATTATCCCCGTGATGAGAAGAAGCAAGCCAATAACAATTGTCAACCGAATAACCCCGATATTCGGTATCAGAAAAAAGCCGGTGATAAGCGCAGAGATGACCCCAGCAAGAGTGGAAATTGCATAGAGGTTCCCTGCGGCTTGTCCAACTTCTTCGAGAGTTGCTGTTCGTAATTTAATTGCATAGGGACTGATCGTTCCAAGAAGCATGAGAGGCGGAAAAAAAAGAGTAAATGAAGCGGCAACAACAGCGGTTCGAAGTCCTAACGGTTCCGTAAGAGTAAGAAAAGGGTGCTTTATCCATGGAATGAGTAAGATCCAGACGCCTGCACTTGTCATCATCACGCAAAGATGGGATATCGTGGCATGTCTATCTGCCAATCGTCCGCCAAGCATATACCCCAGGCTCAATGCCGCAAGAGTTACAGTGATTAATGACGACCATAAGAATAAACTGACGCCATAAAAAGGTCCCAGGATGCGAGTTCCAAGGATTTCGAGCGCAAGAACAGCCGCTCCGCAGACTGAAACTATAACATAGAGATAGAAATTCTTCATCGTTGTGCATCAATATACGACTTAATTTGAAAAGGTCAAGGTAGCTGCCTGAAGCACATTCGGTTGCTCCGGCTTCATTGCATTTCTTGCCCTCCTTTTTTATCTTATCCATAGAACAGATCAAAGATAAAACGGATTAATGAATATTCTTCATGTCTTGTCGCAATTTGAAGTTACCGGAGCTGAAACATATGCGGCGACTCTCGCAAATTACCAGATCCGGTCGGCTCACAGGGTCACAATTGTTTCCGATACGTTTCATACACCCACTGAAGCAGAAGTGGTATCGATGCCTGTCGGAAACCGAAGTTTTACCCAGCGTCTGAGGAACATTCGACAACTCTCTTCGCTGATCCGAGAAAAACATATTGATGTGGTTCATGCTCATTCCAGGGCTGCAAGCTGGGTGGCATATTTTGCGACGAAGGGTGGAACAACTGCCCTTGTTTCTACCGTCCACGGAAGGCAACATGTGCATTTTTCTTCGCGTCTATTCGATATTTACGGGGAAAAAATCATCGCTGTTTGTGAGAGCATTCGGGATCATCTTATTCGAGACCTTTCGCTCGATCCGGGAAAAATTGACCTCGTTCGAAATCCTATTGATGTCTCGTTCTGGCAGACAAAAACGTCAATTAACATGCAACCCCACAAGAAAATTCTCTCTTTCGTGGGAAGACTTTCGGGCCCAAAGGGTGAAGTTTTGCGCAACTTACTCGAATCGACGCTGGCAAAAATTATGGTGAAGTACCCTCAAGTCGAATTTCACGTTGTCGGTGGGATGAAGGATGCCGGAAAATTTATGGATTCACTCGAAGAAAGTACGCACGTTCAATCCAGCGTGCAGTTCCTTGGGCATTCGGGCAATATGCCTGAAGTGTACCAGCGTTCTGAGCTTGTTGTCGGTTCAGGAAGAGTTGCAATGGAAGCTCTGGCATCGGGGACACCGGTTATTGCCGTGGGAGAATCCAATTATATTGGCTTGGTTTCGGAATCTACGAAGGACAATGCGCTTCGCACAAATTTTGGTGATACAGGAGATGCAACCAACCTTCCCCATGAACGAATTATTGCGGATATTTCAAATGCCCTTGAATTCAAATCACATGATAACGGTAGCTGGGGACGGAATTTTGTTGAAACAGAATTTAACGTTGAGAATATTTCCCGGAAGATTTCCATCATTTATGCCGAAGCTTGCGCCAGAAAGCGACACGTCAAGGAAATTCCTGTTCTCATGTACCACCGTGTTACTAACGGCGTTCCTCCCGGCTCAAAGTTTGGCATCTATGTTACGACCGAGGATCTGGATAAACAGCTTGGATATCTAAGAAGGAAACAGTTTACGACGCTAACATTATTTGATATCCAGAATATCATTCGTGGGAACAGAATATTTCCAAGGAAACCCGTTGTACTGACATTTGATGACGGATATGAGGATAATTTTCAGAATTTGTTCCCTCTTCTCATGAAATATGAAATGAAAGCCGTTATCTTCCTTATCGGTAATCCGGAGGTTACGACAAATCACTGGGATGTGCTTCATGGTGAACCGGAGGTTCGCCTTCTAAATGATAATCAAATCGCTCAAATGAGGAGCTATGGAATTGAATTTGGCTCTCATACTATGAATCATAATAAACTCACCGATATTTCTTTTCAGCAGGCGAGAAATGAGATTGTTCAATCAAAAAAAATCATCGAACGCCGGATCGGTACCGAAATTATTTCATTCGCATATCCTTACGGCGCACTGAATGAGCAAATTAAATGTGCCGTTAAGGAGGCTGGATATGCTTTCGGGATTGCAACTGATTCCGGAACAAGAAATTTCTGGTCAGATTTGTATCACATCAGGAGAATACCGGTATTTCCAGCAACATCAGTATTTACATTGTGGAAGAAAACATCCGGACGGTACCATCAATATAAAGGGGTAGCATAGATCCCATGTTTGTCGATTCACACGCTCACTTATTCTTTAAGGACTTTCATGATGACCTCGGTGATGTCATAAAAAGAGCGCAGGATGCCGGCGTCGATTATGTCATTAATCCTGGAACAGATCTTGAGACGAGTCGGAGGTCGATAGAACTTGCCGAAAAATATGACATGGTATATGCTTGTGTCGGGTTTCACCCGCATGATGCATCAAAAGCCGATGAGGTGTCTTTATCTGAAATTGAACAACTGAGTCATCATCCCAAGGTCGTGGGTATCGGGGAAATAGGGCTGGATTATCATTATAATTTTTCCCCGAAGGATCAACAGCAGAAGGCGTTCACACGACAGATCGAGATAGCATGTAACCGCGACCTCCCTATTGTCATTCACAGCCGTGAGGCAGAAGCAGATACACTTCGGGTTGTTGAAGAAACTCTGAACAGTAACGGCGGCTGGAGGAAAAAGCTCGTCGGAGAGTTCGACAGATTTCCTTCCCCCAAAGGTGTGTTCCATTGCTTCCCCGGAGACGTTGCGATGGCATGGAAAGTGATCAAGTTGGGTTTTTACATCTCATTACCAGGTCCTGTGACATTTGGAAGTAAACCGGGGAAACCTAACTCAATGGAGGAAGTAGCCGCAAAGGTGTCTGCTGAACATATTCTCCTTGAAACGGACAGCCCGTATTTAACCCCTGTCCCAAACCGTGGCAAGCGGAATGAGCCGTCCAATATCCCGCATATCGCAAAGAAAATCTCCGAGCTGCAGCATCTTTCGGTGGAAGATATCGCGCGTGCCAGCAGTTTTGGTGTCAGGAAACTTTTTGGCGTTGGAGATTATCCGCAGCCGACGATAGCCTACAAGTTGCGGAATTCTCTATACCTCAATATCACTATTCGATGCAATGCCGACTGCGTATTTTGTGATCGAAAGGGCGAGGCTGTCATCAAAGGCCATAATCTGAGGATCGGGCATGAACCGACGAGTCAGGAAGTCATTGACGCAATTGGAGATCCAAATAAATATGAAGAAATTGTTTTCTGTGGATACGGTGAGCCGACAATTCGACTGGAGGTCGTGAAGGAGGTCGGCGCATGGGTGAAACAACATAACGGAAGAGTTCGCTTGAATACAGACGGTCATGGAAACGTTATCAACCATCGCAATATCATTCCGGAGCTTGTAGGGTGTGTGGATGCTGTATCAATCAGCTTAAACTCAACCGACCCGGAACAATACGGCAGATTAATGAAAATTGACGGACAGAAATATTTTCCAGCAATGGTGGAGTTTGCAAAAGAGTGTGTTCGACACCAATTTGATGTAACGATGACGATTGTCGACCTCGATGATGTTGATGAATTACATGCGAAAGCGTTTGTGGAAAAAGAAATCGGTGCAAGATTCAAAAACCGTTCATTTTTTTAATGTCTATGAAGAACATCGTTTTCATTCTTGCCGTAATTATTCTTGCCTCAATAAGTCTTACACAATCTGCACAGCGGGATGTCGAACGGCGAGACAAAATACGGCTTATTATGCGCGCGCAGGATTTACGCACGATCCATGACAGCCAACTGATGCATCTTCTTTCCGATGATGACCCCATTGTTCGGGAGCGGGCCGTGATAGCATATGGGAGCCTTCAAGATACATCCGTAATGAGCCTTCTTGTTGAAGCGTTAACAGACAAGGATCCCCGAATTCAATACGCGGCTGCATTTGCTATCGGTCAGACAGCACCTCAATTGAGTGCAGAAAGCAAACGCAATCTTGAGCACGACCTCATCTGGGTACGGTTGGATAAAATGCTGGAGTTGGAGAACAGGAAATCAAACGCAGCTGACAAATTGATTGAAGAAATAGGAAAATTTGGTTCGCATTTCGCCCTGGATGATTTGCTCACCAGGACAGTTGGGTTACCTGCCCATTCGCGCGATCACGTTATGCCGTATATCATGAGCATTGCGAGGTTTGCAATTCGGAACGTTGTCACTGACAATTCGGTTCTTTTCCTCAGCCCATTTCTAAAACCGCCGGAGATCATACCGTGGCAGGTGGTGTACGCACTTCAGCGAATCGGGGACCATCGGCTGATACGGGAAGAATTGAACAATATTATTCCTCTGTATAACAGCAGTGATCCGTTGGTTCGGTTGAACCTTGCAGTGTTGCTCGGGAAGATCAAGAATGTTGCCGGTTCGCTCGAGCCATTAGCAAAGCTCGCCGAATATGATGGAGATTGGCGTGTTCGTGTTAATGCATTAAAGGCATTAGGGAATCTTGACGTCCGTCAACACGGCGAAATTGTTGATGTTTTTCGACGCGCATTCCTGGATGGGAATCAATATATCGCAATCACCGCTCTTACTTCATTTGGGAATACAAAACTAAGAAAGGAGGATGGAAGCGCCAAGATTGTGGGAACATTCGATTTGCTGGAAGACATCGCAAAGAACGAACAGCGCGGTTATTCCTGGCAGGCACAGGGCGCGGCAGCATCAACGTTGGCAAAGTTGGAAGGGAAATCTGCAGTACCTTTTATTCTGCCGAATGATTATCCACAACGGCTTTTACAAGCCCAGTTACTTGAAGCATGTGGTGAATCGGGTGCTCCGGTTCTGCTGGAAAAGATTATTCCATTTACCCGGGGCGGCGATAAAGTGATAGCTCGTTCAGCTCTCGAGGCTTTACAAAATCTTACCCAAAACAATCCGAAGGATTCGATAATTAAACAAACAGTTTATAATGCAGCAATTGCTGCGCTCAAACAACATGATGTTGCCGTAGTAACAACTGCCGCCTCAATTCTCGGCGATTCACTTTTTTTCAATTCAGCTTCTGTAGATGCATTAATCGATGCATTATCCAGTCTCCGTATTCCTGATGATGTTGAAGCGATGCAGGAAATCATTGGCACGCTCGGAAAGTTGAAGGAGCCACGGGCGATTCCGATTCTTTCAAAACAGCTTGCACAAAATGACAGGTCGGTTGCATTGGCAGCATTTGCTGCAATCAAGTCGATTACAGGTAAAGACCCAGATGTACAATTACCGCCGCGACAGGATCCTTTATGGACGGATTTCGATTTTACATTCCTTGATAATTTGAAGGACACATTGTGCTTCCATCATCTTCGGCAGGATACAATATGCGTGAGGTTAGAGACAATTCGTGGAACGATTGTGATGGAACTTTATAAAAATTATGCTCCATTCACCGTCATGAGTTTCCTCAAGCTTGCGCAACGGGGTTTTTACCGCGGACTTTCCTTCCATCGTGTGGTTCCGAATTTTGTTATCCAGGGAGGAGACCCCAGGGGCGATGGGTGGGGTGGACCTGGGTATGAGATTCGGTCGGAGTTTTCACCGTTAACGTTTGAAACCGGCATGCTCGGTATAGCGAGTGCGGGAAAAGACACTGAGGGTTCTCAGTTCTTTATCACGCAATCCCCTCAACCCCACTTGGACGGGCGCTATACGATTTTTGGAAAAGTTGTCTCAGGAATGGATGTTGTCAACAGCATCCAGGTTGATGACCATATATTTGATGTGAAGATTCTGGAATAGTCAGTGCTGCTTCTGACTGTATTCTTCATACGTTGTCTGGTGTGAAGGATCAATCCTGACAAGCTTGTTGTAAATGCCTCTGTCCGGATCGTCCACAAATGTTGCGGCGATTTCGAGATATTTTGAGTCAAAGAATAATCTTGCCGCCTGACTTTGCTGGTTGATTTTATCCAGAAGTTTCCGTATTTTTTGCAGGGAGGAAAATATATTTTTTCTTGCTTTCACTCTGTCTTTGTGGAGCAGGTCCAACCCTTTGTAATGATATCGGTATGCCGCCTCCCGTAAACCACGGAATTTTTCGTTAAGCAGTTCGTCGATGAGTTGTGCACGCTGGTACGTACTCTGGCCTGTAATATCCCACCCTTTACCAGCATTAGGGGCACCGTGCGCTCTGCTAACGATATCCGCCGCCTTTTGAAAATAGGGTGTTCCGTCGAGATTGCCCCACGTATCGAAATCGTACCCAAGCACAAGGTACATATAAAAATCCACGAAGCTCAGCAACGGGTCAAAATTGAGCTCATTATGAATGAACGGCTGATAACGGTTATAGTCAAATTCCCAGCTGTCGTCGAGGAGGCGAATAACTGCGGTAGTCTGGCTGGTCTTGAAAACGGGGCGAAGGCTTCCGATAAAAACCTGAGCAACATAATGATTTTTCGTGGGAGATCCCTGGAACATAATATTCATTGTACATCGAATCTTGTTGTTGCCGATTCCTTCCTGGGTCCAACGATTGGAATTGATGTACTGTTTCAATTGTGGCACAAAGTCGACGAGATTGTCCCTTGCCTCAGATGGAAGCTGTTGTAAATCTGTAGTAATTTCACACTCAATTTCTTGTGAAAACGATGGAGAGATAACAAAAGGAAGCAGGACAATAATGATAAGATAACGTTTCATGTGATTCTCCTTTGCTGAGTTCAATATAGCGATTTACCGGATATAGTTCAAACATATATTTGTTCTTTTCATAATCATAATGGGAGGCATTATGCGTGTAATCATACCGATTTTTCTGCTTTCGAGTATTGCACTTGCAGGATTTGAGCAAACGGATATTAGCGTCCGCGCAAAAGGATTAGGAGGTGCTTACGTTGGTCTCGCGGATGACGTGTGGGCAATTTTTTTTGATGTGGGAGGATTGGCAAGAGTAACCCGTCCCGAGGGTTCCTTTCTCTTTATCCCGGAACAATATGGTGTAGCTGAGCTTTCTGTTGTTGCGGGGGCGGCAGCGTTGCCGACACCTTTCGGGGTGTTCGGCGTCGCAGCAAGAAGATATGGTTTCGAGCTGTATCGGGAATGTTCCATCACTTTTTCGTACGCCCGTGTTATTGCGCAAATGAATGTCGGGATAAATTTCAATTATCATTCCGCGTCGATAAGAAATTATGGCTCCTCCGGAACGCTGGGCATCGATATGGGCTTGAACATGGATCTTGTTAACCGTTTGCGATGGGGAATTTCCGCATCGAACATAAATACGCCGACAATCGGGGCTTCCCATGAACTATTGCCGCAGGGGTTTTCTTCGGGTCTTGCTTTTCTTCCGGCTGATGACCTCAGTCTTTCGTTGGAATATAAAAAAGTCATTGGCTATGATGTTTCGCCGAAATTCGGGTTTGAGTATTGGGTTCTTCATGGGTTTGCAATCAGATGCGGCGTTTCTGACAACCCGGCGGAGTACGGGGCGGGAATTTGCGTGAAAATATCCACTTTTCGAGCCGACTATGCTGTCTCCTCACATCAGCAGCTCGGATTGTCACATCAGGCATCGGTAACGCTTCGATGGGGAGAGGCTCATGAATAACGTTAAGAATTCAATGTTTGTCGTATTGGTTGTTCTGATCTGGAGAACCACTGCGTCTTCCCAGGTCGATACCTCTGGTACGGAAGAATTTGTAACCGCTGATAGTATGGAACAATTAACAGAGCAGGCCCCGCAGGAAGAAAATTCCTCATTACTCGACGAATCGCCCATCGATCAGATGAAAACACAATCATCAATAGTTACCTTCCGGTCTCGCGTTACTCAGTCCCTGCAGGAATCAGCCGGATATCTTAACGGGAAATATCTGGGTACGCCGGTAAAATCATTTCAGCGACTCACTGTTAATGAAGGGGAACATCTGTCAGGAGGAATCCTTCTTGAGAAAGATGCCGGAGAGGAACGGTTCAACGAATTCATTTCCGGTAACATTATGCTTTCTGCTGCAGGACCCGTTTCGAAACTCATTGTTGGGGATTACCACATTGAGTCGGGACAAGGATTAACCCTTTGGCGGGGCTATGATTTTTCAAAAGGGGCAGCTGTTATCATGCCCGCAAAAAAAACTGCACGTGGCTTGTTGGAGTCTGTGTCTTCGAACGAAAACTCTTTTCTTAGCGGGATCGCTGCGCAATTGCAGACGCAAAAATTTTCAGGAGTTTTGTTTTATTCTCACCGTTTACTCTCGGGATCTCTTGATTCACTTGACCGACTCACAACATTTACTTCCTCAGGATATTTTCGTACTCTCAGTGAACTGTCACGAAAGCATAATGTAGTGGAAAACATGGAAGGAGGAAGGATTGCATATTCTCCTTCGACCGGAATGAGTGTCGGAGCAACAATGTATTTCACAGACTTTTCGAGGATGCTCTGGCTGGGCGATGGATTGAGGTTTTCGGGTTCAGCGTATTCGCTTCTTTCGGTGGATTACAATGTAGGAATAGGTTCGTCATTATTCTTTGGTGAGTGGAGTCATTCGAGTAACACTCTCGCTGGAACGTCTGGTATTCTTGTTTCACCATTGCAATCTGTCACATTGATTGCATCGTTTCGGCATTATCCATATCGGTTTATGAACATTCATGGAGTTGGTTTTGGAGAACGGTCGAGTACCCCGAATGAAGATGGTTTATACATAGGGATTGAATTGAAATCAGTTCGATGGGCAAAATTTTCATTGTACATTGACGCATTCAAATTTCCCGAAGCTACATCGGTCAGTCAGTTTCCCTTTGTTGGAAACGATATTTTAACGAATGTTGAGATGAACCCAGCCCGTCGGTGGAAAGTCACGATTCAATACCAGAACAAAGCCACGGAGGGTCAGGAGAAGATAGCAAACCAGATGGAAGATGGTCAACGTATTACGAATATTATTCGTAAACGTCGAGTACGACTTGAGGTGGATTACAGGTATTCAAAAGATGTTCGACTCCGAGGGAGGTGTGAAGAAGTATTTATTGACGCAAAGTTCTCGAACTATAATGAACATGGTTTTTTACTGTATCAGGATATTGTTATGGATCAGGGTGTTACATGGTGGAATGGGCGAGTGACGTTTTTTCATTCTGATTCGTACGAGAGTAGAGTTTATGACGTCGAGCGCGACCTGAACGGTGTTCTGACGCAACGTGGGTTGTACGGACGCGGCGTCTGCTGGTATGTGCTCGTTAAGTATAACATGTTTAACCGGCTCTCATACTCGGTTAAATATTCCGATATTATCCGGGAAGATGTGAAACATATCGGCAGCGGGCTTGATGAGCTTCCGTCAAACCATGACAATCGTATCGGTATGCAGATTGATTTCAGCTTGTAACAGAGATTTGATAGCAGGTTTTTTGGTTCTTCCTGCATTTTTTAGTACTTTAGTTAAATTCTATGCTCAATTCGAATAAAAATACTACCGTAGTTGTTGGCATGAGCGGCGGTGTTGATTCATCTGTTGCGGCGGCGCTGCTCCTTGAACAAGGGTACAATGTCATCGGGGTGACGATGAAGACGTACGATTTTGATCATGTCGGCGGCAATATCGGAAACGAGACAAGCTGTTGCGGTCTCGATGCTTTCAACGATGCGCGGATGGTAGCGGTGAAGCTGGGGATCCCTCATTACGTCGTTGATTTTACAGAGCAGTTCGGGCGTGAAGTTATTGATAATTTCGTCGACGAATACCTGCAGGGGCGGACGCCAAATCCCTGCATCATTTGCAACCGAGAAATAAAGTGGGGTACATTGCTCAGGAAGGCGGAATCGCTTGGAGCAAGTTATATAGCTACAGGGCATTATGCGCGGATTGCTTACGATGAAAAGTCACATCGGTATGGTATCCTGCGACCTCGCGATAAGAACAAAGACCAGACATACGCGTTATGGGGTCTAAGTCAGTATGCTTTAGGCAAGACGATTTTTCCAATTGGTGAGCTGACAAAGCCGGAAGTACGCTCTCTTGCAACCAGATACGGATTGAAAACTGCAGATAAGGAGGAGAGCTTTGAAATCTGCTTCGTTGCCGATAATGATTATCGACGGTTTTTGAAGGAACGCCTACCGGATATTGAAGAACGATACGCCGATGGCGATATTGTGTTTGATGGAAAAATCGTAGGCAGGCATCGAGGATTTCCACACTATACAATCGGACAGCGGAGTGGCATCGGTGCGCATGGTGAACGCGTCTATGTAACAGATATTGATGCAGAAACAAACAGAGTCAGGATCGGCAGAAATAACGACTTGTTGCACCGAGCTCTAATTGCCAAGGAAGTAAACTTTGTGGGCATCGAAAAGCCGGAGAAAGAAATGCATATTCACGCCCAGGTACGTTACAAGGATACCCCGAGTGCTGCGACAATGATTCCCGAGCCTGACGGTCACATTCGCGTTGTATTTGACGAGCCGAAGAGGGCAATCACGCCAGGGCAGTCTGTTGTGATGTACGACGGTGAGAGGTTAGTGGGGGGCGGAGTCATCAAGAATATTGTTACGTAACATAATGTCAATATCCTGTGCCTTTAGGCTGAGAGGATTGACTTACCAAGGTTTGTATTTAATCATCATTTCATTAATTGAATCAGCGATTCGAACAAGACGATGATAACAGGATCGATCAATCTTAGCAAACCAATGCTCTCGCTTCTGGAGAAACATGGTATCACAACTGCAACGCCAATCCAGAAGGAAACCATTCCAGCGATCCTTGCGGGGCGAGATGTTCTTGCGCAGTCCGAAACAGGCTCGGGGAAAACTTTGAGCTTTGCAATTCCGATTGTCGAACTTATCAATCGTCGAGACGGCTTACGTGCTCTTGTCCTTGTCCCTACGCGGGAGCTTTGTGCTCAGGTTGCCGGAGAGTTCGTGAAATTCTCCCACGGTAAACATCTTGGCGTTACGTCAGTGTATGGGGGTGTCTCCATCAACAATCAAATTAAGAAACTCAAAACGACCAATATCATCGTTGCGACCCCGGGCCGATTGATTGACCTTCTTAATCGCGGCGAAGTACGACTTGAAACAGTTTCCTACCTTGTCTTTGACGAGGCAGACCGAATGTTGGATATGGGTTTCATTACCGATATCGAACGAATCCTTCAGAAGATGCCGCAAAAAAAGCAGACAATGCTATTCAGCGCGACCGTTTCAAAAGAAATCTCAGACCTAAGCCGGAAATATCTGACAGATGCTCTCCGTGTGCATTTCCGCTCAAGTGTGAAATCGGAGTTTTTACGGCAAACGTACTATCAAACGACACAGGAACTTAAGCTGCCGCTGCTTATTCACCTCCTTAAACATGAACGCGGTCTTGCCCTGGTATTTTGCAACAGAAAACATTTTGCTTCCAAGCTTGCAAAAAAATTAACTGCACAGGGTGTTTACGCCCGAAGCCTGCACGGAGATTTGTCGCAACCGCAACGAGAGCGTGTAACAAACGACTTTAGGCAGAAGCGATTCAATGTACTTATTGCGACCGACGTTGCAGCACGAGGTCTTCACATCGAGGATATTACCCACGTGTATAATTACGAAATCCCACGGGATGTCGAGTCATATACGCATCGTGTGGGCAGGACTGCGCGGGCGGGGAAAAAAGGGGAAGCGATTTCCCTGGTGGCGACTCCTGATGAGCAAAAATTCTTCAAGCAAATTCTCTTCAACTTCCGGGGAAACATTTCATTACAGACAATTCAGGATGTGAAGTTACTTCCATCCACACAACATGGGGTGGAGAAACCAAATGAAGGGATTCCCGCCAAGTCCAAACCGTATCATTCTCAGGCGTCTGGTGCTAATCGGTTTAATAAACATAACAAAAGGCACTGGAGAAAAAGGCGCTCATAAGGAGGATTAAAAAGTTTTTATCAAATGTTATTTCCATTCAAACACACCGCTATGTTTCCTGCTGGTTAAGAATTATTAATTCCTCTCTGTTTCACACTTGTAAGTTCTTACATTTCAATACGCTACATCCGAGTTATATCTGAATGTAATGCCTTCCTGTTATCAAATGATGAAACATGCTTCTCCGATATGGTGTTCAGTAGATAAAGCCACAAAGAGGCGTTGAATACCCATCGCCCGCTATAAATAAAGGTGGCGAAGAAAGGAGAAAATATATGCGCATACTGGCAGTTATAGCGAGCTTCATGCTCATGATTGTTTTCTCATCCTGTTATCCCTCACGGGTCAGTATGAGCTACACAGCAGAATATGGACCTGACAGTTATTACTATGATGTGTGTCAGTACTATCACGTGCCGGAACAGGAAGTCATTATTCTCAGGGAACGGCGTATTTCTGATGAAGAAATACCCGTGGTGTTTTTCCTTGCTCAGCGCGCAAATGTGGCGCCTGCAACGATCATCGATATGCGCGCGCGTGGTACGAGCTGGATGGATATTTCTATGCATTTCGGGATCGGTCCTGATGTATACTATGTCCCCGTCGCGGAAGTCCCCGGTTCTGCATATGAGGGGGTGTACAGTTATTACAGGGCAAGGCCGCGCGAAGAATGGAATACGATCCATCTTTCTGACGAAGACGTGGTTAACTTTGTAGACCTCCGTTTTGTCTCGGAACATCATGGCTATGATGTTCCGGAGATAATGAAAATGCGGTCGGAGGGCAAAAGCTTTATGAGAATTAATGAAGAGGTTAAAGGTCGAAAACACGGCAGGGATGAAGGAAGGAAACGGGGAAGAGATTGATGACGAAGCCTCGCTGTGTAAAGACAACAATTGACAATTGAGATGCGGGGATGGGAATGAGTCCTGTCCCTGCAATTTTCAGAGGTAAAATTACTTGAATAACGAATTGTGAACAAACAAAAAAGGAGTGAATTATGTTGAAACAAACATTCTTTCTCATGGTAGCAGTGATACTGCTTCTCTCTGCCCGAACGAACATGTTAGGACAGACACAGATGGGAATTTCGATTGCAGATGGTCAGGTCAGGAATTTCTACTTGTCCATGGGACAGTATTACCATGCCCCGGAACAGGAACTGGTTATTGTCCGGGAACGTCACATTCCAGATGAAGAAGCCCCGGTTGTATTCTTCATCGCCCGACGGGCGCATGTAGAGCCGGCACGAATTATCGAGATGCGCGAAGATGGTCAAAGTTGGATGGATATTTCGCTGCATTTCGGTATGGGTCCGGATGTATATTATGTACCCGCGCGCGAGGTATCCGGCCCTCCTTATGGTAACGCCTACGGGTATTACAAACATCATCCGAGGAGAGAGTGGCGGAAGATGCGACTTTCCGACGATGAAATTGTGAATTTCGTGAACCTCCGTTTTGCGTCCGACCAATACGGCTGCCGCCCGGAGGATGTTGTCCGCATGCGGTCAGAAGGTCGCAGCTTTGTTGCTATTCATGATGAATTCAGGAATGGCAATCATGGATGGAACGACCGCGATGACGATGGAAAGGGAAAAGGAAAGGGCCACGGAAAACACAAACACCGGAAAGATGAATAAATTGAACAGAAGAGCGCCAGGCAAACCCTGGCGCTCTTTTTATGGGTGAATTGATCTATTTCTTGAAAACCTTCCTAAGAAACTTCTCCATTTCGGCCCATGACTTCTTGTCTGCATTTTCGTTATACGCAATCGCAATATTAAATTTTTTGCCTAACTCAGTAGACGCGGGGTTTGTGAAGCCGTGAATCGCGCCAGGATAATTGATAAACTTAAAATCGATTCCTGCTGCGGTCATTTCATCTTTGAATTTCTTTATCGCGTCTGAAGTCGTGAATTTATCGTCCGCACCGTTGCACACGAGCACCTTTGCTCTTACTTTTCCTTTTTCAGCTACACTCCTGGACGCAAGGCTGCCATGGAAGCTCACTACTCCTTTGAGATCGGCGCCATCCCGCATCATTGTCAGCGCTATACCGCCGCCGAAGCAATAGCCGATTGCGGCGATCTGTTCGGGATCTACGTGACGGTCCATTTTCAGAAAATTCATCGCAGCAAGGAAGCGTGCTTTCATGAGGGGCATGCTGCTCATAACCTCGGAAGCGAATTTTTCGGCGTCATCAGGGTGTGAAGTCTGTTTTCCGTTCCCGTACATATCGACCGCCAGAGCGACATATCCGAGCCCCGCTAACATCTCGGCACGTTTTCGGGTATACTCGTTATTACCCCACCATTCGTGGACGATAAGCACCCCCGGACGTTTATCGCTGAGTTTATCGTCATACGCGAGATAGCCTTTCATGGTGACCGTGTCGGCAGTGTATTGTACTTCCTTTCCCACTATTCCTGCGTACAAATTTCCGATACTTATTAGCAGAAGAGACGCCAATGATATGCGCATATTGAGTTCTCCTTTCGACAAGTTGAAGTCCGCGACACCCTCCTTCTTTAAATATATCCTTTGCCGGGGAGAGTTGCAAAGCAATTCGACAAAAAAATATGTCAAACCGGAACAACCGGGTCATTAAAAAAAATTTATCTCGAATAGAAACCTTGCAATGTTAAGGCTGTTTCCCTATATTTAAAGACTATTTTTTTCATTTCAGCCTATTGGGATGTCTAAGTTGCACGAATCAGAAAAGATCAAGCAGCTCCGTCAGCGAAAACTTCAATCGAAACTTGGCGGCGGAGAGAAGCGTGTCGATGATCAGCATAAAAAAGGAAAACTCACTGCGCGCGAACGCCTTGATATTTTGCTCGATACCGGGAGTTTCGAAGAGATCGACGCTTTAGTAGAACACCGTTCGTATGATTTTGGACTTGACAAGCAAAAATACTTGGGGGATGGAGTTGTAACGGGGTCAGGACGAATTGATGGAAGGCTGGTATTTGTCTTTAGCCAGGATTTTACTGTCTTTGGCGGCTCTCTATCCGAGGCACATGCCGAAAAAATCTGTAAAATAATGGACCTTGCGGTGAAAGTTGGAGCGCCTGTAATCGGCCTGAACGATTCCGGCGGCGCTCGGATTCAGGAAGGTGTAGTCAGCCTTGGCGGTTACGCCGATATTTTTTTGAGGAATACACTTGTGTCGGGGGTGATCCCTCAAATATCTGCCATCATGGGTCCCTGCGCAGGCGGGGCGGTCTATTCGCCTGCAATTACCGACTTCACGCTCATGGTGAAAAATACGAGCTATATGTTTGTGACCGGACCGAATGTCGTGAAGACGGTTACACACGAAGATGTTTCCTTTGAGGACCTTGGCGGCGCTGTGACACATGCGACGAAATCGGGCGTGGCTCATTTTGCTTGTGAAGATGAAAAACAATGCTTGTTATACATTCGTAAGCTTATGGGCTATATACCCTCGAGTTGGACTGAACGTCCGCCCGTTAAACCTACAAAAGATATTCCTGAAAGAGCCGAGGAAAATTTGAATACGATTGTTCCTGAAAATCCTGGAAAACCGTATAACATGAAACATGTTATTGAATTAATCGTTGATAAAGAGGATGAAGGAACGAGTTTCTTCGAGGTGCATGAATTGTTTGCACCCAATATTATTGTCGGTTTTGCGAGGCTTGACGGTAAGCCTGTCGGCATTGTAGCGAATCAACCCTCGAAGATGGCCGGAGCGCTGGATATTGATTCATCGGTGAAGGGTGCACGGTTTGTCCGTTTCTGTGACGCTTTTAATATTCCTCTTGTTGTGTTTGAGGATGTCCCAGGCTTTATGCCTGGCACATATCAGGAGTGGCGTGGCATTATCAAGCATGGGGCAAAACTGCTCTATGCATTTTCTGAAGCAACTGTACCGAAATTGACCGTTATTGTGCGAAAAGCTTACGGAGGTGCCTATGATGTTATGAACTCGAAACACATCCGGGGTGATTTTAACTTTGCCTGGCCTATAGCCGAAATTGCTGTCATGGGTCCGCATGGGGCAGCGGAGATTATCTTTAAAAAGGAGATCGAGCAATCTTCGGATCCAAAGAAAGCCCTGGCAGAAAAAGTTGAGGAGTACCGTGAGAAATTTGCGAATCCATATATCGCTGCTGCGCGTGGGTATGTCGATGATGTCATCGAACCACGGGAAACCCGTGCTAAACTTATTCGCTCATTGAGGATTCTAGAAGACAAAACTGACAGCAATCCAGGCAGAAAACACGGCAATATTCCGTTATAGTATGTTTTAATGTGATCTATCTCAAGAAATCCCTTGACTTTACCCTCTTAATCGTATATATTTTGTGCAATTATATTGAGAATTTGAGCATATTATATTGAAAAAAGCTTATTGTATACTCGTAATTTTATTGTTTATTCTGTTTGGCTGTTCAGCTGATAAGACTGTCAAACCTGAATCGCAACAGAAACTGTCTACGCTGAACATCCCGAGGCTGGTTCTTACTGATACCCTTTCTCAACCAGACCTGGATGCTGCATTGTTGGATAGCGGGGCAGTTATCCCGGATTCAAATTTTGATTCAGTGACGGTCATTCTTTTAGAGCGGTCCCGTGAACACTATGTCAACGCGCTTGAAGCACAGGAAGCATGTGATTCTGTTCGGTCGCAATCAGAATTTGAGTTCGCCATCGGAATTCTCAACGAACTGGCTTATTATCCGCACATAGAAAATAACCAGGAATTCAACGACCTTAGCCATAGTGTTATTGAAGATTATGAAAAATACATTGCAAGCATCGACAGCCTGGGTCCGCAGACATCAATATTTGCGCTCCGCGAAAAACTCGATCAGATAACTGAATCAAGCGAAAGCGGGGATCAGGACGTGCCGAAGAGGATTATTCAAATGCCGACAGTCCCCCTCATCATCAATGGCCACGTGGAGCAGAATATCGAGTATTTGAAGAATCGAGGACACCGTCACTTTGAACGCTGGTTATTTCTCGGGGGGAAGTATTTTCCTGTGATGCGGCGTATTTTCAGTAGCGAGGGCGTCCCTGAGGAACTTATGTATCTTTCAATGGTTGAAAGCGGATTAAATCCGATCGCACGTTCATGGGCTAGGGCGGTCGGCTTGTGGCAGTTTGTGAAGGGGACTGGTAAGTTGTACGGTCTGGGCGGTAACTCGTGGTATGATGAACGAAGAGATTTTGAAAAAGCGACGTACGCAGCAGCTCGCCATTTGAAAGACTTGCACAATGAATTGGGCGATTGGTATCTCTCGCTTGCCGCATATAATTCGGGTGCAGGAAGGGTATACAGAGCAGTCCGGAAAAGCGGCTCCACAGATTTCTGGAAAATCCGGCGGTATCTCCCGCGGGAAACAAGAAATTATGTTCCTCAGTTTATCGCTACGGCTGTTATGGCGATGGACCCGAAGAGTTATGGTTTTGATATTGCGCCTTCGGATTCAATGTCGTTCGAGATTGTTTCAATTAGCGAGTGTGTGGATCTCGCAGTGCTTGCGAAATGTGCTGGAACGGAAGTTGATTTGCTCCGGGAGCTGAATCCGGAGCTACTGCAACGATGCACCCCTCCGGGATATAAGAATTATTCTTTACGAATTCCCAAAGGAACATCTTCACTCTTCGTCAAGAATTATGCGAGTTTGCCCGAAGACCAGAAACGGGACTGGACGATTCACAAAGTCCGGCGGGGAGAAACATTCGCCTCAATTGCCCGGAAGTATGGGGTCACAGCCCAATTGATTCTGGAGACGAATCAATTGACCAGTGTCCGTAGGCTTTCTGCAGGCAAGACATTGGTTATTCCTGTCCCTTCGTCTGCTAAAAATTATGCAATGGATATTGCTGATGCGTCTGTGCGGAACAAGGGTAACCGAATATCACGCACTCGTGGTTTCGCGGCAGCGAAGTTCAGCGGGAAGGAAAGTGTTGCCTACCGAGTGAAAAAAGGGGATAACCTGGGCCGAGTTGCGAAATTGTTTGGCGTATCGGTCAGCAACCTTCGTGTGTGGAACGAAATCCCGTATGGAACTGCAATTCATGTTGGTGACCTTCTCACGGTTTGGGTTCCGAAAAGTGGTGATAGGGGGTATCCCAATATCGCCGAAAATTTGGAAAATCATCAGGATCAATTTTTTTCATTAGATAATCCTGTCCTGAAGCAGAAACAATCGATAATTTCCGGTTCATCATGGGTTAAGTATGAAGTCCTGGCGGGTGACAATCTTCGAAAAATAGGGAAGAAATTTGGTGTTGCGGTTGAAGACATTCAGGAGTGGAACGGTCTCCGTACGAATGCTATCACTGTTGGACAAGAACTCAACATTTTGAGCGACGGAACCGGAATGGTAGCCTCTCGAAGACCAATAATTGCTCAAAAAGATTCCTCAAAAGATATAAAAGCAGTTGCCTATAAGGTGAGAAAAGGAGATACGCTGGTCAGTATCGCATCTGCGTTCGGTGTGACAATTAGGAACATTCGTACATGGAATAATTTGAGAACTTCTCGCCTCCACATCGGACAGGAATTGATCATTAATTCGTAAGTATTTCCATCCTCATTTTACCCCGTTTGTAGAAGTGCAAAATTATTATCATCAAAGCAGGTTTATGTTGATTTTGAAGCCGGCGTTGATTACATTTGCTTAATTTTTCAGGGGAAAGCGAGCCTCAAAGTCACTTGTCCTGGGTCGAGGAGGGTTGGACAAATTGTTCTCATGGTCTCCTTCTCGTGAACCGGAGGGGTGCTAGAGTGGTTGAATAGGCTGGTCTCGAAAACCAGTGTAGGGCTTGCTCTACCGAGAGTTCGAATCTCTCCCCCTCCGCAGTAAAATAGACAACTAAACTATTCGTAATACGAGACTTGACCTGATGAAATTTTTCTCCCGTTTGCTCATATCCCTCATCTTCCTTATTCCTTCGTTCTCTCTTTGCCAGCGACCCTCTATTGATAAAGAAAAATTAATGCAGTTGGTTCAAGGCGGAATGCTCTCCGGCATGAGCCCGGACGACATTCGTGCGATGATACGGCAATCAGGATTTTCAGAAGAGGAAATAATCCAGCTTGCAGCTTCGCATAACGTCGATTTTTCGCGATTCCTGCAACAAAAACCGGTAACTGCACAACCAGTTGATACAGGCTTTGTTAAAGCGCCGGCGGAGTCGCTCCATGTCCCGATTTCCGTACCCTCAAATCCCAAACAAATTCTTTCGGTCCCATCATTTGAGAACCGTCCCGATGCAAAGGACCTGAAACCGTTTGGCTATGATGTTTTTCAATATCAGCCTACAACATTCGAACCTGTAGCAAATGCACCGACTCCGTCAGGTTATAATGTGGGACCGGGTGACGAATTGGATATTACCATTTGGGGGCAAACTCAATTGTACTACGAATTACCCGTCGGTAGGGATGGGTATATTGTAATTCCTGATGTCGGAAAAATCCAGGTGGAGAGTCAGACAATCGATCAGATTCGCCAGCGGTTAATCTCGCGGTTATCAAAAGTGTACGAGGGTCTTCGTAGTGGTAAACCGAACGCAAACACGTTTCTCGATGTTTCGCTTGGTAAGATCCGGACAATTCAGGTATTCGTCATGGGCAATGCGCAGGTCCCAGGTGGATACAGTATGAGCGGGCTATCGTCGGTATTCACCGCAGTTTATTACGCAGGCGGACCGAATGTAAACGGTTCGCTCAGGAATGTCAGAGTTGTGCATGTCGACGGTTCAGCAGATACTGTTGATTTCTACAATTACCTGTTGTTCGGCAACAAAGCATCGGATGTTCGTCTGAGGGACGGAGATGCTGTTTTCATTCCATCGGTTGGTAAACGCGTTGCAATAATCGGGACCGTAAGCCTCGCGGCAATTTATGAATTAAAAGGAGGGGAGGTCTTGAAGGACCTGCTGTCTATGGCAGGAGGTTTGCAGTATTACGCCTATGATAAGCGCGTACATATAGAACGTGTCGTTCCATTTCACCAACGGGCTGAGTATCAAAAAGATATTCTTGACCTTGACATTCAATTTCGCAATGCAGATGAGATGCGTTCAAGCGTTACAAGATTAGAGGATGGGGACATCGTCTCAGTATTCAGGGTCGGAGAAGACCGGCAGAGTCTGATTACTATTACCGGGAATGTTCGGAAGCCCGGCAAATACGAATACTCACAGAATCTCACTGTCCGGGATCTTATTACCAAAGCTGACGGTTTACGTGAGGATACGTTTCTCGAAAATGCGACAATATATCGAGTTCGTCCGGATTTGAAAAGAGAAATTCTCTCTTTTCATTTGGAACGGGCTATTCAGGGAGATTCAACTCAGAACCTGAGGCTGCAAAGATTGGATTCGGTTATGGTGTATAAGGAAGAGTTCTTCCGACCACATCAGTCAGTCAGCATTGACGGCCCAGTACGCTTTCCGGGCCCTTTTTTGCGAACCGAGCACATGACCGTTCGTGACCTCATTATCCTCTCGGGGGGCGTTTTAGAAAATGCCGACCTGAATGATATTGAAGTTGCGAGAGTAGACACAATCACCCATAAACGTCTTTCCCAAATCTTTCATGTTTCCCTTCCGCCGGACTACTGGAATTCGGGTTCCCCTGAAGACATGGAATTAATGGATTTTGATAACGTTTCTATTCGCGTGAGACCCGATTTCTCGTTGTTGAAAACTGTCATAGTCAGCGGTGAGGCGAAATTTCCTGGAACGTATGCGATTCAATTTGAAGGAGAACGTCTCCTGAGTTTAATTCGCCGCTTCGGAGGATTTAAGTCGACTGCTTACCGGGCAGGGATTCGTTTTATGCGCCCCATCGGGCAATTCGGGATTAACCACCCGAGCCCGGACATCGTTGAAACCCAGGAAATTGACACAGTTGCATTACGGTATAATATCATAAAAAAACCTCGCCTTGCCTCGAAAGAAGTGCCCATCAATTTTGAAAAGATTCTGGAAGATTCCACCACACTGGATAATCTTGTACTACATGACGGCGATTCCCTGATTATCCCCCGTGATCCCGGCGTAGTATATGTCGAAGGTCAGGTCTATGTTCCTTCATCCGTTCCGTATAAGAAAGGCGAATCCTTGTCCTATTATGTCAAGCAGGCAGGCGGATTCAAGCGGGATGCTGATGAAGATAATGTCGTTGTTGTCCTTCCAAACGGTAGAAAATGGGAGCCTGGTGGATTTTTGAGATCCAGTCCCGATATCCTGTCAGGCTCATCTGTGATCGTACCGCTGAAACTCGAAGAACCCAGTAATACACTTGCGGTTTTGAGGGAATGGGTAACCATTGCCGCCAGCACCACCACTCTTGCATTTATTGTCTGGCAGGTTTCAAAATGAGCACACAAGATTCTCACATCGGAAATAACGGTGCTCCCGTTGAAAGTCCGCTTGGGCAATTTATCGGAATCCTGGAAACTCTCTGGTTATTCCGGAAAAAAATAACAAAAGTGATTCTCGTCATTACCGTTTGCGTGGCAATCGGTTCGTTTATCTGGCCGAAAACATATATAGCTCATACTACGATATTACCTGATATAGATTTTCTCAATGGTATCGGAAATCTTGGCGGATTCAAGGACCTTGCCGCAGCCATCGGATTGAATCCGAGTCAGGCAGTCACCTCTCCATCGCAGTTGTACCCTGATATTTTGGAAAGTGAGATATTGCTGCGTAGGGTAGTATATCATAAATTTAAAACAGAAAAATACGATACGCTGGTCAATCTTATCCAATACTGGCGATTCGATGATAAGGATGAGAATCTCAATTTTGAAGAATGCGCAAAATACTTACGGGAATCGATTCTCGATATCACCGTTGATAAGAAGACCTTGATCATTTCCCTGGACGTCTCGACGCATGAACCACAATTTTCTGCCGACCTGGCAAACGAACTGGTGGCGGAACTCGATTTTTTCCAGCGGAATTTTCGAAGGACGAATGCAGGAGACCAGCGCAAATTCCTCGAACAGAGGCTGGTGGAAATTCAGAGTGTTCTCTCGAAAGCAGAAGAAAACCTGAAGGACTTTGCCGAAAAGAACCGCAGAATAGACCAATCTCCTGAATTACTTTTGCAGCAGGGTCGTCTCCAGCGAGACGTTGATCTGAATTCGACTCTCTTTATTGAACTCAAGAAACAATATGAGCTGGCAAAACTGGATGAAATTAAGAATACTCCCGTCGTCCAGATTCTGGACCCGGCCCGTCCACCTGCCAAGAAAGACAAGCCCAAGCGTATACTGGTAACGTTAGCAGCATTTATCCTCAGTGCAATGGGGTCGTCGACCTGGTATTTGGTATCAGACCGTCTCGCGAAGAAGAGTGAAGATGAAACCATGGTCCGGGTCAAGCGATTATTATCGGCGGCGGGGTCAGCCTTTGGGGCATTGACGAACAGAAAGAAAAGGAAAATTGCTGCAACAAAAGAAGAGAATGTTCATCTTTCGTAGGTTTCTGTGACATCCCCATTATCAGAATCTGACTGTGTGACAATTGCCTGACGTGTGTTATTCGCAACACATTTCATGATTGAATGACAACAACCGGCTCGGGGCTTCGGTTCTTTGCACGCAACAGTATATGGTACGCTGTCGGCAATATTTTTCTGAGAGTTGCCAATCTTATCCTCATCCCGATTTATACCCGCCATCTTTCCCTCGTCGATTACGGAATTCTCGAAACTGCGCTAGTGTCGATTCAAGCATGTGTCATAGTATTTGACCTTGGCTTTTACAGCAGCCTGATCAGGTACTATCCGATTTATCGGGAGCAAGGTGATGAAGAGGCATTGTTGAAAACGGTGTACAGCGTTGTTTTATTCGCTGGAATAATGTTTCTGGGTTTTGCTGCCTTTTTTTGCGGCGGAATCGCGCAACTGGTTTTTGGAGCGACAACGTATAACCTTATTGTTCTTATCGTTTTTGGTTCGGCGTATTTGCAAACAGGGGCAAATCTATTTTTTGGATACGTTCGGGCAAAAAACGATGCTAAGACCTTTTCGGTGTTATCGGCAATTATCTTTGCATTACAAATATTGTTCACATACATCCTCGTTGTGCATTTTCATTTGAGCGTGCTTGGGGCTCTTTCTGCATCGGTGGTAACATACAGTATTTTTCAGATTTACAATCTTTCACAAATCAATATTCTGCGCAGGTTTCGTTTTTCGTTTGAGACAATAAAAAAATGCTGGCAATTCGGATGGCCTATCATGGTTTCATCCCTTGCACTGTTCATTACGCAATCCTCCAACCGATATTTTCTTGCCAGCCTTTCGGGCTTTGACCAGGTTGCCATCTATGGTTTGGGATATCGGATAACTTCGGTTCTCCTTGTGCTGGTCGTGACCCCTTTTCAGTTATCCCTCGGTCCATATGTTTATAATGTTTCATTGGAGGAAGCGAGAAGCGTACTTCCCCGCCTGCTCTCCTACCTTCTGCTGATTCTGGTCGTAAGCTCCATGTTGCTGGTTTCGGTGCTGGAAATTATTTTTCCATTGATTGCTCCATCGCAGTATTCGGATGCCTCCCTCGTCGTGTTATATGTTCTGCCGGTTATTATTTTGACCGGAACATTTTATTGGGCAAATAGTTTGTTGAACATCATCATGAAAAACTTTATTATAGGAATATCGCTTGTTATATCTGCAGTGGTAAATTTGATCTTGAATTATCTTCTTATTCCACGATACGGTTGGGTAGGAGCGGCGATTGCGACGATAATCAGTTATGTCGTCGCTAATATCATTATTATAAGGAACGGTCTGAAGTATTTTCCAGTGAACATTGAGTGGCAGAGAATTCTGAAAATTTCTCTTACTGCAGGTTTGTTTCTTCTGTTTTATTTCTCGACAAGATTCATGATGATCGGGCCGCTGCTTCATGTTGCGATGAATCTTTTTGTCGTATTGCTACTTATCCTTGTGATGTATCGGTTCGGGGTCGTCACTGTGCAGGAGAAACTGACGCTCCAGCGTTTCATTAAGAAACAGATGGGGAAAATTCTCAGCCCTTCTGCTGGTTAATGAATTAATTCGCACGCGACTATGGACATCACGTTAATTGTTTTGTTAGGACTGGTGGGGAGTGGGCTCCTTTTCGCATTCATGCTCTATGTGTTTATGAACCCCGAAAAGGGTGTATATGTTTTCTTTTTCCTCGTGATTATTTCATCCCGGTACAGTGAAGTCACCATTGATCTTCCGTTTGCTAAAATACCGCTCATCGAGCCCTTCTTTTTCATCATGCTGTTTGTTTTTTTTGTACATCGCCTTACGACAAGGATAAAAGTGAGTTACGAACCTTATGGAAAAATATGGCTTTTTTTTCTCATTATCGGATTTGTGAGCCTTGCGCAGGGGCTATTTATCAGTCATCATGAAGTGAGTGATGCACTCGGAAGATTTCGAAGATTTATACTCTACCCGACTTCATTTTTTATTGTCCTGCAGTTTGTCGGCGACGACGTTCAAACGATCACGCGTCGGCTGTTGAAGACATTTGTCGCCGGGGGGGCGGTTATTTTCCTGTATTCGATCGTTCGCCTGACGTTCGGGTTTGATGTGTATCCCGAAGATTTATATCTCATGTTCACATATCATATTGACGGATGGTTTCTTGCATTCAACCTTTTCTTTTTTGTCCTTTATGGAACCCTGCAGACAAGAGGTGCAGTAACGAGCATTTCTGCGCGAATCATGGCTTTTTTATCATTGTTATTGATTATTTTCACGCTGCGGAGAGGCGTGTGGCTTGCCGTTGCTGCCGGAATGTTCATTACATACACTCTCCTGGATTGGCGGAAAGCAATCAGGTCGATGTTCAAGGTTGCAGTCGTGTTCTCCATAGTTGTCGTATTCATCATGATCGTGCTTCCGATTCTGCCCATTACTGCTAAATATGACTTTGTAGGAAATCTTACGGAAAGAGTCTTACAGACGTCGAGTGAACAGTTTTCAACGACCGAAGTCGGGGGATCGGGGTCATTCCTGTGGCGGTTATACGCTCTCGCATACGGAGTGGAAATTTTCTTGAGTAATCCCGTCTTTGGACAGGGAATGGGAGTTGCATCTACGTTCGCAGTACCCGGAATCGGCAAAATGGCCGTTGCTGACCACACCCTTCATGATGCCTACCTTGAACTTCTGGTGAATATGGGGATATTGGGTTTTATCCCGTTTGTGATGTTCCATAAAAATGTCATCGTTAATTTTCTGAGGTCAAGGAAAATGTTCGGAAATGCCGAAACTCCTGTCTTATGTTCCGTCTTTGTGTTGTACCTGACAGGGATGATGTGGACGGCGGTTGACGTATTCCTTTCATCGAACGTAAATTTTATCATTTTTATTTACATGCTTTGCGGGATACTGGCGAAAGCTTCGAGGTCCCGGCTCCAGACTCATCCTGCAGGGAATTAAATAACGGAAGCTTTGTTATCTCATGAAATCATTGGAGTGACCGGGAAAAAGCAGTATCCCGCATCGATTAATACTTCACATGATATCGAAAATATCTGATATGTTGAAGGTTGCCGGTATTCTGTTGTTGCGTCTTATCCTTAAGTGTCACCATTTGTTCTCCAATTCCATTCTCAGCGGCACATCCGATCGCTCAAATGGGCTTAAGTCGTTTATCATTTTTTCCTTTACGGGCATGGGTAATCTCCTCATGGTAACTCCTCTCATCGAGCAATTGCGCAAGTGTTTTCCTGAGGCAATGATAACCGTAGCCGTCAAGGACGGACTAGAAGAGATTCTTGCTCATAATTCTTCCGTCAATCGTGTGATGACATTGTCAGAGGTATCAAAACATTGGCGTTCCGTCAGGAGGGAGAAGATTGATGTTTCCTTTACGACGTTCCCGTCGGAGAAGATTCGGGATGCAATTTTACCGTACATCATTGCCTGCAGGAAACGAATTGCTCATGCATATGAATATCCGTTCGGTAAAAATTTCGCTTTTCTTTACACCGATGTGGTTCCGTTTGAATTCAGCACTCATGATTCCGTCAAGAACGTTGATCTGTTACTTGCGCTTGGAATCGCCGGTGCAAAGAGAAATAATCTGACATATGCCTTTGAATTTGATTCCACCGATAATGAAAAAGCTTTCTCCTTTTTGAATGAAAAAGCGGCTGGCTCTGGTAAATTGTGGGTAGGGCTACATCCCGGGTCAAGTTCCGGATCGCTCGGCAGAGCGAAGAGGTGGGACTCCGCAAAATTTGCGTTACTGTCTGATAAAATCGTCAATGAAGTGCACGGCGTTTCAATCCTGTTTTGCGGGCCCGACGATGAGGATGTGGTCGCAGAAATCGTGAAACTTGCTGCGCCGGGGATGATTGTCTCCAGAAACCACAGCAAACTCCAAACAGCTGCCATTATCAGTAAGTGTGCCTGTTTTATCAGCAATGATTCCGGGCTGGGACATCTTGCTGCGGCGGTAAAGGTGCCGGTCATATCATTGTTTGGTCCGGTCAATCCGACAAAATCCTCTCCGCTGGCAACTCGGAACATCATAATTAGAAAGGAATTGCCTTGTTCCCCCTGCCAGAAATTGTTTTCTGAAATTGTATGTCCGTATGACTACAAATGCATGAACCAGATTTCAGTGGATGAAGTCTTCGGCGCGCTAACCCGCATACTCGCTTCTGAAAAGTAAGTCGAACCGGAAGGAAGGTGTTGATGTTTATTCTAATAATTTATTATATTACGTTCCGGTGTGAGAAAACTACATATTCATATGAATAAATTTATTTTCGTACTCTTGTTTTGTTTTTTTGGATGGTGTGTGGCATGTTCCGGCGATATGCCGAAGATAGATTCCTTACAGCGAGATTATACAAGGATAGAGAAAAAATGTAATCTGGAAAGCATCAAACCGGATACGAATTACAATTTTACAGGCAACTATGCGTGGGGTTTAAGTTACTTCCTCATGGCAAAATTGATTGTCTTTGAAAAGACGAGAGATGAGAAAGAGTTGACGAGCTTTATCCAGCTGGCACATATTCTTCTTTCGCGCATGGATCACGGTATCGGGTTACGGGATTGGAATAATATCATCGGGTACGGGTGGAGCTCAAGACGAAGATGGGATCCCACACAGAAAAAAAACGTGAATAACGGTCTGCCTATGCGTGATCTTGTCGAAGATGCGATGATAACCTACCCGCTCCTGAGATTTTCCGAAGTGGTCTCTTCGGATTCTTCCGCTCTCAGGAATTATGTCCAAACCGCGCGTGAATTTGCCAGTTCGGCAGAGATGGTCATGGAAGAACACATCCGGGAACAGTGGGATGGAGCGGGTGGACACTTCTATTTCCCTAAAAATTCACCCATCTGGTCGGATGGCGTCAATGTCCCGCACAATTACGAAGCACAGGCCGGTCGATGTCTCCTGTTGTTATATCGCGTCACAAAGAAAGAGGAATACATACAGATTGTCAGGACGCTTGCAAGTAATTTCAAGAAGGATCTAACCGCAAAAGGAAAGAATTATGTATGGTATTACTGGGGCGGGAAGGGATACCGCGGCTGGTCAACGGGGGAAGGAGTTTCAACACATACTCCTTCTCATTCCGGTTCAACTTCGGTAGAGGACGTAGGACATGGCGGCCTTGATATTCATTTCATGATTGATTGCTATTACGCAAATATTGTCTTCGACAAAAATGATATCGACATGCTTACCAATACGTTTACAGCTGTGATCGACAAGCAAACATACTTGGCAGACAATGTCATAGGTGCTGGCGATTCAAAATCACGGGGAGCCCCGGTATTTTACTGGATACGATTCGCAGAATTTAGACCATCGGTGTACAACACATTCTTCGACATTTTCTACAAGGATAAAGTTCTCGACAGTACGTATGGAAACGCGTATTTGGTTGCTAATCTCATAAAATATTTTCCGGACAACTCGAGGTGATGAACCACCATTCATACGTGGTGATTACACCGGCACGCAACGAAGAAAAGTATATCGGGTTTACCATTCGTTCAATGTTGAACCAGACGATACAGCCTTCACTCTGGATCATTGTTGATGACGGGTCGAGCGATGCCACCGCGAATATTGTCGCAGACGCCGCTTCGGGTTGTGATTGGATAAAGCTCGTTCGTAACAATCCTTCTAGCGGCCGTGGACCCGGTAGAAATGTTGTGTTTGCTTTTAATAGGGGAATATCCGAAATCGACCGGCAGTATGACTTTCTCGTGAAGTTCGATGCCGATTTGCAATTTGAACCTGATTATTTTGAAAAATTGCTTCAAAAGTTTACAGAAGATCCTCAGCTTGGAATTGGCGGTGGTTACTGTGCAATCAGGAACGGCAAAGAGTTAACGATCGATCAACCGCCCGATTACCATGTTCGGGGTGCGACAAAAATGTACCGCAGAGAATGCTTTGAACAGATCGGAGGGCTTGTCCCCGCCATGGGCTGGGATGGTTTGGATGAAATGAAAGCGATGATGCTCGGGTGGCGGACAAAAAGTTTTCGCGATTTGGTGCTGGTACATTGCCGCGCCACAGGATCCGAAACGGGATTGATTCATTATGCATGGATGTGGGGAAAATCTGCGTATTTTATGGGATACGACCCTCTCTTTTTTCTGGCCAGCTGTATCGCTAAATTCAAGAAGAAACCGTATGGAATTTTTGGATGTACCATGGTTGCAGGTTATCTGAAATCTTTCCTGTCGCGGGCGGAGGTTCTTGCAGACGAGGAATTGGTCCGATTCATCAGGCAGTTTCAACGGAATCGCCTTCGTCTAAAAACTTTTTTTCAACCAGTGGGGTGATGTTCGTATTATTACATTTTACTGTTTTTCTGAATGTCGTTGTTGATTCGGATTGATGTGGACAGGCCCTATGGCAAACAGTCGCTGTACCGGCATGTCATGAGCAGGATCGGTTCGGATTTGTATTTTCCCCGGATAGAACCCCTGGGGTATCTCGACGACCTGAACATTATCCTACGATATCTCAACCGGGTGAACGCCCGCGCATATATTTTCTTTCGCCGTTGTACCCTTCCTACGTTGTCGATTATGCATCTGATCTCCGAGGGAAACCATGTTGTGGGGCTTCATCTTGAGGATTCGCGGTCGTTCGAATCCTTTACATCGGAGCTTGAAACGCTCAAACAACATACGCGAGAATCAATTGATGTTTTTTCCAAGCACGGTTCGGGAACAAAACGATACGGCCGTCGTCATTATAAACCTTACGAGCCTGAGAAATATATTGAGTGGGGGAAAAAAAGCGGGATGCGGGTTTTTTTTGGAAATTTGGAAAACCCGACGATTCTCCCACAGTCGTTGGCTGGGAATTTTATGTTTTTTCCGGCAGCATTTTGGTTTGAACCTCATTGGCGTGATGAGGAGCAGTTTCCAATCAAGTGGCTGATCGATGAGGCGAAAGAACGTAATGTTGTTATGCTTATTCACCCTGACAACATTACCGCGGATAACGATTTGTTTTTACAATTTCGCGCTCTGATCAACAGCACCGAATCTATAATATTATGATGATGTCACGGTTGTTTCAAATATGATTTTGATTGTTTGATGAATATTTGCATGGTTGCTTATACAAATTATCTCACCGATGCACGACCAAGACGAGAAGCGGAAGCGTTAACCGGTCGGGGTGATATTGTTGATTTCATCGCCCTTAGCGAGCCCGGCCGGAGTCGGGTTGAAGTAGTAAATGGTGTCCGTCTTCTTCGCGTATCGCAATCACGGTACAGAGGCGCTAGTGGCGTCAGGTATCTTGCTTCGTACATCTGGTTTTTTTGCGTCGTGTCTGTCAAAGTGGTTTTTCTGTTTATCCGGAAGAGGTATGGCGTTATTTACGTCCACACAATGCCTGATTTCATGGTATTTGTAGGGCTGATTCCAAAAATGTTCGGTGCAAAAATTGTCCTCGATATGCACGACATGATGCCTGAGTTGTACATGTCTAAATTCGGAGCTGGCGAGCATCACCTGCTTATCCGGGCAGTACGATTCCAGGAGCGTTTGAGTTTTGAATTCGCCGACCGTGTTATTTGTGTTCACGAACCGCATCGCCACGTGCTTCTGGGCAGGGGGGCGGCTAAGGAAAAACTAACGGCCTTACTCAACCTGCCGGACCCGTCCGTATTTGGAGGGAACCCATGCAGCCAGGCAATACAGGCTACAAACGGGTTGAGGCTTGTGTATCACGGAACGGTTGCGAAACGGTTGGGGTTAGATATTGCGGTGATTGCATTCCAGGAAGTCTTAAAATCAATTCCGGATGCTCATTTTGATATCTATGGCGACGGTGATTTTTCAGAGCATCTCGAAGGCCTCATTCAAGAGCATCATCTCGAGGATAAGGTATTTTTCAGCAAGAGGTTCTTTCATGTGGACGAAATCCCATCGCTCATTAAAGGCGCTACGATGGGAATTATTGCCAACCGCCGTGACACCGCAACCGAATATATGCTTCCTGTGAAAATGCTTGAATATATCTATCTTCACATTCCGGTAGTTGCGCCGAGGCTTTCCACGATATCACATTATTTCCAGGATGACGCCATTGCTTTTTATACACCCGAGGATCAACATGATTTGGCGCAACAGATAATCGACTTGTACAATGATGAAGCAAAACGCAATCGACTTCTTCAAAATGCCCAGCCATTTATAGACCGATTTTCCTGGAAATCGATGAAAAAAGATTTGTTCAATGTGATTGACAATTGACAACGTTCAAAATTTGTGTCTGTTGAATATGGGACCGGGAAAAAAGAAGATAAATGTCGTTGTAGGAATGGGAGAAATCGGAAAGCCATTGTTTCACCTTCTTTCGAAACAGGACGTGCCGATAGGAATCGACCTGACTCCTGTGGAAATCCATGAAAAGGTTTCGTTCATGCATGTTTGTTATCCCTACACTGACCATGCCCTGTTCGTACGAACTACCACCGACTATTGCAGGAAATACAGACCGGAAATCGTTATTATCCACAGTACAGTAACACCTGGTACGACAAGGCACATTGAATCGGCTGCGGGGATTCCCATTGTTTACAGTCCTGTCAGAGGGAAACATACGAAGATGGAGTCTGATCTTCTCATGTACACAAAGTTCATTGCGGGGACGGATGCTGATGCTGTAAAACAGGTCGAAAAACATTTCAATCAGGTTGGAATAAGAACAAAAATATTCAGTCAGCCGGAAACGGCAGAACTCGCGAAGTTACTCGAAACGACATATTTTGGTCTGCTTATCGCCTGGGCTCAGGAGATGAATCGTTTCAGCGAACAGCACCATGTCGATTATTATGAGATGGCACAATTTTTTGAGGAAATTTCCTATCTTCCTCGGTCGATATTTCAGCCTGGCTTTATCGGGGGGCATTGTGTCATGCCAAATATTGAGCTTTTGAAATCAAAATTTCAGTCTGAATTCCTGAACACCATCAAACATTCGAACGATAAGCGGGCAAGCGAACTTGGTATCAATGGTAAAGAACAACCAAAAAGAGTCGAGCCACTCAATTTGCATCAGGAAACTCCATAGGTTAAGAATCCGGCATCAAAGAAAACCGTATGACCTCTAGATATGTACACTTCAATCCGGTACGGATAGCACCGGTTATCCTGCTTATAGTATGTGGCATTCCTGATTTATGTATGTTTGCGCAGGAAGGCGGATATGTGGCGCCTCTTTCGGCTACAACTGGAGACACACTAAGTTTTTACATATCGACGCTCTATACTTCCTTTGACCTTAGAATCTATAAATTTGATTCTCCCTCCACGTTAGTGTCGGAATACGTTGCACTCGAAGGGGATGTTAAGACTGTTCCCGACAGTTCGTATTGGTACGGCTGTAATTGGCCTGCGAGTGTACGCATCGTGATCCCGCCTTCGTGGACTTCGGGTTTGTATTATGCTGAATTTCCAACTTCACAGGGTGCCAAAGATATCGTTTTTTTTGTTAAGGAGATAGTGCCCGGTTCACATTCTAAACTTGTCGTTTCTTTGTCAGTTAATACCTGGCAGGCGTACAACAATTTCGGGGGGAAGAGTTTGTATGAATCGAACTCTACAGAAGGGCAGAGGTCGTATAAAGTTTCTTTTGAAAGGCCCTATGCTGATAATATTGGGAACGGTCAGTATTTTCGATGGGCAAATAAATTTATAGCATGGTTGCACAAAGAAAATATTGATGTAGAATTTACCAACAGTATCGAGCTCGACCGTTACGCAGACCTTTTGAATAATTACAAGGTGATAATCATTGCCGGCCACGACGAATATTGGACCAGAGAAGAACGACGTCATGTTGAAAGTTTTTTGAGAAATGGAGGGAATGTCATTATTCTCGGGGGAAATACCTGCTGGTGGCAGGTTCGCTATGAAGATGGTTGGAACAAAATGGTGTGCTACAAAAAAGCGATATTCGACCCTCTGAATGGAGTTGCAGATTCCCTTGTTACAGTGAACTGGTATTCGCCGCCGGTGAATGACCCTGAAAATAAATGGACTGGCGTTAGTTTTCGGACTGGGGGATATGTGGCATTTGACACCGTGCTTGCAAAATCTCTTGGTTATGGTGATTACACAGTATATAATTCCTGGCATTGGGTTTTCGACCACACTGGACTTAAGGATGGTAATACATTTGGGAAAAAAGAAGCAATCGTCGGAAATGAGGTCGATGGTTCGTTATTTGAGTGGCAGAATGGCGTTCCTTCGGTAACGGGGACCGACGATTCTCCTTTGAACTTCAAAATTCTGGGTTTATCCCCAGCTGCAAATTTCAAAGACCTTACGCAAGGACACGCTACGATGGGAATCTACAGAAAACAGGGAGGTGGCTGGGTTTTTAATGCCGCCACAACAGGTTGGTCGGATGGTTTTCCTTCGGATACTGTCGTGCAACAAATTACAAAAAATGTTATAGAAAGGTTTTCATCGAACCGGTACCCACCGGAAATAGTTTCGTGGAGTCCATTTATCATCACAAGTGATTCAATTCATCACGAACTGGAATACTTCAACAGGCGTGAGTGCCTTGTCCTTCCCGGTGATTCAGTGCGCCTTTCAGTTATTGCAGTCGACCCATCAGAGAACTGGCTTCAATATTCCTGGTTTACGGACGGTCACCTTGGATCGGGTGACACATCATTTGTTTATCGCAGTATTGAGGCTGGGCAACCGCTCAAAACTGTTGTAACGGTTTGCATCGGAAATAGTCATGATACGACAACGTTGAGCTGGGATATTTATCATTCACCATTGAAAATTACTTCTGTCTCTCAAACGACGCTCCTGTGGGCGTCAAGATATACCTATAAGGTCGAAGCGGCAAATTTTTTCCGCGATTCACTTCAATATAATCTCGTCGAGGGTCCATCCTGGTTAACGATCGATGATGTTGGAGTCCTATCAGGTAACGTGCCTGCCGATACAGGTTCTTTTGAGGTCAGGGTACAGGTAAGAAACCAGCATGATCAAACCGACTCCCAATCGTTTCTTCTACATGTTCTAAACGATGTTCAGTTTGAAATTTTTCAGGGGCGATTCCCTCCATTTGAGCTCTGGCAGAATTTCCCAAATCCGTTTAACCCCGTGACGACAATTACATATCAGCTCAACAAACCCAGTGTGGTTGATTTAACTGTTATGAATGAATTAGGTCAGCGTGTGAGGTCATTAATCAATAACGAATTTCAAGATGTAGGGAAATATCACGTGGCGTGGAATGGTCAGGATGATTTTGGAAAACAGGTAAGTAATGGCGTCTATTTTTGCAGACTTGAATCATTTTCTCTTGCACAAACGCTTCCATCGGTGAAGATTACGAAAATGGTATTAATAAAATAAAAATGGTTTTGCAAAACTGAGTTGTAACAACACAAGAAACAATTACGATAATTCATATATTGAAAAGAGAACAATCAATGACTGTTCCACTAGTTGACCTTAAGAGTCAGTACGCGAGAATTAAACCCGAGGTTGATGCAGCTGTACAAGAGGTTATCAATAGCTCCGCCTTTATTCTGGGGAAAGCTGTCACCGAATTTGAGAATGCATTTGCACATGCACACCATATCAGATATTGTATTGCTGTCGGTTCCGGAACCGACGCTCTTCACGCTGTCCTCTGGGCACTGGGAATTACAGCCGGGGATGAGGTCATTACCGTTCCGTATACGTTTATCGCAACAGCGGAAGCAATTTCGTTATTGGGGGCAAAGCCGGTGTTCATCGATATCGAACCAAAAACGTTTACGATGGATCCTGCAGCGATAGAGAGAGCAATAACATCAAAAACAAAAGCGTTAATTCCGGTTCATTTGTACGGACAGCCAGCGAATATGGATGCCATCTGCGACATTGCACGCCGACATAAGCTTCCTGTGATCGAGGATGCTGCCCAGGCGCATCTTGCAAAATATAATGACCGATTTGTCGGCGAATATGGAGTTGCCACTTGCTTCAGTTTTTATCCGGGAAAAAATTTAGGAGCGTACGGGGAAGCGGGTGCAGTGACGACAAACAATGATGAAATTGCGGGAAAACTTCGACAGATCAGAGACCATGGTCAATCACAAAAATACCAGCATGAATTCCTCGGCCATAACTATCGGATGGATGGTATCCAGGGGGCAGTGTTAGGTGTTAAATTGAAATATCTACAAGGGTGGACTGAACGCCGGCGAGAGATTGCCAACATGTATCGAAATTTATTGACTGGAGTCGGTGACCTGGTAATGCCCTATGAATCGCCGGCAGCGTATCATGTGTATCATCTATTTGTTTTACGAACAAAACAACGAACAGCTCTTCAAAACCATCTGTCAGCAAAAGGCATATCCACGGGTCTTCATTATCCGATACCTCTGCATTTACAGCCAGCATACTATCATTTAAACTACCCTGAAGGAAGGTTCCCTCATAGCGAACTCGCCTCAAAAGAGTGCCTTTCCCTGCCAATTTATGCAGAAATGACCAATGAGCAGGTCACTCAAGTCTCCATGTCTGTTAAAGACTTCTTTTAAAGTTCTTTTTTAAGAAATATTTCTAAAATATATTGCATCATTGGTTGTGAATTACTATATTTACCACCGCTGTTTGATTTTGTGGAAAAAGAGTCAAAAACGTCATTTTATGGACGGGCTTGAATGAGATGGTCCCTTGAACATCTTAGGAAATAATGAAATATCCGAAGTATAAGTACGTTTTTGCTTTTCTAGATTGGTTGATCATCAACATGGCATTTGCAATTGCCATGAAACTGCAGTCACACAATTCAGCCGAACTCATCGTAAGTCATCCCCCTTTTGTTTTTCCCGTATTGGCTGTATTCATGGGATACGCTGTCATTCTCATTCTGATTTTCCAACATAATAATCTTTACAAGATAAACGTTCTCCTTTCAATCGCGGATCAACTTGTTCGGATTACGAAAGCGTTGTTTTACGCGGTAATAGGACTTGCTGTGCTTTCATTTTTTGTCCGTTCCCATTTCATTATCGACAGCAGACTCACTATTCTGTATTTTGCTACACTGAGTTTTGTATTTTTGTCGTTCGGGCGACTTGTTCTGTACCGGTGGGGGCTTCACGTTCTTGCACAGAATAATCTTTACCGCCGTCTGCTGCTGATTATCGGAGCTGGCAAATCAGGACGCCTCCTCGCTGCAAACCTATCTGCAAAGAATTCCTACGGAGTCAGGATCCTGGGTTATCTCGATGACATGCATGCTGTCGGGGCGCCTATCTTTCGAGGACTAAAAGTTATCGGAAGCCTGAATGACCTTGAAGCAATTACCTCTCAATATGCCATCGACGAGATTATTGTATGTAATGACGATAGTACTCACGAACAGTTAATTGATATCCTTGAGCGATGCCAGCGGACTCAAGCCATCGTCAAAATTGCCTCTCCGCTGTACGATATCATCCCGGCAAGATTATTTACGGAACGGTATGGGAATGTTCCTGTCGTCGGATTGGCGCAAACGACGCCGGGTACCATCCAGGATTTTTACAAAAGGGTATTCGATATTGTTTTTGCCACGCTCGGTTTGATCATTCTTTTGCCGTTCATGGTGCTTGTTGCTATTCTCATCAAGTTTGATTCGCCTGGTCCGGTGTTATACAGGCAAATACGTATCGGGAAAAACGGGAAGACTTTTGTTTTCTATAAATTTCGGTCGATGGTTGTCGGAAGTGACGACGATGAAACAAGGAAACGAAATGCCGCAATTTTTATTCAGAATAAAAAACATGTCGGTAACGGATCCACAAAAATTGTCGACGAGTCGAAAATAACCCGCGTCGGTACAATTCTCAGGAAGACGAGTATTGATGAACTTCCTCAATTGTTCAACGTTGTAATGGGGAATATGAGTCTGGTTGGTCCTCGCCCCTGTTTGCCGTATGAATGGGAACAGTATGAGGAATGGCATAAGAAGCGATTAAGCGTAGTTCCGGGATGTACCGGTGTCTGGCAGGTGAGCGGTCGTAGCACTGTCGGGTTTGAAGATATGGTGATTCTCGATTTCTATTACATTCAAAATGCATCGCCGTTGTTTGACCTCCAATTAATTTTGAAAACTATTCCTGTCATGATTTTAGGGAAAGGTGCAAAATAATATGAACATCCAGAAAGTAAGCGAATGAACGTCGGCATCGTGGGCTTGGGATATTGGGGTCCTAATCTTGTCCGAAATTTCATTGCGACGAAAGGAGTAGATGCTGTAAGTTGTTTTGACCTTGATTGTGACCGGCTGACGTTCATCAAACAGAGGTATCCGAGTGTTCATACTCATGTCTCGTTCGATGATCTCTTGAGGTCAGACGTTGATGCTGTTGTATTGGCAACCCCGGTTTCCACACATTATCCGCTCGGTAAGAAAATCTTAAATCATGGAAAACATCTTTTCCTCGAAAAACCGATGGCTCCCACAGTTGCAGAATGTGAGGACTTGATTGAGACTTCACTGCGTAAAAATTTGGCGTTGATGGTAGACCATACATTTGTTTATACAGGAGCGGTGCGAAAAATTAAAGAAATCGTTTCCAAGGGACTTATTGGCGACATTTATTATTTTGATTCCGTGCGCGTAAATTTGGGCCTCTTTCAGCATGATGTGAATGTTATATGGGATTTGGCGCCGCACGATCTGTCGATCATGAATTACGTGCTCTCCCGGAAGCCAGTTGACGTGATAGCGATGGGAGGGAACCACATCAACGGCAAAGCCGACGTAGCGTATATCATAATACGGTTTGAAGGGGAACTGATTGCTCATTTTCACGTCAATTGGCTCGCACCGGTCAAGATACGTCGTATCCTGATCGGGGGCAGCAAACAGATGATTGTGTATGATGACATGGAGCCGAGTGAAAAAGTCAAAGTATATGATAAAGGCGTAGAAGCCACAACGCGGGAGGGAATCTATTCAACGTTAGTCCAATATCGAACGGGCGATATGTTTGCGCCGCAGTTGGAAAACTCGGAAGCCTTAAGCCTGCTCACAAAAGAATTTGTTTGCGCCGCGCATACCGGGCGTCAGCCACTCACTGACGGCAATGCAGGGTTGGAAGTGATTCGGATTCTCGAAGCGGCTGATAAATCACTTCGAGGCGGCGGCACGGTTGTTCGTTTGTAAGCGTATTGTTTCATAAGCGTGACCTCTGAGTTTAAGAAAATATCTCCCGACGTCAAACTTGGGAAGAACGTTAAGGTATTTGATTTTGTTAATCTGTATGGTTGCGAAATCGGAGATGGGTCTAAGGTCGGCGCATTCGTTGAAATCCAAAAGGGAGTAAAAGTTGGGCGCAACGTAAAAATTTCTACCCATACCTTTATCTGTGAAGGGGTAACGATTGAAGATGAAGTATTTATCGGACATAATGTTTCCTTTATCAACGATAAGTATCCTCGCTCCACCAATGCCGACGGTTCAGTACAAACGGAAAAGGACTGGAAAGTGGTACCGACAGTTGTTAAACATCGTGCGTCCATCGGAACAAGCGCAACCATACTATGTGGCGTAACGATAGGTGAGTATGCAATTATTGGAGCGGGGAGCGTCATTACAAAGGATGTTCCGGCAAAAGCGGTAGTCGCCGGCAATCCGGCAAAAATCATCCGCAAGTTGTGAATGCGAGTTTCTCTATTCATTCCCTGCATTACCGACCAGTTATATCCTGATGTCGGTGTAGCGACCTGCAACCTTCTTCGAAAATTTGGGGTACGCGTAGATTATCCAGCCGAGCAGACATGCTGCGGTCAACCGGCATTCAATTCGGGTTTTCATAATGATGCGCGAATTCTCGCAGAACGGTGTTTGAATATATTTTCGTCATCGGAATATATCGTCGCTCCGTCCGGTTCATGTATTTCAATGGTGAAAGTATTTTATCAGCATCTTGACCTCCCGGCAAAGAGCTGGGACATTCTTCAGGGACTGCAATCAAGGATATTCGAGATTTCGGATTTCCTTGTAAATATCCTCCATGTTGAAAAAACCGGCGCTTCGTTTCCTCATCGGGTTACTTACCATGATTCGTGTCACCTGCTTCGTGAACTGGGCATCTCAGAAGTTCCCAGAAAGCTTATTCGAAACGTTGATGGAATCCATTTTGAGGAAATGTCCGAATCAGCACGGTGCTGCGGTTTCGGCGGGACATTTTCCGTGAAATTTCCTGAAATCTCGGTAGCGATGGGGGAAGAAAAAATCAAGAATATCGTACAAACAGGCGTCGAGTATGTTATTGCCGATGACTCAAGCTGTTTGATGCACCTGGATGGATTGTTGCGTCGGAGAAATATTCAGGTGAAAACTATGCATATTGCAGAATTGCTCGTACAGGGATGGTAAGTTGAAAAGCACGCCGGCACAGTTTAAAGAAATTGCGCGCCTGAATACGGCAAATCAGCATCTTCGGCAGGTTGTTCGTAAAGCAACGATTCACTCGCTGACCAAACGTGCTGAAGTTGTGGCAGAAATACCGGATTGGGAAAGTGTTCGAACACGAGGTCATGATATCAGGAAACACGCAATTGAACATTTAGACAAGTATCTGGAACAGTTCGAAGAGCAATGTAGGTCGCGGAACATTGAGGTCTTGTGGTCTCGTGATGCAGCGGAAGCATGCGAACATGTTGAAAGAATAGTGAGGCAAACCGGCGGTCAGGGCATCGTTAAATCAAAATCGATGGTCACAGAAGAGATCAGGTTGAATGCCTTTTTGCAACGGAAAGGCTTTGATTGTGTCGAAACAGACCTGGGAGAATACATTGTGCAACTGGCGGGAGAATCTCCTTCACATATTACTGCGCCAGCGCTGCATAAATCAAAGGAAGATATTGCACGCCTTTTTGAAGATAAGTTAGGAGTTCCATACACAAGTGATCCATCGCAGTTGACCCGCTACGCTCGAGCAAACCTCCGACAGAAATTCCTGGAAGCGGATGTCGGGATATCGGGTGCAAATTTCCTTGTTGCGGATTCCGGAACAATTGTCATCGTTGAAAATGAAGGCAACGCGTGCATTACTACCTCACTTCCCAAAACTCATATTGTTATTACCGGGATCGAGAAGGTTGTGCCATCCATCGAGGGAGCGACCGTACTCCTTAATTTATTGCCGAAAAGTGCAACAGGACAAAAAATAACGACGTATGTTAATTTTATCACTTCTCCTCGACAACAGGACGAACTTGACGGGCCGGAAAGACTTGTGGTTATTTTACTTGATAACGGACGATCGGATATCCTTCGTGATACCGTGATGAGGGAATCGCTTTTCTGTATCCGCTGTGGCGCCTGTATGAACGTATGCCCTGTGTTTCAGACTGTTGGTGGTCATGCTTACGGTTCGACATATCCTGGCCCAATCGGAGCTGTGGTTACTCCCCTTCTTACCTCTCTCTCTTCTTCAAAGGACTTGCCATTCGCGTCGAGTTTATGCGGTGCATGCTCGGAGATTTGTCCGGTAAAGATAGATATTCATCATTTGCTTCTTTGGCTCCGGGCGAAGGCAGTCCGTGAACATCTGAATTCCATCGGCGAACGCGTCATCATTTCCCTTTGGCGGTTCGGCATGAAGCATCCGTCTTTCTATATGCTCGGATCAAGATTATTACGGACTCTTTTCAAAATGCCGCCAGCAATTCCCGTCTGGTCGAATGACAGATCTTCGCCTTCTCTTGCCCCAAAAACATTCCACGAACTCTGGAAGAACGGAGAGGTGAGATAACCAATTGAATTCAAGAGATGTTATCTTGGCAAACATTAAACGGAACCTTGGAGCATCCGTGGAGATGAAAAATCCGCTTGTCGCCGCTTCTCACCAGTCCGAAGCAGGTCAGTCGGAAAACCTTATTGAACGCTTTACATCTGAAGTGATGAAGGTTGGGGGTGAAGTCTGTAAAGTGAATAATCATCTTGAAAGCATTGCTAAGATAACCGAATTCATTACTTCTTCCGGTCTACAAACAATCATGGTCAGCAGGGAATCAGTTATTGTTGAAAATGGCTACTATTCACAGATGAGAGAGAAACTCAGGTCTTCTATTAAATTAGAGGAATGCTCTCCCGGTACGACAGGAAATATTTTTACTGTACACGCTTCTGTCATATATGCCCCAGGGTTAATTGCGGATACGGGTACAATAGTTCTCAAATCGTCCAAAGATCAGCCTCGCTCTCTTGCGTTGTTGCCGGAGACAGTGATTGTCGTGGCATCTTCTTCCCGGCTCGTGCGGGACATGGTAACGATGACACAGTGGCTTGAGCAGGAAAAGATTTTGTTTAAAACGAGTGCTGTAACGTTTGTGACAGGTCCAAGCCGCACTGCCGATATCGAGAAGATAATTGTGAAAGGAGTTCATGGGCCTGGAAGATTATTTATAATTCTCGTTACGGGATGATGATAATTTTGAATTTCTTTTCAAAAATGATTAAGTTGACGTACAATAATTTATTAACAATGAATATTGTATGAACATTAGTGTGGTAGGTACAGGTTATGTGGGGCTTGTCGTCGGTACATGTCTTGCGGAGACGGGCAATGATGTCATTTGTGTGGATGTTGATAAGAACAAGGTTCGTATGCTGCAAAAAGGGAAATCCCCCATCTACGAACCAGGGCTTGAGGAACTTCTCAGGAAAAACCTTCATGAGGGGCGGATATCATTTACAACGAAACTGGCTGATGCCGTCAGGAAGACCGAGATAATTTTTCTCGCTTTGCCCACGCCTCAATCTGAGGATGGGTCAGCGGATTTACGCCATGTTCTTGCAGTTGCAAAAGATATCGGGAAATATCTTAATGGGTATAAGGTTATTGTCAACAAGAGCACGGTTCCCGTTGGCACTTCGATAAAAGTTCGGCAGGTTATTGGCAAATTCACTGCGCATAATTTCGATGTCGTTTCTAATCCCGAATTCTTAAAAGAGGGTGCGGCGATTAATGATTTCATGAAGCCCGACCGCATTGTCATCGGGTCGAGCAGTCAGGGTGCAGTACATATAATGCAGGAGGTGTATTCCCCATTTGTGCGGACCGGAAACCCAGTTATCGTGACTGACGAACACAGCGCCGAACTTATTAAATATGCAGCCAATTCATTCTTGGCGACCAAGGTTTCTTTTATGAACGAAATTGCTAATATCTGTGAGCGCGTCGGAGCCGATGTGGATATGGTCAGGAAGGGCATTGGGACGGATCCTCGTATTGGAAATCAATTCCTGTTTGCTGGTGTTGGTTATGGCGGATCATGTTTTCCCAAAGACGTAAGCGCCCTGGCAAAAACTTCCGAAGAGCATCATTACGATTTTAAGATTCTGAATGCTGTTCAGCAGGTTAATAAACACCAACGGAAAATGTTTGTTAAAAAAATTGTTGAGTATTTCAACGATAGGGTGAAAGGGAGATTGTTTGCGGTTTGGGGCCTTTCATTTAAGCCGAATACCAATGATATGCGTGAGGCGCCTTCTCTCACCATCATTGCCGAATTACTCAAACGCGGCGTGAAGATCCGGGCGTACGACCCGGTAGCAAACGAAGAGGCGAAGAAAAATTTTGGCAATACTATAAAATATTGTGTGAATAATTATGAAGCGGTAAAAGGAGCAGATGCTCTGGTCGTTATCACAGAATGGAATGAATTCAGAAGGCCTGACATTGACAAGTTGAAATCTTTGATGAAGCGCCCGGTGATATTTGACGGGCGTAATATCTATAATCCCCAAGCGTTTATAGAAAAAGGCTTTACATATTTCGGCATTGGCCGGAAGGGATCTCATGCCGGCTCATAAAAGCGTCAGTGTCGTAACGGGCGGAGCTGGTTTCCTCGGTTCACATTTGTGTGACCGTCTCCTTGCAGAAGGACACGATATTATCTGTATTGATAACCTGATTACCGGTGACACTGCGAATATTGCACACCTGCTGGGCCAGGAGCGTTTTCGTTTTGTTCAACATGATGTTACCAATTATATCTTTATTGACGGTCCGGTTCATAACGTTCTTCATTTTGCCTCTCCCGCGAGTCCCATCGATTATTTGAAAGTTCCCATACAAACATTAAAGGTAGGTTCGCTCGGTACGCACAAGGCTTTGGGTCTTGCAAAGGCAAAAGGCGCAAGGTTTTTGCTGGCGTCAACGTCGGAAGTGTATGGTGACCCCCTCATCCACCCTCAGCCCGAATCATACTGGGGAAATGTTAATCCGATTGGGGTACGCGGAGTATATGATGAAGCGAAACGATTTTCCGAGGCGATGACAATGGCATATCACCGGTTCCATCATGTCGATACAAGGATTGCAAGGATTTTTAATACGTACGGACCACGCATGCGGATTAACGACGGCAGAGCAATACCTGCGTTTCTTTCTCAGGCACTTCGCGGAGAGGATATTACAGTCTTCGGGGACGGCAAACAAACACGCAGCATATGTTATATCGATGACCTTATCGATGGAATCTACCGTTTGTTAGTATCCAATGTGAATGAGCCCGTTAACATCGGGAATCCGGATGAAATCCCAATGCTGCAGTTGGCAAAGGAAATTCTGCTCCTTACCAGGAGCAAAAGTAGTATTATGTTCCGACCCCTGCCCGAGGACGACCCTAAAATACGTCAGCCGGATGTTTCAAAAGCACGCACATTGCTCGGCTGGGAACCAAAAGTTTGTCGTGAAGAAGGGTTAAGGAAAACCTGTGATTATTTCCGTCTGAAAATTCCGTCACATACTACATCAATATAGAGAACCAAGCAGTGTATCAATTTTTTTGCGGTTTTTTAATTGCACTCTTATGTTTGTCATCAACAACAAGAGCTGCATCAAATAATGATACGCGTTATTTCAACGTTGGTGGAGTTCTTCCCGATTCCGGAGGTACTGATTCTACCCGTCATGAAATTCCGGATTCGACGATTAATTACAGCAGGCTTGGGATTGTCAGCGGAACATTGCTTGCATCGATGGTGGTTATCCATATCTATCAGCAGAATGGCTGGTGGAAAGATAACCGGGCCCCGTTTCATTTCCAAGAAGATTTAGTGTACGGATTGTCGGTTGATAAGATCGGCCATTTTTATGGTGCGTACCTTCTTGAATTTGTTATCAGCAAATGTGTCTCATGGGCAAATGTCTCCGATCAAAGCGCGTTATGGCTTGGTTCAGCAGGCGGATTGCTGTTCCAAACGTATGTTGAGGTTGAGGATGGTTTTTCCACCTGGGGATTTGACCGGGTTGATTTTGCCTCGGACGTCGCTGGTGCAGTATGGCCGATTGGACGCTACTATCTCCCATACCTGAGAAACCTTGACCTCAAACTGTGGTATCATCCTTCGCCATTACTCGGAAACCCCGGGGGCAGTGGGTTTAAAGGGCAGAAGCATCTTATGATTGATGATTATGAGGGACAGACTTTCTGGTTCAGTGTAAAGGTACATAACATTCTGCCTCAATCGATTCAGTCATATTGGCCCGATTTTCTTTGTCTTGCGTTGGGATATGGTGCACGAGATATTGCGAAGCCTAACCCCTACCGTGTTTATTATCTTGCACTGGATTATGATATGACAAAAATTATTCCTCCAGCTACATCATTTCTTAAAACACTCGGGGAGTCATTAAATTTTATCCATCTCCCTTCACCGGCAGTGAGGATTTCACCGACCACGATATGGTACGGTCTTTATTTCTAAGATGACAATATGAAGAATTTCGTCAGTGGTAGTTTAGTTTTTATTTTTCTTGCCTTAATTCCGACGTGCTCCTACGCTCAGGTAGAAAATGTTCCGGTCAGTAATCCTGTATATCCTTTTTTGAAGAGGATGGAATTGAAAGGTATCATCCTGCAATATCATGATGCCGTTTTGCCCATCTCAAGAAAAGAGGTTGCTGAATTCCTGGTGAAAATAAAGAAGAATGAGGATCAGCTTTCAACAGTTGAGCGTGATATGTTGAGTGATTTTCTTGTTGAATTCCACTATGACATTACTCATACAACCGATGGGTTCTTTTCGATGTTGGATTTTCCCGATTCAACTGTCGGAGCGACAATTAGTTCTCTATTTTCAGAGAAAGAAAAATTTCTCTATGCTTATAATGATACAAACGCAACCTTTTTCGTCGATGGTTTGCTGACACTCGATTATCGTAATCATTCGGGTGACACCTTGAATAAAACAAATGCGAAATTTGTACAATTTGGGGGCAGAATCCGAGGGACGGTTTACGATAAATTCGGATATTACCTTCAGGGAACAAATGCACAGTATTGGGGAAGCCGTGAGCTTCTCGCCCTTGATCCGCAGATCAATCAGGCATACACACTCGGGATTTCAAATACCCAGAACTTCGATTTTGTAGAAGGATATGTCCGGTACGATGCCGGCATTCTTTCGCTGCAGGTTGGCCGGGAGAGGACGCTGTGGGGGTATGGTTACGGTGATAAATTAACCCTCTCTGATAACCCGCGCGTATTTGATTTTATCCGTGCCGACGCTCAGTACAAGTCGCTGAAATATACTTTTCTTCATGGCTGGCTACTCGGCAAGAAGGCCAACCTTGAGTATGATACGGCAAATCATTTTATTGAACCGGTGGTCGCCGATAAGTATTTTGCTGCTCATCGGATAGAGTTCTCCTTTCCTTCATTGTTCGACATCGGTTTTCAGGAAATGGCGATTTACAGCAACCGGTCTGTTGACCTCGCCTATCTCAACCCCGTCACGCTTATGGAATCTGCACAGAGGTCGCGGGAAGAAAGGGATAATCTTTTTTGGGAATTCGATATACAAACCCATATCTGGAACGGATGGGAATTCCAGTCGAGTATTGTTTTCGATGATATAAATTTTTCGACATGGGGGACCGATTCATGGCAAAACAGGTATGCGTATCAGGCGGGAATTATGATCGTGGACCCGCTCCATATTACCAACTCTACGTTTGCGCTTGAGTACACGCGAATCGAGCCATATACGTTCTCTCATAACCGGTCACGGGATAACGATTACGGGAGCTTAGGCCGGTTTCTCGGTCATCATATCGGACCGAACGCCGACAGCTGGTATTTCAAGTGGGAACATGCATTTCATCACAAGCTTCGTGCCTCAGTAGACTTTGAGATACAGCGGGAAGGAAATAATGTGTACGATGCGTCCGGCAATTTAGTGAAGAACGTCGGTGGTGATTTTCTTCAGCCGCACCGTCCGGTCGATTCCGACCATCAGGAATTTCTCGGCGGTGATTTCGTGAAAACATACAACAGCAAATTGCTTCTCACGTACGAACTCGTAAATGAAGTCTTTGTCGACTTTCATTATCAATATCAGCAACGAAAAGATGAAGGGATGAATACGACAACAACCAACCGTGACGCCGGTATAGAAATGCGTTTTGATTTTTGAATGCTTAGCATTGGGTAAGTGGTTTCCACCATTCCTTATCCCTTCTTGACTTTCAGGCAAGTATTTCCTAATTTTGTCGTACAAACCTCTTACAAAATCAATTGAATCAACACATTCCGGAGCGTGACTCTTCCCGGAGGATGGTAAACATTTCAACATTGTTATCCTAAAGGAGACCTGGCATGACACTTAAAGTCGGAGATAAAGCACCTGAATTTAAACTTATCGATACCGAGCGCAAGGAACGAACACTCGGAGAATTCCTCGGCAAAAAAACCATACTTGCTTTTTTCCCGGGGGCATTCACCGGTGCATGCACAAAAGAGATGTGCACATTTCAGGATTCGTTGTCGAATCTGAATAGCATGAACGCACAGGTTGTCGGTATAAGTGTCGATTCACCATTCTCAAACAAGGGCTTTGCGGACGCAAACAGACTGACGTTTCCACTCTTGAGTGATTATACGCGATCAGTAAGCAGGCAATATACCGGCGTGTATGACGATTTTGCCGGGCTCAAAGGATATACCGCATCGAAACGCGCGGTGTTTGTGCTCGATAAAAATGGTGTCGTAAAATATGCATGGATTTCTGAAACAAATCCCGGTGCAGAACCTCCTTACGATGAAGTGAACAAAGCAGTTGGATCGTTTTGAATTCGATCCGGTCACGTATTTGCATGTGACAACCCGGGAATCGAATTTTAATGCCGGATTTACACGCTGGTGATAAGGCCCCTGATTTTTCACTCCCTTCCACGGACGGCAGTGTTATCTCATTAAAAAGTCTGAGAGGGAGGAAGGTTGTGCTCTATTTCTATCCCAAGGATGATACTCCCGGTTGTACAAAGGAAGCCTGTTCGTTCACAGAGAACCTGGCGCTGGTCGGGAAAAAAGGGGCTGTAATCTTTGGCATCAGCGCGGATTCGGTGAAATCGCACAAGAAATTTTCAGAGAAATATCATCTCGCATTTCCCTTATTGAGCGATGAGAATAAGGAAATGATACATTCCTATGGTGTCTGGAAACAGAAATCGTTTATGGGAAGAACGTATATGGGTATCGAACGGACAACATTCATCATTGATGAGAAGGGAACGATCACTCATATCTTCCCTAAAGTGAAGGTAGATGGTCACACAGAAGAAGTCTTAAAAGTTTTATAACATGTTCAAATAAATTATTATACATCTTCCACTTTCATCAGAGGTAGGAATATGAACCTTGGTCAAAAACTTTTTGCTGAATTCATCGGAACGTTCGCTCTCATTTTCATTGGTGTCTCGGCAATTTGCGGTAATGCTGGATTAGTCGGTATAGCTCTTGCTCACGGTTTAACGATTGCCGTGATGGTTTCTGCAATGGGCCATATTTCTGGTGGCCATTTTAATCCTGCGGTCACAGTTGGTGCATTGGTCGGAGGTAAGATAAAAGCCGGCGATGCTGTTGCGTACATCATCGCCCAACTCTGCGGAGCTATTGCCGGCGCGCTCGTTGTGAAAGTAATTTTTTCACCTGCAACGTACGAAGCTGTTATGCTCGGAACCCCGATGCTCGGCCAGGGTGTTAGCATGGTAAGCGGGATTACAATGGAATCAATATTAACGTTTTTTCTGGTTCTTATTGTTTACGGCACTGCTATCGACCATCGTGCACCGAAAATGGGAGGTCTATTTATAGGTTTAACGATTATCCTCGACATCCTCGCGGGCGGTCCTGTCAGCGGTGCTTCGATGAATCCAGCACGCACGTTCGGGCCTGCTTTGATCGGTGGTTACTGGGATAATCATATTGTGTACTGGATTGGGCCTCTGATCGGCGGCGCCCTCGCAGGGTTACTTTATAAGAATATTTTTGAGAAGCAGGGGCCGAGCTCTGGTTCATGATGATTCGCAGTGAGATATCAATCTTGATTTGAAATTACGTATTGATGATGTATGGTCTATTTAACGAGAAGAGAACACTTTTCCGCTTCGCACAGATTGTTCAACCCTAAATATTCCGACGAGAAAAATCTGGAAATTTATGGTAAATGTGCATATACAAACGGTCATGGACACAACTACGAAATTGAAGTGACTGTCGCTGGTGAACCTTCTGGTGAGACAGGTATGATTATGGATTTGAAAAGACTTTCCGACCTTATCGAAACAGAAATTCTTACAAAAGTTGACCATAAACATCTCAACTTCGATGTCGATTTCCTCCAGGGAATTATACCGACGGCCGAGAATATTTCGATTGCTTTCTGGAATATTTTGTGCCCGAAAGTAACATCTGGGAAGTTATTTTCTGTGAAGGTGTTTGAAACTCCTGATAATTTTGCAGAATACCACGGATGACCGAGGAACAGGACATGATGCAGACAGGACGACTTGAAGAAACGGTAAAAGAAATCATTAAGCTTATCGGGGAAAACCCAAAGCGGGAAGGATTAGTCCAAACTCCGCGCCGGGTTGCAAAAGCCTGGGAATTTCTTACCAGTGGTTATGCAAAAGACGTCAAACAAGTGTTAAACGGTGCGGTATTTACAGAAAAATATGACGAGATGGTTATCGTCAAAGAAATTGATTTCTTCAGCCTCTGCGAACATCATATGCTACCGTTTTATGGCAAGGTTCATGTTGCCTATATACCGAACGGCAAAATCCTGGGACTCAGCAAAATCCCGCGAATCGTAGAAATCTTCAGCAGGCGGCTTCAGGTTCAGGAGCGGATGACACAACAAATTGCGGATACCCTCTATGAAGTTCTGGAACCAGACGGCGTTGCTGTTGTCATTGAGGCGAAACACCTTTGTATGATGATGCGGGGGGTCGAAAAACAAAATTCGGTTGCAACCACGAGCGCAATGCTCGGCTCATTCCGTGAAGACGAGCGCACACGGAATGAATTTCTAAAGCTTATCAACAGCAAGCTTTCCTAACATGGCGAGACGGCGGCGAGATTCCTCTATCCATCGTCCGGTAGTATGGGTTATGGGTGGATCACGGGGGATTGGCAGTGAAATTGCAAAACAATTCGCTACAATCGGATGTGAAGTATGTGTTTCCGGCCGCAATGCAAAACACCTTAGAACAGTTGTTAATGAGATTACTGACCTCGGAGGTCGTGCCTATCATTTTCCCGCCGATGTGACAAAGCTGTCCTCAATACTTGCTGCCCATAATCGAATAGAAAAAACCCTTTGCCCGGTCAACGTATTAGTAAATTGTGCCGGCGTTACTGTATTCAAAGAGTTCATGGAAACAACATTCGATGATATTCGCGCCATTATTGGGACAAATCTTGTGGGTCACATCCACTGCATCAAAACAGTTCTGCCGGGAATGGTGAAGCGCCGAAGTGGGTGGATATTCAACATTATCTCAAACGCAGCGACAAAGACCTTCCGGGCGTCTTCCGCGTACACAGCAACCAAGGCAGGCATGCTCGGATTCGGACGCGTACTCCGTGAAGAGATGCGCGAGTACAATGTGAAAATTATCAATGTTATCCCCGGAGCGACCGCAACAGAAATGTGGAGCCGAGCACAGCGCAAACGACATGGCAACCGCATGATGAGCGCAAAAAGTGTGGCCGAAGCCGTGCTCGCAGCGTACCAAATGCCGGATGATGTGGTTGTCGATGAAATGTTGATACGCCCAATCAGAGGTGACATTTCATCTTGAGCTTAAAAGATAAAGTAGCGATTATCACGGGTGGCGGGAGGGGAATTGGCAGGGCAATAGCGCTGGTGCTCGCGAAGGAAGGAGTAAATGTTGTCATCTGCGCAAGGACGCAATCGGATATTGATTCCGTGGCGGAGGAAGTGCATGCGGCTAACGGCCATGCTCTTGCAGTACATGCAGATATCTCCCGCGAGTCTGAAGTAAAATTATTAGTTTCGAAGACCATTGACCGGTTCGGTCGGGTTGATATTCTCGTCAACAATGCCGGTATCGGCGCTTTCGCAAGAGTAGAAGATCTTGCGACAGAGGATTTCGATGCCATGTGGGGCATTAATTTGCGGGGGGTATTTCTTTGCACACGTGAAGTCCTCCCATTCATGAATAAACAGCGTGAAGGGGATATACTCAATATCTCATCCCTCGCGGGGAGAAATGCTTTTGTGCGTGGAGCAGGATACTGTGCCACCAAGTGGGCGCTAATCGGGTTTGCGCGATGCCTGATGTTAGAAGTTCGCGAACATAATATCCGGGTCGTTACGATCTGCCCGGGTTCGGTTGAAACCGGTTTTGGCGACCGCTCTGCCGAATCGCCACGGAGTTCTGGTAACATCCCGAAAGCGGAAGATATTGCAAATGTTGTTCTACACACATTAATGATGCCCCGCCATGTGATGGTGAGTGAGGTGGATATCCGTCCAACCAACCCCAAAAAATAGATTTAGGGGTTGCTCCTTTCTACGCTATCTTCTCGCAGTTGCACCTTTACCGGGAAGAATGTATTTTCAATCAGAACGAACAACAAGCAATTATGGCTGAAAAAAAAGTTGGAAAAGTGGTCTTTCAACGACCCCTTTCCGATATTTTGGAATTGTTTCGTATTACTCCGGAAGACGGGAGTTCATTCCCGGAGTACAAAGCGGGTCAGTACATTGCGCTTTCCCGTGATGACTGCAGGCTTACGAAAAAAGTTGTCGCACCAGATGGTCAGATATCATATGTCTATGATCTCGACGACTCTGGCAATGTTCGATGCGGCTCGGTGACGCATTCATACTCGATTTCTTCCGCTCCTTTTGAGACAAAGCAACATCGATATCTGGAATTTTACGTTGTCCTTGAGATGGTGAAGCTGGAAACCCCCGGAAGGCTTTCAGAATCTCTCTTTCATATCGACCCGGAAGTAGATAATAAGTTGTTGTATGTGAATAAAATTGTCGGCGAATTCACGTTGGACAAACGCGCAAGGGGGTTTCAGAATATCGTCATGGTCGGTACCGGTACGGGGCTTGCGCCGTTTGCCTCGATGCTGAAGCAGCTACACCATGAAGCTTTACAGGGGTCTCCATACAACGCACGGGTTACGTTAATCCATGCAAATAGAACGTATGAAGAATTAGGGTATCACAATGAACTTCAATCTATTGAGCGTGAACAAAAAGTTGATTTTGTGTATGTTCCGTCTGTAAGCAGGCCAACTTCGCGAGATTTTTCCGACTCGCGGCTCGGAAAAGGGAGAGCAAACAATATCCTTCGTGCAATCTTTGGTATGCAGCTGAAGGAGGAACAGGACTTACAGGAGGCCATCAAGGCGATGGGGGAGAGAACAGCGGCGGAAAAGGTTTTGAAGAAAACGGTCAGACCGGTTCTGCCGTCGCATCACGATCGGCAAGAATTATTGCAAAGGATGAATCCCGGGTCGACAGTTATCCTTACCTGCGGGAATCCCGGTGGGATGGATGACATAAAATATATTGCCGAGGCGAATCACGTGGGGTTCGAGAAGGAAGAGTGGTAACAACAGATAGTATCGGTGTAACGCCGTTGTTACCTATGACATTTTTTTTGAGAATCGGGAAGATAGGGCATCCACACACGATTTACAAAAATAAATAATTTTATAATCCCCGATTTGTACCTCGGCGAGAAGAGTTCTGTCAAAACTCTTGTTGCAAATCATACATTTTTCAAGTTCTTTTTTTTCAACTCTTGAAATTCTATTTGTAATAACCTTGTATCCGAACAATGCAATAACAATGACCGCAAGCAGGAAAAGACTTGCAAGAATTGTCACAACCATTGTTACAATTTCAGACTAATTGAAACGCCGTCCCGGAGAGGAAGAATCGTACTGAAGAGATCTTTTGAAGAGTGAATAAGTCGGTTGTAGGTGAGAATTCCGGCAGTATCAGCGTCGGGTTTCTTGTCGAGGATTTTTCCACTCCAGAGGACATTATCACTGATGAGAAGCCCTCCCTTTCGCAGGCGCGGAAGCGCTTTACGAAAGGCTTTCGGGTACTGGTGTTTGTCGATATCGTTGAAAATAATATCGAATTGACCGTCAACCGTGTCAATGAGTTTCAGCGCATCACCGGCGAGAAAATGAATTCTGGTCGGAATCTTTCCGCGGCGAAAATATTCTTTCGCCTGTTCGATGTTGGTAGAGTTCCCTTCGGTGCAGAAAAGCTCACCCTCTTTTCCTATTGCCTTTGCAAACCAGAATGCTGAATACCCGAATCCCGACCCAAGTTCAAGGATCCTTTTCGCATGCAGGGCATTGGCAAGAACGTACAATAACCTTCCGACAAGCGGACCCACGATGGGGAAATTGCGTTCGAGAGCGTATCGTTCCATATCCTCGAGGATCTGATTTCGCTCCGGCGTGACGTTCAGAAGATATTCAACAATATTTGCATGAACAATTTCCATTATGACAAATATATGAAGAATCGTCTGAAAGTCAAAAAATTATTATTTTCATACCGGCTTTGCTTCTTTCATAATTATTTTCAATCTTACAAAAATTAAGAAACGTAGATTGTAGAGAAATGCCGAAGAATTGCCATGAATCGTCCTGACGCCCTTTCGCTTCTCAAGGAGTATACAACGAATGACGCATTGCTGAAGCACATGTATGCTGTTGAAGCTGCGATGACGGCATATGCAAAAAAATACAATGAGGATGCGGAGAAATGGGGAATCGTAGGTCTTTTACATGATTTTGATTACGAAAAATATCCGAATGCTCCGGACCATCCTATGAAAGGTTCCGAGATATTGAAAGAGAAGGGATATCCGGAGGACGTGCGGCGTGCAATTCTGGGGCATGCGAGCTATACAGGAGTGAGCCGGGATACGCAGATGGCAAAGACGTTGTATGCCTGTGATGAACTTTGTGGTTTTATCATGGCATGTTCGCTCGTGAGGCCGAATAAAATTGCCGACCTCGAAGTTTCTTCAGTAAAAAAGAAATTGAAAGACAAAGCCTTTGCGCGAAATGTCAATCGTGATGATGTGATAAACGGATGTGCCGAACTTGGTGTTTCCCTCGACGATCATATCAAATTTGTCATCGATGCGATGAAGTCTATCGCACCAGACCTCGGCCTTTGATTGAAAGTTGTTTGTTCTTCTCTAAAAGAAGTCCATCGTAAATCCGGCACCGATTGTTGTTATCCTTTTGCCAAAATATTCTCCAAACATATGTGATCCTGCGTAGTAAGCGAGATACAAGCTGGGTCCTTTTCTATCCCATGCCCCGAGTTTAACGCCAAGCTGCGCCTGGTGGGTTGCTGCGAATGCAGGTGCACCTGTTAATGATATATTATAGGCGATAAACAGATTTGCGGGTTGTTCAAGGAACCGGTGCGAGGTTTCGTAGATTTCAATTCCGGCAAGATACGCAAACCGCTGGATAGCAACTGGTCTCACCAGTGTTGCGAACGATATCCCGCCGTAGGTTCTGGCAAGGATGTCCTCATGCGCCGGGAAAATGTATGCGCCAATAAATTCTCCGAAATCTCTTGTGTACGGGATGGGTCGTTGATTATCAATCCAGGAATTAGTGGCAGAAAGATAATGTCCATCGACAAAATGAGCGCTGTGATGAAGTATTCTGAGCCGTCCCTGAAGGATGCGATTGTCGATGGTCTTTGAAAATGAGGCGTTTCCTCCGAAAAAGCCGTCGACTGCATCTATTTGCAGACGCAGCCCCTGTACGCCTGTGACAAACGCGTATCCGAAGAAGTCCAGCCCGGCTGCAACCTCGAAATCAGGAAATTTGACACTGACAACATCAATTGTGTTCCCGATGGCGACATTCATTTTTTCTGCATCGAGAAATTTAAAAACGCCGATTCTCGGTTCCTGAATGTTGGCTCTCAGGGGTGAAAAAAGTAATCCCCGCGGAAGGAAAATCAACCGGGCTGAAGAATCAGGGTTCTGACCGTTTGCCACAGAAGCTGTCCAAAGTATAAGTATGAGAAAGGCGGCAAGTTTCATTGAATTCAAAATGTTTTCGCCAAATATATCAATCAAGATTGTAATAGTCAATCAAAAGTTGACGAATGAAACCCGATGTTGTATATTTGATATATCGTTGAAATGAGTTTATTCTAGTCGGTTGAAAAGATTAAGAGCTTATTTATCAAGTTATTAATAACATTGGCATAAAAATGAGTGCGATGAATTTAGAGCTAACTTCGGGAGAAATCCTCCGGTATAGCAGGCATCTCATTATGCCAGAGATCGGACTGGAGGGACAAAAGAAACTTAAAGCGTCGCGTGTTCTTATGATCGGAGCGGGAGGACTGGGTTCGCCTGCGGGTCTATATCTTGCTGCCGCAGGAGTTGGGACGCTCGGCATTGTTGACTACGATGTTGTAGATATGTCCAATCTTCATCGGCAGATTCTCCATTCAACCCAGGATGTCGGGAAATCAAAACTTCTCTCTGCGCGTGAAAGCATTGTCGGAGTAAACCCTTACGTCGATGTTCAATTGTATGAAACAAGGTTTACGTCTGCAAATGCAATCGAGATTATGCGTGAATTTGATGTGATTGTCGATGGAACGGACAATTTTCCTACAAGATATCTGGTAAACGATGCATGTGTGCTGCTCAAAAAACCCTATGTATACGGAAGCATTTTTCGTTTTGATGGACAGGTCAGCGTATTTGACCCCTTGCGGGGTCCATGTTATCGTTGCCTCTATCCTGAACCTCCGCCTCCCGGTCTAGTGCCAAGCTGCGCCGAAGGGGGTGTTCTTGGTGTCCTGCCTGGTATTATCGGTTCGCTGCAGGCGTTGGAAGCAATCAAACTGATCACGGGTCAGGGTGAATTACTTGTCGGAAGGCTGGTATTATTCGATGCCCTCCGGATGCAATTTCGTGAGCTCAAATTGAAAAAAAATCCTGACTGCCTGATTTGTGGAGAACATCCATCGATTCATGAGCTCATCGATTATGAACAATTTTGTGGTGTCTCTTCTCAGCAATCGGACGATGAGCAAATGCACCAAGACGAAATAACGGTGCAAGAACTAAAAAAACTTCTTGACCGTCATGAAGATATATTTATTCTGGATGTCAGGGAGCCAAGTGAATATAGGATTTGTAATCTGGGAGGTCATCTCATACCGTTGAATGAGCTTCCGAAACGAATTCAGGAGCTCAATTCATCAAGAGAGATTATCGTCCATTGCAAAACAGGCAGACGCAGTGCAAAAGCAGTAGAGTTCCTGAAACGTTCAGGGTTTACAAAAGTGAGAAACCTTGTGGGTGGTATATCTGCGTGGGCCAAGGAGATTGACTCGTCGATGCCGCAATACTGATGATTGCTTCCAGCGTTCTTAAGACTCTTACTCACATCGAGGAACTCTTCTGCTGCCTTCTTGAAACTCTTCTAATATTTTCATACATTCATCCACGTTTGCATTATTCAAATACATTATCCGGAGAATTTGTATGAAACGAATGTTTGTCGTCTGTGTGTTGATGTATATCCTTCAATCGTCATTTCTTATTGCACAGGAGGAGCCGAAAGATGAAGAAATTCTTCCTCCCAAGCGATCTGCTGCGGCGAAGATCGGCGGAGCTGTGGGATTTACCCCTTCGTGGCTTTTTATAGATATTGGTCCTATCAATCAGGTTCTCAACAACGCGCAGGCGGCACCGTTCGACAATGGCCGATTAATGATGTATGGAGGTCAGGGTTATGCGTACGTATTATTTGTCCCAAACCTCCGCATTGGCGGCATGGGGGCAGGCGGAACAATGACCTCCAGGTCGCTCTCCGGGAATATTCGACGGGATATCGAACTTTCGGCGGCTTTTGGCGGCGTAACATTGGATTACGTGATCCCTGTTGCCCCCAGGTTTGACCTTACGTTAGGGATGCTGTTTGGGAAAGGAGGAATGGACCTTAAAATCACGCGCGATGATGGGCAAGCGAAAGCATGGGATGATCTGTGGAATAACTATGGCAATAATTTTTCTCCCACGCAGGACTATACGCGCAAACTATCGAATTCATTTTTTGTTTATCAGCCTTCTGTCAATGTTGAATTTAGCCTGCTCCGATGGATCGGTCTTCGGGCAGGGGTCAGCTATATGGCTATCAGCGGCAGCGATTGGACACTCGATGACCGGTACGATGTCTTTGGTGTTCCGAGCACTATCAGCGGTAAGGGGTGGATGATCAATACAGGTATTTTCCTGGGAACGTTTGTTTACTGATGAACCAAAGTCTTCTGAACGCTATCGGTGTTTGCTCTCCGTAAATTGAATACTCTTCCATTGTTGGAACAAAGGTTTCAGTTTATTACGCTGATATTTCCCGGTTGAAGTAACCGGAATATCATTTCCAAAGATGATAACTTTCGGACATTTTTGGAATGAAAAGTACCTGCGGCAATAGGAGATGATATCGTTTTCCGACAATGTTGCACCTGCGTCGGGTTGCACATAGGCGCCGATTTCCTCGCCATACCAGTCGTTATCGAAGCCGACTGCAATTCCTGCTTTTACTCCAGGTATATTCATCAGAACTTCGTCTATTTCGAACGGTGAGATGTTCGAGCCCCCTCTGATGATAAGCTCCTTTATCCTTCCTGTGATAAAAAAGAATTTCCTGCCGGCCGGGTCGGTTTTGAAAAAGCCTTCATCACCGCTGTGAAACCATCCTGATTTGAATGCCTGATCATTAGCTTCGCGATTGGCGTAATAGCATTTCATAACATTGTGGCCACGGATCACAATTTCCCCTTTTACTCCCTCTGAAATCTCTCTTCCTTCGCTGTCATGAATTGCCATTTCATTCGGTGAAATTGCTACACCGATGGAGGGGAAACCATAATCGTTGAGCCAGCGCCGGTGCTCATCAGGAGGGAGGTCGACCGGCAGGAAGCATGAATAACATGTTGTTTCAGAAAGCCCGTATCCGTGGATGATCGGAATGTTGAATTTCTCTTCAAACTTCGATGCTAATTCCACTGTAAGAGGTCCGGCTCCACAAATGATGTGCCTGAATTGTGAGAGGTCATATGTCGATACATCGTGGTTTTCATGCAGAAGAAATTGAAGCAACGTAGGAACGACACTGACGATACTGACGCGTTCATTACAAATTCGTTCGAAAAATTTGTCTGAATGAAATTTTTGATTCAGGACGACACTTCCTCCGGCATAAAGTGGGGTCATGAGTGTGACAACCGTACCGTTGACGTGATGTATCGGCAGGACGCACATCATGACCTGTCCGGGTGTCAGCCTGTGCCAATCTGCGATTGCTTTTGCGTCGATGAGGAGATTATAGTGTGTGAGCACAACACCTTTCGGCAAACCGGTGGTACCCGAAGTGTAGACAATCATTGCTTCATCCCCGAGCTCCGGTTCGCGGTCGAGGTGCATCTCTGAATTCTTCTTTGAAACCTGATCATGGAAATTCAACAATCTGACACCTGAATCCAACCTCGCTTCGGGATTCGTAAAGTCAGAAGGATTCTCCGGTTGGTTGGAAATAGAACGGTTGTGTGTATCGACCAGGGCAATCGTGTTCAGACTCGGCGTTTCGTTTATGATTCTCACGACCCGGTCGATGAATTGTTTCCTGACGAATGCCAGCTTCGCTTGAGAATGTCGTAAGATATACCCGATCCTTCTGTCGTCCTCTCCAACGTTGATGGGCACAACCACAGCACCGATGAGCCACGCTGCAAAATACTGGATAACCGTATCCGCATGGTTGAATGCAATCGTTGCTATCCGGTCTCCGTGGGAAATACCTTCCGTTAATAACAAGTTTGCGGTTTTCCGGACAAGGTTGTAAAACTCTGAATACGAATAATGCACTCGTCCCTGTTCTGCGTTGTCATCAGAATAGAAAACGAGCCAGACTTTTTCCCGGTTTTTTGCAACCTGCTGCTGTAAAACATCCCCTATGTTGCGATAAGGTGTCTGATAATCATGAGGGAGGATTCCGCACACAATGTGCGCCTCTAAAATGTTTGTTTGAATGCTGTCGGGTGTCTGAGACATACGGTATGATTTAACGTTGTCGCTTAAGCATACAAAAAAAACACCCAACTTGCACAGTCGCCGGAATGAGATATTAGAAAGAAGATTACTGCGACTTAAGAGGCTGATGATTGTTTCTTGTGCCTGCCCTTAGCAGAATAGGAAATGTGACTGTCTTTGTACTCCCTTCAACCCAGCATTTTTTCAAATCTTCAATGATCATATCGACGGGATTCTCGTTCTTCACCCCGATGTAATGCTGGACGGCAGACCATGTATTGACATAGCCGATAAATTGTTCCAGAGTCCATTCATACGATGCGGAAAAATGGGGAGCTGGTATTTCTTTAAACGGGAAGGGGATGGTGCGATAGTTCGCATCAATGTATTTTCTTTCGTCATCCCAGAATGCGCCGACGATGTTCTCATAAAAATGTTTAATGACCTCATCGGTTCGAACATCAAGACCCGGAAGTTGATAGCCGATAGCGGCGAAGACGCCAATAGGTTTCAAGGTTCGTTCAGCCTCCCCGTAGAATTCTTCGAAACTAAACCAGTGAATTGCCTGCCCGACTGTAATCAAATCAAAAGAGTTCGCCGGGAACGAACAATGTTCCGCGGTTTCAACTTTGTATGTGATATTTCTTTTTTTCACAGCGTTGTTGATTTGGTTCTCGCTGATGTCGGTTGCGAACACGTTATCGAAATATTTTGCAAGCTCCACTGCAATTTGACCGTTGCCGGTTCCACAATCCCACGCAATTTTTCTTATCGGGATGAATGAAAGTAAGAAATTGAAAACTTCCGCCGGATACGTAGGGCGAAACCGGGCGTACAGTTGAGCCTGTTTTGAGAAATTATCTTTCATCATCCATCAATGCCGTTTCTACATACAACACAAATGGTACAAAAAACATTCTCAGAAAGGCGTGAGTAAGCAATAGAGCAAGGCGGGGGCTCCCGACCACAATAAACAAATGATCCTTGAAATGTGATGTCGTATGTCAAATCGTATAGTTTATGTCATCGCAACGGTGTGAGTTATCATCCATGTTATTGATGATTATTGCCTGACGCTGCGATTTTTCCACTCATCAAGGGTGAGGGGTTGTATTTGTTCGAGGCTATGCTTCGTCAGGGTTGAATTTATATCGCTTAAGTTTTCCTGAATCCAACCGTCAAATTCTTTTTCAACGTCTGACAACTCTCTCGTAAGTGCGTCTGCCCGGTCGACCTGCGTTTTTGAAGGTCTTCCTTCATAACCGACGACGTTACCATACAGGCTTGTAAGGTATTCCCGCAGTCGTTGTTCACCGGTAATCATCCCACCTTCTTTCGTTGCGACGATTTTCTTTCGCATGTCATCGACCCGGGTCGAGGCTGTCTTCAGACGTTGAACAAGGTCGGCGTCGTCGACCGTTTTCGATACGCGGTTGTCAAGAGCGATTCTTACGCCGTTGATCTTCTCAACGATAAACGTCATATTCTCCAGCTGATTGTAGAGTTTCATCGATAAATCAAATTGCGCCTGACGGTCTGCCTTCACGTGTTTCGACCGTGGATCGGATAGGATGGTAAGCTTTGTCGTGTAGACATTTTTATCCTTTGTCATTTTTACAGTGTAAGTTCCCGGAAGCAGGCGAGGGCCGACTGAAGTGCCAAATGCTGCTGTGGCGGCTGTGGGAACTTTCGGAGGTTTTATTCGCATCGACCATGTTGCACGACTTAAACCGCGGCGTTTACTGCTGGGAATGGTTCCTACGAGTTTCCCTTGTGGATCTAATACTTCAATTTTCAGATCGCCAAAAATATGCCTTTTCTTTTGATAATAGGTAATTGTTGCGTCGTCAACAGGGTTGGGGCCTGCGAATACCGCATCTCCGGAAGCCCAGCCGCCAAATGCAGGAATGCGCTGGACCGGTGGCTTCGCGTCGATGAACACGGCGTCTTTGGCAAGGTTTTCTGCTGTAAGAGCCCGAAGGGGTGTGATATCATCGATAATCCATATACCCCGTCCATGTGTGGCGATAACCAGATCATGATCACGGGGATGAATAGCAAGGTCGCGAACGGCGACGTTCGGAAAATCACTTCCTTTGTACTGGGCCCATTGTTTTCCCCCGTCGAGTGAAATCCAGAGTCCGAATTCAGTTCCTACGAATAGAAGGTCTTTGTTCACGAGATCTTCCTTTACGACGTGCGCATATCCGCGGACAGGGCTTTCAGGATTCACAACTGATGACCATGTCTTGCCAAAGTCGGTAGTTTTATAGGCGTACGGTTTCATATCACCGAATGTATGGAGGTCAAATGTTGCATACGCTGTTCCTTCACTGAAGTGACCCGCATCGATGGAAGAAACCCAGGCATTTCGTGGCAAGTGTTGAATATTACCGACAACGTTCGTCCATTTTTTTCCGCCGTCCCGGGTGAGCTGGAGATTTCCGTCATCGGTGCCGACCCAAATAATATTCGCATTCTTAGGAGATTCAACAATAGAATAGATCGTTGTGTGCATTTCGGCTGCAGAGTTGTCGATGGTGACACCACCTGATTGTTCCTGCCGTTGTTTTTCCGGGTCATTAGTCGAAAGGTCCGGCGATATACGATCCCATGTCTGTCCGTGATCGCTTGAACGAAACAAGAATTGGGAGCCTATATATACTGTCCCCTTTTTCGTCGCGCTCACATGAATCGGCGTGTTCCAATTAAAACGTAGTTTTCCTTCATTATATCCCGGCAGAGGCTGGATGCCTCGCGTTTCATGGGTCTTCCGGTTTACACGCCCGATATATCCACCTTGTGATTCTGCATAAATATAATTCGGGTCGGATGGGTCGGAAAACATCCAAAAACCGTCTCCAAAATACATGTTTTCCCAACGGTCGTTCGTAATCCCGCCGGGGTATTGGGATTCACCCACCCACGAGCTATTATCCTGCAAACCACCATAAACATGGTACGGCATGTCCATATCAACGCTGACATGGTAAAATTGTGAGATAGGCAGGTTCTCTGCTTTCCACCAGTTATTGCAGCCGTCAAAGGTATACCAGACTCCTCCATCGTCTCCCGAAATGACATTATCGGTGTTATTTGGATTGATCCAGACATCATGGAAATCACCATGTGTACCGCCTGAAATATTGCTGAAGCTTTTTCCTCCATCGACACTCATGATAAGCGGGCCATCGGGTTTGTAGATTTTATTTTCGTTTTTCGGGTCGACGATCAGGTTTGCAAAATAAAAAGGACGCCAGACCATATTTTGACTTCTATCGAGGGCTCTCCAGGTGAGACCGCCGTCATCGGATCGGTACAAACCATTTCTCGGTGGTTCTGCTTCGATAAAAGCGTAGACTACGGAAGAGTTGGAAGGCGCAACCGCGACGGCGACGCGTCCCCAAGGTTTTGATGGAAGGCCTTTAGTGGTTTTTTCATCAAGGTCACTCCAATTCGATCCTCCGTCTGTTGTCTTAAAGAGTCCGCTCCCGCTGAACGCACCGGCGCTATCGCCTCCTGAGCGGAAAGTCCAGCCTTTTCTCCGAAAGTCCCACATCCCGGCAAAAATTGTCTTTGGGTGTTGTTGATCCATTGAGATCATCGAACATCCAGTCGAGGAATTAGCACCTTTGAGTATTCTATTCCACGATTTACCACCGTCGGTTGTTTTATATAAACCGCGGTCGTCGCTGTCACTCCAAAGCTTGCCCGGAACTGCGGCATAAACAACCTCAGTATTTGATGAATCGACAAGGATCTTAGCAATACGCTCTGATTCCACTAAACCCATATTTGTCCAGTTCTCACCGCCATCAGTTGATTTGTAGATACCGTCACCAATAGAAACGCTGTTGCGGGTCCACGATTCACCGGTGCCGACCCAGAGAACCTTGGGGTTTTTTGGATCGATCGTAATCGCGCCGATTGATTGCACAGGTTCTTTGTCGAATACCGGCTTGAATGTTGTGCCTCCGTTCACTGATTTCCAGACACCACCGCTGGCACTGCCAACATAGACGGTGAGACGCAGGCCCTCCTGGACGGCATCGATTGCAGAGACCCGACCGCTCATAGTTGCCGAACCTATATTCCGCGCACTTAATCCGGATATTGTTTCCGCATCGATTTTTATGGATGGAGGTTGTTGTTGTCCATTTGCGGATCCTATAAGAATGAATCCAATCAGAATCTGCATACACAAGGGTAGAAGTCGTTTTTTCATAACAGTCGCATATATGATGAATGAAACATCAGTTAATAGAAATAGATTATTTAGCCTGGACCGGAGTCGTCTTCGGCATCTGGAATCTGCCATCTTCGATTGAGATATTTGCTTCAATCTTATCGTACGCGACTTTCGACCTGTCCTGACTTCCTTTTACATTGCTCTCAACGGAGTAGGGCAAATACCATCCATCAACTTCCTTATAGTCGCCAAGGGTTGTTTCAAATTCCAATTCTGCACCCCGAACAATGCGCTTGATATCGATTTTAATCGGAACATAATAATCGGTGTCCATGTAGAAGTATCTGACTTCACCATTTGCAAGCGTCACTTTGAGCTTGTATGCGTCTGTGCCCTCCACCGGCTCCATACCTGCGAATTCAACCTTGTTGCCTTTTTGCTGATAGTTGATCAGGGGTCCGTCGAAATCCGAATCCTCGATAATCTGCTTCATCTCTTCTTCTGCGAGCGGTTCAGGATCCTTCTTACCACGCCAGGGCTGAACTTTCCAGCCGGATTTCCCGTCGTACGCATTGACGCCGGTAAGCCCCTGCATTGAGAATTCCTGACGCACCATATTCGGTCGTTTGTTCTCTTCAAGGACGCCAGCTTCGAAGCCTCCGCCCCCGATAAATTTTCCGGTGCGGCGCAAGGTTTTGATGTTCTGAATTTTTTCCATCCCGCCGACTGTTTTGATAAATTTTGCTATAATGTCATCCGCGGTTTGTGCGGGTACTGGAATGGTATATAAGGCGAGAATAACTACAACGAAAAATGTTCGCATGGTATTATCCTTTGTTGTTTCTATGCTGAAAAATGGTAAAAGTTAAACCTACTACAAACTGATGGAGGTTGATGTCAGTGATAAATCACCGTTTTCCATTATAGTGTGTCTTACCGAATCCCTTCAATCCTCTTTGTACGGAGCGTACTTATAAAAGATGCACAATAACAAATCATTCCGGCGGCAAATAATTCATAGCGGTATGGCCTGGGAGTATGTAACCGTATTGTTGCGTCAGTATCATTCATAAAGGAAAACAGGATGAATGCGGTAGCGAATATCCCTAATCCCCGCGAGAGGAGCGTCGGTCGAAAGTTCTCGTTATGTTCTACTTTCTTTATCATCACGATACCCGTCGCGACCATGAAGAATGAAATAATGAGAGGAGCGATAACTGGGCCGATCCAGGGCGTCGGAATAAGAAAGAGAATATCCAAGTCAAAAAGGGCGGAGGGCCAGTCCAACAGAACTTTAAGCCATACATAATAAAAAATATCCCAAATCCCAAACGTAACAAGGAAATATCCCAGCTTTTGCCATCGGCACCGTCCGGCAAGTATTCCGACCGACACGAGCATGACCATGGTAGAAAGTTCGCGGGCTATCTCCACGACAAGATGATGTGTGGACATCATTCGCAGCGGAAAAGCGAATCCCCCCGGGTAGTAAATCGCGCGAAGGTAGATGACGACGGCCGATTCAACAAACGCGAATGCAATGGCGAACACAGCGGCTGCAGTAATTCGTGTTTTGTAGGATGATGCCATTAAAGGCGCAGATGACATTCTCTTAGTTATATATTAACTCGTGCCATTCCTGCTTCAGGATATCGCGGACCGATTGTTGCGTCGATTGGAACAGCTTCATTAATTTGCTGAATTTCTTCATTGCTTAGTTGAATATCAAGGGCACCGACATCCTCCTCAAGGTACTTCCGATGTTTGGTTCCCGGGATTGGAACAATATCATTCCCCTGTGCGAGAACCCAGGAAAGCGCAAGCTGGACAGCAGTACAGTTTTTCTCGTGAGCTAATGTTTCGATCCTCTCCAACAATCTTAGGTTTTGTGAAAGGTTTGTTCCCTGGAATCGGGGATGGTTTTTTCTGTAATCCGATTCCCCAAAATCACCAGCAGATTTAAACCGTGAGGCAAAAAATCCTCTTCCCAGAGGACTATATGCTACAAACCCGATACCCAATTCACGGCATGTTGCGAGAATTTCTTGTTCAACGTCACGAGTCCAGAGGGAATACTCCGTCTGCAATGCCGCGAATGGATAAATTTTATGTGCCCGGCGGATGGTTCCCGGTGCCGCTTCAGAAAGCCCGAGGTATCGTACTTTGCCTTGCTTTACCAATTCAGCCATGGCGCCGACCGTTTCTTCGATTGGTGTATTGGGATCGACACGGTGCTGATAATAAAGGTCGATCGTCTCAATCCCCAATCTTCGCAAGCTTGCTTCGCATGCAGAGCGAACATATTCCGGCGAGCCATTCACGCCGAGGAATTCACCATTTTTTCCCCGCACGTTACCAAATTTGGTGGCAAGAAATATTTCATTCCGTCGACCATGTATGGCTTTTCGAACGAGTTCCTCATTATGGCCGGTTCCATACATGTCGGCGGTGTCGAGAAAATTTATTCCGAGTTCAAATGCTCTGTGAATTGTCGCAATCGATTCATCATCGTTTCGGGGACCATAGAATTCCGACATGCCCATACATCCCAATCCTATTGAAGAAACCTCCGGACCGTTCTTTCCAAGTGTGCGAGTCTTCATCACAATAAACTTTCTTAATTCAATGTTTCTTTAATAGTTTAAATGCATGTGTCCAGGTATTGTGAAGAAATCCGGGAATACACCAGAGCATCGCGAGCGGTTCAATGGCACGGGCGGCTTCGACTTTCCCAAGGTCTTCAATTTCCCACCCAAATTTGCGGAGAATTCCTTTGACCTCTTCTTTAGCTCGCTCGTTGTTACCACAAATAAACATCGTCGGTTGAATTCCCCCGAGGTCTGGGTTGATCATCTGGGAATTGCCGACACAGGAAAAACACTTCACAAAATTGACATCGGGTGCAAGTTGTTGCAGCCGCTCCATAAGCGAGTTGTCGAGAGTTGTAAAATATTGTATGACGCCGTTGACCGGGGGCGCATCTGCAATCGGGTTGGTGGTGTCGATCACGGTTTTTCCCTTCAGGTTTGTCATTGAAGCGGATTTCAGTGCAGCTTCTGCGGCTGTGCCTTTTACAGCCAACACAATAATACTGCCAAATGTTGCGGTCTCTTCAAATGAACCAACGCGGGCATTCCCGTTTGTCTTCTGCTTCAGCTCCTCATGCTTGTTCTTATCATTTGTTCCGATCATGACCTCGTATCCATATCTGATAAAACCGTTGGCGAGTGTCTTCCCCACGGTTCCGGAGCCGATCACACCGATTTTGTTATTCATGGTTTTCCCTTTTGGGCTTATGTAATAATCTCATACGCATTGTACTGCCGTTCAATCGGTTTAGCGTTCTACCCGTACAGTTTTCCCCTTTGTTTTTCGAATTCTTCTTCCGATGTGTGCAAACAATCCACCAAATATTCTAACAGCTGCATAATAGATGTAGCGAAAGAAGAAGCCGGTTTCATTCATTAATTTCAGAAAACAGTTGTCAGCTTGCTTCCTTACTAAAGGGAGACCATCCGGCAGAAATTGATAAAGAGCGTCGTGAACAAGAGAGGCGTAATACGTTTTCGGTTTCCCGGTTCGTGAATCAACCACGCCGTCAGGAATCCCGAATGAGATGTCGAGGAGACAGAATTTTGGCGTGCAACCGTCCCATGCGTATCCCTTTTTTACTATGATCATGCCATCTTTTCTAAGGGATAACCGGGTTGTCCCTGTCTTGTCAAGAAATGTAAGGTCTTCCTTGAAACTAAGACCGGAGTTCCACGAAAAATCGTCTTCCAGCTCGTAGACCCATTTCACACTATTCTTACACATGAGCCGCCTCTGTGCAAAGGTATTGTCATAGTCTGAAGCTGAATGTCAGATTAGCGTTCCAGACAATGATACAATTTCTTATCACAGAAATCAATTGGTAAGGAGTACGATGCACCTCAAGCGAGCCCGTGATTATGAGACTTTAAACGAAGTCATCGAAACCGAGCCCATGATTGTTTTGTCGTTGAAGAATGCCACGTTTTCATTTTCGTTCCTCAGGCTTAATACATACAACATCGGAAGGTAATGTTCCGGTGTCGGAATGGAGAGCATGGCTTCTTTGCCGAGGGCTGGATAGTCGATCAGTTTTTTGTATTCACCGCTGAGAATGTACTGCTTGAATTTCATATTCATCTCATCCGCCCAGTCGTACGCCGAGTCCGGATGTTCCCAGTTTATCATGTGAAGATTATGGACCATGTTGCCGCTGCCGATAATAACAACTCCTTTTTTTCGTAGTGCCGATAACTCTTTTGCAAGTTCATAGTGCCATTGAGGAGATTTCTCATAGTCCAGGCTAAGCTGAATAACCGGTATGTCGGCTTGAGGATACATTCGCCGGATAACGCTCCAGCACCCGTGATCAAGCCCCCATTTTTCGTCGAGCTCGACAATCGCTTTTTTCACGATGCCTTTTGTTTGTTCAGCGAGCGCGGGATTTCCAGGAGCAGGGTATTGGACTTCATACAATTCCGGTGGAAAACCACCGAAGTCATGAATGGTCCTCGGTTTGTCCATTGCGGTAACGAATGTCCCTTTGGTTTCCCAGTGAGCGGAAATGCACAGGATTGCCTGAGGGTGAGGCAGGTCGTTGCCTGCTTTCCTCCATCCGGTTGCGAATTCGTTATCTTCGATTGCGTTCATTGGGTTACCATGTCCGACGAAAAGAACAGGCATGAGCTGTTCGGATGGAGGTAATTGTTCGGAAAACTTATGAAATTCTTTCAATGTCGTCATTGCGACTATACTCTTCAAAGATTTTAATAAAAACTCTTTCCGATTCATTGTCTGGCTCACTTACTCTTCGTTATGGGGCGTCGCGCAGCGCCGTTCTTTCAGAGTTTGAGCAGGATGTCAAGAAAAAAATAGTATGGCAAGTCTTCTTTCTGAATAGGTCAAATCGCCAGTAAATGTATAGAACATCTCTTTTAAAAACAACATAACCGGTATAGGATGTTGTTCCGTTCCGGTTATCAGAAAATGTCATTGAGCGGCTTTTTGCTCTATAAGTTCAAGCTTTGAAATAATGTTGATATTCTTACCCGGATTGAACCGCCTGTTCCGGTAATGACATATTAATCTTTATATGGAATTATATGCGTATAGGAAAATGAATCATATAAAGGGTTTCGATATCGGCAAGAGTAGGTAGTAATGAATATCAGTCAGGAAGTTCGTATATTCCCGCAAATCAGGAAAATTTAATATCAGGGAAACCATGGTGACCATCTTTCGTTTTATTGATAGTGTGATTACGCGATTAGTCACGACCGTTCTTGTATTCCTCTTCAGCATCATGATGGGTCTGGCTGTGGTGCAGGTGTTTCTAAGATATTTCTTCAATGGGGGTATTCTCTGGGGTGATATTGCAGCCAGGTCGCTTGTTATTTGGGTTGGCTTCCTCGGTGCTGTTCTGGCAACAAAGGAAAACAAACATTTCCATATTGATGTCCTGACACGTTTCCTGAAGGAACGCCATCAGTTATGGTTTTTAAGTTTTTCGAACCTTGTCGCTGCATCGGTCTGTTTTTTCCTCGGTCAGGCGAGCATAACGTTTCTTGGATTGGATTCCCAAAGCACTACGTTTCTTAATATTCCGGTTGTTGTTGTTGAGGTCATTGTGCCCGCAGGCTTTTTCCTCATGATGATTCAGTTTGCGTTGAGGATGTTCATCAATCTTGGCGACGCATTAACAGGGAAAGGACCAGCGGAGAAGGCGGGTGCACCGGCATGACGGGGTTTATTGTTATCGGGATCGTTCTTATCATTCTGTCGATTGCCGGTTCGCCATTGTTTGCAATTATTGCCGCAATCGGACTGATTGCATTTCACGTTGCCGGCATCGATACCGCCGCGCTAATTGTCGAGCTTTATCGGTTGGCAGATTTTCCCGCTCTTATCGCGATTCCACTCTTTACGTTTGCGGGATACGTTCTCGCCGAGAGTCGTGCACCCCAACGGCTGATGAATCTTGTTCAGGCTTTGTTCGGATGGTTGCCGGGCGGGATGGCAGTTGTTGCGATTTGTACGACTGCTGTCTTTACAGCATTCACTGGTGCATCGGGCGTAACGATCATTGCGCTTGGCGGGCTATTGTTCCCGTCTCTTCTCAAACATGGCTATCCGGAAAACTTTTCACTTGGCTTAATGACCACCTCGGGCAGTCTCGGTCTTTTGTTCCCCCCCTCATTGCCGGTGATTCTCTATGCCCTTGTCGCAAAAGTCAGCCTTGACACGTTATTCAGAGCAGGACTTATCCCTGGGCTTCTCCTGCTGGGGGTTTTATGTGCATACAGTATTCGGATAGGATTAAAATCTAGGGTTGAGCGTCTTCCGTTTTCCTTTTCGAACGTGTGGCAAGCGCTTAAAGATGCTTCGTTCGAACTACCGCTCCCGTTCATTGTCATTGGAGGTATCTATGGCGGGATTTTTACCGCGACGGAAGCAGCCTCTATCACGGCGTTTTACGTCTTGGTCGTCGAGATATTTATTAGAAGGGATTTACATCTTGTCCGCGATGTTCCCCGCATTATTCGTGAAAGCATGATTCTTGTAGGGGCTATTCTCGTCATGCTTGGCGCTTCACTTGGTCTCACAAATTACCTCATCGACCAGGAAATTCCGGGAAAAATATTTGATTTCATAAACCACTATGTTAACAATAAAATTGGATTTCTCCTCATTCTTAACGCAATACTGCTGGGCATCAATATGATGGAAGTTTTTTCGGCAATTGTCATTATAGTGCCGATTATCATTCCTATTGCCATGAAGTATGACATCAATCCCATTCATCTCGGGGTGATGTTTCTGATGAATCTCGAGATCGGTTACATGATTCCGCCTCTTGCAATCAATATTTTTCTTGCCAGCGCGAGGTTCAACCGGCCTCTCACGCAAATCTATCGTGCTGTCGTGCCGTTCCTGTTGTTGCTGCTTGCGGTGCTTGCGCTGATTACGTATGTTCCCGACCTCTGTCTTGTTCTCGCAAACATCGGACCGGAATGAATAACGCTCATCGATGCGATTGTTCGGCGGGTATGTTCACATTGAAATCATTATAACTGCATCGAACCAGTTTTGGAAGGTTTAAGGGGAATCCTTTGCAAAAATAATTTGAAAGGGTTAGAGGTTCAGTTTTTTTCCAGAAGATTTGTCGAGAATGTCAACCCCAGTTGTAGATTGAATTTGGCAGTCTGTTGTAGTCCATGGACATTCTCGTAGATAGGAAACTGAATATATCCACTCATCGAAACATCATCGATAATTTGAAAGAGCAAACCCGGGCTCGCGAAAATCCACGTTCCTCCGGTATTGTCGCGAGGCTCATCGGTATTGCCGACATCAGCATAATCCTGGAATTTACTATTGATTTGAAAAAGGAGGCTTGATCGAGAAATGAATTGATATGCTGTTCCGAGATGTACATGTAGTACGTTGCCGAAACGATAGCGATCAGTACCCCTGTTGTTCACCTGATAGAGGATGCTGATATTCAATGGAAAAGCACTGTAGGAACCTGAAAGAGTGGGAAGGCTCAACAGTGTTTGGCGGTAATTCAATCCGAACAACAAATCCGTAGAACCTGAGCCCGGTTGAATTGTTACTTCGGCAAATTCACCGTCAGTGTTTCGGAAATCTGTTACTCCGGTTGCAAGCTTAACACCTGCGGAAAGGCTCAAGTAGGGTGTAAATTCTTCCTCTGAATTCAGAATTGTATATTGCCCGTTCACTACGATATCTCCAAGTCCCGTGAAGTCCCAGCGCTCAATTGCGCTGGTGTTATTCTCGTGTCCGATGTGTGTATGTTGACGATGGATCAAAGGCACAGAGATGTTTAACGCAAAATTGTCAGATATTCCATATCCGGCAAGAAATTCATTTCTCTCGTTGATCGTTTGTATTTCATCGTGGTGCTCCGGAATTGCTCCGACGAACGACAAGGAAGAACCCAGATATAATTGATCCTGGTTGATATACTCATGAGAGAGGCTCAAACTTAGCCATCCGCTTCTTAGAGGATGAAAGGAGTTCAGAGGACATGAGGCGGCGCCGCAACTTGCGTTGGCCGACGCTGTCATAATGGCGAGCAGAAAAGATAAAGAAAAGAGAACTTGAATTGATTTTATAGCATTATTTGAGTTATACATAACACTGGAACGTTTTGAAAGGAATTGAACCTAGGATCCACTAAATATATCGGTTTTTTTAAAAAAACCTATTTTCATGTGGGAGAGTTCCTTTTTTCACGGTTTGTTTCCAGTTCCTCAATAGTTCTTGGCCAATCGTCCTTGAGAAGGCGGGAAAGAGACCTGTCGGCGAGAATCTTTCCGCTCGTTTGACAACGAGGGCAGTAGTTGCACTCGTTTTCGGCGTACACGATACGTTGAATGGAAGTATGACATACTGGACATGGTTTCCC
>CAZAFL010000006.1:0-70238 GCA_964484465.1 uncultured Chlorobiaceae bacterium
CCGAGTCGTAATCCCTGCAGCGTTACTTCCATCCGCTCGCCGGCAATCCTGTGCCAGTTTTCTTCCCGCTCGAGCGATTTCCCGGTCAGCTGAATGTCTTCGGCGTCGTGCGGCAGGATTATTAACGAAGGAAGCGGGACTGGTTTATTGTTGTACTGGTAAGAGATGTTGCGTGACGAGACCTTCACAGTGCCAAGTCCAAGTATGAGCGTGTCGTTGCTCCGGTTTGAAATCCCTACGTCGATTGTTGTAAAAATTCCGTCGTTCATTTTGTAATGCGCACGGAAAGAATACTCTACATTGTGTTTCCTGTCTCTTGTATGATATTCTTCGCAGTTGCAATCTTCGTTGACGGCACGGTACGAATACATCAAGGTATTCACCGTGGATGAACAAGCAAGGCCAATGAAGCTCCATAAAATGAAGAGCACGTAAAACTTTCGCATCATCTCTCCGATGTGAGAACTTTAATGTGCGGGCGGAAAGAAAATCTTTTTGTTCAGCACAACATCCTCCCTTTATCTAAAGGGAGCCAGCCCGCCAGTGGTCTGGCGGGGATTACAGGAGGGTTAGCGTGCTATCCCTTCTTCTTTGGGCGCTGTGCAGCCCTCGCCTTGTCGAATCGGGGCTTGATAACATTATAAATTAAATCGATGCGCTCTTTGTAGCGGATAAACGCGCTCTTCATGGCGTTGATCGTCAGCTTTTCCAGATCATGTAGCGATAAGTTGAACGCATCATGAGCAAGCTTGTATTCTTTTGTCAGATTTGTATTGCTCATGAGCCGGTCGTCGGTGTTCAGCGTGACACGAAAATTGTAGCGGCGATAAATCCCGAACGGATGCTTTGCAACGCTTTCAACCGCTCCGGTATCCACGTTACTTGTTAAACAAATTTCCAGCGGAATGCGTTTATCCAAAACATACTGCGCGAGATATCCCATGCTGACTACTTCCTGCGGGTCGTCGTCCGATACGGTGATGTCTTCGATGAGTCGCGTGGCATGTCCGATGCGGTGCGCGCCGCACCATTGGATTGCCTGCCAGATCGATTCCTTGCCGAATGCTTCCCCGGCATGGACGGTGATATTAAAATTCGCCCGCTGAATATAATGGAACGCATCGATGTGCTTCTTCGGCGGATATCCGCCCTCTTCACCGGCAAGGTCGAATCCCACAACACCCCGTTCACGAAAGTCTACCGCAAGCTCTGCCATTTCCTGGGAGAGCGTCATGTTCCTCATCGCACAAATAATCAGGCCATATTCAACCTTAAAATCTTTTTTTCCTCTTTCCAATCCCTTCAGTACGGCAGTTACGATTTCTTCCCAGTGTAATTTTTTCTGTGTGTGAAAAATCGGGGAGAATCGTGTTTCAACATATACGACGCCGTCATTATACATATCCTCCATCATTTCATACGCGACGCGTTCGAGCGCCTCTTCCGTTTGCATGACGCCAGTCGTATGTTCGAATCCTTCAAGATAAAGAGCGAGGCTTCCCCGTTTCGCTCCACGCTGGAACCAATGGTCCAGCTCTCCGGCGTCTTTTGTAGGAAGCTTTTTGTAATGCTGGTCTTTTGCCAGCTCGATGATTGTCTGCGCGCGCAACCCGCCGTCAAGATGATCGTGAAGAAGAACTTTCGGCAGAGAGCGAATAACTTTTTCGGTCATTTTCATTCCATACTTCCTTAATTGAGTTTCCCAATCGCCTGCTCGACAGCACTCAGAACGCTGTCATTTTTCACCATGCGATGCGCTGATTGAATATCGTCATAGAGCGCGCGGTCGGCATGAAGATGCGTGACGTTCTTACGAATAGCTTTGTGAGCCGCCTCTACACCTTTTCCTGCTCTCATAGTCCGCTTTGTCCCGGGATGAATCCGGGAGAAGTCGATACCCTGCGCCGCAACCATCAGCTCGATGGCAATTACATTCTGAACGTTGTGAAGCACGTGCCACACTTTCAGCGCGCCGATAGAACCCATGCTGTTGTGGTCCTCCTGGTTCGCAGAGGTAGGAATTGAATCGACGCTCGCCGGATGAGCAAGAACTTTATTCTCCGACACGAGTGAAGCCGCTGTATATTGCGCAATCATCATCCCGGAATTGAGTCCGCCATCTTCACTCAGGAATCGTGGCAACCCGCTCAGGTTGCCGTTGACCATTCGTTCGATTCTTCGCTCTGAGATGTTCGCGAGTTCCGCCAGTGCGATCGCAAGAAAATCAAGCGCGAGCGCAACAGGTTGTCCGTGAAAGTTTCCACCTTCAAGGTGAGCATTGTCCCCGGGAAAAATCAATGGATTGTCAGTGGCAGAGTTAATTTCAGTCGATACGACATCGGATGCGTACCGGATAGCATCGCGCGATGCGCCATGGACCTGTGGAACGCACCGGATTGAATACGCGTCCTGAACGCGCGGGTCGTCGTGCCGGTGTGACTCGCGGATTTCACTTCCTGCCATGAGCTTCCGAAGATTCGCGGCACTCGCTCTTTGTCCTTTGTGCGGTCTGAGCGCTTGTATGCGCTCGTCGAAAGCCGTGTCGCTTCCTTTCAGAGCCTCGACAGACATTGCGGCGGCAATATCGGCAAGCTTACATAATATCTGTGCTTCGTGAACGGCATGAACCGCGTACGCCGTCATCATCTGCGTGCCGTTTACAAGAGCGAGCCCCTCTTTCGCCGTAAGTTTTAACGGGCGTAAGCCGATTCTTTTCAAGGCGATACCTGCTTCCATCAACACATCATCGTACCAGACCGTCCCTTTCCCCATCATCGTGAGAACGAGGTGAGCAAGCTGCACGAGGTCGCCGCTCGAGCCGACTGATCCCTGGGACGGAATAATCGGCGTTATACCCTTGTTAAACGCTTTGAGAATAAACTCTACTGTTTCAACACGAATTCCGGAATATCCTTTTGCGAGCGCATTCAATCGTAAAATCATCATCGCGCGAACAATTTCCGGCGGCATCGGATCTCCCGCCCCAGCCGAATGACTAAGGATGAGATTTTCCTGAAGCTTCTCCATTTGATCCGGATGTATTCGGACGTTGCTGAATTCACCAAAACCGGTGGTGACCCCATAAACAACTTCGTTGCGTTTAACCCACTTTTCTACAAGTGCGCGCGACGCTCGCATTCTTCGTTTCGCCGTCGATGATAATGAAAGAAACGCAGGAGAAGTTGAAGAGCGATAAACGCCTTCTATGCTGAGGGAACTACCATCGATGATGAGTTTATTCATGAGGATGCTGATTGAAGTGCTTCAAATGTACAAAGAACACGCCTGAAATGCAATGAATTTACAACTGCGATTTGCGGGTTACTGTGACAATTCTCCTTCAATTATTTTACTCTCTTGCAGAGAATTTCCGGTGAGTGAGATTAATTTCAAACTGAGGCGCCGCTCACTCGAGGTATTGACTTTGGCCTCATTTTTGTCTACTTTTTGGCGATTATTTTTGAGGATATCATGACGCAACCAGAAAAACGTAAAGCGCGTTTGCTCGTTGTTGATGATGATAACGACTTCCGCAGTCTTGTCACGACTGCCCTTTCCAACGATGGGTACGAAGTATACAACGCCTCCTCGGGAGAAGCCGCCCTGAACGAAGCCAGGAACCGGGAATTCGATCTGATTCTTCTCGATGTAAAGATGCCGAAGATGGACGGCGTTCAAACCTTAAAGCTCCTGCGAAAAGAAACACCTTCCTCAGATTTCATGATGTTGACCGGATATCGTGACATCCAAACAGCGGTCGATTCGATTAAGCTCGGGGCGAAAGAATACCTCACGAAGCCAATCGAAATGTCAGACCTAACCACTCGCGTAAAATCCGCCCTCCGCGCGCATGAGGCCGAAGTGAAACTGAAAGAATATCAATCGGAATTCACTTCGAGGCTCCTCCACGAGCTTCGCACACCTATTCAAACTGTCAAATCCGCGGTAAGCTTTTTGAAGAAGGAAACTTCCGGACCGATCACAGAACAGCAGATGGACATTCTAAACCATATTGAAGATACGGTCGAAAAAATGACCGCGCTTGTAAATGATATGATTGATTTGGACAAGTTCGAATCGGGGAAAGTGGATATCGAAAAGCTTCCCACAAATCTGGACGAGCTTATTCCGGCGGTATGTTCAGGATTTGAACCCCTCGTGAGGGAAAAATACATCATCCTCAATGTAAATGTTGATACTGCCATCCCGACACTCGAACTCGACCCGGACAAGATAGAGCAGGTCGTTGCGAATTTGATCGACAACGCAGTCAAGTATACAAAGAACGGAGGAACAGTAACAGTTGCTGCCGCGGTTGAACAACGAAAGCTCGACGGGAAACCGCGTGAGTATGTATGCATCTCTGTTGCAGACACAGGGGTGGGTATTCCGAAGGAAGAGCTCCCTTTTGTATTCGACAAATACAAAGAATTTTTTACGGGAAAAACATCCGAAAAGAAAACCACGGGAATAGGGTTGGCTATCAGTCGGAGCATCATCGAGGCGCACAATGGAATGATGTCTGTCGATTCGGCGGTGGGTAAAGGAAGTACATTTAAGATTTACTTGCCCGTATCGTAGCAAACCCTCTGTCTCGACATCCCTCGTCGGGACATCTCCCTCCCTCGATTTACTACGTCCTCGCCTTTTTACTTTTCTCCGATTTTCCCGCCGAAACTTTCTTCTTTGTTTCTTTCCCTCCCACAACTTCTGCGGTTTCTTTTTTAGAAGGAGTAGCTTTCCCGACTGGAAGTTCTGGTGATTCTATTTCTTCATCCTCGCTGGGAACAGCTGCGACTGCCGCCACCTGGTCGCTGCTTTCAAGTCGAATCAATCGTACACCCTGAGTATTGCGACCCGCCACGCGGATATCTCTTGCCGGCTGGCGAATCACGACACCCTGAGATGTTACGACAACAATGTCGTCATTGTCCAGCACCTCGCGAACAGCGACCATCTTGCCCGTTTTCTCGGTGACGCGGATAGTAATAACTCCTTTACCGCTCCGGTGACTTACACGATACTCATCAAGGTCGCTTCGTTTTCCGAAACCGTTTTCCGCAACGACAAGAATTGTTGTAGTTTGCCGTTTGATAGAAACGGCGCCGACGACTTTGTCTCCTTTGTTCAGTGTAATTGCCCTGACACCCGCAGCTGTTCGTCCTACGGGTCGTGCCTCTTTTTCATGGAAACGGATTGCCATACCTTCGTACGTACCGATGATGATGTCTTGTGTACCGTCCGTAAGTTTGACATCCTTAACAGTATCCCCTTTTTGTAGAGTGATTGCAGCGATGCCCGTGCGTCTGACGTTGCCGTATTCAGAAAGCGAGGTCTTTTTAATCATCCCTTTTTCGGTAACCATCGCAACAAAGTGACTGTCGTCGAATTCCTGGACAGGCACAAACGCAGCGATATTCTCATCCGTCTGCTTCGCGACCAGATTGACTATCGACTTTCCGCGCGCGGTACGGCTTGCCTCGGGAATTTCAAAAACTTTCAGCCAGTAACATCTTCCTTTATCCGTAAAGAAGAGGATGTAATTGTGCGTCGAGGCGATAAACATATGCTCGATGAAATCATCCTCTTTCGTTGTCGCGCCGGTGACACCCTTGCCTCCTCGCGCCTGCCGCCGATATCCGGAAACAGGGAACCGCTTGATGAAGCCGCCATGACTGATTGTGATAACAACATTCTCTTCAGCAATCATGTCTTCGATGCTGAACTCTTCCGCTTTGTATACAATTTCAGTGCGGCGCTCATCACCATATTTCTTTTTCAGTTCGAGAAGCTCGTCCTTGATAATCTGCATCTGAAGCTTCTTGCTCGAAATGATTGCTTTCAATTTCTCGATTAGCTTGATTGTCTCTTTGTACTCTTCTTCAACTTTCTTGCGCTCGAGACCTGTGAGCTTCTGCAGGCGCATGTCGAGAATTGCCTTTGCCTGAATCTCCGAAAGCTTGAATCTTTTCATCAAACCTTCCTGGGCGGAAGGAACATCTTTTGACTTCTTGATGAGTTTGATAATCTCGTCGATGTTATCGAGCGCGATAATGTAGCCTTCGAGAATGTGCGCGCGTTTTTCGGCTTCGTCAAGGTCAAATTTTGCGCGGCGCACCACCACTTCATTTCGATGTTTGATGAAGTGGTCGATCATCTGGCGGAGTGTCAGCACCTGCGGCTTGCCGTCGACAAGGGCCAGCAATATTACGCCGAAGGTCGTCTGCATCTGGGTATGCTTGTAGAGATTGTTCAACACAACCTCCGCATTTGCATCACGCTTCAGTTCGATCACAACGCGGAGTCCATCTCTATCCGACTCGTCGCGGATATCGGAGATATCCTCAATTTTCTTATCGCGAACGAGTTCTGCAATTTTTTCAATGAGCCCGGCTTTATTAACCTGATATGGAATTTCGGTTACAACAATCGATTGCCTGTCACCTTTCCCGGTTTCGATGTTTGCTTTTGCACGGATAAATATTCGTCCGCGTCCGGTTTTATATGCCGCCTTCACCCCGTCATAACCGTAGATGATGCCACCCGTGGGGAAGTCCGGCGCTTTGACAATCTTTAGGAGCTTGTCGTCGCCAAGGTTCGGCTGATCGATGATGGTAATACAGCTGTCGATAATTTCAGTAAGGTTGTGAGGAGGAATATTCGTCGTCATCCCTACCGCGATTCCCGATGTTCCATTCACTAATAAATTGGGAACAAGCGCCGGCATAACTGTCGGCTCTTTCAACGTCTCATCGAAGTTGGGAATAAAATCGACAGTGTTCCTCTCAAGGTCGCGAAGCATTTCTTCGGCAATACGCGACAAACGAGCTTCAGTGTAACGCATTGCTGCGGGAGAATCTCCGTCAATCGAGCCAAAGTTTCCCTGCCCGTCGACAAGCGGATACCTGAGAGAAAAGTCCTGCGCCATGCGGACCATCGTGTCGTACACAGCTGTGTCACCGTGCGGATGATACTTTCCTAGAACTTCACCGACGATACGCGCGCTCTTCTTGAACGGGCGGTTACTGGCAAGCCCAAGCTCGTGCATGCCAAACAGGACGCGCCGGTGGACAGGTTTCAATCCATCCCGCACATCGGGTAACGCCCGCGCAACGATAACGCTCATCGCGTAATCGATGTACGAGCCTTTCATTTCATCTTCAATATCGACAGGTACTATTTTTTCGTTTGTTGTCGCCATGAATTATCTGACTGTTCCTCTTGCTTTTATTCTCAACATCTCACCTACTTAATACTCATTACTCACATACTTCTTACACATCCAAATTCCTAACATACTTCGCGTTCTTTTCGATAAATTCTCTCCGCGGCTCCACTTCATCTCCCATTAATATCGAGAACGTGCGGTCGGCATCTGCGGCGTTCTCAATCGACACCTGAAGCACGGTCCTCGTTTCGGGGTTCATCGTCGTAGACCACAATTGTTCAGGATTCATTTCGCCCAAGCCTTTGAAGCGGGAAATGGCAATCCCGTTTGAAGTCGTTACAACTTCTTCCCCGGGCACTTCTACGGCTTCCTCTGCTTCTCCATCCATTTTATTTTTTGCGCCTTTCTTTTCAGCTTTCATACGCTTGATGACATCTTCCCGTTCATCATCATCGTAAGCATAAAATTCCTGCTTTCCTTTCTTCAGTTTATACAACGGCGGTTGTGCGATGTACACGTGCCCGAGCTCGATAATCTCTTTCATGTACCTGAAGAACAGTGTCAGCAGCAGCGTGCGAATATGTGAACCGTCGACGTCAGCGTCGCACATGATGATGATTTTGCCATAGCGGATTTTTGCCGGGTCAAAATCTTCTCCCACCCCCGCTCCGATCGCTGTGAAGATGCAACGAATCTCTTCATTCTCCAATATTTTATGGAGACGTGCTTTTTCGACGTTGAGAATCTTTCCCTTGATGGGTAAAATTGCCTGGAAGCGCCGGTCGCGGCCTTGCTTCGCGCTGCCGCCTGCTGAATCTCCCTCTACGATGTAGAGTTCACAATGTTCAGGGTCATCAATAGAGCAATCCGCAAGTTTACCCGGAAGGCTTGATGATTCAAGTGCGCTCTTTCTCCGTGTGAGGTCGCGTGCTTTTCGGGCTGCTTCCCTCGCTTCCGCTGCACGTAAACATTTCTCAATAATTCTTCTTGCATCGGTAGGATTCTCGTCCAGCCAGATAGCAACGTGTTCGCCGACAACGGTCTCAACAATGCTTTTGATTTCGCTGTTGCCAAGTTTCGTCTTCGTCTGTCCCTCAAATTGCGGCTCGGGAACCTTCACACTCAGAACGGCGGTCAATCCTTCACGGAAATCATCACCGGTGAGCTGAACACCGTTTTCTTTGACAAGGTTATTCTTCGCCGCATAACTGTTCAATGTTCGTGTAAGGCTTGTTCGGAAGCCGACGAGGTGGGTTCCGCCCTCCAACGTATTGATATTATTCACATACGTGAAAACGTTTTCGTTGTACTGGTCGTTATACTGGAATGCGACCTCGACCTCCACTGCGCGTCCCGCTTCGTCCTTGTCCTGACCTTTCGCGTACACCGGCTTTTTCATGATGGCGGGTCTGGTGGAATCGATATACTTTACAAACTCAACGATACCTCCTTTGAAATGGAATTCTTCGGCCTGTTCCTGCTTATCACGAAGGTCGACGATGCGAAGCTTAACATCCGGATTGAGGAAGGCAAGTTCGCGTAATCTTTCTGCAAGAGTTTCAAATTTATAAATTCTGTTTTTGAAAATCTGGGCGTCGGGAAGGAATGTTACCTTCGTTCCGGTTTTTCCCTTATCGGATTTCCCCACAATTTTTACCGACCCCTGCGGTTTTCCACGCTGATATTTTTGATACCATACTTTGGAGTCGCGGTACACTTCGACTTCTAGGTATTCCGACAGCGCATTCACAACCGATACTCCAACTCCATGCAGACCGCCGGAAACTTTATATGTGTTCTTATCGAATTTCCCTCCAGCGTGGAGAACAGTCATGACGACTTCCAACGCCGAACGCTTCTCATCGGGGTGAATATCTGTCGGAATTCCACGACCGTCGTCCAGGACGGTCACCGAACCATCGTTGTTGATACTCACATTGATATTATGTGCGTAGCCCGCCAGAGCTTCGTCGATAGAATTGTCGACAACCTCATAGACCAAATGATGAAGTCCACGGATGGAAACGTCCCCGATATACATCGCGGGACGCTGGCGGACCGGCTCCAGCCCTTTCAAAACGGTAATATCGTCGGCTGTGTACTCGCCATTTCCTTTGGGGCGGGAATTCGCTTCGGTAATTTCCTTTTTATTAGATGTCACTCTATTCTTTTTATCCTTATCAACTACTTTTGGCATGACTCCTCTTCATCGAAAAATAATATCTTTAACAACTTCCTGATCCATCTCCTTGTTGATTTTCATAATAAGCGCGCTTTTCAGGAATACGAGCTCATTCCTCCATGCAGAACGTGTGACATGAATAAAAAGTTTTCCACTTTCGATTCGCTCTGCGCTGGACACGTTCGCAATCTGCGAACCAACGATGCGCGGCCATGCATTGAGGACTTCGTAGTTCTTGATTTTTTTTCCGAGGCCGAGCTCCTGAAGGACTGAGGCTATCCCTTTACTGATAATCTGGGGCTGCGACTGTTTCATGAAGTCACCATCGATTTCCAATCCGCCACGGCACCGTTCTGGATAAAGAATTTCCTGTTGTGCTCGGTCGATAAAATTGCCGTATCGAATAACTGATGAGATGTCGAAGTAATGAATGTCTGACTAAGGTCGCGAACAAACTGGAGAACTGTCTCGACGCGGTGCTCATCTAATTCGCTGAAAACATCATCGAGCAGGAGTATCGGCGTTTCATGACAACGGTCTTTCAAATAAAAAAACTCCGCGATTTTTAATGCGACAAGAAATGTCTTGTGCTGACCCTGGGAGGCAAATTTCCGCAATTCCAGGCCGTTTATTTTAAAAATGTACTCGTCGCGCTGAGGACCTATGAGTGTTGTTCCAAGCCTTCGCTCTTCGTACAGCTTTTCATTTCCCTCAAATCTCAGCAACTCAAGCAGTTCGTGCTCATCCGATGCAGCAGATATTTTTACTGTCGGTCTATATTCGATTGTCGGGATCTCTTCTCGTCCGACAACATGCTCATAGGTCGAAGCGATAAAGGATTGGAACTCATTTACAAACCTGTTCCGTTTTGCCATGATACGACTCCCGAAGGTTACGAGCTGTTCGTTCCACGGCTCGATCATCGTTGAACAATCTGTGCGAGTTGTTTTTGCTTCGAGAAGAATTTTATTCCTCTGTTTCAGTACGCGCCGGTATTCGAGGAGGTCCTGAAAATATGAAGCGCTCGATTGAGAGAGAAGCAGGTCGACAAATTTTCTTCTCTCCGCCGGTGAGCCGGTGGTAATCGGAGTATGTTCAGGCGAGCATACGACCACGGGAAATTTTCCGATAACTGAAGAAAGAGTGTCGACACGTTTTCTATTGATGCTGAACGCTTTTTCACCCTGCGGTTCTGCGTACGCTACGCGCACACTGCATTCAATGCCTGAATCAAACACAAACGTTCCTGTTACTTCAAAGAGGGATTTGTTAAAGCTCAGGACGAGCGTGTCGCCGCCCGCATAGAAACTTTTTGTCAAGCAAAGGTAAGATATGGCTTCGATAACATTCGTCTTTCCCTGCCCGTTGTTGCCCAGGAGAATGTTTGTGCCGTCGCCAAATTCAAATGACGTATCGAAATGATTCCTAAAGTTTTGAAGCCCAAGAGTTGTGAGATACATGGACTCTCAGTGATCAAGCATTCAAGCGAACGGGCATAACGAGCATCAGGAGATTTTCCCCGTCCTCCTGAGTCATCGGCATCACCGTGCAGGCGCGCGTTGGAGAACTGAGCATGAACACGACTTTATCCGTATCGATATGCGAAAGGATTTCAATAATGTAGGATGAGTTGAACCCTATCTCCATCGGTTCAGATGCATACTCACATGTGAGGGTTTCCCTCGCTTCGCTCCCGAAGTCGATGTCTTCCGCTGAGACAGTCACTGTATTTTTCTTCAATGAAAGCCGCACCTGGTGAGTTGTGGAACTCGCGTACAACGCGGTTCGCTTGACGGCTTTGAGTAACTGGTCTTTACTCACGACCAGCTTCTTTTCGTTGTCGAGCGGAATGACGCTATCATAGTTGGGATATTTTTCTTCTATCATGCGCGAGATGAGGGTCGTGTTCCCCATCGAGAACATCGCGTGGGTCTCGTTGAAGGAAATCGTACTCTCAACATCTTCGCTGGAACGCAATAAAATACCCATTGCTTTAGCGGGGATAATAACATCTTTTTCTACATTGCCTGATGTAAACTTTGAATTCTCTAATTTCACCAGACGGTGCCCATCGGTTGCGACTGCACGAATCGTATTTTTCTTGATCTGAAAATATATTCCCATCATTGCCGGACGAAGCTCGTCGGAACTAACAGCAAATGATGTTTTATTGACGAGTCGCGACAGTGTAGTATTATCAATTTTCAATTCTTCATGTCCTTTGAAGGCTGGAATAGTAGGATAATTCTCGCTCGGTTCACCAGAAAGTTTATACTCTCCAGAAAAATTGTCCTCTTTGTTTTCCGCTTGCTTTTCTGCTTGCATCGATATTTTGTTACTACCTAAATCTCCGTCGAACACGAGTTCCATCTTTTCCAGTGAGCGGACTGTTTCAAATAATCGTTTTGCCGGCACTGCCATCTTTCCGTCCGAGGAACCTTTCACCTTGAGGTTGACAGACATTGAAATCTCCAGATCTGTCGCAGTGATGGTTAAGTTGTTGCCGTGTAAATCGAGCAGGACATTTTCAAGAATAGGAAGTGTTGATTTGGGCGGAATGACTCCACTGATTCCACCAAAAACCTTCTGTAATTCGTCGCTTTGAACCGAAAATTTCATGGTATTCTCCTTAGAAATAAGGTTGCTTGGGCAAGCTTACGATGCTTAAATTTACTTATTTTTTCCGTCATTTTCAATGTTCTTTGCCGTTTTTATTAATATTTTTATTGATTGTTTGACCCGTGTTGGCTACTGTTTGTGTTGGCTCATCGTTGAAGTTTTTGTGAGTGTACCTTTCTCCACGGACTCCAATTATATAATATATATTTTAGAATAAAGTACTAATTATATTAATATACTCTGTTGAAATGTTTACATCTTCAAGAAATAATGATTCCGGTAGAAGATGAAGCATATGCGAACATTCAGAATGTTGAAAACATCAATACTAAATAACATGGATTAACAGGGCAAACAGAAAAAGGTTTTTGAATATATGACAAGTGAAGATTTCGACATTGTAGAAACACAAAGAAACATTTTTTACACACAGTTATGAACACTGACATAGGAAAAGTAGAAATGCCCGGCATTTTCACCGGGCATTCTCTTGTTACGCTTACATATTTGTCAACGCATACTGAGTTCGAGCTTGGATTTTAACTGCAGTATAACATTTCTTTGTCGTGGATCCGTCTTCATGCAATCTTCTATCGTTTGATAGGCATGAATAACGGTGCTGTGGTCACGTCCCCCAAAGTGAAGTCCGATAGTTTTCAGCGAAGAATTTGTCAGTTCCTTCGCAAGATACATTGCTATTTGGCGCGCATTGACAATTTCCTGCTTTCGCGTCTTTGCACGTAAAAGATCTTCAGGAATATTAAGATGGTCGCACACCGTGCGTTGAATTTCCTCGATGGTAACGTGAGTATGAACTTCGCCGATGACCGACCGTACCACATCTTTTGCAAGATCGAGGTCTATTTTTCTGTTTTCAAGCGACGCCCGGGCAAGCAGGCTTATTAAACAACCTTCCAATTCCCGGATGTTTGAAGTAACGTTCGCGGCTATGAATTCAACAATTTCCTGATGAAGGTCGAAACCATCGTCCCTGCTTTTCTTGTGAAGAATAGCAATACGCGTTTCAAGGTCCGGCGGCTGAATATCAGCTGTTAGTCCCCACTGAAATCGGGAAATGAGGCGTTCATTCAGTCCTTTTAATTCCTTCGGAGGTTTGTCGGTCGAAAGAACAATCTGTTTCCCCAATTGATGAAGGGCATTAAATGTGTGGAAGAAGATATCCTGCGTTTTCTCTTTGCCGGCGAGGAACTGTATATCGTCGACGATCAGCACATCCACGCTCCGGTAATAATTTGAAAAGTCCGCAACGCTGTCCTTCTGAATAGCTTCAACAAAGTCCACCGTGAACTTTTCACTTGAGATATACAATACACGTTGAGTTCGTCCGGTCTGGATAAGCCGGTTCCCGATAGCATGGACGAGGTGCGTTTTTCCCAGACCGACGCCCCCATAAATGACCAACGGGTTGAATGACGTTCCTCCGGGATTGTTTGCAACTGCAAGAGCAGCAGCTCTTGCAAACTGATTGCTTTCGCCTTTGATGTAGTTTTCGAACGTGTACCGCGCGTTGAGCGATGGATTAATCCGTGCGCCGGGTTGTTGAAGTTGAAGATGTGGCTGATGAAGTTCGGTGGTCGCTGTGACCAACTCTGAGGTGATGCTTAAGGGTGAAACGTGATCCGGATTATAAAGGTCGTTTTCCAATCCGGGTGAAACTAATTCTTGCTCTTCGGATGCAATAACGCAACCGACGGTTATTTCAGTACCGGCGGTTTGAGTGAGCGCCTCATTCAGCAATGAGTAATAATGTTCTTCGAGCCAGTCACCGAAAAATTGGCTTGGTACCTGAATGACAAAATTTTTGCCCTCTTTTCGGATCGGAATGATGGGCTCGAACCAGGTTTTGAAACTCTGGCTGTTAATCCGCTCCCTGATGATGGCAAGGGATTTGGTCCAGGTCTCGGTGAATTCAATATCTGAAGATTGGGGTTTTTGTGCAATTGTTATATCAATTTCAGGGCTATTCTGTTCCATGGTTCTTATTGCGGTGAAAAATCGTTGTTAGAAACAAACAGTTGTCAACAATTAGTTAACAGAATTATTAACAACATAAATTAATATTGATATCTTTATTAAGGGTACTTTCCTGTCCAGTTATCAGCATTCCTGCGGATAAATTCAACGTATCCGTCAGAGAAGAATGAAGTATTTGAAAATTATATTAGCCTGCTGTTTTATCATTTGGGTTTGCACACACAGAAGCAAAAAGGGGCTCGAAAAGTTATTCACATGTTACGCACAAGCAAAGATGGGCACTTCTTGGCAGTATTATACGAAGAACTAAATGTCATAGCAAGGAAAAAATTTTGTTTTTTTTCTTCAGGTTTGTTTTTCTGGCACAATCTTTTTATATTGAAAAAATTTTGGAGGATGATAATTATAATATCAGGGAATTTCTGGACATTCTCTGTTATTTTCTCCCAGTGAATGACCAAAACGGAGTGAACTATTCATGAAAAGAACATTTCAGCCGAGTCTGACAAAGAGAAAAAATAAACACGGATTTCGTGAGCGCATGAAGTCGAAAGACGGACGCAAGGTGCTGGCCCGACGACGAGCCAAAGGGAGATGGAAACTGACCGTCAGCGATGAGCGCTGACCGGCTGCACAATTTTGGTGTGTGTGCGCTACACTCTCCAAAAATCTGAAATTGTAAGGGGACTACACAATTTTCAGGAAATTTTCAGCAAGGGTAAGAAATTTGAAGGTAATCTTCTCACCTGTTTTGTAATAGCAAATCCTTCCGCAGACCCTCTGGTTGAGCCAAAAGTAAAAGTCGGATTTGCTGTGAAACGCAATGTCAGGAAAGCCGTTGACAGAAATCGCATAAAAAGACAAATGCGGGAATCGTACCGTTTGAACAAAGAGCTCATTCTCAGCCGCATGACTGACAGTTCTTCGACAATATCCATGGTTTTCTTGTATTCGCCGAAACAATATGTACCGCACGACCTTCCAACTTCATCCTTGGTCGCGAACGACATGAAGTCCATTCTAACATTGGTAGCTCAAACAGTGTCATGATCCTTTTGGTAGGTTTTGCAATTCGATTATATCAGTTCGTGATTTCTCCCTTCCTGCCTGCAAATACCTGTCGGTTCTACCCTACATGTTCATCCTATACCCTTGAGGCGGTGGAGCGTTACGGTTCGGTGAAGGGGTTATACCTTGGTGTTAAACGAATCTTGCGCTGTCACCCCCTACATGGAGGTGGGTACGACCCGGTTCCGTAAATATTTATGTTATCCAGTATTTTAAACCAAGAAACATGAGGAAATAATGGATCGCAACACGATCATAGGCTTCGTTCTTATAGGAATAGTATTAATGGTCTGGATGTGGATGAATGCGCCGCAGCCCGAAAAACCTCTTCTGACTTCAGATTCAACGCACGTCAAAAAAACTGCGATGGATAGTATCACAACAAATACGCCCGCTTCGAAAGTTAACATCCAGCCGCCGGATACTCTTGGTAAATACTTTTCTTCTCTGAATCGTGGTGAAGAAAAGCGGTTTATTGTCGAAACAGATAATTATCGTGCTACAATCTCCACGAGAGGAGGCACAATTCGGGTTTGGGAATTGAAGAAGTACAAAACATGGGATCAGTATCCTGTGAATCTTGTAAGTGATGAAAAAGAAGGAGATTGCAGCCTCCTTTTTTCAACTTCTGACGGGAAGCTTGTCGATACAAAAAATTTATATTTCACCACTACGCTGCAGGATGGCAAAACTATTAAGCTCGATTCACAGGATACTTTACGCGTCGACCTGGTTCTGAATGTATCGGATCAGAGCCGCATTATTAAAACCCTGATTTTCTCTTACGGAAAATATTCGTTCGATATTGTGTACCGGTTTGAAGGGATGGAGAACATTATTGCGAATTATGAATATCAGGTCGTGTGGGAGACCGGACTCCGGTATGCAGAGCGAAACAGCATTGATGAATCAAACGCGGCGATGGCAGCCGCACTGGCGGGGGGAGAATTTACGGAGATTGATGCTAAGAACTTCAATGAGACAACGAAACAAAATATTTCCGGTCGCGTCAATTGGGTTGCGACGAGAAACAAATACTTTGCAGCAGCAATCATTCCGGAGCAAAGTGAAAGCCAGGGTGCTTACCTTGAAGGGACCCGCGTTCCTGAACCCGATCATGGTGCAAAGGAGAATTACAGTCTTGCTCTTAAAATGCCTTTTCTTGGAAAGTCATCTGAAACAGCCCGGTTTACCATGTTTCTCGGTCCCCTTGACTTCGATGTTGTGAACAGTTATAAAGTCGGACTCGACCAGATAATGAGCCTGGGTGCAGCCTGGATTATTCGACCGATTTCAGAACATGTCATGATTCCCCTGTTCCAGTTTCTCCGGATGTTCATTCCGAATTATGGTGTCGTGATTATTGTCTTTTCAATCATCATCAAAATCGTGTTGTATCCTCTAACGAAGAGCAGTATGAAATCAATGCGGAACATGCAAGCTCTTCAGCCGATGATGAATGAAATACGAGAAAAGCATAAGGACGATCCGCAGAAAATGAATCAACAGATCATGAGACTTTATAAAGAGTATGGGATAAATCCTGCCGGCGGATGTTTGCCATTATTACTTCAGCTTCCGATTTTATACGCACTCTGGGCAGTTTTCCGTTCTACAATCGATCTTCGGCAGGCATCGTTTATCTGGTGGATTCACGACCTCTCTATTCCTGATATGATTGTCAAGCTTCCCCTCCGCCTCCCGCTTTTCAACATTGATGAAATAAGCGGATTGGCTCTGCTGATGGGTGTCACGATGTTTGTCCAGCAAAAAATGTCCGTCAAAGATCCCCGTCAAAAGGCAATGGTTTGGTTAATGCCAATCATGATGACGCTATTATTCAATAGTTTCCCCTCTGGGCTAAATCTTTATTATTTCGTTTTTAATCTCCTCTCCATCGGCCAGCAAACATGGTTTAACAAGCAGCATAAAGACGAACCGCTGAGGAAAGTTGAGGAGAAGAAACAGGGCGGAGGAATCATGGCACGTCTCTCGAAGAATGTCCCGAAGATGAAGTAATCGGAACATCACTCTTGATTGTGTAACAACCCGGCCTGGCACCGGGTTTTTTTATTAAATAGCGTATCTTGCTCTTGCAAGGATTGTTTTTCACCTCAAAGTTTTCTAAATTCAATTCGGTTCCCACGAAGTTCTAAGAATGAATCCCCTGGATGATGTCATAACTGCAATTGCGACCCCGATTGGTGAAGGAGGCATTTCTGTTATCCGAGTAAGCGGGAAAAATGCTATCACCGTAACTGATAAGGGCTTTCGCGGCAGGAATTCACTGCAATCTGTTCCGACCCACACGGTGCACTTTGGTTATTTTATCGACCAAACAGGTGAAACAATTGACGAAGTAGTCGCTACAGTTTTTAAGGCGCCACATTCCTATACTGCCCAGGATGTTGTAGAAATCAGCTGTCATGGCGGAATATTTGTTTCTAAAAAAGTCTTAGAGTCCGTTCTATCATTCGGTGCCCGATTGGCAGAGCCAGGCGAGTTTACGAAGCGCGCCTTTCTGAACGGCCGAATTGACCTTTCGCGTGCTGAAGCAGTTGCCGATATTATTCACTCGAAATCTGACCGATCTCACCGAGCTTCATTGATGCAACTTCAGGGAAAACTTTCCGAAAAAGTTGAAAATATAAAAGCAAGCCTTATTAAAATTCTAGGCCTGTTGGAACTAGAGCTTGACTTCGTGGAAGAAGGATTAGAGTTTAACAATAAATCAAATGTTGCGAAACAGATGGAATCTACGATTGATGAAATAGATAAGCTGATTGGATCTTATAAGGTTGGTAAGGTTTTTCGAGATGGTGTTAAGGTTGTATTGGCGGGAAAACCTAATGTCGGTAAGTCCAGTATTATTAATATGTTACTAAGTGAAAACAGAGCCATCGTTACTGAGATCCCGGGGACAACAAGAGACACTATCGAGGAAAATATATTAATTGGGGGAATACTATTTCGGGTTATTGATACAGCTGGATTGAGGGAAACGAACGACTTGATTGAGGTAGAAGGAATAAGGAGAACAGAAAAAGAAATTGAAGATGCCGACTTAGTTGTTTTTATAGTTGATGCTAGTTCTGGTTTTGGGAAAGAGGATGAACAGACCATAGGAGCAATATTGAGGAAAAAAAATCTTTCCACCGATAATTGTCTGGTTGCAGTAAATAAGATTGATTTGGTTAAGGATAACAAATTGCTAGGGTTTCCGACCATATTGGAAAAAATAGTGAGAGCGTATATTTCCGCAAAGACTGGTAACGGTTTTGATATTTTTGAAAATGAGCTTGTGGCACTGGCATTACCGAAATCAGACTTGACCGAAGGGATACTAATTACTAACTCCAGGCACAAGGATGTCCTGCTTAGAACCAAGGAATGCCTTTGTCGTTCGTTAAGCACACTTCGGCAGGGTGGTAGTAGCGAATTAATTGCTTTGGATTTGAGGCAGGCATTAAATACACTCGGAGAAATTGTTGGAACTATTACAACTGACGAGGTACTAAATACCATTTTTGCAAAATTCTGTATAGGCAAGTAAGTGCCTGTTTCACGTGAAACATTTGGAAATCTAAAACAGTGAAGAATCCCTCAAACTATTATGATGTAGTTGTGGTTGGCGGTGGTCATGCCGGGATAGAAGCTTCCTTAGCTAGTGCCAAGATGGGTTGCTCGACGCTATTAATTACTATGTCTAAGAGCAGCATTGGTCGTATGTCCTGCAATCCTGCTATAGGGGGCATAGCAAAAGGACATCTTGTAAGGGAAATTGATGCCTTAGGTGGTGAAATGGGAAAAATCGCCGACGCTACAGGAATCCAATTTCGCATGCTAAACAAGTCCAAAGGTCCAGCGGTCTGGTCGCCAAGATGCCAGAACGATAGAGAATGGTATGCGAAAGAGGCAACAGAAAGGATCATAGGTGAGACAGGGGTAGAAGTAGTTGAAGACTCAGTTCTATCCGTTCTAACCTCAAAGGCACTCGAAGGACAGCAAGCAATATCTGCAATAAAAACCTCATCAGGAAATGAAATCGAATGTGCGAGCCTCGTACTCTGTGCTGGTACATTTCTAAGGGGATTATTGCATACCGGCATCTCAAATAAAGTCGGTGGCAGATATGACGAAAAGTCAGCATTTGGCATGACAGAATGTCTCGAAAACCTGGGCTTCGAAAGTGGTAGACTTAAGACTGGTACTCCACCAAGAATCGATTTGGAAAGTATAGATTTTTCAAAAGTGGAGGAGCAAGGCAGCGACGACCCTCCACAACCGTTCTCGTTTCAAAATGATAAAATAAATAATAAACTCATCCCGATGTTTCTGACTTATACCAATCCTTCCACACACAGAGCTATGGAAGAGGGTTTTGGATTATCACCGATGTTTACAGGAAGAATAAAAGGTGTCGGGCCACGTTACTGTCCTTCAATTGAAGATAAGATAGTAAGGTTTCCTGAACGAGATAGACACCAGATTTTTCTTGAACCGGAAGGGTATAACACAAATGTCGTATATGTTAATGGGTTCTCGACGAGCCTGCCGGAAGAGATTCAATTTAAGGGACTTAAGACAATTGCCGGGCTTGAAAACGTGAGAATGCTGAGGCCCGGCTATGCCGTAGAATATGATTTCTTTCCCCCGCATCAACTGAAGCTAAGTCTGGAAACCAAATTAGTCGGCGGCCTATTTTTTGCTGGTCAGATCAACGGCACATCCGGTTACGAGGAAGCGGCAGCACAGGGTTTAATTGCAGGCATAAATGCCGCCCTGAGGGTGAAAAACGAAAACCCGTTTATTCTCAAGCGGTCAGAGGCATATATTGGTGTCTTGATTGACGATCTCGTAAGCAAAAGCACCGAAGAACCCTACCGAATGTTTACCTCCAGAGCTGAATATCGGCTTCTTCTTAGGCAAGATAACGCTGACCGAAGACTTATGAAATACGGGCACAAACTTGGACTCATAAGTGACGAGACATTCAACTCTCTGCTTGTCAGAAAAGAAAACCTCATTAACGCAGGCTTGCAGTTCTTTAATGAAGCATCTATTTCGCCCGACAAGGTAAACCCTTACCTTGAAAAAATTGGTGCTTCGACCATTAGTCAAACGGAAAAGGTATCAGCTCTGCTTAAACGGCCCGAGGTAAATCTGACCGGCCTATTACGTCTTGATTCAATGAACACAAGACCGCTTATTCAAAACATTAACAGTCTTGAAAACAAAAGACTCGGCAGAGAAATACTGGAGCAAATTGATATAGAATTTAAATACGAAGGGTATATCAAACGTCAGCAAGAAGAAATCGAACGGTTTGAAAAAATTGAGTCGATGGAAATTCCGGAAAAATTTGATTATATGAAAGTATCCGCTTTATCAAGAGAGGGAAAAGAGAAGCTTCAGAAAATTCGCCCGTCATCGATCGGTCAAGCTTCACGAATCAGCGGAGTGACATCATCCGATTTGTCCGTACTAACGGTCCATCTTCGCCATTGAAATCATCCGGTTCCACGTGGAATAGTCACACCTAAATCATTTAAAGACAATAGGTTATAATGACCAAATTTTCGACCGATGCGAAGCTAGGCTTTCGTAAATTGTGCAGCAATAACTTCTTGCAAGTGTCTGACGGCCAGATTGAACTCCTGGAAAATTATTCTCAGCTTCTTCTTTCGTGGAACAAAAAAATCAATCTTATTTCAAGAAAAGATGAAGAGCATTTTTGGAGCAGGCATATTCTTGGCTCGATTTCATTCCTGTTCAAATTTCATTTACATATCAGTACCAGCATGCTCGACCTTGGAACGGGCGGGGGACTTCCCGGTATTCCCCTTGCAATTCTTCGGCCGGCAATGAAATTTACTTTGATTGATTCTATCAAAAAAAAAGTTCATGCTGTTGAAGACATTCTCGATCACTTGAAGATGGGCAATGTTTCAATCGATTGCGGGCGCGCTGAGGATCTTGGGAAAAAACCCCTCTATTTCAGTAAGTTCGATTACGTCATTTCGAGGGCAGTGGCGCCTGTCGAGGATATAGTGAAATGGTCTACCCCATTCCTTAAGAGAGAATCACCAAGGATTCAATCCGATGGACATGGGAAAGTGGATGTGCGCCCTGGTTCCATGCTTCTTCTTAAAGGAGGAGACCTTAAGAGTGAACTAGCTAGGGCAACAATAAAGCATAAATCGATATATCTTGAATCGTTTACACTTCCCTCGTTGGATATGGAAGACCTTTTTGATAAAAAAATAGTTATCATTCAACCTTAGGCGACGATGACTAAACATAAGTTGTTTAATCAGCTGGCAAAACTTACAACCGAAGAGCGGAACAGAAAAAGCGCCCGTATCGACATGCTGATAGTCGAGGACGCTTTGAAGATTATCAACAATGAAGACAGAGTGGTGCCAGCTGCCGTGGGCAAAGAAATCTATCACATAGCGAGAGCAGTTAAATTAGTCGAGCGTGCGTTTCGGTCGGGAGGGCGATTGATCTATGTTGGTGCGGGGACAAGCGGCCGGCTTGGCGTGCTGGATGCAGCCGAGTGCCCGCCAACGTACGGAACCCGCCCGACAATGGTCCGCGGAATTATTGCCGGAGGGAACAAAGCGGTTTTTCGGTCGCAGGAAGGAGCCGAAGACAAACAAATTTACGGCGAAAGGGATGTCAAAACCCTGAAAGTCAATGAGCGCGATATCGTTTGTGGGATAGCAGCAAGCATGAGAACTCCGTATGTTGCGGGCGCCTTACGTGAAGCAAAAAAGCGAAACGCTAAAACTATTTTTGTCACCACAAACCCGCGGTCTAAATTCACAGAACCGGAGTTCTTGCATCTCAAAAAGGTTGTCGATGTTGCGATTTGCCCGGTTGTAGGGCCCGAAGTCATCATGGGCTCAACGCGCATGAAATCGGGTACGGCGCAAAAACTTGTCCTCAATATGATAACAACGACAGCAATGATAAGACTTGGAAAAGTGTATGAAAATATGATGGTCGATTTGAAGATGAACAGCCGGAAACTGGAGGAGCGCGCAAAACGCATTCTCATGATTTCTACCGGTACAGATTATCATACAGCATCGAACGCACTCGTGAAAGCAGGCGGGCATGTAAAAACTGCAATCGTGATGATAAAGGCGAATGTGAATCGAGCTCAATCGCAAGCGAGACTGATAAAAGCAAACGGATTCGTACGACAAGCAATCGGGAAAAACTCCTCTCAACAATAATTTGGATTTTTCATGAAACCCAGGATGCCGGATATAGAACTGTTTCCTCCGTTTAGCGGCTTCCCCCGCGAAGGGATTGAATTCCTAAAAAAGCTTAAAAAGAATAACAATAGAGAGTGGTTCAACAAACACAAACCCGAATACGAAGAATTTGTCAAACTCCCGATGCAGTCATTCATTTCTTCGATGGAACAGCCGATGGCGAAAATTGCGCCCGAAATTCAGGTTGACCCGAAACGCAGCATGTTTCGCATTTACCGGGACACACGCTTCAGTAAGAATAAGGCGCCATACAAAACTCACGTTGCCGCTGTATTCCACATGAAAGGTCATTGGGAAGAAAGCGCCGGATATTATGTGCATATCGAGCCGGACGGAGTTTACGTCGGAGGAGGCATTTACATGCCCGACAGTGATATGTTGAAGAAGATACGCAGGACAATTTCAGAAAAATCAAATGAATTTCTTGCCATCGTTAACAATAAGAGGTTTAAAAAAGTATTCGATAAACTTGAGGGTGAAAAACTTCAACGGGCTCCGCTCGGTTTTCCGGTTGACCACCCCATGATTGAATGGCTGAAGCACAAGAGCTATTACACCGGAGTTGAATGGGCGGTGCGTGAGAGCTTTTCGCCTGCGTTTGTCGATAACGTCGTCGAAATTTATAAAGAGCTCTTGCCCCTGATTCGATTTCTCAACAAATCACTCCAATAAATAGATATCGAATCTGACTGCTAAATTCCATAAATTACTACAATTCAGAAAATCAAAGATTCAGACACTACTCCCCGAAAGGATTCCGTATCATGATCAAACACGTTGTTCCGTCTTTGGTACTTGCTTTTCTTATCTCCTGTTTCATCAATTACATTGATTCACGAGCTCAGGAAGTCGACCCTCTCGTTTCACATATTGACAACACCGTAAAACCAGGAGACGATTTCTTCCTCTATGCAAATGGGAAATGGTTTAAAGACCACCCTATTCCACCAAGCGAACAAAGTAACGGGCTGTGGCAGCTGATTCAGGATACCATTAATGAACAGATTCGCAATGTATGCGAATCATCATCTGCACTTATGAATGCGCCCAAAGGAAGCAATAAACAGAAAATAGGCGATTTCTTTTATGCAGGAATGGACAGTCTCTCCTTAAACAAAAAGGGGATTGAAGATTTGAAAAGTGATCTTGAGAAAATTAATGCCACCAAGGATTTACATGGGATTGTTCAGATGGCTTCTTACATACGCACTGTTTCCGGCTCACCGCTGTTCGGGCTTTTTGTCGGACAGGATGACAAGATCAGCAGTAAGAACGCCATCTTCATTGCACAGGGCGGGTTGAGTTTGCCCGACCGCCGATTCTATTTTGATACCGACCAGCATGCGGTTACCATCCGTCAGAAATTTGTCGAACACCTTCATAACATGTTCATGATCATCGGATACGACGATGCCCGGGCAACACAAGCTGCCGACCGTCTTATGAAACTTGAAACAGCAATAGCACAGACTTCACGAAAGCGTGAAGACACGCGCGACCCGCTGAAGAACTATAATAAAATTACCTTCATGCAATTAAAGGAATCTACACCCAATCTTGACTGGGCTATTTGTATGGAGGGGGTTGGGTTGCACAATGTAGATAGTGTCATTGTAGATCAGCCGGAGTTTTTGACCGCATTGAACGGTTATTTGACGTCATTTCCTCTCGATGACTGGAAAGATTATCTTAAGTATCACCTCGTGAGGGGCCTTTCTTCCTACATGGATGACAGGACATTTCGTGAGTCATTCAGTTTTTACTCAACTGTGTTGCGCGGTGTACCGGAGCCGAAACCGCGCTGGAAAAGGGTTGTCGAACAGACAGACCGGTCGCTTGGCGAATTAATCGGGCAGGTATATGTCGATGAATATTTACCGAAGGGGACAAAGGAAAAGCTGCAGGAGATCGGCACTGCGATAAAAAATGTCTATGCGGAAAGAATAAAACAACTGGATTGGATGAGCGATGCAACCAAAACAAAAGCGTTGAAGAAACTCAGTACGATAATCATGAAAGTTGGCTATCCGGATAAATGGAAAGATATGAGCAGCCTGCAGACCGATAGATCATCTTATGTGCAAAATGTGAAAAACGCGAACCGTTGGAGATTTAATTATATGATCTCAAAATTCGGAGAACCGGTTGACCGTACGGAATGGGGCATGGAGCCTCAAACATATAACGCGTACTATAATCCTTCTAATAATGAAATTGTGGTTCCCGGGTGTAATATTATTATTCCCGGCTTCGAACGAAAGCTTGCAGACGACGCGTTGCTCTATTCAGTGATTGGCGGCTCGACGTTCGGTCACGAAATTACGCACGGGTTTGACGACGAGGGAAGTAAATATGATGCCGAAGGGAATTTGAACAACTGGTGGTCGCCCGATGACAGTGCAAAATTCGTTGCCAAGACCCGGATGATTGTAAACCAGTTTGACAATTATGTCGCCGTGGAAAGCCTGCACATCAACGGCGAGCTGACACAAGGTGAGAATATTGCCGACCTTGGTGGCATCATGATGGGGTACGAAGCATTTAAGAAAACCGGTCAGTATAAGAATAACGAGACGGTCGGCGGTCTAAATCCCGCGAAGCGATTCTTTCTCGGTTATGCTCTTGCCTGGATGGTGAACCAGAGGCCCGAAGCGATAGCGAATCAGGTGCGTAGCAATGAACACGCTCCTGAGAAATTCCGCGTTATCGGACCGCTCACCAACATGCCGGAATTTTATGATGCGTTTGACATCAAACCCGGTGATGCAATGTACCGCTCTGACAGTGTCAGAGTAAAAATCTGGTGACCCGATGATTTCTTATCAGCAGATTTTGTATTATGCGCGCCGGTTTCTATGGGCCGGTATTTGCATCATAAATCGAACAGAAATCCGACGGTGATGAGATAGAAATCACTCTGTAATCCACCGGCACCGGGCAGTTTCTGAAAATTATAGTTCAGGAACACGTATCGGATGTCTGCCGTTATCTTCGTGTTTGAAGAGGGGGGTATTTCTACTCCAGCACCAAAATGCCAGCCGAATTTCTGCTGGGTCTCATCGGGAGTGTTCTGATATCTGGCATTATCATAAGTAAAGGTTGTATTATACCATCCCGCCCCGATGGCGCCATAAACGGCGGGCACAGGATAAAGTAACCCAGTCACCATGACCGGCCAGCTCCGCACGGTCACCCCGGAGTTCGCGTATTGCTCTTCCCGATAATTGACCGACGCTTCACCGCCCAGAACATCATTGAGTTTTATTCGAAGTGCTGCACCACCCATGAATTTCCCCTCATCGGCATCCCGCGCCCGCTGGTATCCGACCAGAGGTCCAAGGCTTATGCCGGACGTAGTCTGCTGCGCGTTTACCTGGGAAATAAGTAGCCCAAGAAGACCAGTTGTCAAAATCACTTTTTTCCACATAGTAATTCCCTTCTTGATGTTCATCACGCATGCGGGCATGCTGGCAATCGACAATAATGCTATCAGATCTTTGAGACCTATAAACACAACAGAAATGAACCAGCTTATGGTTTCAACTTAATAAACATGAAAAGAAATTCATTCTTGGTGTCCGCAAGGATAATAAATACTACGCATAGAATCTGTATTTCACATTGAAGTAGATGGAAAATTTACTTATATTTGCGCGAAACAAATGTTGAAGCATTGCGATATGTCCTGGCATCAGCCTCTTTCGGTTCAAGGTTAATGAAACCTGAGGTTGCATAGGCGATGAAAACAACGTTTATCCCACTTTTAGTTACATCAATTCTTTTTTTGTCGTGGCATGCACGGGCTCAGGATAACAATCGCGTGCAGGTTCCCTCAACTCGCATAAGCATAATTCCACCGCCTTGTTATAAGCTTATCAGTTCTTCGCCAGTCTTTGTTTGTGAAAAAACCGGCGTATTGCTGACAATTGTTGAAGTGCCGAAACCCGTACACGAGGTTTCTTCAGATTATTCTGATCCTCTGAACCTTGCAGCTCATAGTTTTGAGGAAATAAGCAGGCCCGAAGAATTTACAATTGATGGAGCCAGGGCGATAAAATTCAACCTGCGGAAAAGCAGCGGCCTCCTAGACAAAAAGACGCTGATCTACCGGGTATTCGTTGGCGGCGATTCTTCGGGCGCGTTCACTGCAATCATAAGTTATTCAGATACGGTAGAGGCTAAAACTGTCGACCCCCTTGTCGCGTCAATAGAGACAATTCATTGGGATAGAGGTACCGCACTCAGCCCTATGGGGCAACTCGGATTTTCCATAGACGTCAAGGGAGAATTTAAGCTCCAAGCAATACAGAGCCGGTTTGCAATTTACACGCCAGATGGCAAAGGACAGGATGGTGATGATTTTAAACCGTTGTTTGTTATTCGTCTGATGAATGGGCCACACGGGGAGATAGCTGAAGATGTCCGTCAAAAGCTGATGGAATCGTTACTGAGCAATGTACATAGTAACGTCAAAGTATCGGAAGTCGTTGAATATAATAAAATAGTAGTTGACGGGATCCGTGGGTTTGAAACTGTTTCCCGTGGTAAGTGGTATCCGGGAAGTATTCCAGTTGTAGTGTATTATACTCTTCTTTTTCATCCCGTGAATTTTATACAGTTGATTGGCCTGTCGGCGAATAATGTTGACCCAGATCGGTATATCGAAAACTTTAAGGAAACAGTGCGCTCTTTCAAACGGAAGACGGTCTCTCTTGAAGATCAGGATTCTTGCGCTCGCATTCTTGATGCACGGAACTACGAAGATGCAAGAAACTGTTTTGAAGCGACACTTTTGCAAAACCCGGCTTCTCTTCCGGCAAGACTTGGGATGGCAGAAGCACTTCGCCTTCAGGGTAAAAACGAACTTGCAATACAGGAGTATGACAAAGTCATCGAACATGATAAACTGAATTATCAGGCATTATTGGGTCGCGGTCGGTGTTTCGCCACAATGAAAAAATATTCGCAGGCATTGGATGATTTCAATCTGGTTATTGAACTCGATGTTCGAAATGTAAGCGTGTTAATTGAGCGGGCCGCCGTGCGAAAGGAGCATCAAGATTTTTATGAAGCAGCGACTGATTATAAATCTGCGATAGCCATGATACCTGATTCCGCCGCGCTCTACGTTTTGCTCGGAGGCGTCCAACCGCCCGCGGATGCAATTGAGACCTATTCCAAGGCGCTTACGTTGGACAAAGGTAACGCACTTGCTTACGAGAAAAGGGGGATGGCCTATTGTTACTTGCGTAAATGGGAAAAAGCAATTAATGATCTCAGCATAGCAATCAAAACACGTCCCCACGAAGAGGCTTATGAATTTCGAGGAAAGGCTTATTTTAGCGCCGGTAATATGGATGCTTCCATAGCCGACCTCAACCGAGTTTCTCCCAATGCCAACTTGCTTAGGACGCGAGCGTTCGCGCATGGTTTATCAAAACACTTTGATGAAGCGATGAAGGATTTCTCGCAATCCGTGTCTATTGACTCCACAGAATGGATGTCGTACTTCCTGCGGGGGATAGTGCTATTTCTTAAGGGCAATTTCCGGGATGCAGGTAAAGACTTTCGCACCGCAGCAGGGCTGACTCCAAGCGCAGAAGTTCGTTCCTGGATCTTCTTCAGTGAGTTCATGAATTATAGTCCAGCTGTTGCGACGAAGAACCTGAAGCAATATGTATCGGCCTCACTTGATCAATTCGAGGATTGGAACGCTATTGTACATTATCTCCTCGACGATTTAACAGAAGAGCAGCTAATCCGCGGTATCAAACCCGTACAGGAAACTCCTGTACCTAAAACTGATAAGGAGAGGCTCGCAGAAGCAACGTGCGATAGATACTTTGCAATTGGAATGAAGAGCTATCTTACCGGGCTAAAAATTGCGGCAAACAAGTACTGGAAAAAGTGTTTGGAAACCAATCAAACATCGATTGTTAGTTACCAGGTGGCTCACACTTTTAATGAAGGCGATGGGAAAAAGTAGCCTTCTGATAGAACGCTGAGGCACCATACCAAGAATGAATCTCGAATCCGAAATTCTCAAGGAGCACTCGAAACGGCAGGCCGTCATGATCGGAAATTGGGTCGGTAGCAATCCTCTGCGCTTTAAGCAACTGATGGAATTGTTTCTGCGCGGGAATTACAGGGTAACACAACGTTCAGCCTGGATTATAAGCTATTGTGCAGACCATCATCCGGGGCTCATTACGCCGTGGCTTTCGGCAATGGTGAAAAAGATGAAAGAGCCGGGGGTGCATGATGCGGTTCCGAGAAATGTTGTGCGCATTCTTCAAAGGATAGACATTCCGCGCCCCATTCTCGGTGCGGTCATGACGCAATGCTTCGACTATCTTGCATCGCGGGATTATCCTATCGCTGTTCGCGCGAATGCAATGAGTGTGCTGGCGAATATCTCAAGAAAAGAACCTGCAATTAGAAAAGAGCTTCGTGCAATGATCGAGCAAATGATGCCGCAGGGCGGACGCGGGCTATTGAGTCGCAGTAGAAAAGTGTTGAGGCAATTGGATAAGCCGAGGGAATAGAGGCATCTCTATTGTCTAGCTGTGCCGGATCTCCATAATATCTCCGTCCTTTACAATATACTCTTTCCCTTCCAGTCTCCAATGCCCCGCTTCTTTTGCTTTCGCAAATGACCCTCCGGCGGCAATGAAATCGTTGTACGAAACAACCTCGGCACGGATAAATTTGTTGATAAAATCTGAATGTATTGCACCAGCCGCTTCCTGTGCTGTCATCCCTTTTCTGATTGTCCATGCTCTGCATTCATCTTCTCCGACGGTAAAAAATGATTGTAACCCAAGAAGGGTATATGCTTCACGAATAAGCGTGGTAAGAGCCGATTCTGTAATACCGTATTCGCTCATGAATACAGTTGCCTCGTCGTCAGCCAGTTCGGACATTTCCATCTCGATTTTTCCAAAGAACGACACCACGTTTGTCTGTTTCCCCGCGTATTTTTCAGTGACCTGTTGTATCACACCCCCCATTGCCTGTCGTTGAGTCTCATCAAAGTTCAAAGCGATAAGCATCGGTTTGATTGAAAGCAGCTGGTAGGTTTTTAGAATAAGAGTCTCTTCTTTAGTAAAGCCGGCCTTGCGGAGTGGAGTTTCATTCTCGAGAAGCTGTTTGCATTTTTCGAGTACTGGAAGTTCGCGTTTTCCGGATTCATCGCCAGTTTTTTGCATCTGTCGTTTGATGCGGTCAATCCGTGTCTCGAGGATCGCAAGGTCGGAAAGAATAAATTCAGATTCGAATGAAGAGATATCTCTCATCGCGTCGATCGTTCCGTCCGGGTGAGGCACAACGTCGTTTTCAAAGAGGCGAACCACCTGTACGAGGGTGTCATTTGTTTTGACATTCGCTAGAAAATTTGTTGTAAACTGTGTGGAACCGGATTCTCCCTTCTTCAAACCCACGACATCAACGAATTCGATCGTTGCATGGACTGTCCTTTTTGGGGAGAAAATCTCGGAACATTTGTCCAGTCGTGAATCCGGAACTTTCACGATAGCTATGTGTGCTTCCGCTTTTGAGAGCGCAGAAGGGTCGAGATGCGTTTTTGTGATTGTCTGAAAGAGAGTTGATTTTCCCGAGAATGGGAGTCCGACAATACCGATTTGCATAAGAAAGTATTTTGATTTTTTGAGCGGACGAAAGATACAAATTCCGAGTGATTAATGCACTCCTGAGTAAGACATACGCATTAAGGTCGAGCATCGTTGATCAAGCATGCAGTGGAATACCCTTAAATTCGACCCAATATGGAGAAAGAGAAACAGTATAAAATTTAGTCCCGAAAACACTTGACAAACAAATAAAAATTCCTTATTTTGGAAACTAATAATACCAAATGGGTTTCCTAATTAAAAATATAGCAAATTCCTCTAGAATTTAAAGAAAGCGGGAAAAATTTTTCGCTTTATGGAAACCATTGAAACTAATTTAGTTTCTTACATGTAAAAGGAGTTAAGTATGAACGAAGATATTGACGTAAAAAATAGGATCATTGATGCGGCCCGGGAAGCATTCATGAAGTACGGATTCTCACGCGTCACCGTCGACGAAATATCTGGGAAGTTAGGTATCAGCAAGAAAACCATCTATAAATATTTCGAGACCAAGGAGGACATTGTCAGAGCGGTAACAGAGCAGATCCTGCTTAAGATGGAATCTGCGTGCCAACAACTTGTGGGAAATAATGAGATGGACTTTGTAGATAAACTGAGGGGGATGATGACTCAGGTCGCGGTTAATTATTCGGCCCTTGGAAAAGATTTACTTGAAGATATCGAGAAGAATGCACCGTATGTGTGGAAGCAGATTTCAGAGTTTACAAACAAGCAGATCAATGTAAATTTCGGTGACCTTTTACGTGAAGGAGTGCGGAAGGGAGTGTTCCGCGAGGACATCGATGCCGACCTGATTCTTATGATCTATCGCAACGCAATCGACACAATCATTACGCCGCAACGATTGTTGAATCTTCCGTACTCAGCCACTCAGGTGTTCGAAGCCATTATTACAATTTTGTATGAAGGAATCTTGACGGAAGGATCAAGACAAAAATACGAGTCAAGAAAGACATTACCCAGCATGGCACAACAAAGGATATGACAATGAAGAAATATTTTGAGATAATTTTCCGGTTAGTGCTGTCTTGTCTTTTCCTCGCCGGTTCCAGTTCCGCTCAGGAGAAGATGAACCTGAGTATCGAACAGTCAATTGAGATCGGATTGAAGAGCAGCAAGGCACTCCATTCGTCGCTGATGAACGTACAGTCCACGGAAGCGAAAGCCGGTGAAGTCAATGCAACCAGGCTTCCCTCGTTGAAGTTCGGCGGCGGTTACACTCGGCTCAGTAATGTTCCTCCATTTACTACGACGATTCCGGCGAGCTCGTTCGGGCAAAACCTTCCGCCGCAGAATCTCAATCTGACATTTTCACAAACCGTGTTGGATAATTATTCCATGCGGCTGTCGCTGCAACAGCCGCTGTTCACGGGTTTTCGGCTTCAGAGCAATTATGAGATCGCCGATTTGACAGCTCAAGCGGCAGACCAGGATTTCAAGAAAGATAAGGCAAATTTGACCTTTGATATCAGAAATGCATACTGGAATTTATATAAAGCAATTGAATTCAAAAAAGTGATTGATGAAAATGTAGAGCAAGTGAAGTCGCATGTGAACGATGTGACAAACCTTATGAATCAGGGCATGGCAACGAGAAATGATTTGTTGCGCGTACAAGTACAACTGTCGAGCGCAGAACTTACGCAAATCGATGCGGAGAATAATGTTCACCTTGCAACGATCGCATTGAACAACGTCATCGGCCAACCGCTTACAACGGTTGTCGAGCCGGTGTCAGTTCCGGATTCATCCCACCAGTCTTTGCAGAATGGTTTTGGCGATATCAATAAGCTAACGGAGTTGGCGATTCAGAGCCGCCCGGAATTGAAAGGGATGCAGTTTCGCGTGCAGGCCAGCGAAGCCGCCGTTACACTTGCGAAATCCGGCTGGTATCCACAGGTCTACCTGACGGGAAATTATTACTACGCGAGGCCTAACCAGCGGATCTTTCCGACACTTGACCAGTTCCGTGACACATGGGACCTGGGGATCTCACTTTCTTGGGATGTCTGGAATTGGGGAACGACTGTTCATCAGACAGACCAGGCACAGGCGCTATTATCTCAAACGCAGGACGCGCTTGGACAGCTTCGTGACGCCGTTGCGCTTGAAGTGACTCAGAACTACTTAAACGCTGGCCAGGCAAAAGAACGCATCGGAGTTTCTGAACAGGCGGTACATCAGGCGGAAGAAAATTATCGTGTCACGAATGAAAAGTTTAAACTCGGGCTTGTCCTGAATTCCGATATGCTTGATGCAGAAGCATCGCTTCTTCAGGCAAAGTGGAATCACATTCAGGCTCTAGTAGATTATGAGCTGGCAACAGCCCGGCTTCAAAAATCTATCGGCGAGCAATAAAAGCATATCCCAACGAGAATTACGAGGTGTATATGAAACGAACAAAAATTATCTTAACCGTTACCATCATACTTACTGCAATTATCGGCGTGCTCCTTTATAACAAATCACAAATGGTCGCAAGGTCGATGAACAACGCTTCGAATGCAATTCCGGTTTCCGTTGTAGCAGTTGACAAGATAACCACAACCTACGCGCGGTCGTTCACCGGGACGATAACTGCAAATAACGATGTTGCCATTGTCTCGGAGACAGAAGGAAAGGTAACAGAGGTGTTTGCGAAGGTGGGTGATTACAAAGCTGCAGGTGCACCCCTTATACAAATTGATGATGAGCTGAAGAAAGCAGCTTACGAAACGGCAGAAGTAAATTTCGAGAAAACAAAGAAGGACCTTGAGCGATTTGAATCACTTCATCAGGAAAAAGCCGTCACGGACCAGCAATACGAAAATGCGCGACTGGGATTCAAAAGCGCAGAGGCACAGTATATTGCCGCACGCAAACAGTATAAAGATACAAGAATCACAACGCCTATTTCAGGCATAGTGACTGCAAGGTTTGTCGATGTTGGCGCCATGGTTCAGTCAAAGATGCCCGTCGCAAATGTTGTTGATATTTCAAAGCTTAAGGTAAAGCTCAATGTGCCGGAGTATGATGCATTCCATCTGAAGGCAGGAGACAATATTCAAATAATGACAGACGTTTACCCGGGCGTGAAGTTCTTCGGTGAGGTAACGACAATCAGCGAAAAGGGAGATGAATCTCATACTTATCCGGTGGAAATTAAACTGGATAATAACAGATCGCATCCGCTGAAGGCAGGGATGTTTGCGAATGTTTCCTTTTCGTCGAACGAACATAATGAAGAAGTTGTCATTCCACGTGAAGCGCTCCTCGGCAGCATGAAACACCCACAAGTTTTTGTTCTTAACGGAACAACTGCAAAACTGCGCGATATAGTTATCGGAACAGAATACGGAACACGTTTGAGTGTTCTCAGTGGGCTGACCGTCGGTGAAAATGTCGTCATTAACGGACAGAACAATCTTAAAAACAACATACCTGTGACCATTGTGAAATAATTTGTGCAAACGACCATCCGGTCGTTTTTGCCAGGAGAATGATTTATGACATTAACCGAACTTTCAATCAAACGCCCCTCGTTTATCATTGTTATCTTCATAGTGCTTGGCGTGCTGGGAATTTTCAGCTATACGCAATTGAAGTATGAGCTTCTGCCGAAGATTACCCCCCCATGGATTACCATTATTACTGTTTACCCCGGCGCATCGCCCAATGAAGTTGAAACCGGCGTTACTAAAGTCATTGAGGATGGTGTTTCAGGTGTTGATAAAGTAGACAACGTGTATGCCACATCGCAGGAAGGCCTCTCGATCGTTTCGCTCGAATTTATGATGAGTGCTGATGTAAATACCGCTCTGCAGGATGCTCAGCGAAAGGTTAACGAGATAGCATCACAGTTGCCGCGCAGTGCAAAGACTCCAACACTGACAAAGTTTGCGCTCGACGAGCTTCCTGTCCTGAGAGTCGGTGCGACTGCAAACATGCCGTCGAAGGAATTTTTCCAGATGTTAAAGGACCGCATCCAGCCGGACCTTGCAAAGTTGGCAGGGGTAGGTCAGATTACACTTGTAGGGGGCGATGAACGTGAGATCAAGGTCAACGTCGATGGACAGAAACTCCGGTCGTACGGGCTTTCCCTGCTTCAGGTTACAGACCTGGTGAAAACTTCGAATCTCGACTTTCCAACTGGAAAAGTGAAAGAGGGCGACCTTCAATACGTTGTCCGGCTGGCAGGAAAATATTCTTCGGTAGAAGAACTTCGTCGGCTTGTCATTGGAGAATCGAAACAGGGAGGAGATGTTCATCTTGGAGATATTGCAGAAATTGAGGATGGCCAAAAAGAATACACAACGTTGAGCAGAATTAACGGCAAATCTTCCGTCGGAATTCTTGTACAGAAACAGAGCGAGGCAAATTCGGTAGAAGTCAGCAGCGTTGTCCGTGAGGAACTTACAAGTCTCGAGAAAGAATTTACTGGGATTAATCTGCGTTTCGATGTCGCCCAGGATGGGTCGAAGTTTACCGTCGATGCTGCGGACGCGGTAAAGCACGATTTATTGCTGGCAGTAATTTTTGTAGCGATTGTCATGCTTGCCTTTCTGCACAGCATACGAAATTCGGTCATTGTCATGATTGCCATTCCTGCCTCGTTAGTATCGACGTTTATTATGATTTATGCCTTCGGGTTTTCATTAAACCTGATGACACTTCTTGGGTTTTCTCTTGTCATCGGTATACTGGTGGATGACTCGATCGTGGTTCTTGAAAACATCTACCGGCACTTGGAGAAAGGAGATAAGCGTCGCCTTGCGGCAGTACGCGGAAGAAATGAAATCGGCTTTGCCGCTCTTTCAATTACGATGGTCGATGTCGTCGTGTTCGTCCCGCTGGCGATAGTTACAGGACTGATTGGCAATATTATGCGCGAGTTTGCTCTTGTCGTCGTTGCGTCGACGTTGATGAGCCTTTTCGTTTCATTTACAATTACACCTCTTCTTGCTTCACGGTTTGCAAAACTTGAGCATTTGACCAAAAGCACAATCATCGGCCGATTTTCAGTCTGGTTTGAGAAAGTGTTCGACAAAATTTCGCTGGAATATGATCGATTGCTTAAATGGAGTTTAGCGCACCGCGGATGGGTGTTCGGTGTTGCAGCGGCGTTGTTCATTACATCTCTTATGCTTGTCCCTCTCGGCTTTATCGGAACAGAATTTATGACTCCTACAGATCGCGGGGAATTTACAGTAACACTTGAGCTTCCGTCCGGTTCGACACTCGAACATACGAATTACGTCACACAACAGGCGGAGCACATTGTCTCTGAGATGCCGGAGGTAAAGAAAGTGTTCACCAATGTTGGAGTTTCGACGGAAGGCTTTGTCGGTCAATCATCGAATTATGTTTCAGAGCTTAATGTCACACTTTTACCTAAAGAAGAAAGAGACCGGACGACGGACAATATTAGTGAAGAAATCAAAGGGAAAATCGCGCAATTTCCGGGTGTGCGTGTCCGGTCGAGCCCGATTGGCATTTTCGGTACTGCAAACCAGTCTCCGATCATGCTCGTCGTCAGTGCACCTGATTATGAGCAAGCACGAAAAGGGGCTGAGCAATTAGCTGAAATGGTAAAGAACATCCGCGGCACAGCGGATGTTCGCCTTTCATCTGAAGAGGGTAAACCCGAAATGCGTGTTGAGATTGACCGGGAGAAAATGGCAAACCTCGGTCTCACGATGGGCGAAGTGGGCGCCGGTCTTCGGATTGCTTTCAACGGCGATGATGATTCAAGATTCCGTGAGGGAACAACCGAGTACCCTATCCGCGTTGTGCTCGACCAGTTCGACCGCTCGAAGACAAGCGACATCGGAAGCTTAACGTTTGTCAACCACAAGGGACAAATTATCGAGCTGAAACAATTTGCTTCGATTCAGTTTGCTTCAGGACCGTCTAAACTACAGCGGCAGAATCGAAATTATTCTGTGAATGTTCTCTCGCAGGCGATTGGCCGCCCGTCAGGCGATATTGCGGCAGACATCCGGAAAGCAGTTGCCGCTTCTCCTCTTCCCAAAGGAACCAGTTTGTTATTTGAAGGAGATGAAAAGAACCGTTCAGAAGGGTTCGGCAGTCTCGGACTTGCATTGATGGCGGCGATTCTTTTCGTCTATCTTATTATGGTTGCGCTATACGATTCGTTTGTCTACCCGTTGGTCGTGCTCTTTTCAATTCCGGTTGCGGTCATCGGTGCATTTCTTGCCCTTGCACTCACGATGAAGTCACTGAGCATTTTCACAATTCTCGGCATCATTATGCTTGTGGGGCTGGTGGGGAAAAATGCAATTCTTCTCGTCGACCGCACCAATCAGATGCGCAGAGAGCAAAATCTTTCTGTGTTCGAGGCTCTGATTGAAGCCGGCCAGACGCGGCTTCGCCCTATTGTTATGACAACCGCATCGATGATCGTGGGTATGACGCCGATAGCGTTCGGTGTGAGTGCCGGTTCAGAATGGAAAAGTGGGCTTGCGTGGGCGCTGATTGGAGGGCTGACAAGCTCACTTCTGCTCACTCTTGTACTGGTACCGGTTGTGTATGCGAAGGTAGACCAGTGGAGAGAAAAAATTCCTGCATTAGTTCAAAGATTAATGAGAAAACCATTCTTGAAGGAAAAAGAAGAACTCATGCCAATCAGTGCGGAACCAGCGGAATCTAAGTAGATAAACTTACTCGCACCGTTAAACTTTTCTCTTCGGGGAAACTCTAATTATGGAAGCGTATGAGTGAAGATGGTGAATGAAGCGTACCGCAACGGATCGCTCGTTTGCGACAGTGATATGCCAACACATATGACCAGTCGGGGCGATCCGCTGCACCAATGTGATGAAACGAATGGTTTGGTTTCGCCGTATAGTTCCAGGAAAAATTTCAATGATGGTCGGGAGAATCGATTCATTCCTCGGTCAGTCCAAAATCCTGCCCAATTCTAGTGCAACGGTAGGATATATTTCGGGTCTCCTCCTCCTCGTCTATCATTTCCTCAAAACAACGATAAAAAATATTCTGGAAGTTTAGAAATTACTTCGTGTGCTGAATTCCAAAATATGATTTATTGCGTCGCAGAACGTCTGCTCTTCAGTGAGCAAACTTGCAACGAGATATCCCTCTTCTTCAAAATCAAAAAAATATCCAGGGTAAATGCATACGCCACGATGCTCTAACAATTCAAGCGACCACTGTTCGTCGGATTTAATTCGCGGCATGCGAAGCGTGCAATACCATCCGCCATCTGCTGTGAGACAAGATGCATGCGATTGCTTGTTCATCAGTTTTCGTACATGATCATAGTTAGATTTAATGCGTGCGATAATTTTTTGACGTACATGCTCCCCCGCCTTGAGGAGCTGTGGTAGGCCGACCTGAACAGGCGTATTGACAGAAAGAAAAGTGTCACAGAGAATCTCGAGTCTGTTGATGGCCTCTCGCGCTGCCGCTGATTCGCCGCTTACGATCACCCAGCCAAGCTTCAGTTGAGGAAATCCGCACATCTTTGAAATACCATTCAGTGTAAAAGTTAACACGTCGTTTGATGCAGCAGTTGAACCGAAATTATGTGAAGTATCTCCTAATGAATATTCGGTAAACACCTCATCGACAATTAAAGCGAGTTCATGTTGTCGTGCAAGTTCCCCGATTTGAAACCACGCATCTTTTTTCAGATACATTCCTGTCGGATTATGTGGGTTGACAAGAACAATGGCTTTTGTCGATTTGGTGATTGCATTCTTCATGCTGTCGATGTCAATATACCAGCCATGGTCATAGAGAAGATGATAGTGTTGGAGCTGTATGTCGTTCACCTGTGCAAGGTATTCAAATAGCGGATAGGATGGAACAGGAGCAAGAACTGCATCACCAGGGTTGCATAGAAGTCTGAAGATGAAGGAATACGCTTCGCTGGTGCTTGCAGTAAGAAAAATATTTGACGTTTGAACAGTGAGGTTTTTTTTCCTGTAATAGCGGGCGATTTCATCACGGGAAGAAAGCAATCCCATCGGATCCGGTTGATACTGTAACGATCCGGGATGAGAGAGTGCTGCCAGTATTTCACGTTCGGGATAATTTATGCCGCAATGGGTAGGATTGGATTTCGTCAGGTCGAAGATGACACTTCCTTCTCTGCGCCGGGATTCCAAAAGTTCGGTAAACCGATTTGGTTGACGATGCCAGTTTGTCCGGGTGGAGAACACGGGGTCTCAGGGGTTTCGGACAATGTTGTTAAGCGCCTCCTGCAGCAGCGGGTACTTGAAAATATATCCCGAGTCAATCAGCTTCTTCGGAACCATGCATTGTCCTGTTAATAACATTTCAGCCATTTCACCAAGAGCTGACCGGAGAACTACGCCAGGGACAGGTGCCCATGAATGGCGGTGCATCGATTTACCAAGGGCTCGGCAAAATTCTTTCATGGTCACAGCCTCAGGAGCGGCAAAGTTAACGGGTCCTGAAATATCAGCTGTTCGGAGAAGAAACATTATTCCTCCGACAACATCCTCAACGTGAATCCAGGGAAACCATTGCCTACCGTTTCCTATGTGGCCACCCACAAACAAGGAAAATGGAAGCATAAGTTTTTTCATAGCAATACTGTTTTTCCCAATGACGACGCCAAAGCGCGGCGTAATGATGCGAACACCAAATCTGCCGGCGACAAGCGCTTCCAGTTCCCATTTGTCACAGACATCAGATAGGAAGCCATCCCCCTTGGGGAACGATTCCTCAACGTTGCCGGATGGTACATCCCCATAAAACCCGGCACCTGAAGCATTAATGAAAACTGAAGGCTTTTTAGATGCAGATTCAATCGCGGTGACGATTGCCCTGGTGGAATCGATCCGACTGGAGAAAATTTTTTCTTTTTGAGATTTTGTCCATCTTTTCCCGGCGAGGAGTTCTCCCGTGAGATTGATGCACGCATCGATTTCTTCGAAAGATGAACTCCAACGTCCGGCCGTTTTTCCATCCCATTGCTCTATCCGGAGGTGGGGATGATGCACGAGGTTCTTGCGCGGGTCTCGCGTAAGGAGAATGACTGAATGGTGTTCCTGAAGCAGATGAGGTACAAGCGCATTACCGATAAATCCGGTTCCACCGGAAACAACAATATTCATCGATCTGCCTTAGAAAAATTAGAAGGCTATGACTCGATCGTCTCAGCGGCGCGTTTTGACATTCTCAGCCGCTCGTTGTGGTCGAGATATTTCTTCCGAAGACGAAGAGACTGTGGTGTGACTTCAATATATTCATCATCTGCGATCCACTCGATCGCCTGTTCAAGAGAATGAATCTTTGGCGGCTCGAGGCGGATTGCCTCATCGGCTCCGCTTGCACGCATGTTGGTTAGCTGTTTGGTTTTGCATACATTGACGATGATGTCTTCTTCGCGCGCATTCTCACCGACGATCATTCCCCTGTACACACGAGTCCCGGGTTCGATAAAGAATGTCATGCGTTCCTGCAGCTTCCACATTGCATAAGCAGTTGCAGTACCGTCTTCAAGCTGAATAACCGCCCCCTTGTTGCGTGTCGACAGGTCGCCTCTGTAGGGTTCATAACCATGGAAATTATGATGGAGGATGCCGGTCCCTTTCGTTTCGGTCAGGAATTCCGAACGGAAACCAAGCAACCCTCGCGCAGGTACAACGAATTCGAGCCGTGTGTTGTTCTGCGATTGGATCATATTTTTCATTATCCCTTTTCGACGACCAAGATTTTGAATTACAATTCCATTGTGTTCATCCGGGACGTCAATAATAACATGTTCCATCGGTTCGCAGAGGACATCATCTACGCGTTTGTATATTACTTCCGGTGCGGAAACTTGAAATTCATACCCTTCACGCCGCATTGTCTCAATCAAAATGCCCAGGTGAAGTTCTCCACGGCCGCTGACTTTAAACACATCGGGGCTATCGGTTAATTCTACCCGGAGGCTCACGTTCGAGCGCAATTCTCTTGCAAGCCGTTCTCCCAAATTGCGTGTTGTGACATATTTTCCTTCTTGTCCTGCAAAGGGGGAATTGTTGACGATAAAATTCATCGAAAGTGTAGGCTCTTCAATTGTGACAAAAGGTAACGGTGTCGGATCAGAAGCCTCTGCAATTGTTTCGCCAATATCAACATCTTCCATTCCCGCAATTGCAATAACATCACCCGCTGACGCTTCTTCGACTTCGAGTCGTTTTAATCCATGAAATGTGTAGATTTTTGTAACCCGTGCATCTTCCAACGAACCATCCCGGTGAATCACCTTCATCGGCGCACCGAGGCGAATCGTTCCCCGCTCGATCCTTCCAATACCGAGTCTGCCAAGGTAATCACTGTAATCGATTGTTGTAACAAGCATCTGGAAGGGGAGGGTCGCATCTCCCGGAGGAGCGGGAATTCTACTGATGATTGTCTGAAAGAGGGGTTCTAGGTCGGAGCTTTGCTCTTCAAGCTCCTTTTTAGCTATCCCCTGCTTCGCGATACAATAGACAGTCGGAAAATCCAGTTGCTGATTATTTGCACTGAGGGAGAGAAACAATTCAAAGACTTCATCGAGGACTGCATGTGGTCTCGCATCTTTTCGGTCGATCTTGTTGATGACGACAATCGGTTGGAGATGTAATTCGAGAGATTTCTTAAGGACAAACTTTGTGCCCGGGAGCGGGCCTTCAGCAGCATCGACGAGCAATAAAACGCCGTCCACCATTTTGAGTGTTCGCTCAACCTCGCCGGCGAAATCAGAGTGCCCCGGTGTATCGACAATATTGATTTTTGTCGTCTCCCGGGTGTCCGGGTGTTTATAGAATACCGCAGTATTCTTCGCGAGGATTGTTATGCCGCGTTCACGTTCGAGTTCGTTCGAGTCCATGACTCGCTTGACAACTTCCTGGTTTTCACGAAACGTGCCGGTCTGTCGAAGCATGTGGTCCACAAGAGTTGTCTTTCCGTGGTCGACATGCGCGATGATGGCGATATTTCTTATATTCTCTCGTCGCTGCATTATGTCTCTTGAAGATTGAATAAAAATGCCTCAAGCTTTGTTTTGTACTCGAGGCATTCGCGTTTTCAAAACCGCCGGTCTCGCTTAAGAGATACGGGCTAAGGCCAATAGTCAGCGTTTGGGAACAGCGGCGCAATATTTGTCGAACGCTTCGGTGAGAAGAGTTGCAACCTCATACGGGTTCCGAATTTCAATGTCGGAACGGTGAATCATATGGACCAGCTTGCCGTCGCGCATCAAGGCAAATGACGGCGAGGAAGGCGGCATGTTTGTGAAATACGAACGCGCCCGCATTGTAGCTTCCCGGTCACCGCTGGCGAAAACCGTGGCTGTAACATCCGGTTTCACAACATGGCGCAACGCTAATCCGAGTGCCGGTCGTGCAACACCGCCTGCGCAACCACAGACAGAATTGACAAATACCAATGCTGTGCCTTTTTGCGCTGCGAGCAAAGTATCCACTTCCTCAACCGTACGCAATTCCGTGACACCGAGTCTCGTTACCTCGTGTTTAATCTGTTCCATCAGAATATCATGCATTGAAACGCTCCAAATCGATAAAAAAGTGAGTTATTCATCTTCAGTATACAAATTTTTAGCTGGAAATAAAAACATTCAACCCGCAGATGGACTCGCGAGGTTTGACATTGAAACCAGAGATTAGTATTATTAGACTAATCAACTTGAAAAGTCCAAAGATACGAACAGTGCCGAAACCAAAACAACGCTCTAAAACAAAAATCTCCATTCTCGAAGCAGCGCGTGAACAATTTGCACATTACGGGTTTGCTAAAGTGACGATGGACGAGATCGCCGGTGGCATAGGGATGGGCAAAGCTTCGTTGTATTATTACTTTCCCACTAAAGATGAATTGTTTCAGGCTGTAATGGTGCACGAGCACCGGGGATTCATGGAGAACATTGAAGAGATGCTCGGGCAAAATATTTCTGCAGCGGAAAAGGTTCGCGCATATGTGTCGCAGAGATTTGAATATTTCAACGAACTTCTCAACTTGAATATTCTTGACTTCCGTTCGTCCGTAAGGACGAAGCCGATATTGCGGGATATGTTCGAGGGCTTTGCCCGGCAGGAGCTCAAGGTCCTTAAAAAAATTGTTCGTGAGGGGCGTGACCGGGGGGAATTTAACGTTGCATCCATTGAACAAGTTGCCGAGGCGCTGTTGCACATCATGCAGGGGCTGAGGTGCAGGTTTCTTCGAAGCCTGGAAGGCACCCGCATCGGGGATAAGCCGTACCGGCTTCTCAAGCAGGAACAGAATTTTGTTACCGATATTCTTCTGAAGGGAATTCAAAAATGAGAGGACGTACTCTTCAGAATATACCGCTGCTAACTTACCCGGTTCACGTTGCCAAAAAATATCCATGAAGATTAATAAAAAGCTTGTATTCCTTGTGGCCAGCATAACGGTCATCGCAATCATCGTCTGGAAAATCGTCACTGCAAACTCTGTTCCTGACCCCAGGAAACAAACAACACCGATTGTGCAAACTGAACTTCCTCACAGAGAGACCGTTGTTAACAAGCGCAGTTTTACAGGAGATGTCAATCCTATCCAGCAGGCGAACATTTATTCGAAGGTCAATGGAAATCTTGAACGCGTATTTGTCAATATCGGTTCGATTGTCCGCAAGAACCAACTCCTTGCATTAATCGATACAACCGAACTTGCTCAACAGGTCCTGCAAACACAAGCGACATTTGAGAACACCAACCGGAATTTTGAGCGCACGAAAGATCTCTATGCCCGGAGCCTTGTAGCGAAGCAGGACTTTGACAATGCGGAAGCTGCAATGAAGGTGGCAAAGGCAAATTATCAACAAGCGAGCATTCGACTTGATTATGCCCATATCACTGCGCCGTTTGCCGGGATAATTACCAAACGATATCTGGACCAGGGCTCAAACGTGACTTCCAATGATAAGATCTTGTTCACGCTCGTCGATCCTGAGGCAATGAAGGTCATTGTGAACGTGTTGGAAAAGGACATCCCGCTCATCACAACAGGGAAAAGGGGGGTGATCACAGTTGATGCATATCCGGGAAAAGAATTTTACGGAACAGTCACACGCTTCAGCGGGGCAGTTGACCTCTCTACTCGTACCATGGAAGTGGAAATCGATATTCCGAATGCTGACCACCTGCTGAAACCGGGGATGTATGCAAACGTTGCACTCATCGTTGACGAACACAAGAACGCCATCACCGTTCCAACGCAATCAATATTGAAAGACGATAAAGGATACTTTGTCTATGCAGTCGACACAAAGATCACAAAAAGGAAAAATGTCAGTATTGGCACCGAACAAAACGCCCGCATGGAAATTTTATCGGGGCTCGAGGGTGTAGAAAATATTATCACAGTCGGTCAACAGTTTGTGAAAGACAGCAGTCAGGTACAAATAAAATAATTCGCGGTTATGTGGCTTACACGCTTGGCACTCCGATATCCCATCTCAACGTTCCTCTTTGCAGTAACGATTCTTGTATTGGGCTTTGTTTCGTTCCTGCAGCTTCCGGTCGACTTACTCCCCAACATTTCTCTCCCCGTTGTTAGTACGATAACGTTTTACACTGGGGCGGGTCCGCTCGATATGGAACAATCGGTGACCGTCTTTCTTGAGCGCGCAACGAGTTCCGTGAACAATGTCGATTACGTTCAATCGACCACGAGGGAGGGGGTGTCGCAGGTTCGGATTAATTTTAATTTGGATGCAAATTTAGATGTCGGATTGGTGGATGTTATTCAGCGTGTGAACCGGATAATAACGCAACTCCCAACCGGTATTTCACAGCCCGTAACAGTCCGGTTTGATTTGAACAGCATCCCGGTGTGCCGCCTCGCCGTCTCAGGTGAGATGGACCCTCGGGATATGTACGACCTTGCCCTCAACACTATCGAGCCACAAATTGAACATTTACCCGGCGTTGCATCAGCGCAGGTTCTTGGAGGGCGCATACGTGAAATTCATGTTACTCTCGACCGTGACCGAGTGCAAGCGCTGCAGCTTCCCATCCAGTCTGTGTTGAGTTCTGTGGCTGCCTCTAATCTTATTCTCCCTTCCGGCGATCTGAAAACAGGGAAGTTTGATTATTCATTGAAGACGGAAAGTCGCTTCAACGTTGTAAAACCCATCGAAAATATCGTCATACGAAATATCAACGGTGTGCCTATTCGTATCAGGGATGTCGGTTCGGTGGAGGATAGTTATCAGGAAGAAACAGAAATTCTTCGTGTTAATGGGAATCCCGGGGTAACCCTTAACATTTTGAAACTCGCGAATGCGAATACAATCGATGTGGTTGATAATGTGCTTCGTGCTCTGCCCAAGCTCGTCAGTGTTCCTGAGGGAGTAAAAATGTCCCTCTCGTTCGACCAGTCGATGTACATCCGGCAGACAATTTCCGGCTTACAACGTGAGGCGTTGCTGGGTGCGCTTCTTGCCATGCTCATTATTCTCTTTTTCCTTCGGAATCTGCGAGGGACTCTAATTATCGTCGTTGCTATTCCACTTTCGATTCTTATTGCATTCATCGTTTTCCGGTTCGGTAATATCACGTTGAATATTATGACATTCGGCGGACTTGCGCTTGCTGTAGGCAGGCTTGTGGACGACTCTATTGTGGAACTGGAAGCAATTTCCCGGCACTACAACGAACGGAAGGAAGGGCAAACAAAATTACAGGGCACGCTCGATGCTGCAAAAGAAGTTGCCGCTCCGATTTTCGTATCTACGTTAACGACGGTTATCGTTTTCCTTCCAATTGTGTTTCTCTCCGGAATAGCAAAACTCATGTTCATCCCGCTGACAATCACAATTACAGTTGCACTGTTTGGATCGTTTTTCGTTTCCCGAACGGTTACACCATTGATGTGTCTGAGATTTCTCCCTCCGGAGAAATTATTAGACCGTGCATCTCCGAAATTTTCAGACCGTATCCGAGTTCTCTCGCATGATTTTATTGAATCCCTGGACAAGTGGTATGAACGCCGATTACGCTGGACACTCACACACCGCAAGTTGGTCATATATGGGATTATAGTGTTTGCGGTTATTTCTGCAGTTTTAATAAAGTTTATCGGAACAGAATTTTTCCCCGATCAGGATGAAGGGCAGTTTTCTATTTCAGTAAAACTTCCAGTTGGGACGCGCGTTGAAGTAACGGATCAATTCTGCAGACAGGTTGAAAACATCATCCGGGAGAACGTGCCCGAACTACAGGCAATGATCACCGACGTTGGTGTACCCGCAGCACGCAGTGGTAATCTTATGGCTCGAAATTCGGGCGGCCATGCTGCAAATATACAGGTTGCGCTTGTTCCGCCGGACAAGCGAAAGCGCTCGGTTTTCGAAATCATCAAGGCGGTTCGACCGAAACTCACGCAAATTCCCGGCGCGAGCATTTATATCAGCCCCGGCGGACTCCTTCGATTTCTTTTGAACTTTGGTTCGAATGCTCCCATTGATGTTGAAGTTCGCGGCTTCGACCTCGATGCGGGGACAAGGCTTGCGAATGATATTGTCGGCGTCGTCCGCTCGACGCCAGGGGCGACCGATGTTCTGTCGAGCCGGGAAGCAAACCTCCCGGAACTTCTGGTAAGAATCGACCGGGATAAAGCAGGAACGCTGGGCTTAAATGTGGCAGATATTTCTAACACGATCAGTACATGTATCAACGGCTCTGTCGCTTCTGTATACACCGACCCCGTCAACGGGAATCAGTATAACATGCTCGTGCGCCTGAGCCAGGATTACCGTTCAGATGTTGAAGATTTGAAAAACCTAGTCCTTACTGCTTCGACAGGGCAGCAGGTGCTTCTCGGCAACGTGGCTACTATTATCAAAGCGAACGCACCGGTTCAAATTGACCGTAAATACCAACAGCGCTTAATCGACGTGACTGCAAATGTAACAGGGAGAGACCTTGGAAGTGTTGCCGGCGACGTGGCTAATCAAATTCAGAGCAGCGTCCAGATTCCTCCCGGATTCGAAGTGAAGATGACAGGTAACGTCGAACAACAGAAAAAAACATTTTCCGATTTGGGCCTTGCATTCGCATTGGCAATACTTCTGGTATATGTAGTCATGGCGTCACAATTTCAATCGCTGATTGATCCTTTTATCATCATGTTTACCATCCCGCTCGGAATTGCGGGTGTGCTCTGGGCATTATTGCTCACAGGGACAACATTGTCGGTTACATCATTCCAGGGAGTTATTGTCATGGTGGGAATTGTCGTGAGCAACGGGATTCTTCTCGTTGATTACACAAATCATTTACGGATGCGAGGTGTAGAATTACACGAAGCGGTTATTCGTGCCGGGATTACGAGATTGAAACCAATCCTGATGACATCGCTTGCTACTATTCTGGGTTTGATACCGATGGCAATCGGACTTGGGGGAGAATCTACTCAGACGCCTCTCGCAATTGCAGTTATTGGGGGATTATCAGTCTCAACCGGACTGACGCTCTTCTTTATCCCGACACTGTATACTGTTTTTGAAGAAAAATTTAAACGTGAAATAAAGTCGCAGGAAGAGATTCAGAAAGAAATGTCGTAAAGTCTCTTCGGCCTCATGAGAAGTTTTCCATCATCCAGATATTTCCTCCCTGGGGTTTGACACGGTCAAACAGGACCCACTTACCGTCTGGCGACCAGACAGGATAATCAATACGCACCAGAGGGTCATTGAACTTGAAGATGGACCTCGGTTCACTTTTATCAAGCGGCGTTATCCACAACTCCTTATGGTCGACAACATCCAGAATCAATTGCTGGTCGACAGAAAGAGAAATATGAGCACCACCCTTTGGTACACAGAGAAAAACTGGATTACCGCGCTCGATTGGAACCCGCCAAAGTCCCGGTTGCGCAGGATTCGGTGAACGGAAGATAACCGATTTCCCGTCACCCGACCACCTCATGAAGTGACCCATGACTTCCATATCGGCGAGTTTACGCTGTTGCGTTCCATCATTGTTCATAATCCATGGCTCCAACCTTCCCGCCGCATCAGAATGATAAACAACATATTTACCATCCGGTGAAAAGAACGGGTTGATATTCAGGGATAAGTCTTTTGTCAGTTGACACAACTCCCCGCTTGCACGCTCCACCACCCATATCTCAGGTTTGCCTGACCTCGCGGAAAAGAATATGAGCTGTCGGCCATCCGGCGACCAGATTGGCTGGAAGTCGCCGCCTGTGCCATGCGTCATCTGGTGCACCGCACTATCACTTAGAGAAAATATCCAGATGTTCATGTCGCCCGTACGGTCAGAATTAAATGCGACCATTGTTCCATCAGGTGACCATGCACCGCGGCTTTCTTCCCGCGTGCTTACGATAAGAGGTTCGGGTTCGCCGTTGGGAATCCCGGTGAGTGATGAAACGGGAAGTCGCCAGATATCAGCGTTGAGGCGAACGTTTGCATAAACGAGTTGTTTTGCGTCAGGTGAAAGTGCAACTTGAATATCCTGCCCGGAACCCATCGTCAGCTGGCGTCCCTGCATTGGAGTGTTCCTCTGAGAAAGTGAAATTGACCATATGTTCAAACCACCTGCTCTGAAGGATGAGAGAAAAATTTCGTTTTCTTTGGGTGACCATGTGGGATAGACATTTTGAATCATATCGTCGGTGACCCATTCCATTTTCCCGGAGTTAACATCGACAATGCGTACATTGAATTTTATGCGCTCGATATTCTGGAATACTATTTTTGTACCATCGGGAGACCATTTCGGATTGACGTGCACAACTGCTTCGGAAAGATCCGACGTCACCTGGCGTGGATTTCTCCCACGGTTATCGACCGTCCAAATCCTTCTCGGTCCAGCCCACGAAGCGTCCGCGGCAATCCATGAACCATCGGGCGAGAATGAAGGGTTAAAAGCACGGTCGAGGATTTTGGATTCCTTCATAGTGTCAAGGTCAATGATCCAGACATCACCGCCTTCGAAATAGGAAAAGATATCTCTCGGCTCGAGTTTTCCGTTGGCGTGGCTCGATCGAACGAATAGGATTTTTCTTCCGTCTGGAGACCAGGTCGGTTGAATGTCGTCAACCGGTTGTTTTGTGAGTTGGACTTCCTTTCCGTCTGATAGATTTTTCAGGATGAGCTTTTTATAACCTTGTATTTCTCTCGATAGCAGAAGTAGGGTACCGTCGGGCGAAATTGACGGATATTCTTCAACCGCATCTGCAAAAGTGAGTTGCTTCAGGCTCGCATGGTGAGTGGAATGTGGGAGAACAGGTTCCCCTGACAATTCTTTTCGTAGAGCTCGAAGTTCCGTTACAATTTCGTCACAGCTTTGGATTCGTTTGGACACGTCCTTCTCAAGGCAACGGAATACCAATCGCTCGAATCGAGAGGGAAAATCGGGCTTCAATGATGTTATCGGAGACGGGTCTTCGTTAATGATGGAATACATAAGCGCCGTGGGGTGTTCGCCGCGAAACGGCAGCGCGCCAGTGGACGCTTCATACAAAACGACTCCGAGTGAGAAGATATCCGTGCGATGGTCAATCTCCTCTCCCCTTGCCTGTTCTGGTGACATGTATGCCGCCGTCCCGACGATTGTGCCTGCTTTGCTGTCAAAGCCTTTCCCCCGCAACTTTGCCAGGCCGAAGTCGGTGATCTTTATTTCATCATCCTCTGTGAACAGGATATTGGCTGGCTTTATGTCCCGGTGGATGACACCGCGTCGATGCGCATGTGCCAGAGCCAGTGCCATTTGGATACCGTATGCGATGATACGTTCGACCGACAGTATCTGGTGAGATTCTCCGGGCTTGAGAATTTTATCTTTGAGGGTGCCATGGGGAAGGAATTCTAAGGCGATAAACGCATGCTCGTGGTCGAGGTCGAATATTGTTGCAATGTTCGGATGGCTTAGAGCTGAAAGAACTCTTGCTTCCTGTTGAAACCGAAGTACATCTTCCTCTGACGGCTCCTGATTAGGTAAGAGAAACTTAAGTGCAACAATCCGGTCGAGCTTGGTGTCCCGGGCTTTATAGACCACACCCATGCCGCCCTCGCCGAGTTTCTCTAGAATTTTGTAATGTGAAATTGTTTGGTTTATCATCGACTCCTATTGCAGAACGCGCTAGGGTTTGAAATGCTGTAATTCCGATTTAACCTGTGATGAGATATTCTCCAATTGCAACAGCAGGGGAAATAATTCAGAAAGCGCACCCTCTTTTCCTTTCGTCTCAATCTGAGCGCAAAGATTTGCAACAATGGTTATCCCTAGGTTCATGCTGGCTCCTTTGAGCCGATGTGCCGAGCTGCATAAGCCTGTTAAATCTCCTGTGCTTGCAGACTGTTGTAGCTGGTTGAGAAAATTTGGGAAATCTTCCAGGTATAGATCGATCAGTTGTCGAAGCAAAGAAGGATCACCGTTTTCACCCAATGCTGTGATTTCCAAAACCCGCTTCCTGTCGATGAGTGAGTCGGATACAGCATTCGGGGTTTTATTGTTTACTCCTGAATTCCCCATTCTCCCCCAATGTTCTATCGCCTGTTGAATCTCAATAATTTTTATGGGTTTGCTTATATAATGATCCATACCCGCTTCAAGACACTTCTGTCTGTCTTCTTCCATTGCATAGGCAGTTGTTCCAATAATAACAGGTTTTCCGTAGACTGCGCGTTGTTTAATGATTTCTCGTGTCGCTTCCATTCCGTCCATTTCCGGCATTTCGACATCCATGAAGATGATGTTATAGGGCTGTCGCTTCAAGGCATCGAGAACTTCCAAACCGTTCGCGGCGACATCTGCGATATATCCCATCTGCTGAAGAATACGCAGCAACAGCTTCTGGTTGATGACATTATCTTCCGCGACCAAAATCCTTAATGGTAACCGCTCCGCCAGCGTTCGGTCAAGTTTGGCTTCTGAACTTCGACGGACAATTTTGGAGGGCGATTCAGCGACGACACTTATCAGAATGTCGAAGAGCTGTGATTTCTTTATAGGTTTTGCGACATAGGCAGAAAAAATCTCTCTCGCCGCCCTATCGATATCTTCTCTTTTCCCCAGGGACGTGAGCAAGATTATCGGCAGGTCGTTTTTTGTACGAAGCTTCCGAATTTCAGACGCTAACTGTAAACCATCCATTTGCGGCATTTGCATGTCAAGAATAGCTATATCAAATAGATCTCCGCGTTTAAGCCAATCGAGCGCTTCCTTACTTGATGTTGTTACCCTTGGCACCATTCCCCATTGTTTGCACTGAGTCATCAGGATTTTGAGATTTATCTCATTGTCATCAACCAAAAGAATTTGGCTGTTTGTCAATTCTGGAATGCTCTCCCGCAAGTAAATTTTCGGGCTGCCCATTGCAGCGGCAGTTTTGATTGTGAAAGAGAAGGTTGATCCTTGACCTTCAGTCGTTTCAACCGAGATTGTACCCTTCATCATATCAACAAGTTTCGCAGAGATTGCCAATCCCAACCCCGTACCGCCATATTTTCGGGTAGTCGATGTATCAACCTGAGAGAATGGTTTAAAAAGGCGGTCAATTTTTTCTGCGGGGATTCCGATGCCGCTGTCTTTCACCGAAAATTCCAGCATTATCGTTTCGTTGTCTTGTGAGAGTTTGCGGACTGAAATAAAAATCTCTCCTTTGTCGGTAAACTTCAGGGAGTTTCCGGTCAGATTGACAAGGATCTGGCGAAGCCGGGTAACGTCGCCGACAATGAGGGGTGGAACGTCCGGCTGAATGGAATAGACGAGATCGATTTTCTTCTCAAGCGCCTTATGTGCCAGCAAGTCGAATACATCCTCGATACATGCGCTTATTTCAAAGGGGTGTTGCTCAAGTTCAAGTTTGGTTGATTCGATCTTCGAGAAATCCAGGATATCGTTAATGACGGTGAGCAATGTATCGCTGCTCATGCGGACAGTCTCCGCATAGTCGCGCTGTTCGGCAGTCAGTTCGGTTTCGAGAAGCAACCCAGTCATGCCGATGATAGCATTCATCGGTGTTCGGATTTCATGACTCATGATCGCGAGGAAGTCAGCTTTCGATTGGGCGGCACGCTCTGCAGTCTCTTTTGCCTGTTGAAGTGCTTCTTCTGCTCGTTTCCGTTCGATGAACTGTCCGATCTGACTCCCATGGGCCGCCATCATCTGCAGGAGATCATCGTCCGGTTCTTCGATTTCATGACTGAATGACTCAATGATCCCGGTAACTTCGCCGCCAAAAAGGATTGGAAAACCGAAAGCGCCATGAAGGTTACTGCTTGCAGCCGCTTTCGCTCGCGGGAAATTTGGATCGTGAACCACATCGATAATCCAGGCAGGTTGTCCCTCGGCCCATACGCGCCCCGGTAACCCGATTCCGCGTGAAAATGTTATCTCTCTTGTGAGTTTCTCAAATGCTGAATCCTTAACACTCGGTACATGCCAGACATCCACACAACGAAGCACATTGGCGCTGTGGTCGACTCGCCAGATGGTTCCTACTTCCCAGCCAACGGCTTCACAAATTGCCTGGAGAATTCTTGGTGTCGCGTCGCTCAGTGTGGAGGATTCGGCTAAAACTCTCGTCACCGCATACTGTGAAGCCAAGCGCAGTTCAGCCGCTTCCTGTTCGGCACGCCTTTTTCTTAATTGAACATTTTCCTTGCGGAGCCGTCGAACCTCATCAATAAGTTGAATTTTCGATTTGTCCTTGTCGTTCATGAAGTTACAAGAGTGCTTGTCGTGTTATCCAAATGGAATCGTTACAACTACTTTATTGCCATTACCAAGGTATTGAATGTCCATGGCAGATGATGCCATTGCGATTCCTCTCCCGTGATTATCAAATACCCGCGCCTCGTCGAAATCAAGATACTTCTTATGGTCAAACCCCCTCCCTTGATCTTCAATCGTCACGACGAGCTTCAAAGGATGCTTCTCGACGTGAAGACGTACATACTTATTTTCATTTTCGCGTAAGGCAAGTCTTCTTTCAACTTCATTGTGCCAGTTTCCATCAGAGACATACAAGGTTTTGTCATCATACGTAATGCCGAGATTGCCATGTTCGATAGCGTTGGTGATGAGTTCGGAAATCACCATGATTTTTTCCGGAACAGGAGAGGCGTTCGCAATTCGTACCGCAAGAAATTCACCTTCTGATAGTGTCCGAAAACTGAACGTACCGTCGACGAGAAGGCCAAAGGGATTTTCATTGCGCTTCAACTCCTGGAATAATTTCTCCCGGGAGCGATAATCCACAACTGCAGCCCGAACAATGGAAAGCAACAACGCCCGGTCGACAGGCTTCGTCAGATAGTAGAAAGCGCCTTCACTTATTCCTTCTCGGATATTCTCGGCGCTATCTCTTGCTGTTTGCATAATGACCGGTGTGTGTTCAAATTCTGGTTGTTCCTTCAGCCACTTCAGTAATTCGATCCCATTCATCTTCGGCATTTCCCAATCAAGAAGAATCGCGGTTATCGAGCGAGCTTCCTGTTGAATCAGCGACTGAGCTTCCATGCCGTCACGGGCAGTGAGAAGTCGGTACCCTTCCTTTCCGAGGATTGTTGTGATCAAAAGAAGAGTAGTCGGGTCGTCATCAACGATAAGAACAGTATCTTGAGGGGTTTGCCGGGTCATACGTTGCGATGAAATCGTCCGCACTGTTCAGCAGGGTTTTCTGTATAGCAGGAGTTGTCTTTGACTCCTGCATCATTGCCGTTCAGCTATCTCATAATGCGAAATTGTCTGGCGTATTACAAGTTTTAGTGTACCGCAGACTGTAGCGAACAGCGATAATCAGGTGAGTAATGTGATTCTAAATATTGCGCCGTTGTTCCCTATGGAATCTACCCTTAGTTCTCCTCTGTGAGCTTTCACAATATCGTTTGTAATAGAAAGTCCGAGCCCGGTGCCCTGTGTTCCTTTCTTCGTCGTAAAGAACGGTTGGAGAACCTTATCTTTGATTTCATCCGGAATTCCCGGCCCATTATCTTCAACTTCGATTTGTACTTTTTTATCTATCCGTTTTGTTCTTACCATAAGCACAGGGGAAAACTTTACAGTCCCAAGCTTCTCCCTCATCGCATCGAATGCATTTTGACTCAGGTTCAAAATCACACGGCTGAAATCCTCGGTTATCAATGGAATGCTTCCGACAGATTCATCGAGCGTCAGCTGGATATCCACATTGATCGGATTCTTTCCAGCGCGCATGCCATGGAAGGCAAGATTAACGTATTCTTTAATCAAAGCGCTCAGGTCCGTCGGCTCCATTTTGCCGTTGCTTCCGCGGGAATGGTGTAGCATCGACTTCACGATTCCGTCTGCCCGAGTCCCATGCTCATGGATTTTTTTCAAATTCTGGCTGACATCATCAATAATAGCCAGGAGATTTTTCTCCTGATTGCCGTCGTTCAACGCTTTTATTTCTTCCCGCGCTTCGTCAAGCAGTTCGATACTGACATCGGAGAAGTTATTCACAAAGTTCAGCGGGTTCTTAATTTCATGCGCTATACCGGCGGTGAGTTGACCGAGCGAGGCGAGTTTTTCCTGCTGGACAAGCTGTTCCTGTGTCGCTTTTAATTCAGTGAGTGCGTCTTCAGCCCTCTGCTTTGCCGCCTTTAATTCTATCAGATCGCGTTCGGCCTGTATTGCATGTGCCTCGGCTATCTTCAAATCATTGAAACGGGTATACGTGAGGTTGAAAGCGCTTGCAAAGCGTTCCAATAGACTGATCGTCTCCTCTGACTGCGGCTCTGGAGACCCAATGCCCATAAAACCTTTCCCGAAATATGCGATGCTTTGTACCCTGCGCTTTTGCGAAAGGCCTCCTTTGAAGGAAACGTGGAGCTCATTGTTTAAGTAGTGTAAATAGTTTTCAACTTCCACTCCTTCCATATCGATTATTATGGATTTCTCTTGCGCTTTCCATCCATCGTACATGTTTTTAAGCGTTTCATTGCGGCTAATGTCAGCGATAAATTGCTGACTGACCTTACCACCATCTTCATCCGTTATCCAAAATTCGATGCTTCTCGTATCATCATGGATGATTGCGATATAAAGTCGGCTGGGGGGAATGCCCAGGTTGACAAGTTGTTGGACAACGACAGCAGCGGTTTCCGCAAGCTCATTGCTCGACTGCATTGCTAAAGTTCTGCTACGCACACGTTCGACGCCCGTTTCTATTTTTGCTTCCCTTGCATTAGCCTCGGCTTTTTGTAAATCCAGGAAACGAGTATAGGTAAGAGTGAAAACATCCGCAAAACGCTTCATTACGGTTTTCGCTTCATCAGGAAACGGAGTTTCTCTGAATGCAAATAATCCTCCTGATTGCCACACAGCGCAGTAATAATATTGTCGTAATCCTTTTTGTTCGGCTAATGATTGGGCTTCCGGCAAGTGAAAATTAACTTTCGTCAGCGCTCTGTAATAGTTGTTTAAATCTTTGCCCTCCAACACATAAGAAAAGTCTTCTTGTTTGAGCCATCCGTCAAATGCGCCTTGCAACAGCGGGTGAATGTCCATAGACTCGTCACCTGCGACTTGCAGGGTTTTTCCCTGATCCGACAGTGAAGTAGTCCATACATCGCCGGTTCTGGTTTCTTTATGGAGAATGCCGATTCCACAGCGCAGCATCCCAAGATTCAGTTTGTCGAGCTCCTCGAAAATAATTGCAACCGCGGAAGCCAAATCATCACTCTGTTGCATTGCCATTGCTCGACTTCGTACTCTTTCCAGTGCTGCTTCAATCTGTGCTTCTCTTGCTTGTGCTTCGGCCTTTTGTAAGTCAAAAAAACGTCTGAATGTCAACTCAACAATATTCTTGAAGCGTTCAAGAATTGTTAATTCTTCATCAGAATATTTTTTGTCAGACCATGCGAAGAGAAATCCTTCTGAAAACATCAGCCAGTGTCCGTATTCAATGCGATCATACTTTTCATTAGCCTTAATGGGCACATTGAGTGCGGCTGAAACTACTCCATAATACGATTTTAGCTCTTCGCCATTCAAAGCGACGAAATAATTTTCTTTTCTCAGCCAATATTCGTACTGCCTTTCAAATTCAGGATGACCGATCATAGTCAAACTACCGAGAAGTGAAAGACTGTCACCGCTCGAAGAAGAGGTCGCAGAATAGGCTTGTAACCTGCGTGTCTCTTTCGAAATAATTCCTACGCCGGATCGAATCGGTGTAATTCCCAGTTTCTTCAATTCAGTAAATACCGTCGTTGCTGCCTCAGAAAGATCACGACTCTCATGCATTGCCATTGCTTTCGAACGGACTCTTTCAAGCGAAGCCTCAATGTTTGCTTCCCTTGCCTGCATTTCGGCTTTTTGCAGGTCGAGGAAACGGGTATAGGTTTGATCAAAAACTGAAGCAAATCTCTCTAACAACTGAATGGTCTCATCAGGGCGGGGATCGGGAGTGGCCAATGAAATACCACCCTTGGAGAAAAAAGCTGTATTGATGACCCTTCTGTTTTCGCGTTCAGATTGAACTACCCCCCTTGTGTCCAAGGTTTTTCTCACCCGTTGGTATTCCTTCAATTTGTTTCCTGTGAGGTCTAATGTCAATATCTTTCTCCGCTCTTTCCAAGCCCTGAAATATTCTCTCATCACGTCGTGCGCATGCATTGATACTTTAATCATCGGTAGTGATCGCTGTTTCGTCAAACTTGCCCATAACTCAAGTACCTCTTCCGGTTCATTGACGATACCGATGGAAAGTTGCTCCGGGTTTTCTCCCAGAAGCTCAAATTGTTTAAACAGTACTTCAACAGCTTCCGACAATTCATCGCTGTGCTGCATCGCCATCGTACGAGCGCGAACTCTTTCGAGCGCAACTTCAATCTGTGCTTCTCTTGCTTGCGCTTCGGCTTTTTCTATATCAAGGTATCTTTTATATGAAAGTTCAAATACATTTCTGAAACGTATGCATAAATTCTCTTCTTCTTCGCTTAACGGATAATACGTGGAAATGCCCAGCGCAACAGGCCCCAATGAATACCAATAATAATTGAGTGAGGTGGCTGTTTCCAGATATTTATCTGCAAATTGATTGGTTGTTTTTTGAAAGGCATACCAGTCCTGTACTTTTTTTCCTTTCAACCTTTTCTTAAAAAAACTATTTGGTCCGCTGAGCATTTGCTTTACAAATGCTTTTGACATAGGGTGATCGGTGTAGGACACTCCTGTGGTGAGCAACTTGTTATGTTTTGTATAAAACTCATAGTTCGTGTACGTGCCTTTCTGTTCATATATAATAGCCGTTTGCACATTGCGTATTTCTTTCACCCTGAGTTTTACCAGTTGCTGCGAAATGGTTTTACAGATATTCAGCATATCAGCCGGCTGTTTCATCGCCATGGCGGTGGCTCGTACTCGTTCGAGTGCGGCTTCAATTTTGAGTTCGTAATTTGTTCGGTCCAATTCCACGGTACGATGTGTTACAGCATCGCGGAGCCGGAGATTTTCCGCTTGCAATTTTCTAAGAGCAGGCCGTTTCCCGGATGCTCTTGATTTTCTGCTGAGTTTCATTTTTGATTTGTCGCCAGCGTCGATGGTGGAACTGCCAACGGGCAAGCAGCGATTGTATTGACACAGCTGCTAGTTCGTAGCAAATGCATTTTTCAATTGCTGGAACCATTCGGTCACCAGCGTAAACTCTGACGTGCTCAGTTCTTTGAACGGAAGAGTGACCATCGCAAATTGCTTTCCGTCATTTGAAATCCCTGTCAGAAATGCCCCATCACGTGGGAGGTCGAGTACTTTGTGGGGAGCGGAGTAGTCAAAAACGTTTCCGGCATGGACGGCTACTGAGAAGATCGACGACCCCTGTGTGAAAAATATTTCTTTACCGGCTGGAGACCATATCGGGTTCGACCCGCCGCTTGAAGAAATTTGCCACTTGCCAGCACGCGATGGGAATGGAACAATAACGACTTCAGATTTGCCCGATTCATTCGTTTCATAAGCCATGTATTTACCGTCCGGTGAAAATACGGGATTCCCCTCCTCGTAGGTGGATTCGATAAAGGGAGTAGCCTTGTTCGTGCCGTCTAATGACAAGAGCCAGATATCGCCATCCTGCACAAAACTGAGGGTTTTCCCGTCAGGTGAAACCGATCTGGGATATTGGGTGCGATCGCTAACGGTCAGTCGTTCCTCTCTTCCTGAACCGTCCCATGGTCTTTGGTAGATATTTGCGGAGTGACCCCGCTCTGATGCGTAGATGACATATTGTCCGTCAGCGCTCCATACCGGAAATCCATTATTGCCTCCACCGAATGTTAACCGGGTTAGGCTCTTTCTTCCAAGATGATAAATCCAAACGTCGTCGTTTGCTTCCTGCACATGAAGAGCAACCTTCTCTCCGTCGGGGGAAATCGCCGCGAGATAATAAGAATTAGTAGTATCCACCAGCGGAGTCATACGCCCTTGCGTGTCGATCCATTTCACTTTGCTGACAGTATAGGATTCGACGCCGCGTGGAATATACATGAATGTGCCATCACGAGAAAATGAAATGCTGGCTTCACCTGAAAACGGGTTCATCCAACCGCCTCTGAACAATTGTTTTGGTGACCCGCTCACTTCGAGCTTGCCGAGGTCAAAGGGAACAGCATAAATAAAACTTCCGCGCGCATAAACAAGATGACCGGTTGGAACATAGCGTGCGAAGGTACCGCCGCGAATCACGATCTTGTTAATTCCTTTTTTTGTATCGAGAACAGCAATGGCTGCCTCGTTAAACGTCGTAATGTTGTTGAACTTGATTGTATAGAGAACGCTTTTCCCATCCGGCAATAATTGGGGGAAACGATGACTGATTTCGCCGGACGAAGAATCAAGTGCAGTGACCCGCACTGGTGTACCACCATTTTCGCTCACCTTGTAAATAGCGCTGCTGATATGACCATAATAAATGTTCTTATCTTCACCCCACCACAACCCCCGGGGTGCGCCTCCGGCGTCGCAAATATTTACAGGGGAGCCACCAAAGATGGAGGATTTTTTTATGATGTTGCTCGGATTGAATGCGATCCATTGTCCATCGGGAGAGAAAACATTATAATATGTCTGGTTGGTGGAAAACACCTCCGCACCAAGTACAGGTTCCATCGTTTCGCGGTCTATCGGGCGCAGCATCAAATTTGCACCCAATCCGGATAGAGTCATGAACGACATGTATTTTCCATCAGGAGAAATATTGAGCGCCGATGTGCCGATGGGCATAGCGGCGCTGTCCGGTAGTTTAATCGTGAATTGCATCGACGGCCGTTCGGTACGTTCTTTTGCATTCCAGGGTTGCCAGAACAAACCGGTAATTGCAACTCCTGCGACGAATGCAAGAACACTCCAGACGATGAGGTTTGTAAAAGGTTTTCCTGACGGCTTTGTCGTATCACTTTGTGCAGGAAATGAGCCGGTCGATCGCTGCGATGCCATTGCAGGAAATGTGCGCGACATTTTTGCCTTGCTCGATTCCCGTTTGAAGCGCTTCAAATCTTTTGCAATGTCTTTTACCGCATTGTAGCGCTCGTCCGGATCCTTCTGCAGGCATTCCAGAACGATGCGGTCGAGCTCCGGGTCGATTTCCGGTTTCACCGAGCTCATAGGTGCTGGGTCAACATTGACGATTTCGTACATCAGTGCTGTTTCATGCACGCCTTTGAACGGGAGCTCACCGCTCAACAGTTCATACAAAATCACTCCCAGAGAAAAAATGTCGGACCGATGGTCGGCGTCCTGTCCTTGCACCTGTTCCGGAGACATATACCCGGCAGTGCCGACAGTGCTTCCTTCTTTTGTCAACCGGGTTATCTTACTGCCGCCTGTTCTGAGCTTCGCGAGTCCGAAGTCCATGATTTGCACGATGCCATCTTTGCGGATCATGATATTTTCCGGTTTAATGTCGCGATGGACAATCCCTTTTTCATGTGCCGCTGATAATCCCTCGGCAATCTGGACACCGATGTCAACCGCCTTCCCCTGATTTATTGTAGGCAACTTCTGGCGGAGAGTTTGCCCGTCAACAAATTCCATTGCGATAAAGGTTTGCCCATCGTGTTCTTCAATACCGTATATGGTGCAGATGTTCGGATGGCTCAAGGCTGCAGCGGCTTGCGCCTCAAGCATGAAACGCGCCTTATCCGTTTCGCTCGAACTGACATGAGGGGGAAGGAACTTCAATGCGACAATGCGTTTGAGCCGGCTGTCTTCAGCTTTGTAGACAACGCCCATCCCCCCTTCGCCAATTTTTTCGAGGATTTTGTAGTGTGATATTATCTGATCAATCATCGATATCCTCTCCTTTAGCGCGTAGTCATTGCAAGTTTCTTTTTCAATTCTTCGAACCACCCCACGACGATATTCACCTGCGAAGGCATTAAATCGGTGGCTTTTGTGACACCTATAATAAATCTTTTACCATCCGGCGACGCGTCCCAAAAACCGTTCCAACTCTCTGGAAGGTCAAGAATTTTTTTCGGAGGGGAAAAATCAAACACCGGGGAGAGCTTGACGGCGACTTCCATAACATGTCTTCCAGAAAGATAGAATAGTGTTTTTCCATCAGGTTGCCAGCGGGAGTACAAAGCGCGATTAGTAGAGATCTGATGTTTGCCGTTTGGATTTGGGTATGGTACAACATACAACTCATAGTACCCGGACTCATTCGAAATATAGGATAGCCAGTGTCCGTCAGGTGAGAACCTGGGGTTGATTTCAGTCGCTGGAGTGCCAATAAACTTTTTCGCTTTTCCGGGATCATTCAGAGGCATCACCCAGATATCACCCTGTTGACCGAACGCAACGGTCTTGCCGTCCGGAGAAATCGATTCCCACGAGTTTATATCCACATCAAGAGATTCGTTCAGGTTGTCACTCGAGCCGCTCCCATCCCAGGGTTTTGAGAACAACTTCACTGTTTTTCCGTGCTCCGAAACATATATGATGCGCTTTCCGTCAGGCGTCCATACAGGATAGTCACTGTTGCCGCCGCCAAACGTAATACGCGTTACCGTGCCCCGGTTTAACTGATACACCCAGATATCATCGTTAGCTGCCCGAATTGTCATAGCAAGTTTTTGTCCATCGGGAGAAAGACAGCCGTCCCCATAGGCTCGACTCGTATCGAGTAGCGGCTGAAGTTTCTCTTGACGATCAATCCACATGAGTGAAGCATCGAGACCCGAGTAGGCACCAAGGGGAGCGTAAATGAGAGTACCGGTATTCGATACGCTGTAATTCGCATCGCCAGAAAGCGGGTTGAGCATGCCTCCCTCCTCAACCGGCAATGGAGGTCCCGTTGTATTTATGGTGGCGGGGTCAAACGGTACAGCGTAGATGGAAGAACCCCGTGCATACATAATATGCCCGGTGGGAATATATCGGGCAAATGCCCCTCCCCGTATAATGATTTTTCTTTCATGAGTGATAATATTCTCTGCAGCAATTACTGCATCATCAAACGACGTGATATTGTTAAACTTCACCGTAAAGATTACGGTTTTATGGTCGGGAAGCACTTGCGGGAATCTATGACTGATTTCTCCATGTATCGTATCGAGGATGGTGACTTCTACGGGAGTTCCTCCATTGGCAGCAACACGATATACAGCAGAGTTAAGATGACCGAACCATATGAAATTATCCTCGTCCCACCATCCACCACGCATGAAGCCGGGGACGGTACACACTTCCTGAGGAGAGCCTCCGAAGACGGAAACTTTCTCCAGCTTCCCATTTGCATAATAAGCAATCCATTGACCATCGGGAGAGAAAAACGGGTCATTGGCGCCGTCGGTGCCTGCCATTGGTTGCGCTGAGAACTGATCAATCGGCCGGAGGAAAAGTTTTGAAATACCGGACGTATTTCCAAGGTACACAAAATATTTTCCATCAGGCGAAATCGCAACAGTTGAAGCCCCGGTGACGAGAGGGGCGGTCAAGGGCAGGTTAATCGGGAAACGCATAATGGGGACTGGCGTTTTCACTTCGGCGCGCCACGGTGCCCAAGCAAGTAGGGCCACGCCGATGGCTAAAATAGTTGAAAGCACGGGCCAGAAAAACCGTTTGAGCGCAGTCCGCGTTGTATCGACAGGAATGCCCCCATCTGCGGTTGGCCTGTGAAACTGCCGTGTGACGGTTGTGCGTGTCGCACGGGCGCGCGTTGATTCACGTTTGAAGCGGCGCAGCTCTTTTGCGACTTCGGCCACACTTTGATATCGCTCACCCGGTTCTTTCACCAGGCATTCCAGAACAATCCCGTCGAGCATCGGATCGATCTCGGGTGCTATTGCTGACATCGGTGTTGCATCGACGTTCACAATTTCATATGCAAGAGCTGTCTCATGAACGCCCTTGAAGGGAAGCTGTCCGGTAAACAATTCATACAACAGAACGCCAAGCGAAAAAATATCCGACCGGTGGTCAACGTCCTGACCCATGACCTGTTCGGGAGACATATATCCGGCTGTACCGACAGTGCTGCCTTCCTTTGTCAACCTGTTGACTTTGCTCGATGCACTTCTAAGTTTTGCCAAACCGAAATCCATGATCTGGCAAATACCGTCTTTCCGGACCATAATGTTTTCGGGTTTGATATCACGGTGAACAATACCCTTTTCATGGGCTGCAGCAAGCCCGTCCGCGATCTGAATACCGATATCGATTGCCTGTTTAAACGAGATGGTTCCTTTTTTATCACGCAGTGTTTGCCCGTCAACAAATTCCATTGCGATAAAGGTCTGCCCGTCATGTTCCTCAATACCATAGATGGTGCAGATGTTGGGATGGCTCAGAGCTGCCGCGGCTTGCGCCTCGAGCATGAAACGCGCCTTGTCCGTTTCGCTCGAACTGACATGAGGGGGAAGAAACTTCAATGCGACGACGCGTTTGAGTCTGGTGTCTTCAGATTTGTAGACAACTCCCATTCCACCCTCACCAAGCTTTTCAAGGATCTTGTAATGCGATATCGTTTGTCCGATCATCGTCGTAATGTAAACATTTTTGCGTTGATTCAATAAACGGGTTTTAACTTAAGGTTCTGAATTATGAATGAATAGATGTCAGCCGTCATCTCGATCGATTTGGTAGTACTACTTGCTCCGTGTCCAGAACGGGTTTCGATACGGATGAGTTTTGGTTTCTCACCTTTTGCCCGTTCCTGAAGAGTTGCCGCATACTTGAATGAATGAGCCGGCACAACGCGGTCATCATGGTCTGCGGTCGTGATTAATGTCGCCGGGTAATTCACGTCAGAGCGGATATTATGCAACGGGGAATACGCGTACAACGCTTTGAATTCTTTTTCATTATCGCTCGATCCGTAATCAGGTATCCAGTTCCAGCCTATGGTAAATTTCTGAAACCGCAGCATGTCCATAACTCCCACCTGTGGAATAGCGACGCTAAAGAGTTCGGGCCGCTGATTCATCACTGCGCCGATAAGCAAACCTCCGTTGGAACCGCCCTGTATTGCTAGCTTTTCCGATGAGGTATACTTATTCGCAATGAGCCATTCTGCGGCGGCAATAAAATCATCAAACACGTTCTGCTTGTTCAGTTTCATACCTCCTTCATGCCACCGCTCTCCATATTCCCCGCCTCCTCGAATATTGGCCGATGCGTAAATAAAGCCCTGTTCAAGAAGAACGAGTCGAAGTGATGAGAATGATGGCGAAGTGCTGATATTGAATCCACCATATCCGTATAAGAGCGCGGGGTTTTGCCCGTCCCGCTTTATTCCCTTTTTGTGAATAAGAAACATCGGCACGCGAGTGCCGTCTTTACTTTGATAAAAGATTTGTTCCGTTTCGTAATTGGAGGGGCTGTAACCCGGAATTTCCGACTCGCGGAATTTCGTGCTTTTCTGGGTTGCGATATCATAACGGTAAATGGTGGGCGGGAAATTAAATGAGGTAAACGTGTAGAAAATAAATTCATCGGTATTCTCTCCGCCGAACCCTCCGGCCGAGCCCGGTTCCGGAAGTTGTATTTCGTTTTCCAGCTTACCTTCGAGGCTGTAGACGTATGCATGAGTTGCAACATCCTTTACGTACGTAGCAAAAAGTTTTCCGCCGGCAGTTCCCACGCTTTGAAGCGGTTCTTCATGTTCAGGAAGTACCGCTGTCCAGTTTTTCTCCTCCGGATGTTTCGTATCACATAACATCACCTTGCTGTTTGGCGCGTTGCTGTTTGTGCGAATCAGGAATTTGTCCCCAATATTGTCTATGATGCTGTAGCTGTTATCGCCAATTACATCGATGATCGGCGTAAACGTTTTCTCTCCGGTGGTGAGATTCCGGTAATACAAAGAATTGCCCTTTGTTCCCTTACCCCGTTCTGATACCGAAAGCCATGCATAGCGTTCATCTTCCGTCGTCAGTAGAAAATTAAACCGCTGTGGGTGTGCCGAATCCTCAAACACGAGCTCGTCCTGACTCTGCGGCGTGCCGACACGGTGATAGTATACTTTGTGGTTCTCATTCTTTGAAGAGAGCTCTTTGCCTTTTGCAGGAGCGTCGTATCGACTGTAGTAAAATCCGTTGCCGAACCAGGCAATGTTCGATACTTTAATCCATTGCAATGTATCCGATTGAGTTTTTCTGGTTTTCATATCCATGACACAGTATGCCTGCCAGTCAGAACCGCTAAGGGAGATTGCATACGCAGCGTAATTTCCATCCTTTGAAAGAACGAATGTGCTCAAACGCGCCGTCCCATCCTGTGAAAAGGTGTTCGGGTCGAGGAGAACTTCCGGAGTTCCACCAAGTCCTTTCTGGATATACAGAACAGATTGGTTTTGCAACCCATCGTTCTTGTAGAAGAAAAAATATTCACCTTTCCTGAATGGGGCAGAATATTTGGGGTAATTATAAAGCTCGTCGAGCCGTGATTTGATCCTGGCACGAAACGCAATACTTTCCAGATAGCCGAACGTTACCTTGTTCTCGGCATCAACCCACTTCGCTGTTGCAGGCGAATTATCATCCTCAAGCCAGCGGTATGGGTCTGATACTTCTACCCCGAAATATTTATCAACCTGTTGCATTTTTTCCGTGACAGGATAATGAAGTTCCTGTGCAAGCGCTGGAACGATCAACAGGATGCACGACCATGTGGCCAGTGCAACTGATGCTATGATCGATCTTGATTTGTTCATAAGAATCTCCTTAATACAATAATGATTGAATTGTTGTGTGGTCTTCGCCGGATGAGCGGAGGAGAAGTTTTCCAATCAGGAATTTTGTAACGGCAAGCCGCGGATTTTGCCCCCTGAAGAAAACGCGTACGTTCTTCTTTCGTTTCGGTAAGGTCATGCGATAGGAATTTTAACGCGACGATCGGGTTTAACATCTTCGGCTTTGAAGACAACGCCCATGCCTCCCTCGCCTAACTTTTCTAAAATTTTGTAGTGAGAGATCGTTTGTCCAATCAAGGTAATCTCCCCCAGCTCCCGCCAACTGAGGGCGGGATGCTCAATCTGACACGTGGATTTAGCTTCGTTTCACTCGCCAAATCCAGTCGGATTGGCACTTCGCCGAGCTTTTCCAATATCTTGTAATGAGATATCATTTTCCCGGTCACAGCAACTTACTTCTTCTCTTCTAAAAGTTTCTGGAATTTAGGATTATTCCTTAGCGAAACCCATGTAGGATCCAAACGAAGATACGGCTTCGATGTCATCGAAGGAATAGAAAGAAGAAATTCAAGCTTTTGTATAGCTGTATCCTGTTCTCCGATGATCGTATATATCTGTGCGAGGTCCAACATCCGATACGCGCCCCGATATGCCTCCCTCGAAACTGGAAGTTGTTGAGTCGCCATTTCCCCTTCACGTAGCGCATCTTGTTTGCGACCAAGTCCGGCATATGCTATTCCGAGCGCACTGTGAAATCGAGAATCTTCCGGAAATTTTCTGATAAGCGATTCCATTTTGATTCTGGCAGTATCGTAATAGGCGTGCTCTCTCTGGGGCTGATGAATGAGGCCATAAATTTGAGCGATTACAAGCTCTTGTGGCGCAAAATAGAACTGATTATCAAACGGAGTCTTGGTAAGATCGGACAATTTCTTCAGCGCTTGATCATATTTCTGATCAAGAATGTTGACCCTTATTTGTATGTCAGCAAGGCCGGGAGGCATTGCACCAACTTTTTTGGTTGCTTCATCGAGGACACGTTGTGCGTTTTCTGTATTGCCATCTCTCAGGAGGCACATCGACGCTTTGAGCGCATATGAAGTCCATTCGTCAGGCGCCATCTCTAACGCACGTTGATAGTAGCGCTCAGATTGTACATAGTCGCGTACCAAATCATACGTCTCGGCAACATTTTGAAGTCCTTTTAGGTTTCTTGGGTCAAGGTCAACTATTTTGGAAAAATTCAGGATTGCATCTTGCATTTTCCCCTGCCTTCTCTGCACGGAGGCGATTCCCACAAAAACGTCTACATTGTTCGGTTGAAGTTTGTTCGCAAGATCAAACTCCCTTAAGGCATTGTCATAATCAAGTCGTCCATGATAGTAATATTCGCCCATTGCAACATGAGCGCCGGCAAGATCAGGTGCGAGCTGTATAGATTTTTCAGCTGCAACTTTCGATTTCAGCACCCGTTCTTCTGAATGGTCATAATATCCCCAATACAAATTCGAATGTGCTTCTGAGAGTTTAGCATATCCGAGCGCAAAATTGGAATCCAAAGCAACTGCCTTCTCGAACATTTCTTCAGCAATAGTGAAATTTTTTTCATCAAATCCTCGATTTAGATATTCACACCCTCTCAGGTATGCATCATATGCATCGGAGTTGTTGGTCGGTTTGGTTTCGAGAGATTTTCGTTCTGATTGGAGAAGAGCGACATCAAGAGCAGTGGCAACTTGACTTGAAATATCAGATTGTAGTTTGAAGACGTCGGAAAGAACAGCTTCAGAGGGCTGAGACCACACTTGCGTTCCGTTCTCAACTTTTATCAGTTGCGGATTAACACGTACGCGCTTGATTCCATCGGCTGAAGTTGCCCATCGCACCGTTCCTTCCAAAATGTAATTTACTCCGAGCTCTTCACCTACTTGCTTTATGGATTTTGCTGTCTTTTTATATTGCATCGCGCTCGACCGCGCTATGACGCCGAGCCCGGATAATCCTGAAAGCCTGCTGGTAATCTCCTCCGTGATGCCGTCCGCAAAATATTCCTGATCGGCACTTCCGAGGTTTTCAAAGGGTATTACGACAAGCATCTTCTTTCCAACATCACCGGATCCATTTGTGCTCACTCCCAGATTAAACGGCCTGAAAATGACAACAAGAAGAATCGCGATCACTATTGCGGCGGCGAGAATACTATATTTCACTTTGGTTCGCCCGGGCTTGACACTGGGAGGTATCATTTGTGCCACAGTTGCCGTTTTCAGATATCCCGTTCTGGCATATTCGATATTCTTTCTCTCTCTCCGCAGGTCGGCGAGCAAGTCATCCACGTGCTGATATCGGTCCTCTCTGTCTTTTGCGAGCGCTTTTAAGACGATACGCTCGATTTCCGGAGAAACAGTTTCATTAAACCGGGCAATCGGTGTCGGCTCTTCGTTGATCAGTGAATACATCAATGCGGCCTGATGTTCACCGCGGAACGGTAGTTTTGTGGCAAGCAGTTCATACAGTACTACTCCGGCAGAGAAAATATCGGAACGATGATCGACCTCTTCGCCCTGTGCCTGCTCCGGAGACATGTACGCGGCCGTCCCCAGCGTTGAACCGACTTTTGTCAGCTTCGCCGAACCTTTCACTTTGGCAAGTCCGAAATCCATGATCTTCACCTGCCCCTTGGATGTGAGCATGATATTGTCGGCTTTGATATCACGATGAACGATACCTTTTTCATGGGCGGCGGCTAATCCGTCGCAAATCTGTATCGCGATATCAAGAACTTTCTTCGTCGACGGGGGCTCACTTTCAACCATGCTCTTCAGCGTGTTGCCTTCCACATACTCCATAGCAAGATAGAGTTGGTTGTTTGCTTCCTTTATCTCATGTATTGTAGTGACATTAGGATGGTTAAGCGCGGAAGCGGCACGGGCTTCATGATAAAATCGTTCCTTCTCAGCCGTGTCACTAGTCAGAAATCCCGGAAGAAACTTCAACGCGACCTTGCGATCCAGCTCGGTATCGTGGGCTTTGTAGACGACACCCATGCCGCCTTCACCCAATTTCTCTAAGATTTTGTAATGTGAAATTGTTTGACCGATCATCTTTGAATTATGCTCAAGTTGTTCGTCAGTGTATCTATTTACTTCCGGAAAATTTCTCCCGTACTTCCTGGAACCAATCGGTGATGACTTCCAAGCGCGGCAGCGTCGTTCGTTGCGACTGGGATACCGCAACAAGGAATCGTTTGCTATCGGTCGAGATATCCTGAATTGTCACGAGAGCCGGGATATCACAAACTTTTCGCGGCACGGAAAAATCGAACGTCGTGGTGGCAGGCACATCCACTACCATCAGCGAGGAACCATTATTGTAGAATAACTCTTTTCCAGTGCGAGACCAAATTGGACGTACGCCTCCGCCGTTCGAGATCTGCCATTTCCCTTCATGCTTCGGAAATGCGGTGACATACACTTCTTTCTTGCCGTTTTCATCAGACAGGTATGCAACCCACCTGCCGTCGGGCGAAAATAACCCACCCTCTTCCAATGCTGGCGTCCGTATAAAGGGCCATGGTTGTCGGTCTCCTTCCAGTGGCAGGATCCAAATATCTCCATCCTGATTGAATGACAACGCTTTTCCATCGGGCGAACAGGAAATTGGTTTCTGGGATGTTCCGTTCATCGTAAGACGTTCTTCTTCACCGCTTCCGTCCCACAACTTTCTGAAAATATTCGGAGATTTTCCTTTCTCTGCCATATAATAAACATACTTGCTGTCTGCGGACCAGACAGGGTTATCGTTGTTCCCACCGGCGAATGTCAGCCGGGAAAGTGTTTCGCGGCCGATGTGGTAGATCCAGATATCATTGTTCGCCGCACCGATGCCTGTCGCCACTTTTTGACCATCAGGGGATAATGATTGATCTTGAAACCGCCGTGACGTGTCGAGGAGAGGATGCAGTTTGCCGGTTTGATCCATCCACTCAAGAGTAACTCCATTGAAATCGCGATATCCCGAGGCGGCAAATGCCAGTGTGCCTTCAGAAGAAAAGTCGACATAAGCGTAGCCAGCACCTCCGAACAGCCAGCCGCCCTCTTCGATAGGAACAGGGGACCCCTGCACTTCAAGGCGGTCTTTATCGAACGGCACGGCAAGAATCGTATTCCCCCGAACATATATCAAATGCCCTGTCGGTACGTACTTTGCGTATGTACCTCCGCGAACAATAATCTTTCGCTCACCCGTACCGATACGCTCTGCCGCAATAATCGCATCGTCGAACGATGTAATATTATTTTGTTTGACCGTAAAGATTATCGTTTTCCCATCCGGGAGAAGTTGCGGAAAGCGATGGCTGATTTCGCCGGTCGTAGAATCGACCCTGGTTACGGGAACAGGAGTTCCCCCGGTCGCCGGAACGCGAAAAATCCCGGCGCTCACGACCCCGAACAGTATCGTATTGTCTGCAGTCCAGAACAGACCGCGTGTTGGCTCTTGCAATGGACAAAGCACTTCGGGCGCGCCGCCGAGAATAGGAATTTTGACAATTTTCTGATTCGATGAATTAAAAACGATCCATTGACCGTCCGGCGAGAACGCCGCCTCAGTGACTCCATCCGTTCCTGGAATTGCCTGAGTCGTCAATTCGTCCATGCGATGAAGATAGAGCTTGCTCCCGTTCGATATTTGAGCAGTATAGGCAAGATATTTCCCGTCGGCCGACATCGTGAGGGTAGTAATGCCGGCGGCTCCGGACAAGGGGGCATCTTCCGGAAGGGTGATTGAAAAACGTTTGACCGGATGGACAACATTCATTTCTTTTTTCGACGGGTTGAGGAGGACAATGAGCAGTGCTACTGCCAGTATTCCTGAAAGGATGTAGCCAAAATTTTTCCTGGGAGATTTTTTTGCGGGTTGCTCAACAGGCTCAACCGATCGTTCAACCCGTACGACTGGGCGGGCAGCAGAAACACGACTTACCCTCTGCCTGCTCGACTCGCGCCTGTAGCGTTTAAGGTCGACGGATATTTGTGCGATCGACTGCGTCCGTTCACGGGGATCTTTTTCGAGACATTCGAGGACAATCGCGTCAAGATTGGGATCGATGTCGGGCTTGATGGAAGACATCGGCGCAGCATCGACGTTCACGATCTCGTACGCAAGAGCAGTTTCATGAACGCCTTTGAACGGAAGCTGTCCGGTGAGAAGCTCATACAGCAGAACGCCATAAGAGAAAATGTCGGAACGATGATCGGTGTCCTGTCCCTGAACCTGCTCGGGGGACATATATCCTGCCGTCCCGACGGTGCTGCCCTCCTTTGTAAGTCGACTGATTTTGCTTCCGCCCGCCCGCAGTTTCGCGAGTCCGAAATCCATGATTTGTGCAATGCCGTCTTTCCGCACCATGATGTTTTCCGGCTTGATATCGCGGTGGACGATCCCTTTTTCATGTGCTGCTGCCAATCCATCTGCAACTTGAATGCCGATGTCGATGGCCTGCTTGAATGAGATTGTATTTCGCTTCTCTCGCAGCGTATGACCATCAACAAATTCCATGACGATGAACATTTGCCCGTCGTGTTCCTGAATGTCGATGATGGAACAAACATTGGGGTGATTCAACGCGGCCGCGGCTTTGGCTTCCTGGATGAATCGTGCCTTGTCCTGTTCTGAAGCATTTAGATGAGATGGAAGGAACTTGAGCGCAACCGTGCGGTCGAGCTTCGTATCTTCTGCTTTGTAGACGACACCCATGCCGCCTTCACCTAATTTTTCCAGTATCTTATAATGAGAAATTGTAGTACCTATCATCACTGTGTCATTTGTTATTCGTCATTAGTCATTCGGAATTTTTTGTTTTTCTTCTCAATCCTCTGTCCTCGAACCTGTAACCTCAGCTACTCAGGCAGCTTCATCTTCTTCAACAACTCTTTGTAGCGCGGATCGCTTCTGATGTTCTTCAGAAGCGGATCGAATTTTAGATCAACGAGTCCGCCGTCGCGCTGTTTGTACGCACGATCCAGCCACTCGAATGCTTTATCCGCTTCACCACGATAAGCATAGATGTCCGCAACCTGGTACGCCGCGTCGTTTTGGTATTCTTTAATGAATTCTGTCAGTGCTGCATCGGCTTCCTT
>CAZAFL010000006.1:70338-129627 GCA_964484465.1 uncultured Chlorobiaceae bacterium
AAGGGCTGAATCAGGTTTGCTTCTGAACATATAAACGATACCGAGAAACATATGTACGGTTGGCCGTTGTCGGTTCAATTCAAGACATTTTCTGTAAGCAGTTTCCGCTTCATCAAATAAACCGGCCTCCAGCAACAGATAGCCAAGGTTGGAATATCCACTCACCCACACAGGGTCGATCGCCGTTATCTTGCGATCGAGTGCAATCGCTTCATCGAGACGCCCGAGTTTGCCAGCCAACAGCGCGGCCCCGGTCATGGCAGTACGGTTTCCCGGCTCGAGCTTCAGAGCATGCTGGTATGATTCGTCTGCTCCGGTCCAGTCCCAATCATAATAAGCCTTGATCCACCCGGCATCGGCGTGGGCATCCGCAAAATCCGGATCAAGCTCGAGAGCTTTGGCGATTTCCTGTTTCGCCATTCGATACCCGGTATCCACAGGAACATAGCCAATATCGGCCTGGCTGCTGTGGACACCACTTAACTGATCCCATGCAGGCGCATAGTTCGGATCAATTGAGATTGCTTTCTTAAAATACCCCTCCGCCTTTGTATAATTCTCCTTGTCGCTGAGTTCCACAAAATGTTTTCCCAGCATGTAGTCGTTGTACGCCTCGGGTGCGGTCGCCTTTGGTGCGGCTGCAGCTCCGAGAAGAGTAGCGTTGAGCGCTTCTGCAACAGACCGGGAGATCGTGTCCTGCACGGCAAAAATGTTGTCCATCGTGGCGTCATATGTATCGGACCAGAGGTGCGCGTCGGTCTCAACATCAATGAGCTGCGTTGTGATACGGAGAGCGTTGCCGGATTTGCGGACGCTTCCTTCAAGAATATGTTTGACGTTGAGTTTCGCAGCGATGGTTTTGATGTCGGTGTTTGTTCCCTTGAATGAGAACGCGGAGGTGCGGGATGTTACCCTCAGCTTCGGATTCTTTGCCAGCACGTTGAGAAGTTCCTCGGAAAGGCCGTCCGAAAAATACTCCTGTTCCTTATCGGAACTCATATTGACGAACGGGAGGACAGCCAATGTCTTTATCTCTTCCGCCGATTTAGATGTACTCTCCGTTTTTTGCCCATTCTCGGACTTCGACATAAAAAGATACACACCTGCAGCAGCAAGAATAATAACGATTGCTGCAATAAGCGCAGGTTTCATTTTACTCTTGGCTGGAATCTCAACTGCTTTTGTAACAGGTCTGTCCGGCGAGCTTCGTGCGACTTTTGTCGTTTTCTTTTGAGATCGTTTCAGGTCAGCCGTGATGTCATCGAAATGCTGATAGCGTTCTGCCGGGTCTTTCTCCAGACAGCGCTGGATGAGATTAGCAATAATCGGGGAAACATCCGGAAGAAGTTGTGCAATATTCTGTGGCTCTTCATTGACGATAGAATAAACCATTGCCGCTTCATGTTCGCCGCGGAACGGCAAGTGCCCTGTAAGCATTTCGAACAGCAAAACGCCAAAGGAGAAAATGTCGCTCCGGTGGTCTACTTCTCCACCTTGAATCTGTTCCGGCGCCATATAACCTAACGTTCCGACAGTGCTCGACGTCTTCGTGAGTTTAAGCGAGCCCTTCAGTTTTGCCAGACCGAAGTCCATCACTTTCGCCTGGCCCTTGGCGTTGAGCATAACGTTATCTGCTTTAACGTCACGATGCACGATGCCTTTAGAGTGTGCTTCCTGCAATGCTTCGCCAATCTGGATCGCAACCACAATTGCATCATCAGATTTAGCGTAGGGAATTTTGTTCCTGAGCGTACCGCCTTCGACATATTCCATCACCATAAATATCGAAGGGCCATGCTCTTCAATATTAAATATGGTGCAGATGTTCGGGTGATTCAGCGCGGCAACAGCACGTGCTTCCTGTAAGAAGCGGGCTTTCTCCGTCTCGTTCTGGTTCACCCTGTCGGGGAGAAACTTTAGAGCAACAATACGGTCGAGTTTCGTATCATGGGCTTTGTAGACGACGCCCATACCGCCCTCGCCCAATTTCTCCAGTATCTTATAATGTGAGATGGTTTGTCCAATCATAAGATCCCGCTCCCGCCAGAAGAAGGCGGGATGCTCATTCCGACAATTGAACTTAGCTTCACTAAGTTCAGTCGGAATGGCACTTCGCCGAGCTTCTCGAGTATATTATAATGTGAGATTGTCTGTCCGATCATAAGATATTCAATAAGTTCAATGTAAGTGAATCACCGGAAAGATCATCCTTCAGATGTTGTCGGGTCTATAACTGTCCTCACCAAGGAAATCTGGTTCGCCGGGAATCCGCCGAGATTTGCATGTTCTCGCACCATTTCTTCATTCGGAGCGATATACACACAGTAGATTTTATTATCAGTTACGTAGCTTTGAATCCACTGAATCTGGGGGCCCAATTGGTTGAGGACCTTACATGATCTCAGCGAGATCGCCTTAAGATCACCGGAAGACATTTTCCCCGCGCCCGGGACTATTCTTTCGATCACGTATTTTGGCATAGTTCAACTCCTTCTGTTTAATGTTCATAATTACTTCTGTTTGTTTTGTTCAGCTGAAACATTGTTTCTCATATCATGTTCGTGTTGTTACAACTCCGTATGAATTGATGTAATTCAGCATCATCGCGCAAGGAATCGAAGGCAGCGTCAGTGTTTATCCAGTTCGCGACCGCCCGGAATCCGTTATCGAAGGCACGTCGCAGCGACAAAAGCGCTCTGTCCTTTTCTCCCATAAGCCCGTACGCGGAGGCACAGTTGTATGCTGCAAGGCCGTCGGTTATATCAATCTCAAACACACGATTGATTGCTGCGTGCGCCTCTTCCTTTGCTCCGAATTGAGCATATGCACGAGCCAGACGACTCATGACAATAATATCATCAAGAGTTACATCAAGTTTTTGTGATGTGACTTCCACAATCTTCATTGCTGTTGCCTGAGCGGCCCGCATGTCGCCGATCCTTCGATAGATACTATCTAAACGTATCCAGGGCTCCTCATCATGAGGCTTCAGTTCGGATGCTTGTTGATAGTAACGTAATGCAGAATCAATGTCGTCTGAAACTTCCATGGTCATGCCAAGCCGCAGGTATGCGGGATAAAACTGAGAATGTTCTTTGATAATTCCTTCGAGAGCGTGCTTTGCCTCTTGGAATCGTCGCTGATAAAAATACACTATTGCGATGCCGAATTTAGCTTCGAGAGAGTTTGGTTCGAAATTAAGGGCTTTTTGGTTCATCTCGATCGCTTTTCCGAGCCACACCGAGCTCCCGTCGTACCATTCATACATGTAGGAATACGCCTCTGCTAGTCCCGCATATGCAGAAGCAAATTTCGGATCGAGGGCAAACGCATTTTCAAACATCTGGATAGCCGCCTCAGTATTTTTTTTCCCCCTCCGATACAACAGCTCTCTACCCCGCAAATAAAAATCGTACGCTCGAAGATCATCCGTCGGTTTTTGCGCGATGGATTCCTTTTCTGATTGTGTGAGTGACACCTTCATCGCATCGGCGATTTTCTGAGAAACTTCGGTTTGGATATCGAAGATGTCCTCGACAAGCCGGTCGAACCGCTCGACCCAGACGTGAAAGCCGGTGTGCACATCGATCAGCTGGGCAGCAATCCGCATCTTGTTTCCTGCTTTGCGCACACTTCCTTCCAGAACATAATGTACTTTGAACATCTCCCCGATCTGACGGGTGTTGACTTCTTTGTTGCGAAAGGGGAGAACATCCGTCCGGGAAACAACCTTCAGCCCTTTGATTTTCGAAAGATCAGTGATGAGATCCTCTGTCATTCCTGCACAGAAGTACTCGCTTTCCTTTTCTGAGCTCATGTTTTCAAAATAACGAACGGCCACGGACATTTCAGTATGGGGTGATGACGCCACCGGAGCTGGTGTTTTCAATTGTTCGATAACTTCCGCGGCGGAAGATATTCTCTTCGCTGGGTCTTTTTGAAGCAAACGTGAAACAAGAATCTGCAGATACCCGGGAATATCCTGCCGGTACGCCGTCATCTCTTTGGGCTCGAGGTTCAAAATTTCGTACATGATTGCCGCCTCATGGCCCCCCTGAAACGGACGATGTCCGGTAAACATCTCGTACAGCACGATACCGAACGACCATAGATCAGATCGCGCGTCAACTTCAAGATTCTGTATCTGCTCGGGTGACATATAACTGGAAGTTCCCACTGTTGTGCCGGCTTTAGTAAGATCTAAACCGCCTTTCAATTTGGCGAGTCCGAAGTCGGTAACTCTTATCGTCCCATCCTTTGCGATCATGACATTTTCCGATTTAATATCGCGGTGAACAATTCCTTTTGCGTGGGCCGCCTGCAATGCTGCGGCGATCTGCATAGAATATGAGAGCGCATCGTGTAATTTTTGAACAGGAATCACAGTTCGTAGTGTCGTTCCCTCCACATACTCCATTATGATAAATTGTCGCCCAGTGTCTTCCTTTATATCATAAATAGTACAAACATTCGGATGATTGATCGTTGCCGCGGCTTGAGCCTCTTGCAGAAAACGAGCCTGCTCTGTTTCGTCAGCAGTCAGATGATGCGGGAGAAACTTTAAGGCAACGGTTCGTTTCAGTTTCGTGTCTTCGGCTTTGTAGACGACACCCATGCCGCCCTCACCCAATTTCTCTAAAATCTTATAATGGGAGATTGTCTGGCCTATCATAGTAGATACCTTTTAGAGTTCCCGCCAAAATAGGGCGGGATCCTCAAACTTTCATCCACTCTCCCGACGTGTCGGGAAAGTGGGAAAGTTTGGGACTTGTAATGTGATATGGTAGAACCAATCATGCAGGCTTCTCAGCTATTCAATGAATCATCAAGTGACAAATTCAGCTTACTTCCCTTTCATAAGCTCAATGTATTCAGGTTCGTTACGGATGGTGTCGAGGTCGGGGTCGCGTTTCATCCACTCATAGAAACCGTAGCCTGACGCGATGGCACTTTTCAATGATTGGATTGCCAAAGGTTTATCGCCGACTTCCGCGTAGAAACATGCGGCATTGTATGCCATCAGGGGATCGTTCGGGCTTAACTCAAGCGCGCGTGATGCCTCTGTCTTGGCTTCGTCGATACGTTTGAGCCGAACCAATGCGATCGCGAAGAAAATATGCGCACGGGCGTCATCCGGATGCAATGACAAGTATCGATTGAACATGGTGACAGAATTCCTAAACCATTCGTCGGCCTCTTGTTTTCTTCCCAGCCGGTCGAGGCAAAGGGAGACGTCGCCGTACGCCGCATAGAAATCCGGATTCAATTCGATGACCTTGCGGAAAAGATCCATGGCTTCCTGGGGGTGATCCGTTGTGAAATAGGTACGGCCAAGAATCCAGAGTGCAGTATGGTTTGCAGGATTCAGTTCGATCGCCTTCTTGCTGGATTCCAGTGCTTCGTCATATGATTTCTTATGCAGGTAAACGAGTCCAAGCGCGGAGTACGCCTCGGAAAGTGATGGATCATACATCAAAGCCTTTAGGCCGGCTTCCATTGCTTTGTCCAACCACGTATCATGCCTGTCAAACTGCTGGTAAAGGTGAGCGTATGATTCACTCATGCCCGCATACGCATCCGCATATCTGCCGTCGTATTCAATTGCTTTCCGAAACAGCTCGATAGCAGTTTGGACGCCTGTTTTGGTGAATCTGTACAATGATTCGCGTGCACGCAGGTTACAGTCAAATGCCTCTGCACTCAGCGTTGGACGTTTTGTTAGCACGATCTGTTCCTTTGGTGTGAGTTTCACCATCAGCGCATCGACAATCTGTTTCGAAACCTGCTCCTGAATATCGAAAACATCGGCGAGTTTTCCCTTATATGTTTCCGCCCAGAGCTGGGCGTCAGCCTCGATGTCTACGAGCTCAACCGCGATACGAAGGTTGTCCTGGAATTTTCGGACGCTGCCGGCAAGAATATAACGTGTTCCAAGTTCTCTGCCGATTGCCTTGACATCCTTGGTTGTCCCTTTGTATTGCATCGAAGTCGTGCGTGGGACAACGCGGATGTCTTTCAGTCTCGAGAGATTGATAATCAGTTCTTCCGTGAGCCCGTCGCTGAAGTAATCACTCTCCTTATCAGGGCTGATGTTGCCGAAGGGAAGAACCGCAATCGCCTTCGTCTGGACACCTGTGGGTGCGCTCATGATCGATTGGCGGGCGTCTTCTAATGCATTCAGCAGTTCGTTCATATTCTGATACCGCTTGGCACGGTCCTTTGCAAGCATTTTCTTTGTCACGTTATCCATCTGGTGTGGGATCTTTCTGTCCATCAGGCTCGGAACCGGCGGTTCCTCATTAACAATCAGATACAGCAATCCGGCTTCGTGTTCGGATTTGAAAGGAAGGTCAGCGGTGAGCATCTCATATAGGACCACGCCGAGCGACCAGATGTCCGAACGGTGGTCGGCGGCATCGCCCTGAGCCTGTTCCGGCGACATATAGGAGAGGGTCCCCAGGGATGTTCCCGTTTTTGTAAGGCCGGAGCTGCTCTTAAGCTTCGCGATACCGAAGTCCATGATTTTGGGTTTGCCATCCTTCGTGAGGATAACGTTTTCCGGTTTGATATCGCGGTGAACGATGTTCTTGTCGTGTGCTGCTTTCAGTCCGGAAGCAATTTGTGATGTCCATTCAATTGCCTGATTGACCGGAATTCCGGTTCCCGATTGCAGGCTCGTAATGTGTCGTTTTAGGGTTACGCCGTCGACGTATTCCATCACGAAAAACATCCTGCTTTCCTGTTCATCGATCTCAAAGACACCGAGAATGTTCGGATGGCTTAACGCGGCAGTCGCTTTTGCCTCCTGCATGAAACGCGCTTTGTTCTCTGTGGATGATGAGAGATGTGGTGGAAGAAACTTGATTGCCACAGTCCGGTCGAGTTTCAGGTCCTGGGCTTTGTACACAACCCCCATCCCTCCTTCGCCCAGCTTCTCCAATATTTTATAGTGTGAAATAGTTTGACCAATCATAAACCTATCGATCCTTTCATTGATGCTCTTTGTTGTTTGTATGAAGATGTCCTTCTATTAATGGCTCCCCCCACGGCAAGAATATCTCACGAAATACTATCGCAAATTATCAATCAACATAAGTTTGCTTACCTGTTTGGAATCAAGATAGGTAATCTGTCTGCCATCTGCGCTGATGGAAAAGGGGTTGTTGATACTCAATTCAGCAAATGACCCTCGTATGCGTTGGTCTTTTCCGTCAGGGAGGCTCACGCTGTGCAGTTCGTTTTGCGGATTGACATAGTAGAGAATTTTTGCCACAGGGTCGTATTGATAGTTGGAAAGTGACTTCACCAGTTGTCTCGGTTCGGATGGAGGCATTCCCGCGCCCGGAGCAGGTTCAAGCCATACGCCGGGGTTTTTCGAATAGAAATAGTTAGTATAAAGAACGTATTTCCCATCGAGGATCGGCTCGGCGAGCAGGGAGTCGCTGAAAAATCTTGTTGTCGTCCTGCCGTCGATATATCTAATGAGTCTCCCGACACGATAGCTTGTCAGGATGGATGTATTGCTAAGCCATCTCTCGGGAAATCCGGAGCCTATTTGTCTGGGTGTCCCGGGGTTTTCCGCATCGATAAGATACATTTTCGATGAATCGTGTGCTATCGTATCGGGGTGCGCCGCAAACGCAACCCACTTTCCATCGGGTGACCATTTCGGTGAGTGGATATTCATTTCTTCGGAGATAAGCTGATTTTTTACATTGCCACCGATCTGAAGAACATTGAGGGAGGAAGTTGTCACCGATGAACTCTGATTCGATTCGACATAAAGAATATTTTTCCCGTCCGGCGAGAACGTCGGCGCAGATAATTGCGCGTCTTGAAACGTCAACTGTTGAGATGTCCCCCCCGGCAATGACCCCACCCATACATGTCCGATGTTTTGTTGCTGCACGAATAATAGTCTCTTCGAATCTGCAGAAACGACAGGACAGTAATCAGGTCCTGTGCCCCGGGTTATCTGAACAGGCGTTCCTCCTGAAGACGGCATCATCCAGAGGTTCTCGTTTCCGCTAAGGTTGGAGGTGAAAATGATTTTCTCGTTCTGTGTCCAGACAGGATAAAATGAGTTTTTCTTGAGCGATGTCAACTGCCGTTCCTTTTTTGATTCGAGGTCTCTGATAAAAATTTCAAAATGTCCTTCGGGAACGCGTCGTGAATAGCATATCGACCTGCCGTCGGGTGCCCAGGTAAAGTCTCCTTCAAAAAGAGTGTCGGCAAATTCTAGCCGGTCATCTGTGCCATTGGGTTTTACCGATCTGAATTCCGATGTCCCCGAAGTACTTCCCCAATGGGCAACTAAAACGTAGCCGATGCGCTGACCGTCGGGTCGCCAATGCGGAGAAAACCCAAGATTGACAATGCGTTTGCTAAAGCCCCCTAGAGATGAAACAATGGCAATCTCCGGTTTCGTAAATCCTTTATCGGCCCTGTCGTATACAATCTGACTTCCGTCGGGAGAAAGGTCGACGGTCTGCATGAATCCGTTAGAATCCGTTGTGATCTGCCTGGGCTCGCCTGAGTTGGCGTTCATCAGATAGATGTCAAATGGTTTGTTGCTTGTATGTGCGGCGAACGCAATCCATCCTCCATCGCGTGAAAGGCTCGGAAATCCGATCTCCCGGTATGGGATTTGCAGCATTCTAAATGTCATGTTCGGATTCAGCGTCTCCTGTGAAGGAGGTCTGAACACAAGCAGCCACAATGCTGCTGCAACAAGAACAATCGCCACACTCGAAGCACCGATGATAATCCCTTTTTTGCTCTTCTTTTCTTCGATAACGGGGGAAATCGAAGATGAACCAAGTCGAGGTTCAAGAGCGACTGGCTGGGCTGGCATCGACGGAAGCGAAGAGCGGGACACTTTAGTCGATTGCTTCTGCAGCCGACGCAATTCAATGACCACCTCATTGATAGATTGATAGCGGTCGTTAGGGTCTTTTTCCAATGCACGTTGGATGAGATTCATGAGAACCGGAGGGAGGTCCTCTCTGTATTTTTGAATCGGTTCGGGCTCATCATTGATGATGGAATACATCAGCGCCGCTTCGTGTTCACTCCGGAAGGGGAGATGGCCGGTAAGCATTTCATACATTACGACCCCGAAGGAAAATATGTCGCTTCGGGCGTCGACATCACTCCCTTGGATCTGTTCGGGAGCCATGTAGGCAAGGGTGCCGACTGTCGAAGTAGTTTTGGTCAGTTTAAAACTCCCCTTCAACTTTGCAAGGCCAAAATCCATAACCTTAATCTGATTCTTGCCGTTGATCATAATGTTGTCAGCCTTGATGTCGCGGTGAACGATCCCTTTCTGATGGGCCTCGTGCAACGCATCAGCGATTTGTACGGCGTACGCAATCGTTTCGTTTAAGGTATTGATCGGAATCTTACGGCGGAGGGTAACACCGTCAACAAATTCCATTTCGATAAATTTCTGACCATCTGCTTCATGAATACCATAAATCGTACAAACGTTGGGGTGGTTGAGCGCGGAAGCGGCTTTTGCTTCTTGCAGAAAGCGCGCCTGTTCCGATTCGTCGGGCGTAATATTGTGCGGCATGAATTTTAACGCGACAACCCGGTCAAGGTTTGTATCGAGGGCCTTGTACACGATGCCCATCCCGCCCTCGCCGAGTTTTTCAATAATTTTATAATGTGAGATTGTTTGTCCGATCATGTCAGATCTTCACAACCAAATTTTGAGAAAGCTCCGTTTACTTACGTGACAGAAACTTAAGGCGTTCGAGCGGCTGGGCGGTAACGTTCAAGGCCGGCTCTTTGTAGTGAATACCCCAGGCGAGAATAATTATCTCGCTGCCATTCCCTTCAATTTTGTGAGTCGCGCTTGCGCATCATCGACATCTTTCGATTTGAAATCCACCTTGTTCCATATCTCAAAGAATTTTTCATACTCTCTGACTGCCTCTTGTTTTCGCCCGAGTTCTTCATACCCAACGCCGAGCCAGTAATGCGCCTTCGTGGGAGCGATCAGACCATAAATCGACAAGGCAAGCTGGTCAAGGTCGAAGGCAGAGTTACTGACCGGAATCCATTGTGTGAGTCGTTGCAACTCATGAACGGCTTCCTCCGTGCGACCGCTTTTCAGTAAGCAGACGGCGTAATGATACAAGGGTGCGTGATTGGGGGAGAGCGGTTTTAGCGCAGTGTTAAACTGGTCGAGCGCACGCTGATATTGAGCTTCTTCGAACATACAAATCCCCACTCCGTAATCGTAAGATGCCTGCGTTACCGGTGCTTCTTTTGCCAGATCACTCTTCAGCTGATCCATAAGAGCTGATGAGTTTTTCTTGGCACCGTTTTTCAGCAAGGCTATTGCAACCGTCGGCCGGCCTGCGATGATGTCCGTCGGGTCTTTTTTCAGCTCGTCTGCCCGTTCCTGAGCATGTTTGAGCATCGAGGCATAGTCGCTCATTTCATAGTCAAGCAAGGTTAGGACGTCGAGGTCGTTAAGGATCAAATCGGTGAGCTTCTGTGCTTTATGCGAAGCAAGAATTTCAAACAGCAACTTTCGAGCTTGTTCGAGTTGACCGTGTTGAATGGGCAGAATAACTGGCCATACCTCATTGAAATTCTTTTCTTCTTCTCGGAAGGAAACAGCGAATTGGTGAAAGTATTTTTCAGCGGCGACCTCATCCTGCTTGACCAAAGCGGCGCGGAACAACTTTCCTGCGCTTGGGAAATCCGAACGAAACGAGAGAGCTTTTTGCCACCATACCATTGCGGAATCATAATCGGCAAAAAGACAATAGATATCACCTTTCGAATCATACGGGTTAGCCTCTGCGGGGGCAAGACGTAAATACCGCTCGATGGCATCCATTGCCGGCTGCTTCCGATTCAGCGATGCGTAGGCGTAAGCTAATATGTTCCAGAGGTTCTTATCAAGGGAATCGCTTTGCAATCCCCGCAAGAATATCTCAGCGCCTTTTTCACGCTGACCTATCTGCTGGGAGAAACTGCCAAGCGCGATATATGCACTTTGTTCATGCGGGTACTTTTCGACAAGGTCTTCCAGGTATGAAATAGCCTTTGGTAAATTTCTCTCAATTCCGCCCGCGTACGCAGACAGTATGCTGAGCCGTTCCCGCTCTGTTACTCTATCCCGTAAAGCGTATGCCTTATTCATTGCAGAACTAAATTCTGCTGCGGAGAGATTACTGAGGTTGACATTAGCAAGCTGGAAATAAGCCATTGCGAAATTGCTGTCGAGTTCTATCGCGCGTCGGAACGCAGCTTTTGCCTCTGCGGCGTAGAAGCGATTGTTCAACTCTTTACCCTCAAGGTAAGAGCGGTATGCCTCCGGCGAGGTCGTGGTTACACTTGCTACAGATTTTTCTTCCGCAGTTCCTGATGGGGTAACATGCAAATCTTTCTTGGCAAGGAGAGCCAGCGTATCAACGAGCGAAAATATTTTCTCAGGTGGGAAATCAGAAAGTCGCTGCGTGCTCAATATTTTTCCTGTCTGCACCTCCACCAACCGGTAGGTAATGGCGAGCGAAGGCTGCTTCTGCAGGATGCTGCCGATCAGCATCATTGATACGCCGGCGCGTTGTGCTATTTTCGTCGCCATCGAAGGAGAAATAGATTTCGCATCTGTCTGCCCGAGCTCTTTCTGGATATCATACAGGCGTTCACGACTGATGACTTCCACATCTTTGGTTTGGAACAGAGATGTCGTGAGAAGGTTCGTTAGCATCTCACCGGTATGGTCTTTATCTTCGGGGTCGGGTATGTTTTCAAAATACATTACCGCAAGAGAACTCTTCTCCGGGCTTGCCGAACTCTTTTGTGTGGCAATCTGGAAATTGAAGGGATTAAGCACAGCAAGCACAATGATCAGGACAACAATAACTGCTGCCGGTATGAGATACTTTGTTATTTTCCTCTTAGGTAAAGCTACAGGCATTGATGGTTGTGAGATTGTCGCCGTAGTCGTGGTTGCATAACCCGTGCGGGCATATTCCAATTTTTTTCTTTCGCGACGCAGGTCGGCAAGCACATCATCGATGTGCTGATAGCGTTCATCCCGGTCCTTTTCCAGCGTTTTTATCACAATACGTTCGAGGTCGGGGGGGACGTTTTCGTTGAAACGAGCTATCGGCTGGGGTTCTTCATTGACGAGCGAATACATCAGCGCTGCCTGATGTTCCCCTCTGAACGGAAGTTTTGATGTCAGAAGCTCATAGAGCACGACGCCGAATGAGAATATATCTGTCCGGTGGTCGACGTCTTCGCCCTGGGCCTGTTCGGGCGACATATATGCCGCAGTTCCCAACGTTGAGCCGGCTTTTGTAAGCTTCGTTGAGCCTTTTACTTTTGCCAGACCGAAATCCATAATCTTGACCTGGCCTTTTGTCGTCAGCATGATATTGTCTGACTTGATGTCGCGGTGCACAATCCCTTTTTCATGGGCGGCGGCAAGTCCTTCGCAGGTCTGAATTGCTATATCGAGCACTTTCTTGATGGAGAGGGGATCGCTTTCCTGTTCGATGAGTTTCTTGAGCGTTTTTCCTTCGATAAATTCCATGACAAGAAAAACTTGTCCTTCATGCTCGCTTATTTCATAAATCACTGAAATGTTTTGATGGCTTAAGGCGGCGGCCGCGCGCGCCTCGTGGTAGAACCGCTCCTTTTCCGTTGGGTCGCTGGTCAGGTAATTCGGAAGGAATTTGATTGCAACAATACGGTCAAGTGTAGTGTCATGGGCTTTATAGACAACACCCATGCCGCCCTCACCGAGTTTCTCGAGAATTTTGTAGTGTGAAATAGATTGTCCGACCATTTTTCTATAAGAACAAATTTAGTATGGTATAAACATATAAAGTAGGTATATTATGAAGAAATGTCAAAGCAAACTTCGGAATTATTCGGGTAATTTATGCCCGATTAACTATTGGAACAGAATAACTTAGCCTTATCGAAGAAGATTTAGGTAGGTTTTTGCTTCTCACCCTGAATGATAAAAAAATGCTCCCCAATTATATCATCAACAACCACATGGTAACGCTTATTGTTGAGGTGTTTCAGCACCACACGCGACTCATAAGGTACAATTCGCTGGAACTATCGAACATTATCTTCTCGATCCGCCGAAGCGTCGAAAAACCGGGGGTTGATAATAAAACCTCGGATAATAATAGTGTTGATATGTATAAAACGGTCTATAATACCAGTATGAGAAGCCGTAATAATACGGGTCATAATACCATGGGTAATAGTAGTGCGATCCGTAGTATCCCTGATGGTGCGATCCTGTAATCATTGCATTGACAACATCATCACTGACTCCGGCTTTCTTGAGGTTAAGGATGTCGTCGTTGGAGAGATGGAAGAAAGATTGCGTCGCTTTTATTTGGTTGATGATGACACTGTCGCCGACACCCGCCTTACTGAGCGAAATAACGTCATTGATGCTCATCCGGTGCTCATTAAGTGAGTCTGTTGCGTACACCTCATCATGGTTGTATGTCGATGTATACATCGATGCGCACCCCATACTTATGACAGCAGCAAATGCCGATATGACAACATACTTAAACATGGGACAATTCTCCTTCTTCTATCCGAACAATTTCTTGTTGAAAAAGATTTCCTGCCGGATGCTTTATTGTCTCTTGAGAATGACCATAGAAAGGTCATCATGGGGGCGCGCATCGCCGATAAACTTGTCGACGTTCGAAACAATCATTTCACCGATTTCTTTTGCAGTAAGATATTCAATTCGCTGTAACAGGTTCATCATGCGTTGCTGCCCGTAGAATTCCCCAAGCTCATTTTTTGCCTCTGTCAGGCCGTCTGAATAAATGAAGAAAGTCTCACCCGGCTTCAACTGTTGTTGTTGTTCAGTAAAGATAGCTTCAGGAATAATTCCAATGGCGGGGTCTCCTTTGCGGCTTTCTTCCGGCACCGAGCCTTTCACAACGATGGGAGGCGGGTGGCCGGCGTTCAAAAATCGTATGTTACCGCTTAACGAATTCACCTCTACGTACACAAGCGAAGCAAATAGATTTCGCAGACTGTCACGGTAAAATATTTTATTGAGCTTTGCCCCAAATTCAGACAGTAATTTTGTATCGGGGGCAAGCGCTCTCAGGGTTGCCTGCAGTTTAGCAGTGAGCAGGGCGGCTTTTAACCCTTTTCCGGCGACGTCCGCAAGGGAGATTCGATATGTAGTGTTATCGATCATCTGGAGGTCGACCAAATCTCCACCGACTTCATTCGCTGTGCGTGTGAAGAGCCAGGCAGACCAACCCGGTATTTCAGGCGTTCGTTCCGGCATCAGGGCAGTCTGGACGGCACGCCCTTCTTCAAGCTCGTCACGCGCAACCAGTTTATCTTTAAGCTCGAGCATGAGAACGAAAAGAAGAATAAACACCGCAAAGTAACTCGTCTCAACACTAATGTAAATACGGTCGCCGGAGAGAGTAAAATTGTGGGGAATGAGAAACAATACTGCTACAATCAGCAACATAAGACGCCGTGCAGGAGTCAGCTTTAAGAACAAAGCTTTGAGCAGCCACCAGGAAGTTACAATCGTTCGTTTTGCGCGCCCCATCTTATTCAATTGCGCTTTGTGGTCGTCATCCAAAAAGAATTCGCGCATCTCGTGAAAATCACGGAAGACTGTTCGCCGGAAGTCTCCGCGACGAATATCTTCACGAATGATGTCTCGAAACCCGGGTTCTTGTTTTACGGAACGCTGGTGATTCTTCATACCTTTTTTATGTCTGGAAGATCCTTTGCTGTGTATACGGAAATTTATCTCATTTGTTAAATGCAAAAAGCCGGAGATTCAATACTCCGGCTTTGCTTTTCTGATATGCAAAAGACCATTTGAACCCGAACGTTTTTAGCTACTCCGTTCGTGGAGCTTTTACTATGGCGGCAATGCCAAGTCCGGCCAGCAACCACGCAATAATGCCGTCGAGGATAAGACCAACGGTAAAATCTCCGGGGTATCCCATCCAGTTCCACATCATGAGATAATCGAACAGCATGGCAAAGATACCGAACATGCCGCAGAACGCAACCCGTCCTGCGAACGAGGACCCCAGCGCGGTGCTTCGCGTCAGGAGCCATGCAACTAATAATGCGGATAAAAGGTCAAGAACAAAACCCACCAGCATCTGACCCGGCATCATTGGGTCGGTGCCGTTCGGATTGAAAATAATCATTCCTGTCGGTCCCTGTTTCATTTTCTCGGCCCATGCATTTTGTGCAGACTGGTCGGGCGTCATTCCGGGGCCATGCGGGAAAAGATAGACCGCCTTATCGGGCAACGATTGTTTCAGCATGCTCATGACCGCATCTTCATTCGGAATTTTATGCATGCTCGGAGTATGCAAGGGCAGAACCACCCAGGCAAGAAAGCTCCAGACAAATAGGATGATGCCGCCAACAAGTCCGCCGATGATAATTTTTTTCATGATGATACTCCTCTGTACTGTTGAGCAAATGGTGATTTAAACTATATCGACCATGAACGGGGGTGTAATATATAATAATTTCTATGACTTGACAAACGCTTATTTATTAGCTTATTTACGTTACCGTTGAGGGTACTATATCTATCGGGAGGGAGAGTCTAAAGTGAACATAGTAAACGATATTCTTGGAATACATCACGTTACTGCGATTGCAGGAGACGCTCAAGCGAATCTGGGATTTTACGCCGGCACCCTTGGTCTCCGGCTTGTAAAAAAAACAGTTAATTTCGATGATCCCTATACCTACCATCTCTATTATGGTGATGAGATTGGACATCCAGGCACACTTCTTACATTCTTCCCATGGTCTACTCAGGCTCATAGGGGAAGAAAAGGAGTGGGGCAGCTTATAACATTCTCCTTTTCCATTCCGCATGATGCAATAAATTTTTGGCGGGATCGTCTTAAGCAATATAATGTTCAAACGGCAGAACCTTTTTCCCGGTTTGGCGAAGAGATTATTGCGGGTATTGATCATGATGGCTTTCGGTTTGAATTGATTGCCTCACCGCCTGATAACCGTACAGGTTATGGACAGGGGAATATTCCCGCTAAATTTGCGATTAGCGGTTTTCATAGTGTAACATTATCTGAACATGAATATGAACCTACTGCGGGGTTTGTTACGTTGATGCTGGGGTTCAAAAAAACTATTGAGGAAGGAAATGTAACTCGTTTAGAGACAGGGCGCGGAGGAAGTGGAACATACATCGATATCATTCGCCAGTCAAACGGGACGCGCGGTGCAATGGGTGTGGGGATTGTTCACCACGTTGCATGGCGAACACCGTCCGATGCGACACAGCTGGGAGTCCGGGAAAGGCTTATCAAGGATGGAGCGGACGTTACGCCGGTGATCGACCGGAATTATTTTCACTCGATATATTTTCACGAACCGGGAGGAGTCCTGTTCGAAGTCGCTACCGATCCACCGGGATTTTTAATTGATGAAGAAAAGGATAAACTGGGCACAAATCTCATGTTACCCAAGCAGTATGAATCATACCGAAGTGATCTGGAAAAATCTCTCTCTCCTCTTCATGTCCCCCAGGTGTAAATTCTTCAGTATTGTTTTAATGTATGAGTGATCGCGCAAGAAGTAGTTCTGCTGATAATTCGGTATTCAGTCCGTTACATCAGCCATTGTTTCGTGCGTTGTGGATTGCCTCCCTTGTATCCAACATCGGTTCCTGGATGCAGGAAGTGGGTGCTGGCTGGCTGATGACATCGTTAACAACCTCACCGACACTCATCGGTCTGCTTGAGACGGCGATGACTCTGCCGATTTTTCTGCTGTCGTTGCCGGCAGGAGCGCTTGCGGATATTCTCGATAAGCGGCGCATCCTTGTCCTCACCCAGGCGTGGATGTTACTGTTGGCTTTTGTCATGGGAGTTGTCGCGCTTTCAGGCGGCATGACTCCAATGTTATTATTAGCTCTTACGTTTGTTATGGGGGTTGGTGCGGCAATGAATGGCCCGGCATGGCAGGCAATCCTGCCGGAAATCACAACCAAGGACCGACTGCCCTCTGCTGTTGCACTAGGCAGTGTGGGATTCAACGTTGCGCGTGCGGTTGGCCCCGCGCTTGGGGGAATAATTGTCGCAGCCATAGGTTCATGGGCTGTTTTTATCCTGAACGGGATTTCCTTTCTCGGTGTCATTGTTGTTCTTATGAATTGGCGTCGGCAACACAGGGAAAGCGTCCTGCCGGCGGAGCGAATAATCGGGGCGATACGAGCGGGATTGCGTTATGCGCGCTTTTCTCCTGCACTCCAGAATGTGCTTGTTCGTACTGCAGCATTTATCCTCTTCGGTAGTGCGATGTGGGCGACTCTGCCGTATATCGTACGGCACGAAATGGGAAGGACTTCGGTGGATTATGGTCTCTTCATCGGTATGTTTGGTACCGGTGCAGTGGCAGGAGCTGCTGCATTGACAAAACTCAGGAAATCCCTCTCTGTGGATTCCATGGTCCGGTTTGCGACTCTCCTCTTTTCGGGATTGCTTTTCACGCTAGCGTTTGCGAAAATCTCTGTCGCCATTTCCTGTGCGATGGTTATCGGTGGAATGGCGTGGATGGTATTAATGTCAAGTCTTAATCTTGCGGCGCAAATGGCGTCGCCCGCCTGGGTGAGAGCGCGCGCAATGGCAATCTATATTCTTGTTTTTTTTGGCGGGTTCGCAGGCGGGGCGGCACTTTGGGGAATTATCACAACTCGCGCTGGTACGACAATAGCTCTTTCTCTTGCAGCAACGGGTGGAATCATTGCAATGGTTACAACTTTCAAATATAAGCTTGCGGTAGATTCGAGTATCGATCTTTCTCCCTCAATGCACTGGGCAGAACCTGTGCTGGCAGCGGAGCCGCACCCAGATCGCGGACCTGTCTTAATAACAGTGGAGTACCGTGTTACGCAGGAGCACATGAATGATTTTTCAAAGGCGGTGCACGCCTTGAGCAGAATCCGACGGCGCGACGGTGCCGTACAATGGGGAATTTATAACGATGTGTCCGAACCGGAACGATATGTCGAAACATTTGTTGTAGAATCCTGGATAGAGCACATGCGGCAGCATGAACGAATTACTGTTGCCGACCGCGAAATCGAAAGTCACGTACATTCATTTCACGTGGGACCGCAGCCTCCTTCAGTGTCGCATTTTATTTACACAACGGAAACGTCGGCACAGCCCGTATTACAGGAAAGAGACAAAGAGTATAAATGATTTCCCGGAAAAAATTTCTTAAAGGAATGGGTGTCGGACTCGTTGCCCCGCAATTGATGTTCGCCCAGGAACAACGCCAGCGGCCGTCGTTTCGAAGAATTATTTTCAGCGACCACATCATCGCTCCGGCGCCGGCCCGGCCTGAACCTGCAACATGGGATGATTCGACCATTACCGCGGCATGGATCGGGCATGCGACAGTTCTGATAAACTTCTTCGGGCTAAAAATTATTACTGACCCGGTATTTTCCGATAAGATTGGTATTAACATTCTTGGATTGCTGACTCTCGGGCCAAAGCGTCTCGTAGCTCCTGCACTGACGATGGACCAGCTTCCCCCCATCGACCTGATCCTATTGTCTCATGCACATATGGACCACATGGATTTCCCCTCTTTGAGAAAGTTCAATAAGAACATTCCAGTGGTGATGGCCAAGAATACAAGCGACCTCCTTGCAGATCGTGCCTGGAAACATCTGCAGGAACTGGACTGGGGCGAGCAAACGACGATCAGCGACGTTACGATTGAAGCACTGAGGGTAAATCATTTCGGATGGAGATTTCCATGGGAGAAAGATCGGTCACGCGGATATATGGAGGGAAGGAGCTTTAATGCGTATCTTCTATCGAAAAACGGAAAACACATAGTGTTCGGCGGCGATACCGCGTACCAGGAATTTTTCCTGCAACTTGCAGAAAGGAATATCCCCGTCGACCTTGCCATTCTTCCGATCGGAGCATATGATCCATGGATTTATGTCCATGCAAATCCGGAACAGGCAGTGGCGATGGCAAACCACATGAACGCGAGCGCGATCATGCCGGTGCATTGGTCGACTTTTATTCTGAGCAATGAACCGACAAACGAACCAATCGAACGATTAAAAAAAGCCCTCACGCAACACTCTCCAAAACTTGCGGTTGAAAAAATCGGGCAGACATGGAAGCCGTGAAAGATAATAGGATTTTATTCACGTGGTTACAACATGAGAGAGGATGCAGATGACAAAACGTTGTCCCTGGGGAAATAGCGACCCTCTTTATACGACGTATCATGATAAAGAATGGGGAGTACCGGTCCATGACGACCGGAAATTATATGAGATGCTCTGCCTTGAAGGCGCCCAGGCCGGATTGAGTTGGATTACAATCCTGAAGAAACGGGAGAATTATCGTAAGGCATTTGATAATTTTAACACAAAAAAGATTGTAACATACAACGCAAAGAAGATCAGGGATTTGATGATGAACGAAGGTATTGTTCGAAACCGGCTGAAGATTGAAGCGTTTATTCAGAACGCCAAAATGTTTCACGAAGTGCAGATGGAATTTGGCTCATTCGACCGGTACATCTGGCAATTTGTCGATGGAGCCTCGATTATTAATAAGCGGAAAAGCCTGAACGATGTCCCGCCGCAGACAAAAGAATCCGATGCCATGAGTAAAGATTTGAAGCGGCGCGGGTTCAAATTTGTCGGTTCCACGATCTGTTATGCGTTTATGCAGGCGTGCGGAATGGTTAACGACCACCTGGTGGAATGTTTCAGGTATAAACAATTACTACAATGAAAGGTGATGTATGAACGAACAATTTGAGAAAGAGTTCCAGGCGACACTCGATACCTGGGAGGAAAAGCTCCTTTCGATTTCTGAAGGAGATAGCATGACCAGTCGAGAAAAAGGAAAATGGTGTCCAAAGGAAATCCTTGGACATCTCATTGATTCGGCATTCAACAATCATCGCCGCTTTGTTCTCGCACGACGTAGCGAGAACCTTATCTTTGAAGGGTATGAACAGGAACGCTGGATTGAGGCTCAAAACTACACGGGGCGACCGTGGCGGACACTCATCCTGTTTTGGAAAGATATTAACACGCACCTTCTTCATGTGATGTGTCAGTTGCCTGAGGAAACACTCTCCAAAGAACATTTCCGCCACAATTTTTATGACATTGCGTCGAGGCCGATTCCTGAAGGCCAATCGACCACACTACAATACTTTGCTGAAGACTACGTGTGGCATATGAAACATCATTTACACCAGATAGCAGATCAGAGGTCATAATTTTACATTGCGCGTAAAAGTCTGTTGTATAAAGAGTGTGAAAGAAGCTCGGCTTGCAATACGCTATGGAGCATCGGCATTAGGACTTGTTTCTGCGATGCCGAGCGGGCCCGGGCCTATCCCGGAAGAACTAATATCCGACATTGTAGCAACTATCCCGTCACATATTGACACATTCTTACTTACGTCAAAACAAGATGCACGCGATGTAATTGAACAGCAACGTCGGACAAAGGTAACGACATTACAACTTGTCGACACTTTCCCGACGAACAAGTATTCTATCTTGCGAAAGGAACTGCCCGGGATTAAGATCGTGCAAGTTATTCATGTACGAAATCTGGAATCAGTGGAGGAAGCTGCACACGCTTCTCTGTATGTGGATGCGTTACTCTTGGATTCAGGTAATCCCGGATTAAAGGTGAAGGAACTCGGCGGTACAGGTCGTGTACATGATTGGAATATCAGTCGAAAAATTCAAAACTCCATAAAAATCCCTCTTTACCTTGCGGGCGGCTTGACGCCAGATAATGTAAGCGAGGCGATTCGGGTTGTAAAACCTTACGCGGTCGACATCTGCAGCGGGGTGAGGACAAACGGCTACCTCGATGAACATAAGCTTCAACGGTTCTTTACTGCTGTAAGGTAAGACCTACTTTGTTTTTCCCTGATTTGCTACAGATTGCATTGCCTGTTTGATTGTGTCTGGATCGCCAAGATAGCTGCTTCTTACTGGCTTGAGAAGGTCATCCAGCTCGTACACGAGAGGGACGCCGGTTGGAATATTCAAATCGACAATGCTGTCGTCAGAAATATTGTCGAGGTGTTTCACCAGCGCGCGAAGACTGTTACCATGAGCGGCAATGATGACTCGTTTGCCTGCTTTGATTGATGGAACAATCGACTCGTGCCAATACGGGAGGAATCGTGAAACAGTATCTTTCAGGCATTCCGTCAGCGGGACTTCGCCCGGCGCCAGGGTTAGATATCGCGGGTCGTTTGCGGGGTTGCGCGGGTCATTTTTCTCCAGAGCAGGAGGTCGTGTCGCATAACTTCGCCGCCAGACTTTTACCTGATCTTCACCGAATTTTGCAGCTGTCTCTGCCTTGTTGAGTCCTTGAAGTGCGCCATAATGACGCTCGTTCAATCTCCACGAATTGTGTACCGGGATCCACATCAAATCCATTTCCTCGAGTGTAATCCACAATGTTCGGATCGCACGCTTGAGCACGGATGTAAACGCGACGTCGAATGTAAATCCCTGCTCCCTCAGAATTTTTCCTGCTTGTCGCGCTTCGCCTGCTCCTTTTTCCGAGAGGTCGACATCCGTCCAGCCAGTAAACCTGTTTTCCTTATTCCAGACACTTTCGCCGTGGCGGAGCAATACGAGTCTTGTCATGATACGATAATTAGATTAAGTTTGGTGCAGGAATATACCTCTTTCTTGTCAATTTTGCTCATGTGCAATTTCAAATCTTCTGTAAAATTCTTATCTTTTCCTGCACCGCGTTAAACATAATGTCACAAAAAATGCCGGATCGATTAATTACAGTAGGTCATAGCCCCGACCCCGATGATGCATTCATGTTTTACGGACTTGCCTCCGGCAAGGTGAAACTCGACGGCATCAGGATTGAGCACCTGCTCGAAGATATCCAATCCCTGAACGAGCGGGCGATGCAGGCAGGTAAATATCATGAAGTCCCGCTGCTCGATGTAACCGCAATTTCCGCTCATGCATTTCCGTATGTTGCAGATAAGTTTTGGATACTGAGAACGGGCGCAAGTATGGGTGAAGGCTACGGCCCGGTTATTATATCGAAAAAATATTCTTCGCTGGATGAATTGAAAGGAAAGAAAGTCGGAACACCCGGTCCCTTTACCACAGCGTCACTCCTCTTTAAGATCTTTACCGATGGAATCAACAATGTCGACATGCAATTCGACAAAATTATGGAGGCAGTCGATGAGGGAATAATCGATGCCGGTTTGCTCATACATGAAGGACAGATTACCTATCAATCATTAGGGTTTAACAAGATTCTCGATTTTGGAGAATTATGGGAAGAGAAAACAAAAGGTCTTCCGCTTCCGCTGGGACTCGATGTTGTACGAAAAGATCTGGGAGCGGCACTTGCTGAAAAATTATCAGAAGGACTCCGGGACAGCATCAGGTATGGTTATGAACATCAGGATGAATCAATCCCCTACTCAATGCAGTGGGGGAGAGGAATCGATTATAAACTTGGGGAAAAATTTGTGAAGATGTATGTAAGCGAGTTGACGATTGATATGGGAGATGAGGGAAGACGGGCTCTGGAACGCCTGTTTACCCTCGGCAAGAATAGAGGTCTCATCCCTGCCGTGGAAAGCTTCGATTTACACTAGCGATTTTGGTATCTATCTGTAGTCGGGGATATTTAATCCAAGAATAATATCCCTTTTACCTCGCCACACTCCATCCCTTCCTTTCGTAAGAGTGATGATGCCGGAGCCGCAGCGCTGTTGCTGTCTAGCGCGCTCCTCTTTAGTAAGCAAAGGGTCTCCCTCGAAAAGATATTCATCAAAATAGTATTCATTCTTACCGGGCTCTTTAATAATAGGGTGAACGTGTGCCGGAATATGATTACCAGGATAGGGCGCCGGTCTGATTGTGCGAAACTTATACCGTCCGCGCTCATCGGTTTTCATCCACCCGCGTAAATGCCCGTGACGACGCGCGTTGCCTGTTTGCACCTTTGCTGGTGAGTAATGCCCAGTTGCATCAGTGTGATACACATAGAGGATTACATTCGGTGCGGGAGTCTTCCCGTCTAATTTGTAGATTATTCCCTCGATTTCCATAGGCTCGCCCGGCTCGTTGCTGTCAGGAATCGTTGTCTGCCAGCTCAAATGTTTCGGCATGTTCTGATAAATTCCTTCACATCCGTCGCAATGTCCACCGATGTGTTGGCGGACCTTGTCCTGGGCGAAGAGGGTGGCGCTGAGTAAGCAGAGCAGTGCAATCAAAAGTGTGGCGGTAATCCTCATCCATTCTACCTTTCTCTTACTGTGTCAATTGTAATTGTAGATGAAGCGATTTCGTTGTATTAATCGTTAGAGGTTTTATAAGGGTCTGGAAGCCCTCTTTGTATACGACAAGTTCTATTGAGTTCGATATTCTGAAAGTATTGAGAATGCCAACCTCAGTTGACTCGTTTAACTGTATCTGATTCCTTCCCAAACGAATTTATTATTTCGCGACAATTCCCAGCCATGGCATTTCCTTCCCGGAGGAATTATCGTCAGAGTTAATCATTGCGTCCATCTCTTCCGATTTGAACAAGCAGTCGTTCCATTTCCGCATGAGTGATTTGCCTTCAAGTTCTCCATATGCCGTGATGAGGATTTGCTCAGGTGTACTGGCGTTGACCAGGTCAATGCTTCTTCGCGCATGCCACACATAGTGATTGGCGCCTGTGCCGTAAGAGCTGAAGAAGGCTATACATGTTAACGGATAGTGCTCCTTTACGAGTGCATCATGGAAACGGGTCATCACAAAATCGTATACAGCGTCCATCGGGGGCTTGACCCACTCTGAATGCAGACGGACATATCGTAATTCGGTAACTGTCGGCTGAAACGCTGGAGGAAAATAGCTCCCCGATGAGTCCCACGACCAAATCTCATTATGGTGGATGCGGAGCGTTGTATGGGCGGTATCGCTGTAGGGGTTCACGAAATCTTTGAAGATTTTTCTCACATCGTCCGGAAGTTTTGAGGGCTGGTCGAGTTCACCATACGACGCCCGTGCGCGAAGGGAAACATATTTTCCCTCCGGATTATTGAAGCTGTATGACGGATTGACCGGCAGACTATGTGCCAGGAGGATCGAATCCCGCAGCCGTGTCTGTGTTTTTCCGACCCGTTCGAAATCGGCGATCGATTGCGGCAGTACTTCATCGATGTGTACCGTCCAGAGTTTCGATAGATGGACATTCTTCTGAGCGGTGACCCTCGCAGGAGCAATGAGAATAATCAATAAGGAGAAACAATAGACGGAGAGAGGAAAAGGTTTCATAATGTTCTTGTAATTATTATTCGAATATATATAAAAAAGATGAAAATACCCGAGTACAGGAACTTCTTTAACAAAAACATTGTAATATATTCTAATAATATATGAAATTCGCAAAGCGCATTATTATCCTTTCGGTTTGTCTTGCCGTTATCGTCGGACAAGTGCCGTATGGCTATCTTTATTGTTCCTTCATGAAACAGCCGGTCAGCTCCGGTATGCAACTTAAATGTTTGAGAGGAAATCAGGAGCGGCAGAGAAACTCTGCTGTGCTTTCATCATTGTTTCGGTCACAACGACGAATCGAGAAAGCAACAACGGATCGTTATGAGGGCGCCGTGTACAAGCATATTGCCGGTGATTTCACAGCTTCCGCTTCACCCGGTTATTCTCTCCGTTACCAGAAAGACTTTGCATCGCTTTCGGAAACCCTCCCTCTTCCTGATATTGTCATATCCAATTGTAGTTTGAGAATTTAAGAATCTCTCCATTCAGATTCGTTCAAGCTTCCGGCATTCAATTACGGCCGGAAATAAATCCTTATTGTTCAGACAATCTTAACAGGAGAACTACAATGAAACTTACCATTATAGCGGCTGCCGTGTTGATGGTTGCAGGCGCATGCAGGATGCAGAATGCGCCGCCCCGGGACGTATTGCAGGACGAAACACAGCAGCAAGAAATCATTCACGCCATTGTCGGGGATCATTCCATGATGTTGAAACTTATAGATGAAATCAAAAAGAGTGAGCATGCGAGTATGATGATACATCACTTGCTGACATCGGGTGATTCCTCGGCGATGGAAAATTGCCCCATGAACGCGAACAACGTAACTAATGATGCTGCAAAAAGCCCCTATGCGGGAGAGGAGACGCGTACAATAAAATCTCTTTCCCCCGACGAAATACAGAAATATCTGGATGGTGAAGGAATGGGGCTTGCAAAAGCAGCAGAACTGAATCATTATCCCGGTCCTCGCCATGTTCTTGCCCTTGCGTCGGAACTACACCTGACCGGTGAACAAAAAGATAAGACGCAGGATGCATTCAACATCATGCATGAGAAAGCGGTTTCGCTCGGCAAGCAGATTGTGGACAAAGAGAAGAATCTGAATAAGCAATTTGCTGACGGCACTGTTACCGCAAAAGTTCTTGAATCCTCCACGCTTGAACTCGCAAACCTCCAAGGAACGTTAAGGGCTACTCACCTGCTGGCACATATCAGGATGAGAGACATCCTCACAGATGAGCAAGCGAAAAAATATGATGAGATGCGGGGATACAGGAATTAGCCTGGCAAGCTGTTCAGCACATCAACATTGAAGTTCAATCATGCAGGGGTTCTCATCGGGAATCCCTGCATGATTTCTCACGGCTGATTAAACTTCCCCCGTAATCGAAAATCAAATATATAGCCCCTAATTTCTTACATTTCAAGGCTTTGCAATGAAATCCAGCATTGCAAGAAATTGCTTGGAAATGTGTCTAATTCTCTAAACGCCATCATGATGGAATTTGCGTGAATCGGGTTGCCGAGAGACGTGCCGGACAACATCAGAACAATCAATCAGTTTATGATTTTGAGGGAATCTACAAGCTCTGTGGTGCAAGGATTCTTCGATTAGCATACCGCTTCACGTGGGATCAGGAGCAGGCACGTGATGTGACACAGGATGTGTTTCTCAAAGTTTATGAGCACATGGAAGAGTTTCGGAATGAATCGGAAGTATATACATGGGTTCACCGGATTGCAGTAAATCACATGTTGAATTTTTTACGACGCGAGCGACGAAAGAAGTGGTATGATATTATGGATCAACGTATTGGCGCCATTCTCCGCGAAGAGTCGTCAAAAGGTCGGTCGGATATGAGCTCCCCGTCATTAACACCTCATCAGGTTATGGAGCAGGCCGAACGCGAAAAGACCGTGTGGGAGGCCATCGAATCACTTGCACCGAAATACCGTATCCCGTTCGTACTATTTCGCTTCGAAGAGATGAGCTATCAGCAGATTGCGGACTCTATGAGTCTCAGCCTGAGCGCAGTGGAGGCGAGGATACATCGGGCGAAGAAACAACTCATCAAAAAACTAGAGCCAGTGATAGAACACATCTAAAAGGAAATGTTTATGATCAAACATGTTACAAAATTATTTCTGTCGTGGCATGAGGGGAAAATTTCCGGGCAGGAGAATTCCCTTATCGAACGGCACTTGGAACAATGTGATAGCTGCCGGAATTATTACAAGAAAATGTCGAGGGTTTTTAACGACAACTCATTGCTCGCGTTAGGGGAACTTCAACCTGACCCGTATTTACCCAACAGAATTGAATCGCTACTTAATGAATCAGAACGAATACCGAACCGAAGATTTTATCCTGCCTTACGATGGTCTATTGCAGGAATAGGCGCTGTGCTGGCAGTAATTATCGGCGTTTATATCGGGAATGACCTATCGGTCTCTCAACCGGCTTCCCTGACCGTGAACGATATGAGCGATTATTATAGTGTCATTGCCCAGCATGGTTCAGTAGATCGAATGAATTATAACGACGAACCTGTTCGGGGAGTACAGCAATGAAAATGAAAATGTTGATCGGGGTTCTTATTTTTCTTATTCTTATTAATCTTGCCACGATCGGGACATTTCTTTACGTCCGGTTTAGCCATCATCGTCCGCCGATGATGCCCGGGTTTGATGACCATCTTCCACCACCACCACTCATGAATATCGATGAAGGACAGAGAGAAAAGGTGATGAAATTGATGGAAGAGCTTCAAAATGAGACGACAGAACTGCGGGAAAAGGCGGACAAGCTTGAACGCCGAACATTCGAGCTGATGGAAAAAACTCCGGCATCTGAAGACAGCATCGATCAAAATCTCAGCGCATTGTCCTCAGTTCGGCTTGAGCTCAGCAGGAGATTCACAATGAAGCTTCTCGGAATGAAATCATTTCTCACTCCTGAACAACAGCGGGTAATGTTCAGGTCGATCGGAAAAGAACACCATGGTCCTGGAAACGGTCCTCCGGTACGGCCACGAGGGCCGGAACCTGGCGGCAGAGATTTCCCGCCGCCGGGTCCACCACCTGATAACGAATAATGCTATGGCTATTGAAACGGGCCACTATTCATACTTAAATTGATTTCCTCACGAACAGAAAGAGATCGCTATGATAAGAAAAGTACGGTACTGTTCTGTTATATTTCTCTCAGCATTTATTCACTGCTCGGTGAAAAGATCACAGAATTAGTCCGTGGACAACAAAGCGGTGGCTTCCATACAGTTGAATGGAATGCAAGCTCGATGCCAACAGGCATTTATGTATATCGGCTGGCCACAGAGACTATATCAGAATCGCGTAAGTTAATTTTGATTCGTTGATGATATAAATGTGCACTGTATGTTGCAAGAAAAATACTTCCTTGTGTGTCTAACCATGCAGTGACAATTCTCATAATTCACAATCCTTTGAAAGGTGGATTTTATGATGAAAAAATCGGGTGCCATTGCGGTCATGTTACTATTGACAGGGACACTAATTTACGGATGTTATGATAATTCGCAGAGTACTCAACCAATAATCGGCTCATCAGGCAACATGGAGAATATGATTGCTTCCGGTATTGCTCAAAATGAGCTCACTCTCTTACGATTGGGGGGAATCGATACCGCCAGCGGGAAAGGAATATTCTCAATCGGATGGCGACAGTTTTTCGACCCGCGATGCCAGGGGGACACGACAGTCGGACATGCGATGGCAATCGGATTTGAAAACAGCGAGCCGTTAGCCTCGATGAGACGTGCGGGCATCGATATGGGTTCTGTTGTTCTCCGTTACGGAAGCAATAATACAACTTTACAAAAACACATTTCTCCTGACGGGCGTGTCATCTATACTTCTTCATTAGGACCGCATGACAACAGCACAAATATTTCGTTCATTTCAGGAGGCACGTATACGTTCGATGTGAGCGGCTCTGCTAAATTCAGTTCGTTCACCACCTCCGTTACTGCTCCTTCGGCTCTCATTGCGATTTCAAACCCCGCACGAAGGGACTCCATCAATACAACGAACGATCTCACTATCACCTGGAGTGGCGGTAGCGCATCAAGTATCTTGATTGCCGTTGCTGCACAGCCTCCACCGCCGATCGGATTCGGAGATCCCCGCGGACCCGGTGGTCCGCCTCCAGTCGGTGGTGGACCAATAGGCCCGGGTATGGGTAGTATGAGACCACCTCCGGGTGATCATCCCCCGATACTTGATTCCACGAAAGCGATTGTTGTACGGCTTAGCACCAATACCGGAACGTATACTGTTCCAGCGGCGAAACTACAGGATCTGGTTTCAAGAACAGGTGCGCACGGACTGCTTGTATCAGTGTCGCAGATGGTTGTAAATGATGTGATGCATGATGGAGGAATAGTTCATGTCGTGTTTCGCAACGGCGACGGGGTGATGGTGAAAGTACAGTAGCTGTTCTCTTCCTTACAAAAACAACGAACGCCGCTCAGCATATCTTTGAGCGGCGTTTTTTTATCATTGTTATTCTAAAGAAAATACTATTCAGCACAACATCCTCCCTTTATCAAGGGTGCTGCAACGACCAAACTCTCTGTCCCGACATCACATGTCGGGACATCTCCCTTCATACGAAGGGAGAATTGTAAAAGCTAGCGCAGCAGAACTACGCTGCTTCAGCTTTCTTGTGAATCTTAAGAATTTCGTACAGCGTTGTACGCTGTGCCGGGATGAAGCCGGCTTCCTGTATCAATCCAATTACCTCTTCAGTGTTTGTCTTGTTGACAAAATTTGCTGCAGCATGCACGTTCTCTTCAAAAAGAGTTCCTCCAAAATCATCCCCGCCGAAGTGGAGAGCGATCTGACCGATTTTCTTGCCTTCTGAGAACCACGATGCCTGGATATGGTCAAAATTGTCGAGGTAGATTCTTGAGATCGCCATGATTTGCAGGTACCGTGTAGACGTCGCGTAATGTGGAATAATTTTTTCCAGCGGGGTGTTGCCCGGCTTGAAACTCCACGGAACGAATGCAGTGAAGCCGTGGGTTTCATCCTGCAATTGCCGGATTGATTCGAGGTGTTCGATGATATCTTCATCCGTTTCGATATGACCGTACATCATTGTGGCTGTCGATTTGAAGCCGATCTTGTGTGCTTCACGCATGACATCGAGCCAGTCTCTCGAAGTGCCTTTCAAACTACTGATTTTCCGCTTGACATGATCCGATAATATTTCTGCGCCGCCGCCCGGTATGGTCCTTTGCCCGGCATCCCATAATTTTTTCAAAACCTCGTGAAGGGTCAACCCCGAAACATTCGCCATGCCAATGATTTCCGATGTCGACCAGAAATGCGGCATCACTTCAGGGACATCCTTGACCGTGCGGCTAACCATTTCAACATAATACTCGAAGGGAATTGCCGGGTTCACACCTCCCTGCAGGAGAACTGTGGTTACTCCCTGCGCCGCTGCCCGTTTGAAACCGTCGATCATGTGATCGACTGAATAGGTGTATTCACCCTTTTCGCCCGGGTGGCGATAGAATGCGCAGAAGATGCAATCGACGTTGCAGATGTTGGTATAGTTCGGGTTGGTGTCGATGACGAACGTGACCTGAGGTTTGGGATTTTTTTTGAACCGGATTTCATTGGCTAAGTCGCCGAGGTCGAGCAGTTCCGCTTTTTGAAGAAGGAAGAGCCCTTCTTCCCGCGAGATGCGTTCGTTGTTTCTGACTTTTTCAAAAATGGTGGAGAGTTGCATACACGGCATTAAACATCGATGGTAACTTCATTTACTAATTTTCTAAACTCCTTCATCGCCTCCCGCTCCCGCTCGCCTAGCCGGTAATTAAATCCTGCGAGATACTCTTCAACTTCATTGCGATGCAGGCCGATTTCTATTCCACGCAGTTCCCCGATATCGGCATAATGTCCTTCTGATTCAGAAAGAGAGCGTTCAATAATCTCACTTAATTCCGTCTTTGTTTCCCTGGAGAGTGATTTTTTTACAGCCCAGACAGCAAAAACGAACGGCAGTTTCTGCCAGTTGTACCATTCTTTTGCAAGATCGAACACAAGCTCGAAGCCTGCGAGCCCAGATTTGTTGCGATGAAGCGCCTCGTCACCGATGAGGAGCACGGCATCGTAGCCGGAATAATCGTTCACACCGGCGTGCAGTCGTTCAAATGCGGCCCGAACTCCATATTTTTTTTCAAGCAAAACCTGCAGCAATCTCACAGAGGTTGCAGTCTCATCCGTAATGCCGATGAGCTTGCCGTCAAGGTCTCTCCAGCCGTGGTTGGAAAAGAGCATGACACTCTTGACCTGATCGCGTGTGGCGATACACCAGTTCAGCCGTTCGAGGTCGTTCTCCTGTTTGAAGTAGTCCATGAGTGAAAAAAGCCCGGCATCGAGTTGTCCTTTTTCAGCAATTATTCCCATCCGGCGCGGCGCAATCGGCAGTATCTTGAACTGCTGTTTCTCGAAGTTATGGTAGAACGGCACCGAATTAAGGAACGGAATCTTCCCAACGACATGATCTGTATAGACGTTCAGCGCATTATAATAGACATCGCGTTCGACAGGGATCTTTCCCGCATCCTTTATGATTTTGATTATTTGATCTTTTGCAAGCTTCATCGGGCTAATTGCGCCGGCGTCGTGCGCAATACGTTCTTGCCCGACTGTTCCGTCCATATCGTCGGCGCCGAAGTTGAGCGCAACGCTTGCCACTTCCTCCGTGAGCATAACCCAGTATGCTTTAATGTGCGGGAAGTTATCAAGCATCAGGCGGCTGACGGCAATTGTCTTCAAATCGTCGATTGCGGAAGTAAATTGATTTGTCGGTTTGATGCCCGTATCTCCCGGCTGAAATGCGAGCGGAATGAACGTCAGGAACCCGCCGGTTTCGTCCTGTGCTTCGCGGAGTCTTATCATGTGTACGAGCCGCTCTTCGATTGTTTCGACATGTCCGTACAGCATCGTGCTGTTAGTCGGGATACCGAGCCGGTGCGCCGTCTTGTGTACTTCGAACCATCCCTTTGCGCCGATTTTTTGATTGAAGAGTAGTTTCCGCACCCGCTCCGAGAAAATCTCTGCGCCACCGCCGGGCATGGTTTTGAGTCCGGCTTCCTTGAGTTGTCGTAATACCTCCTCAATGGACATGCGGAATTTCTTGTGAAAGAAATCGATCTCCACCGCTGTGTATGCTTTCACATCGGCGTGAGGAAATTTCTCGTGAATCGAGCGGACGATATCGACGTAGCGCTCCCAGGGCCAATCGGGCGGCATGCCGCCGGTGATGTGGACTTCGGCAATTTCCGGTGTAAGTGTGCCGAGGATTTCCTCAGTTGTCATTTCATAGGCATCGGGCGAACCTTTTCTTGTGGCAAAGTCACAGAACTTGCAGGAAAGGACGCAAACGTTGGTATGCTCAATTTTCTGATTGAGGACGAAGTAAACCGCATCTCCGCTCTTCTGCTGCCGAATGTAGTGCGCCATCTTGCCGAGCGAGATGATGTCGGGCGTGTTGAAAAGCGTCAGACCGTCCTGCAGGGAGAGGCGTTCGCCGGTTTGTATCTTTTCCCAAACCGGAAGGAGTTGCTGATCTCTGAAGTTTATGAACATTATCTGTTTCTTGTCATTTCCAAATTTTGCCCCACTTCTCATCCACTCGTTTCACAATTTCATCGGGCATTGTCAATGGCTTGGGGTAACCAGATTTCCATGTCGCATCGATACCCATCGTCCCTTTGTACACCGGAGAAATACCTACAAGTTTATTTTCCGTGAAAATAACATCTCTTTCACAATCAAAACGGGTGAAAACTCCCCAAATATAACTCTCTTTGTCGTGAATATCCACATCCTCACTTACAGCAGCTACAATAGGAACTCTGGACATTTGTGGGTTGATAACCAGTTTCTCTACCACTTCTCTCCCGCCGGAAGATACTTTGAGCAGAAGCAGGGTATCCCCGATGAAATTCAAATCCAGGATTCTTCTATCGACCGACTTCATATCCGTCATGCTGAGCTTAATCGAAGCATGGCGGTTATCTGGTGTTCTATGTGGTTTTCGTGTAGCATCTATAATCATCTTGCTCCCCAAATTCATTTTATAGCTTGTGAAGTCGAGTGTATCGAGCGGCACTTTCGGAATCATGATGAAATCGAAATGCGGGTCGAAGTTTTCACGCACCTCATTCAGCACAGCATGCCAGTCACGGACATCGACACCGGAAGAAACTGTAACCATGCATTTTGTTAATGAGAGCTGGTCTGTTCCCATCAACCCGAGCGCGGCTTTCATTGCTTCTTTTTGATATCGCTGTTCGATTGCGACGACAAGCAGATTATGAAATCCCGCCTCATAGTATGCCCAGAGGTCGGTCACTTCTTTGTGAATGAGTTTCGCAAGCGGACCCAGCATCTGCTGTGTTGCATCCCCGAGGAATTTATCTTCCATCGGCGGTTTGCCGACGACGATTGCAGGATAAATTGGGTTTTTCCTGTGTGATATTGTCTTGAGATGAAAGACCGGAAATTCTGATGCCGCAGAATAGTGACCGAAGTGGTCGCCGAAGGGGCCCTCCATTCTTCTTTCTTTCGCCGGTACTATTCCTTCAAGAATAAATTCTGCCGAAGCAGGGACAGGAATTGAAATTGTCTTCCCCCTTGTGAACTGGACTTTCTTATTCTGTAGAAAACCGGCAAACATCGCCTCGTCAATTCCTTCCGGAAGCGGGGCAACGGTCGCCAATAGCAAGGCGGGTTCAGTACCAAGGGCAACTGCAAGTTCAAGATCGCTTCCAGATTTTTCTGCCTGATAATAATGAAAGCCGCCTCCTTTCTGAATCTGCCAGTGCATGCCGGTCGTATCGTTGTCGAACACGTGCATGCGGTAGATGCCGATGTTGCGCTTCCCATTGCGAGGGTCGTAGGTGATGATTTGCCCGTAGGTGATAAATCGTCCACCATCTTCCGGCCAGCAAGCCTGGATAGGTAAGAGATCGAGGTTCGGTTTGATTACAACTTCGTGTGAGATACCCGATGATGTAAATTTTGGTTTCGCGCTGAGGAATCGTTTTGCGGTTGATTTGTGCTCGAGGATTGTTTTAAGAGTCGGTGGAAACGCTTTTTCAAGAAACCCGATTAATTCTTTTCCGATTTGATCGGGATGTCTGGCGAGGGCAAGTTCAATTCTTCTTGCACTTGCGAAATGATTAACGACCAGGGGAAAGCTCGACCCTTTCGGTCGTTCTACTATTAGGGCGGGCTTACCTTCCTTTAATGCTCTTACCGAAACCTCTGTAAGCTCAAGCGCGGGGTCTATTTCAACTTGTGTCCGGTGAAGCTCGCCGTTGCGTTCCAGTATCTGAAGAAATTCTCTGAGAGCCACACGCTTTACTCCAGTTCCCCGGCTCGCCAGCCTTTCGCCGTTCGAAGTCCGAGCACGCCGAGGAGTTTTTCACTGAACGCATTGACGTATTCTTCCACAGATTTCGGTACAAAATAGAGAGGCGGGCTGATCGGCATGATGACTGCGCCTGATTGTGATAACCTTGTCGCCTGCTCAAGTGCGATTGTTGACATGGGTGTTTCCCTCACACAAATGACAAGCTTGAATCGCTCCTTCAATGCTACCTGAGCCGTGCGGGTAATCAGTGTATCTCCAATCCCTGAAGCGATTTTACCGAGCGTTGAGGTAGAACAGGGAAGAATCACGTACGCGTCGAATGCATTTGAGCCGGAAGCGATGGGAGCTGTAAGGTCGTCATTCTGGAATTGCCGCTTGATGAACGGCTGTAAATCCTTTTCTGACATGTTCATTTCATCTTTCAGCAGAGCCTTTCCCCATTTGCTGACAACAAGAAACTTATCGGCAGGGCATTGTTTCAGGAAGTCGACGGCATAGACGGCTCCTGATGAACCGGTAATCCCTACAATTATTCTCAATGCGAAATTGCTCCGATCACAATCATGGCGAAGACAACGAACCCCAGTCCTGCATTGATCCGGAAGAATGCAAGCTCAACCTTATGAGCTTTTCGTTGTTCGATCCATAACAATAAACCGGTGAGAAGCAGGAAAGGCGCAGCGTACCATGTTCGAACCGTCGTGAAAAACAATAGGGCAAGTGCGGCAAACGCGGTGAGGTGAAATATTGATGACCACATGAGTGCTTTCTCTTTGCCGAACCTTGAGACGAATGAATAGAGTTGCTCCGACCGGTCGAATTCCTCATCGAGGGTTGCATAAATAATATCAAAACCGGCTCCCCAGAATATTGTGAAAAGACACAACAACACGGCAGGGAAAATATTCTCAAACGATGGGGAAGCAGCAAAATATCCTCCGAGAGGTGCCATCGACATTCCTAATCCTACGCCGAAATGAGCCAACGCTGTGAAACGTTTCATATATGGGTAGGCAGTGAAAATTATAAGAGGTATTGGCGAAAGCATGAGGCAGAACGAAGAAATCAATGCCGCGGATCCCAGGTAGATAATACAGCCGGCAACGAGAACGCAAATTGCTTCACCCATGCTCATTCTCCCGCTTGGCAACTCACGGATGGAAGTCCGCGGGTTGCGCTTGTCGATATCACGATCGATGATACGGTTAAGGGCAAATGCCGTTGTCCGCGCACCGATTGCAGAGAGTAAAACCAATGCGAGCAAGGTCCATGATGGAGTCTCCTTCATGCCGAGTAAGAAGCCGCTGTAAATCAGCGGAAGCGTAAAGAGAGTGTGCTCGATTTTAACAAAATTAAAGAATTTTTTCACGGTAAGATGTAGGTTGCACTCTAAAATTGTCTAAAAATATAGACAAAAAAGGAGTTTGAAGCAAGATTACAAGAAATGAGAATCGAGAATAATTCAACCTGTTCTGGTCGAGCAGCCGTACCGAGAGATGAGATCTCGGTCTCGTTGTTTTCGGCTACAAGATAAATTGAAACACCCGGAAGCACTCAGTTGCTATTTCGAATCGGTCTGCTGCTCATGAGTTTTTGCCGAAGGCTCCAGCCGATTGTATTTCTCCTTGTACTTGTCGTAGAAGTGTGTGTGCCTGCTGGAAAGAGGAATATTTTTTCCCTGGATAAATTCCATCTCGACATTTGTTCTGATTTCCAGTGGGTCGCCATTAGTAACGATTAACGTCGCATCCTTCCCGGTTTCAAGAGAGCCGACGCGGTCTGAGATGCCCAGTATTTGTGCAGGATAGATTGTAATCGCTTTCAATGCTTCATCTTTGGGTAAACCATAGGCTGCAGCTGTTGCCGCGTTGTATGGCAGGTTGCGTTCGTTGGATGACCCGCCTTCGGCAGCAATACAGAAATGTACGCCGCTTTCAAATAGTTTTTTTGGAAGAGTAAACGCCATGTCGTATGATTCCCAGGCACGTCGGGGGGTGCGGTGAATCGGGTTAATAATGACGGAAACATTTTTTTCCTTCAGTAATGCAGTAGCCCGCCAGGCGTCGTATCCGCCTAAGAGCACAAGTTTAACATGCTCCTGATCGGCCCATGCTACAGCGGATTGAATTTGCTGGATCTCTTCTGCATTCAGCAGAACAGGGATTTTACCGTCAAGAACAGGTTCCATCGCTTCCCATCGAAGGTCGGTTTTGTGATGGGGAATGCCCTGTTGCGATTCCGCGTGTTTCGCCTGAAGATATGACCGTGCTTCCTGGAATGTCGTTCGCACTTCATTCAATGCTTTATCGCGCGCTTTCTTCTGGTCTTCTTCGGAACGTTGCTCCCACCACGCTCTGTTGATCGTCATCGATGGCCAGTTAACGACCAGGCCGACTGGCGCTTTGAAAGTTAAATCTTCCCATGTCCATCCATCGAGGGTGATGGCAGCGGCTGTGCCGCTAATGACACCCCCGTCGGGCATCGTTACTGCCGTGGTAATTCCATTCGCCCGCGTCACCGGGATAATCTCGCTTTCCGGGTTCACAGCGACTTCGGCGCGGACATTCGGATTAACACTGCCTGTTTCGAAGACATCATTTGTAGCCCGAACAGCGCCGATTTCAGTAAGGCCAATATCCGACCGTGCATCGATCATTCCCGGATAGACATGTTTTCCATGCCCATCGATTTTTTCTGTATTTTCTGGAAGGCTGATGTTTGTTCCTATTGCAACAATTTTACCTTTATCAAAGAGAATGACCCCTTGTTCGATAACAGGACCTGAAACCGGATGGATTGTTGCTCCTACAATAGCTATTGGATGGTTTTGCGCTATTGCAGGGATTTCGCTCGCGCCTGAGCCGCTGATAACAAACATTATCAATCCGATTACACAATTTGTCACGCGAATAAGTTTCATATTATTTTCCCTCCTCTTGATCTTTGCACGAATATCCTTCTTTTCCTTTTGGCGCCATTGATGATGAAGAACTGCCTGTTGTTTTAGGTGATGAGAGGATTTTCTGGATAAGCGTTGCGCGTTCCTTTTGCACTTCTTCGTTCATCTTAACATCCTCGTCACGGTCAAAATATTTTCTTCCGTCGATCCAGGTTTGTTCGCAGATAGAATATGTTGAAAGAGGGTTTCCACTCCATAGGACGAAGTCGGCATCTTTCCCCGGTTCGAGTGAACCGACTCGTTTGTCGATGCGTAATTGTTTTGCCGGGTTAATCGTGACAAATTTGAGTGCCTCGTTTTCGCTCACGCCACCGTATTTTACAGCCTTTGCTGCTTCCGTATTGAGGCGGCGCGCCTGTTCATCGCTGTCCGAGTTGTAGGAAACGACCACGCCGGCATCGTGCATGAGAGCGCCGTTATACGGTATTGCATCATATACCTCAAATTTATAAGCCCACCAGTCACTGAATGTCGAGGCTCCCGCGCCATGTTTCGCAAGCTGGTCGGCGACCTTGTATCCTTCGAGGACGTGCTGGAACGTACCGACCCTGAATCCAAATTCTTCAGCAAGACGCATCAGCATGAGGATTTCATCCTGCCGGTAGGAATGGCTGTGGATGATGCGTTTACCTCTCAAGATTTCAAGAATAGCTTCTTCCTGTAATGCCCGACGCGGTGGAATTTTTTTCTTTCCTTCCTGAAATTCTTTCCACGATTGCTCATAATCCAGAGCCGTGCGGAATTCGTCGCGGATAATCTGCTCAACTCCTTCTCGGGTTTGAGGGTATCTTGAAGTGTATTTATCTCCCCAGTTGCTCTGCTTTGGGTTTTCTCCCAGTGCAAATTTTATTCCGGGTATTGCTCCTTCGAATTTCATTTCTTCAGGAAGCATGCCCCACCGTAATTTTATCACCTGGTTCTGACCGCCGATGGGGTTTGCGGAACCGTGGAGGACATTTGCCGCGGTTAACCCTCCGGCGAGTTCCCGGTAGAGGGCAACATCATAGGGGTCGAGGACGTCACCAATTCTTACTTCCGCGGTTACTGCATGAGAGCCTTCATTCACGCTTCCCTCTACTCCGGTGTGGGAATGGCAATCTATCAAACCGGCGGTGAGATTCTTTCCTTTCGCGTCGATGACGAGCGCGCCGGCCGGGAGCTGAAGGTTTTTTCCTACGGATACGATTTTACCCCGCTCGATAAGCATATCGGCATCGTTCAGCGTTCCCTGAGGACCTGACGTCCAAATTGTAGCACCACGAATAACAAGAGATGCCGGCTGGTCTGGAAGTTTGGGTCTGCCAAACGTTCCCGGCGGATACTTCGGTGCGAACGAAGCCCGTAGTGACGGTTTGGATTTCCCCGTGTCGGGTTCCGGCTTATACGGTTCTTTTCTAATCGTCTTCCAATCGAACACATTGCCGTCGGCAAGTTCGCCGGTTCCAATAATGTTTTCGCTCGATGCGGTTCCTGTCATTCGTACGACACCATTGAGACCGACAGAGTCACCATTGAATGCAAATGAGAGGCGCATATTCGAGAATGAGGCAGTTGTCAGCTTTGCTTCTTTTCCTTTTGCTTTGACAACACCCTGCAATCCTTCAATTTCCCCTTTGAGAGTAATGGTGAGTGAATCCATCCCTGCCTTCGAAAGTATCGCGGTGAGTGTTCCTCGCGGATCGTACAAAGGTTTCGGTTTGATTTCATAGCGTTTGCCATCGATCCAGGTTTCAAGGATCTTTGATTTGTCAGAAAAAAGGTCACCATCGGTAATAATAAAATTTGCTATCTTCCCGGCTTCCAGCGATCCAAGCTTTTTATCCACACCGAACAATTTCGCAGGCGTTGTTGTCAGAGCGGCGAGCGCAGCATCGGGAGAGAGGCCGCGGTCGATGGCTTTTCGTACATTGGTAAAAAAACTTCCCGCATCCTTTAATGTTGCGGTAGTAAAAGCAAAGGTGATTCCCTCTTCCTGCAGCTTCGCTGGGTTCTCAGGAGCTTCGTCCCAGTAACGCAAGTCCTGCAGTGTCACATTAATGGCGTCTTCGGGTGATTGTACATTCGGCGCATCGGGGAAATTCACCGGTAATATGATGGGTACATTGAGCGATTTGATCGCGTTGAGCTGACGGTATTCGTACCCGCTCCCGCGCACGAGTAATTTCAAGGAAAATTCTTTTGCAATTCTTGATGCACGCAGAATGCTTAGTTCATCCGCCGTCTCAAAAATAACCGGCTGTGTTCCTGTAACAACGCCTTCGAGTGCGGCAAGGTCGGCTTCAGTTTCGGGGCGGGGCTCGCCGGGGTTCTGGTCTGCCGCCTTCATCGCTGACCGGTACCACTGTGCATCGAGCAGCGTTTGCCTGATTAACGCAATCGTACCCATCAGCGAATTGGGATAATTGTCACTCTGCGACGTCTCGAATGTAATATGATGTGCAAAGCGGTGCCGTATCAGGAGCTGATTTGGTGTTCCGTCTCCGAGATTGAAGAGTGCGCTTTCTCCGCGAAATATTCCTTTCTGAGGTACGACAAGCGCAGCAGTGAACCCCATCGTCCGGAGTTTGTCTGCGGCTTTGACATCCGGCAAAAAAAGTTCTTCGGCATTTTGCGATGAAAGAACATAATCGTTCCAATGTTTAACGCCCCGTGTCTCCTGAGGTTTTTGTCCACCCTGATTTTGATCCTGCCCTCCCTGCGGTTTTTTCGGCATCCCAATATCGGAATAGCTGTCGATGAGCCCGGCATAGAGGGTCAGGCCGTTCAAATCCCACACGTGTGCATCTGCTGGAACACTTGCATTTGCACCCACAGCGGTAATGATGCCATCGCGAACGACAAGAGTTCCTTTCTCCACGACTTTTCCGGGAGCAACAATGATGCGAGCGTTTGTGAATGCGTGAACTGTCGGAGTGTTTTGATGAATTCCTTCTACAGGTTTGATCTGTCCGGGACTAAAGACGGGTATCAAGACTATCAGCAAGAGGCTCAGGCGATTGAAGAACATATTGGTCAAGGATTTGTAAAAGCGTCTCATCGGGTGGTTCCTTTCCTTAAGAAAGATGATGACTGGGTAGTTCATTAGCCCAGACACATTATATCCAGAATTTTATTGTGAGGAAGTAAGCGCTGAAGTACTATAATAGTGGATTAAAGGGGAAAAGGCAAGAACATTTTCAAATGATGCGTCGAGTCGTTGCACAACTCTCAAAGCATTCCGCTCTTCTTCCGGATAAACCATTCTGCACCGAACAACAGGATGAGAAGGGCAAGAAGATACCGCCAATTCCATAATTCAATCTCACTGGTTTGAATAAGTTCTTTCGGGGTGAAGAAATTATTTCTGTTGAGATCTTCCGCAATGCTGGATGCGCCGTTAATATCGTAATATGTTCCACCAGTGCGAAAAGCGATTTGCTCGAGGAGAGATTTATTCATCCGGGTTTCGAGAAATTCCGCATTTGTTTCCCCGATGGAAAACTTCCCCTTGTCCTCACCGTGCGATTTCCCGCTTGCGGACGCCTGTCCTGTAAATGAGTAATCGCCGGGTGCCAGCCCCTCAGTGGACCCTTCGTAACGTCCATTACCGATCGGGTTGAGGTTCACGCGGAACGATTCTTTTCCCTGGCGCACGTCGACGGCTACCTCCGCATTGTCGACCGGCCGGAGCTGGTCATCGTATACCTGCCCGGTGAATTCAACCGGCTCGGTAGTTGTATACGATTCTTTCGTCGATAAGATGCGAACAGTCCTCGTATCTTCTTCCGTTGTTAGCCAGCGGACGGCATTTGTCATGAGCAGGGAAAGGAAATTTTCCGTTTGCGTATTCCCCTGTGCCATGAGCCGCCATCTCCAGAGGCCATATCCGGTGATCGCGAACGATTTTGACCCGCTGATATTCCGGATGAGCACTAGCGGGCTATTCAACACGACATCTTGAAATTTTACAAGTGCAAGAACTTCCGATTCGGGTTTCGCACGGAACGCCGAGCCCGTTGTATAGATGGGAGGTAATTGTTGCCAGGTTTCGGCGGTAACAATTCCTTCAAGATTTACCAGTGAATGTGACTTTTCGCGGTCGATGATTGAGGGAAAGACGTTCATTTCATCTGAATTCGTTGCCGACCACCCGAACGGCAAGTATGGTTCGAGAGTTCGGAGTTTTGTGTAATCGGTCTGTTTGCCATTGACGAATAATAACGGTTTCCTTTTTTGATCAAGAATATCACGAACCTTTTGCAGAATATTGGGATTTGTTGCCGACGAGGGGAAACCGACAAGCACAAGACAATCGGCACTATCAATCATTGAATTTGAAGGTGCCTGGTCATAATATTCGCTGGGATTTTTCTGAATAAATGAACGTACGGTGAAATGTTCATCTTCAGAGAGAACTTGACGAACAGCGGGAACGTCAGGACCAGGGGCTCCGCCCAATATGACCATCTTGAGTTTGCTTTTGAGCACTTTGATAAATATCGACCGGCTGTTATTTTTCTCAGTAAGTTCCCCTGGGAGTTGTGAAACACTAACGAGATATTTTTTTACCCCCACCTCTTGCGGTTCGATGTGCAATTTGACAGGGTATTCCTTTGTACCTTCCTGAAGCTTGACGACGCTTCTGTCGGCGAGCTTGCCCCCGTCTGAAACTGTCACTTCAACATTCTCTCCGTTGAACCCGGAGCTCTTGATGGTGACATCTACCGGGACCCTTGTCCCCGCGTAAGCGATGCTGTTTGCTGCCACATTTTCAACCAATACATCTTTTTGGTTATTGGTATCACCGATGCCGATGGTTGAAACAGGAATACCGAGCGCCTCGGCGTCATAAAGGGGGTTTTTCCCTACGGTGTAATTCCCGTCTGTGAGCAGTACGGCGGCTTGTACATGTTCCTTCAAAAGGTGGTCTTTAAGCTCTTCAAGAGTTAGCGATAAGTTGGTAGCTTCTCCGGTGAATCGAATTGTATCCAGTTGTTCCTCCGAAATCGGCTCCAGCGATGATGAGAACAAAAAGAATTTAGGTTGAGTGGTTGAAGAAAGTCTGCCGAAAGGCTTTGCCTTAAGGAATTGATGGATTATCTCCAAACGGCTGCCCGTCGCATCTTTGATTGTCATGCTCAGAGAGTTGTCGATAAGCACTGCAACTGCGGGTTCCTGCAGCTTAGTCCTTGCAAGCCGAACTACAGGTTCGAACAAAATCAGCAGGAGGCAAACAAGTGAAATCGCTCGCATTGCGGCGAGAGTCAAGCGTCTGCCACGTGGTAAGGGGGGAAGAGTATATCGATAAAATCCTATTGCGATGAGAGTGAGAAGGAGGGCAAAAAGGATAGCTGCAAAAATACTCCCGCCAATCGAGAACGATAAACCGGCAGTAATCATGTCCTCAACGGAGGAGCATCATCTTTTTTGTTGCGGCAAATGAAGGAGTTACAAGACGGTAGAAATAGACTCCGCTGGGTAATCCGTCCGCATTAAACTCCACATTCTTCAAGCCCGGCGTTTGTTGCTCATGTACCAGCGTTTTCACTTCCTGCCCGAGGACATTGTATATCCTTAATATAACAAACTGAGTTTTTGCCAATGTGTACCGGATGGTTGTATTCGGATTGAATGGGTTAGGATAATTTTGTGAAAGTGTATATCCCGAGGGAACATCCTGTGTGTTACCGATCCCAGTTACTCCGTAGTTGAGTTGCCAGATTTTTCCGGTGACTGCCGCCGGGCTACGGTAGGAATAATTACTGCTGTCTTGAGCGTCGATATAAAATTTCACCAGAGTGCCGGTTATTTGAGAAGGAATGGTAACCTTGTATTGTCCTGAAGTAGGGAAGAACATCGACGAATCGAGGCTCATCGCGATTGTGGAAAATGTTGTATCAGGGTCCACGGCATAATGGAGCTTTACCTGGTTGGGACGAATCCCGAACTTTGAAACGGTGATAATGGTTACGACACTCGAAGAACTCGCGACAGTCATAGCGGGGACGTTACTGAAAATTGGTCCGAACGAAAGCGCAGCGTTAAACGCATTTACAAGACCCCAACCGGTAAAGTTATTCGGCCGGATCGGGTATCTCCCGGCATCAACGGTATCGGCAGTAGTACGCAACGCATCTCGAACCTGTATTGGTGTCAGCTCAGGTCGGGCAGATAGAATCAATGCTGCTGCTCCCGCTGTTAAAGGAGTGGCGAGTGAAGTACCTGAAAGATTGTAATAAGAACTTGAAGATGTCGTCGAGGCACAGTGGACGCTTAACCCCGGAGCGACAACCTCAGGTTTTATGCGGTTATCATTTGTCGGGCCGGTGGAACTGAACGATGTAAGTACTCTTGAGAAAGAAACAGCTCCGACAGAAATAATGCTGTCGGCATCGGCGGGCGTAAGCATCGTTCCTATCGATCCATTTCCATTTCCCTGGTTGCCCATTGCATTACAGACAGTAACTCCCAGCTCCGCGGCGCGAACAGCGGCTTTGGCGGTGATCGACGTGCGGCCGTTAAAATCTCCGTTTGCCCAGGTATAATCCGGCGCATCGAAAAATGTATTATATCCGACCGAGCTACTGACAACGTCAACGCCGTTCGCTTCTTCCCATTCAATACCTGCCGCCCAATTATCTTCTTCCCAGCTTGAGTCATCGACCTGCACATATTCAGTCTTTGAAAGAATAAAATCTGCGTCAAATGCCGGTCCGATCAACTGACCGGGCATAAAACCGCCTAAAGTAGACAGCGTAGCTGTGCCGTGCGCATCCTGGTCCGACCGGTCACATCTGTATGTTGTCGAATCACAAATCTGGTTTGCTGTCACTGTATCATGCTGAATAAAATCGTATTCCCCTATGACGTGTCGTGTGTTCAATGCTTCATGGACGCGCCAGCGGAAGCCGGTATCGAGCATACCGACGAGAACTCCACGGCCTGTTATTCCAATTGAATGGAGTGGTATCACGTTGATCATCGAGTTTTGATTCAATGAGGGACCGTAGTCGAGGGAAGTGGTTTTGGAAAAACTTGCTGACGATGGATTAAACTCTTCCGGTTGTTTATGACCGTAAAGAACCGCAACCGGTTCAACCGATTTAACAAACGAAAACTGAGCAACGATTGAAACTTGATCGGGAGTCAAGAGATAACTGGCAGCATTCAGCCATCGGCTTTTCTGCTGTAAGAGTCCACCCGCATGGGTGACATCATCAATATATTTTTGGTTTAAAGGAAGGTCTTCTGCGGTAAGCAGGTTATTACCGGGAAGTACTTTCGACCGTCGTAAAAGCGCCCGAGGTTGTACAATCGTCAATGCCTTCTGGAAAAGTGAGCTGTTTTTCGCAAGGGAACCGGCGGCAGGAGTCGCAGCTCCTTTATCGATGAAATACACCCAATATTTTTTTGACGATTGCGGTCCCGCCTTCAAAGAAGAGCAACACAACAAGCACCCAGTGAGAATTAACAAAAAGAACAATATCTGTTTTATCATAGTTTCCCCGGAAAGGTATCAATCATTCTCGAGAAGTTTTTCGACAATTTGAATTGCAGTAATTCCGTCCGCTTCGGCGTTAAAATTAGGGACAATGCGGTGGCGGAGAACCGGGCCCGCTACTTTGCGAACATCTTCGATGTCGGGAGAATGTCTTCCCTCGAGGATTGCACGGGTCTTCGCGCCTAAAATCAAATATTGAGAAGCGCGTGGTCCTGCTCCCCAACTCAACCAATCCTTAATAAATTGAGGAGAAGAAGAAACTTTCGGCCGGGTCCGCGTCACGAGTCCGACGGCATAGGAAATAACATTGTCGGCAACCGGCACGCGGCGAACAAGGTCGTGATAATATAAAATTTCTTCTTTTCCGAGGACCCGGTTCATCTGAGGCGCGTACATGCTTGTCGTTGATTTAACGATTTCGACTTCTTCTTTTTCTGAAGGATAGTCAAGCCATAAATTAAACATAAACCGGTCAAGCTGCGCTTCGGGGAGGGGATATGTTCCTTCCTGCTCTATCGGGTTTTGAGTTGCAAGGACAAAGAACGGCTCGTCGAGAGTATATTGCTGGCCTGCCGCAGTAACATGATGCTCCTGCATAGCTTCGAGGAGCGCTGCCTGTGTTTTTGGTGGGGTGCGGTTGATTTCATCTGCCAGAAGAATATTGGCAAAGACGGGTCCTTTCACGAACTTGAATGCTTTCAGGCCGGTTGAACGATTGTCTTCAATGATTTCCGTTCCGGTGATGTCGCTCGGCATTAAATCGGGCGTGAACTGTATGCGGTTGAATTTCAAATCCAGAACTTCCGCCAGAGTTTTTATCAACAGCGTCTTTGCCAACCCTGGAACGCCAACGAGGAGGCAATGCCCGCGGGAGAGTAATGCGATAAACAATTGTTCGATAATTTCTTCCTGCCCAACGATAACTTTCGCTATTTCCGCCTTCGTTAAATTATACGCTGTGTTGAGAGCTTTTACGCCCTCCACGTCATTAAGTTCTTTCAGATTCATTGTTGGTTTCACTTGTTCCTCGGAGTTAAAGTCGGATATCCCAGTAAATTTCACTTCGAAGCTGCGTGATCCATTTCTGGTATTCCGCATTACGTTTCGCCGTAGTAGAGAGCTGTTCGAGCCGATTCCAGTCGTCTTGCAAGTTCATAGGGTGGGCGGGGATTCTTCGTTTCAGGAAAATAATGTGATATCCAAGGGAGGGGCCTGTTGTCACTTCAACCGGAGTGCTGATTTCTCCTTCTTTCATTGGTTTAACTGTTTCCAGCAATGATTTGTCGAACTGTTCGATAGAAAATTTGCCGAGGAATCCTCCGACTGGTGCTGATTCTTTATCGTCGGAGTGCTTCTTTGCAAGTTCGGAAAAATCTGCTCCGTGAGCGACGCTGTCGCGAAGCCTGTTGAGAAATGCTTTAGCTGAGTCAGTGCCCACGCTGTCGCGTTGAATTTTCAGGAGGATGTGTCGGGCATGGACAGACTCTCCGCGTCGTTCAAGAAGCTGGATGATATGAAATCCGAATGAAGTTTCCACGATATCTGCAAATTGATTTTCCTTGAGCGAAAAGACCGCTTCTTCAAATTCCTTGACGTATTGGCCGCGTCGAGCAAACCCCAAATCGCCCCCGGCAGTGGCCGAGCCCTGATCTTCGGAATATCTTCGGGCGAAGTCGGCAAAGTTGCCGCCGCTTTTTATCGAATCAAGGATGCGTTGAGCTTTGGCCATGACACTGCTCCTTGCCGTTTCACTTACCTTTGGGAATTTGAATATATGATACAACTCTAATTCCTCTGCAACTTTCGGCAGGCTATCTTTATATGTTGTATAAAATTCTTCGACCTCTCTTCGGGTACTCTGGATGCCGGAGAACTTTCCTTCCTGAAGTTTGGATGCGATGATGTTTTTTCGCATCTCGTCATGATGTTCCCGTTTAAATCTGCTGATGGGCATATGGTAAAGCTCTTCCAGGCGTTTTTCGGAGCCCACCTGCTGGATTCGCTGGGCAATCAACGCATCGAGCTGGTTACTGACCTCATCCTCACTTACAGTGATTGTTGTGTCTTCGATGGCTTTGGCGAGAACGAGCTTCTCGTTGATCATTGCGTCGAGGACCTGTTTGCGCAATCCCGGGGTATTGGGGTCGACGCCATTATTAAAAACATAGAATTCGACCTGCGCATCAAGGTCGGAGAGTAATATACACTCCTTTCCTACCACGGCGATAATGCGGTCGAGGACGTTCGTTTGTGCCCGAGCAGGGAACGGGGTCATCCATACAATGGCGAGGAGTAACAGAGAATAAACTAAACGATGGTTATTCATTGGTTTGGATCTGATTTGTATCCAGCGTTGAATCTACCGGTACAAATACATCAACATTGTATTGTTTCCGTAGGGTTCCTAAAAGATTGGTATAGCGCAAACGCCTTTGCTCGAGCGATACCCGCTGACGAACTTCATCTTTCACATTGTCATAATCGGCAGGGGCTCCCTCTTTTACCCTCGAGATTGTCTGGAGAACACAATACCCTTGTGAAGTTTTTACCGGAAAACTGATTTCGTTATCTGCAAGGCTCATTGCAACTTTCCACAATGCGGGGGGGAATAATGAATGTTGTGTATAATATATTGCCTGTGAAGAAGAGACGATTCCCGATGATAACGACGTATCCCGCAATGTGTGCGTGACCGTCGTATTCCAGGAAACGCTTCGTGAAACTGCTTCAGCAAAAGCGCTCGCCGATGTGCGGTTACGAAAAACAATCACGTTGAGTTTCATCATCGGTTCCGGGATAAAAAATTCAGAAGCATGAACCTGGTAATATTTTCTGAGTTCTTCATCTCCGAGTGAGTCCATGCTGCTGAAAATATGCTTCTCGAGAAATACTTGACCGACCACCTGTCGTCGTATATCCTTAAGTTGAAGATCGACCGATTTTGAGGATGCGACGCCCGTGCGTTGAGCTTCCTGATAAAGGAGCTCGGTATTTATCCAGGACGCTACATACTCCTGAAGCTGACGGACAGAAGATCCCCGGGATGTATCTATATGAGACGTGGCCTCTTCGAGTGTGAGTTCAGCATCGCCGACGCGAGCTATTACCGAAACATCCTGCTGATGATGGCATCCGGCAAACAGCAATGTTGCGACGAACAAGGTGGAAACAATATACATGTTTCCTCCTCCCGCATCATGAACACGCTGGTCGAAGGTTACTTAAACGCATTCTGCAACTGTTCCTTAAATTGCTGCACCAGATATTTGTTCCTGAGACGAGTGAGCCAATCATCTTCCAGTCGTTTCGATTCATTTTCCTGAAACGAGTTTGATACTTCAGCACCTGCTTCTTCAAATGTTTTTTCTTTCGCAGGCTCTTTGCTATTCAGTTTGACAATGACTGCTCCGCCTCCTTCTATTTCAATCGGCAGAGACAATTCTCCGATTTCCATTTGCGATGCACGTTGAGTAATATCATCGGTATCGATTGCGAGCAGGCCGCGTTCGCCATTCTTTGCTTTGATATCTGGGTCGTCATTATTGTAACGGCCGGCGAGTTCGCCGAAATCAGCTCCATTTTTCAGTGAATCGTATACCATGGCTGCCAGTGTATCCGAGTCGCAATGAATTTGGCTGATATCGACTCGCTGAGGGTACTGGAATTTCGACCGGTTGTGCTCGAAGTATTGTTTTAGCATAGAATCGGAGACAGCTATTTTGTTCCACACCTCAAGCTGTTCTGCTTTGTACAACACGACACCGTCCTGGTATTCTTTAAGGAGAGCGGCGAACTCCGGCGAGCGATGCTCAAGCCCGGATGAATGTGCCCCCATGACAAGCGACTCCGAGAGTTTATCGATGCGGGTTTTTAAGTCCGACCTGCGAAGAGACAAATTTGTAAACTCAGAGCGTTTATTGAATATGCCGATTAAACTGTCAACCGTCAGCGGTTCGCCTTCAATTGACATGATGACCATCGAACGAACTTCCTTTGGAACGCTGTTGTCCCAGGAGCTGTCGCCCACCGACCTCAATGAATCGACATGAGAAACAAGCGCGCTGAAAGCCTCTTCATTAAACGTGTATTTATACTCTTTCTTGAGTGTTGTGATGTACGCTGCGTAGTCGTCGTTGAACCTGTACTGCTGATACAGTTTCTTGATTTCATCGTGCAGTTCAGCGAAAGAGGGAAGAGGTTTCACACTATCACATCGTATGATATGGTAACCGTACGGTGAGCGGATGATCCCGGACGTTTCGCCCGTTTTAAGGTTGAATACAACTTCGTCGAATTGCTGCACCCATTTCCGGCGCTCAAACCATCCAAGGTCGCCCCCTTTGGGAGCGCTTCCGGGGTCTTCGGAAAGCTTCATCGCAAGTTTGCTAAAATCCCATCCCTTGTTAAGGCTGTCCAGCATCCCCTTAATACGTGTATAGGAAGCTGCGGTATCTGACGAATCTGCGGCCCCGAGCCACCGGGCCATGAGATGCCTCGCCTTAAGAGTTCCACGTGTTGGACGCCTGTCAACAATTTTGATGATATGGTAACCAAAAGACGAGCGGACGGGAGTTTTGTTAATCTCACCTTTCTTCATTGCGAAAGCCGCGTTTTCAAATTGAGGAACCATTTGTCCACCTGTGAAATAGTATAAATCTCCATGATTCATTGAGGCTGTTCTGTCGTCGGAGAATTTTATCACAAGTGAATCGAAGTTTTCTCCCGCAATCGCCCGGTGAATGGCATCCATTGCGGTGTTCCATGCTTTCAAGGTATCTTCAGGTTTTGCATCGGGTTTTATTTGAATAAGGATATGCTGAGCGCGGATTTCCTCCTGTCGCCTTTCGTACATTTGGTGTACTGCAGGCTCGGTAATTTCCTTATCAATAATAAATGAAGAAGTCAGGCTTGACCTGTACTGGCGTAATTCATCGATGATTTCAGGGTCCTTCAACAGGTTGCGGTCGTACGCGTCTTGGAGTTTAAGTTTGTAATTGGTAAGAAGATCCAAAAAATGTTCCCGTTCTTCCTGCGTGCTCTTGCGGCCGGCATCCAGGCCGCCGCTGTTGCGCGTATAGAAATTTTCATATTCCTTAAGGTTGACATTTTCCTTCCCGACAGTCAGGACGACCGATTCACTTTCCCTGGGAGAACAACCTATGATGACAAAAGAAAACAGCAAAAGGGGCGCTAAAACCCCGCGTACCACACCCATGTTAGTAATTCCTTTCACCTGCAAACGTAAGTGGAAATAATGAATAATAGAATTGTTAGAGTAATAGTATAACCAAAAATCGTGTGAAATTCAAGGAAACGTTTATAATGGTGCCTTCATCTTCATCAGGAATGTGTAATGACAGTGTTCACTCCCGTATAATTTCCGCAGCAGGGTTGCCATCAAGAACATCACCAATTCTTAACGATATTACAGGACATAAGGTTCAAACAATTTCAGGGCGCCGTGGGTGGGATAAGAACATCATTGTTTGGAGGAGAAAAGAAACGAATACAGTTTTATCCCTCCGGAAGGAAAGAGGGTAAAAAGGTATTATTGGATAATGACTGCCGCCGTATTTACAACACCGATGAAAAGGTAGATTGTAATACTGAGCGCAACAGCCCACCACAATGTAAGGGAAGCTCGTTCTTGGATAGATGTTGCCACAACAACTCCGTTTTTCAGTCAGTAAATGCTTACTTAAAATATAATTGTGCGGCCGCTCAATTGCAAGAAGAAAAAAGAAGAGTGGCGAAAGTACGCCACCTGGGGGAATTCTGATAAAAAATAACTGGGAAAATTAAGCGAAATTCTACCTTGATCGACTGGAAATGTCGCAAAGATTCCTACACTTCCGACTTGGCGACAGCCTCCCGAATAGCTTGATGGATTTCATGCATATCAACCCGCCCTTTTCGCAAGTACGGTATGCTGTGCATTTTCAGTTCGGTAATATCTTTTACGCCGAGGTCACGACCTGTAATAACGATGACAGGAATGGTCTTGTGTTTTGAGTGATCTTTGAGATCGCGAATGAGGTCAAACCCGCTTAAGCGATTCAGCGCGAGATCCATTATAATGGCGGATGGTTTTTCCTTGTCTACCCATTTAAGAAAGTCCTCCTCGAGGGGAAAGAGAACACCTTTAAAGCCCTCATCTTCAACGACAAACTTCATCAACTCGGAAAAACCGGGGCTGTCCTCGACAATGAGTACAGTTTTCTTTTTCATTGCTGCGCTATATGCCTGCTCCCGATAATATTAGTCTGGATAAATGAGAATTACGTAAACAAGATTCTCATGCTACAGAAAGGTTGCTATAACATAGAGAGATTTGTATTAAAAGTCAAACTGATTTTTTTCCAATTCGGTTCAATAACGAAAGGAGAAACGGTTATTGCCTTTTATGTTGATCTTGCTCCCGGTTGAATGTTTGCCATCTGTGTTGTTGTAAGTATGTTTGAATAAATACCGTGAAAATCTGTTGTTGCGTGCGTTGAATGAAACACAAATCTGACCGGACTTTGAGATAGTTCGGGAAGAAAAACCGATTGACTTTTAGAGGTTTTTTTTGTACATTAACGGCGAAGATTCCATTAACATCATCATTTCCGGAACAAATCTCCATGTTCGCTATCGTAGACATTGCAGGCAATCAGCTCAAAGTAAGCCCGTCAGAACGGGTTTTTGTCCCTAAATTATCAGAAGAAATAGGGAAAACGGTAAAATTCGATCGCGTGTTACTCTTAGCGGACGACAAGAATGTGAAAATTGGAAATCCCGTTCTAGCCGGGGTGTTCGTGCAGGCAAAAATTCTCGGCCATGTAAAAGATGAGAAAGTCATCGTTTTCAAAAAGAAGCGCCGAAAAGGTTATCGTGTTCGCCGGGGGCACCGTCAACAGTACACGGAAATTGAAATAACAAATATTGGATAAAGGCGATGTTCTATGGCACATAAAAAAGGCGGTGGAAGTTCTCGTAACGGTCGTGACAGCAATTCACAACGGCTCGGAGTCAAGAGGTTTGGCGGAGAGCGGGTAACTGCGGGCAGTATTATTGTTCGCCAGCGGGGTACGCGATTCACACCGGGAGCAAATGTAGGAATTGGAAGCGATGATACGTTGTTTGCTCTCAGCGACGGGGTTGTTAACTTTCAACGGTTGGGAAAATCAAAAAAGATTGTGAACGTTCTTCTGTCGTAATCATTCCAGTAAGTTCTTTATTTTTATTGCCCGCTCCATGGCGCCGCATGCTTTGCTAACGAAGGCGCTCTGCGGGCATTGTCGTTCTAACACACTTGTCTGTTTCACTAAAACATGAGGCTGGTATGAAAATTACCGTTGTCGGGGCGGGAAATGTGGGCGCAACTGCTGCGCAGCGTATTGTCGATAAGGAGCTCGCGAACGAAGTCGTCCTCGTCGATATTGTCGAAGGATTGCCACAGGGAAAAGGACTCGATATGTACGAATCGACCCCGATTGAAGGAACTGATACCCGGGTTATAGGTACCAATAATTATGATATGACCGCTGGTTCTCAGATTATCGTGATCACTGCGGGCATAGCACGCAAACCCGGAATGACGAGGGAGCAATTGCAGGAAACAAACGCGGGAATTGTGAAAGCGGTAACGGAGGCAGTCGTCGCAAAATCGCCGCAGTCGATTCTCATTATCGTTTCAAACCCGCTTGATGTGATGACGTATGTTGCATTTAAGACTAGCGGTTTCGAGCGCCATCGCGTCGTCGGTATGGCGGGGATTCTCGATACTGCGCGTTACCGGACGTTCATTGCGATGGAGCTGGGGGTTTCTGTAGAAGATATTCAGGCGCTCGTTCTCGGCGGGCACGGCGACTCTATGGTGCCGCTCGTTCGGTACACGACCATCGCGGGAGTCCCGATTTCCGAGTTCCTCGACCAGCCGACGATCGAGAAATTGGTGAAGCGCACCCGGGACGGAGGAATCGAAATAGTGAATTACTTGAAGACCGGAAGTGCCTATTATGCCCCTTCTGCAGCCGCGGTTGAAATGGTCGAAGCGATTGTGAAGGATAAGAAACGCATTCTTCCTTGTGCTGTCTATCTCCAGGGAGAATACGGGTTGCGCGATACGTTTATCGGTGTACCGGTAAAACTTGGCAGCAAAGGAATCGAACAAATAGTACAGGTCCCTCTTTCCAATGATGAGAAGGGGGCACTTTCGAAATCCGCTGAAGAGGTGAAAGCGAATATCGCGAAGCTGAAAATCTGACCCTCATAATTCTTTAGAATAAGAAAGCCATCTCATGTGTCGAGTTGGCTTTTCTTTTTGGCAGGAATATTATATGTCTGTTACAGGTGTATCTTCATAATTACTTCAGAGCCTTCGGGAGAGTTGCTAAATTCTATTTCATCCATCAATGACCGCATAAGGAAAACGCCCCGCCCATTTTCCCGAAGCAGGTTCTCTTCTGCCAATGGGTCGGGTAATGTTGACGGGTTCACGCCCGGACCCTCGTCATGTACCCGCACGGTAAGAGATGTGTTGCTGAGTTCACAGGTCAGCGTCACCTTTTTGTTAACGTTACGTTTGTTGCCGTGGATGATACCGTTATTTACCGCCTCAGTTGTCGCAACAAGTAATTTGTTGTACTTTGTTTCATCAAGGTGCAGGCGGGTATTGATTTTTTCGAGGAACCCTTCGACTTTTGTAACGAGTTTCGGGTCGCTGTCAAGAACCAGAACAAATGTTGTAGAATTGTTTTTCGCCAAGAAGCTCCTTTATTAGATGCGGACTGTGAGAGACATATTCATGTTTGCAATTCCGTGTTTTGAAACACCCGTTTGGGATTGAATTTCATACCAGCCGCTGAGAGAGAGCTCAGTTTGCTTGCTAACACTCCAGAAGATATTCGTCATCGGGCCTGAATTTCGTACAAAACCCAGCAAATTCCTCAAGGTTCCGGTATACCCAAACCGTGATTGACTAAAATAACGAATCCCAACCGAAAAAATCAAGCGCTGCTCTATGTTATAGCGTATCGCTCCGATAAACGTTCGTTCATCAAAATAATTTATAGGCCGCTCGGTAAATGTGTTCCATTGCAATTGGCCCCGTTCGTAGAGCCGAATCGTGCTCGACCATTCGAAGCTCAATCGCCGTGTCAAGCCAATGTGTGACGAATCATTAAATGAAAACTGCCGGAAGACAATACTTCGGGCTGTTGCCAGGCTGTACTCGATATCGTAGACCGAGTAATTGGCAAGCACTTCAAACGAATTGATGGTTGTAAATGATTCGGATGGTAGGTACTCAAGCCGTGGAGAAAGGCGAAGAATTCTGTTCCACGTGTTGTTTGCGCTCCTCGTCGACGTGATATACACAAGGTGTGTGAGGTTCAGGTCGGCCGTCACAGTCGTGTTTAGATGCCGGTTAATCCTGTGGGATGTGATAAGGTTGAAAATATACCAAAGCTCATCACGGTCGTCGTCGTTTGCAGCACTCGGGGTATCGTATCGCAGCAAACTTATTGAAGCGAGGAGGGAGATTCCCTGGGAGCGCGATAGTGCAGCCTTCATGCTTGATGTAAGGGATGCACGGCGTGAATGATTATTCTTAGCTTCCTCTAAACGAGATTGGCTGTCTATCGCATCCTGCGAAGCTCCGGCTTCCGGTTGCACCGTGTGCGTTTCATCCCGTTCCTGGTAATAGAAACCGAGCGAGCCAATAAAGGAGGCGCCGATGGAATACGTTGCCTTCGTTCCTCCTTCGATCTTTAATTCGTCGATTGCTGTATTGAGAGTTGTCCGTAGCCCGGGTGTAAATGTTTTGAATTGTGTGGTGCGGCTTATCGACCGGGCAAGAATGTTTCCCTGAAATGACCATATGAAATTATGTTGCAGGTTATAGTCCAGGGAGTCGGAGACAGTGAGCGATTCCTCTCTTCTTGATTCAATATTGTTTGTTACATGAAATTGTTGTTGTACGGCAGCATCGGCGGGAAAATAAAAATCACGGCGGTTCCCGTAATATTGAAGCTGGAACGAGTTTTGTGTTTCTTCAAAATATCCCCGGTGAATATTGAGCAGAGTAGTATGCGTGTACAGTGTTCTCGGAGTTAACTGGTCATATTGTACCATGCCGTTGATTGTCGTTTCGTATCCGTTGTAATCCAAACTGTCGGACGCCAGGCTTAGCATGTATGAGGGCCCGCTGTCGTGCTGATTGAATTGATTGTCAAAATGTACTCCGAGAAGTGGTTCGATGATAATGCTGCTCCATGGCATGTATACGATGCCGCCATAGACTGTGGAAGATGACGTGTTGCCGAGTATCGTGCTTTTATTGTCCGATACACTGAGTAAAGAGGCTTTCAGAGTTCCTTTGATGTTGCCATCCCATTGATTCCGCAAAGAGAGGTTAAAATCATGCTCGTCGCGGATAAGTTTCTGATCTGTTATAATAAGGGAAGAGAGAAATTGTTCGCTGAATTGCAGTGAAAGTAGTCCGTAATTGTTGGAATACTTTGCAAGGCCGTTCCATCTGTATGTAGTCAGGTTTTTATCAAAAACAACGGATGTAAAACGTGAAGTATCCAATCGGGTTTCTGCTGTTCGAGGGATTTCAATTTGACTCTGAGATCGTGCGTATAATGTCGACAACACCAATGAGATAGAAGCGATGCTATATCGATACCATAAATTCATAATCCTGCGGTTTAACCACCGGCGACAGTATTAGAATTCAAACTTCTGTCCACGTTGAGGTATTACTACGCTTTTGAATTTTCGTTCGAGCAGCCCCTTTTGCAAATCCTGCGCACGATCCAATTCCCCGTGTACCAGAAAGATCTGGCGGAGTTGTTGTTTATCGAATTGGCCAATGTATTCCAACAGCTCATTTCCATCGGCATGCGCGCTGAAAGAGTTTAATACAACGACCTCCGCCCGTCGCTTATGGAGTTCACCGTAAATCTTTACCTCTTCTTCCATGTCTACCAGCTTTTTTCCAAGGGTATGTTGTGCCTGGTATCCGACAATCAGAATGGTATTTCGGGAATCATCTATAGTATTTGCAAGGTGATGCAAAATTCTACCGGCTTCACACATACCTGAAGCTGCAATGATCATGCAGGGCTCTTTTACGTCATTTATTTTTTTCGATTCTTCCGCTGAGCGGATATATTGAAGCCGGTTCAGCCCGAAGGGGTCATGGTGTTCCATAATATGCTTGCGCATTTCTTCATCATAACATTCCGGATGTTGCTTGAAAATATCCGTTGCATTAATTGCCAGCGGGCTATCGACATAGACAGGTATCCGCGGGAGCAGGCCTCGATCGAATAGCTTATGGAGTCCGAAGACCAGATCTTGAGTTCTTCCAACGCTGAATGCCGGGACGATAATTTTTCCGCCCCGCGCAACCGTCCTGTTAATGGCTGTTGCTAATTGCTGCTCCATGTCGTTCGCCGGATCGTGCAACTTGCCGCCGTAGGTGCTTTCACTGATAAGCGTATCAACATTTCCCAAAAATGTAGGGTCTTTGATGATCGGCATGTTGCGTCTGCCAAGGTCTCCGGTAAAGCCGAGTGTTGCTCCAGTGCCGTTCTGCTTGAGTACGATCCTGACCGAAGCCGACCCCAGAATATGTCCGGCATCGACAAATGTTACTGAAACGCCAGCAAGGATATTGAACGGTTTATCATACGGGGCGCTCCGGAATAGTTCCAGAGCGGCAAATGCATCCTGTGATGTATACAACGGTTCGATGAGCGGCTCCTGGTTTCTTGCCCTTTTCTTATTAAGGTATTCTGAATCTTTTTCTTGAATATAACCGCTATCGGGAAGCATTATGCCGCAGAGGTCACGTGTCGCCGGAGTACAAAAAATTGGTCCTTTATATCCTTGCTTTACCAGTCCGGGTAAATTACCACTATGGTCTATATGAGCATGAGAGAGGACGACAGCTTTGATTGATGCCGGCTCAAAGGGGAAAGTTCTGTTTCGCTGGCTGGACTCGTCCCGCCTTCCCTGAAATAATCCGCAGTCCAAAAGGATCGTGGAACCGTTTATGTGAAGAACATGCATGGAGCCTGTTACAGTTTGTGCGGCTCCTTGAAATTCTATTTGTTGTTGACTCACTCCAAGTACGGGATCAATAGATTCACAACGTAGTAGGTCAAATTAGCGAGATTTGTTTCGAGAAGCAAGACTTGTCCCCCGAACGGGACATTCAGTTAATTTTTGATAATTCTCTTTCAGTGCGAAAAGCGAGCCAATTCTTAAAGTCATAGTTATCGTATTCAAGCACCTTGTCGAAGGCTTTATGTGCGAGTTCGGTCTTATTGAGTTTAAGATAACACAATGCAATGTGGTAGTGCGACCAGGGGAGCAGCCAAAGTTCATCCTTGGGTGACCCGGAAGATATCATTTGAAATTGAGAAAGTGCTTCGGGATATTTGCCCTGTTCAAACAGAGCCTCGCCGGAGCAGTAGTACGCTTCAAGTGCCAGGTCGTGGGGCTCCCGATTGAGTCTTGTCAGAGGGGAAAAGAGCTTTAATGCTAGTTCATAGTCACCACATTTCAGGGTGTTTTGCGCGTGGAGCAGCATTGTATCCTGGTCCGAGGGTGGTGTTTTCAGGAAATGAGCCGCTTTCCTCGCTGAATACTCATCATCACCGAAGGAATGACTTGACGCGATTGCCCGTTTGTAATATTGCAGAGCGCTGTCCCGGTTTCTAAGAAGTTCATAACTTATCCCAATGCGGTAATTTGATGTTGCCTGGTACATTTCGTCCCTGTAGTTATACAGAAAAAGTTTATAGTGTGTTATCGCTTGATCAAAGTCGGCGAGACGGAAACAACATTCGGCGAGTTTGTACTGAGCGAATGGGAGCACTCCTCCGACCGACGTAGTATTTTTTTGCAGGATTGCAGTGAGATGCTCTTTAGCATCGGTTATGTCGTTGCGGCGGATTTGCCATGCAGCGAGTGTGAACCGCAGTAGCGAGTTTTCTGGATACTGATTCAGAAGATTGTTGATGATGTGTTCACTCGCTGAAAAATCGCCTTCCTGCCACGGAATAAACTGGGCGAGAATATATTGCGCTTCTACTTTTGAATACACCCCTTTCTCCGAGGCAATGCGGAGTTCTTTAATCCCCAGATCGGTATCACCGTGAATTCCCAGAATTGATACAATCCAGCGCAGAGGCGTTGAAATGAATGCTGTAAAGTAATGAAACATCCCGATGCCGAGGTATGCATCGTATGAATGCGGGTCAGCCTTCAAAGCGTTGTAGAAATAATCGTAGCTTTTTTTCCCATCCCATGCAGCTTTAAGATAGCTTTTAGATCTCCCGTGGGCGAACGCCCGATAGCCGTAGGCGGTACCGAGACACGTAAGCACTTCTGCATCTTCCCCATACTTCTCCATATAGCGCTCCCCGGCTTCTATGGAACGGTCAGCTATTGAGAGAACCGATTCGTATTCTTTATTATTATTGCTTAAGAGAAACTGCCAGAGCGCAACAAATGTTTTGCCGACATAAGGACGCGGATGAAGTGGTTCCTGTGCGATCGCTTTGTCGAAGTGCTCGTTTGCAGAGATGAAATCACAATTATAGGCGTATTCCAGTCCGGTAAGGGTCAACGTACGCACGCGTTCGATAGCTGCAGGAACGGGTGAATTCCGGGAGACACAAGGTAGCGATACGATAAAAAGCAGAAGAATGTTCAGAATTATTTTCATTCTTCGCAAAAATAAAAAGTTTCGGGGTTAAATGCAACGTGTATGTGTCTGATGGTCCGGAAATAAAAAAGCCGTTGTTTTTGAAACAACGGCTTTCACAACAACAAACTTCGTCACACCTCGTGCGAGGTGTGACGAAGGCATATGACTCTCATTATTTCATTAACATCACTTTTTGTACTGCACTGAACTTATCGCTCGTCATCCGGATAAAGAACACTCCGCTCGCCACAGGCTCATGCGATGAATTCAGACTGTTCCACTCGACCGTGTAATACCCGGCTTCCTGCTCCCCGCTCAACAGTGTCGCCACCTTCCGTCCAAGTATGTCGTACACCGTTACGTCTACTACCGCGGTCTTCGGGATCTCCACCGAAAACTTCGTCGTCGGGTTGAACGGATTCGGATAGTTCTGTCCAAGAGCGAATTCCTTCGGCAGCAGTTTACCCGTGCTCACCTTCAGCTCGAGGCCTGAGGTCGCTTTCGTGATCGCGAAACTCCCGCTCGTGCCGTTGAGTGTGTGGGTTCCCACCACCTTTGCGTTCTCCTGCTCTACGACCGAGAATCCCTTCCCGTTCGCATTGTGGATACTCCACGATACTTCGATCGGGTATTCCAGCGACTGGCGTGATATCGCATATTCCACTGCTTCCTTCACCACCGATGGATATGCCACCAACATCCCGCCTGATGCATACCGCACATCAAATATTCCCTGCGGCGGCATCGGGGGCATCTCGTACCGGTCAAGCTGGACGCCCTGTTCGGTGTTCTCACGGAAATACAACGTCTGTGAATATCCGAGCTTGTCCTTAATCGTAATGCTGTTGTAGGCACTGAAATCTTCCGGCTTTTCTTTCGGTGCGATATTCGGACCGACTGTCACTGTCCCTGCACCCGAGGTCTTTGCCCAGTATCCTTTGCCCGGCTGCAGCGTCGTCACCGTATGGTAACCGTTGTTATACTCGTAGACTGAGCCGGCTATGACAAGGCCGCCGCTCGGTGCGGGTACTGAATGGTCTGTCGAACCGATCAGGTTCCAGCCTGCGGTCACACTGTCATCGACCACCGACAGAGCGCCTGTCGTTGCAAACGAACCCTGGCCTGAGGGGAACTTCGACCAGTATCCTCTTCCCTGGTTCAACGTTGTCGAAGCAACGTATCCGTTCTTATAGAAGTACGTCGTATTGTTGAGCACGGAGGGGAAGATCTGCGTCACGGGCAGGTTCACGCCGCCGGTGGGTGTGGAGACAAGATTCCACCGCGGGGTGAGCGCCACTTTGACTGCCGTGTTCTTGTAGAAGCG
>CAZAFL010000007.1:0-103785 GCA_964484465.1 uncultured Chlorobiaceae bacterium
CAAACAAAAAGTTGAAACGTTTTATCAAAGCGGCATGGATGAAAAGAAGATCGAAAACGAAGGCGCAAAACCGCTGCAATCTGAATTTGACCGGATCGCGGGCATCAAAAATACGGAAGACCTCATCCAGGTGATCGGCCATTTGCATCGCAATAACGTGAACGTAGCGTTCGGATTTTTTGTTACTCAGGATTTCAAGAACAGCAGCTTGAATGCAAGATGGCTTTATCAGGCGGGATTGGGAATGCCGGATCGCGACTACTACGTCAGCGATGACGAAAAAATGCAGGGGATCCGCAAGGAATACGTTCTGCACGTTCAAAAAATGTTTGAGCTGCTGGGCGATTCTGCGGACCAAGCTGCTGCTGAAGCGAAAACGGTGATGGATTTCTTAAGGGAAGGACTAGAGTTGGTGTATGACACGCTCACTCTCTGCAGAAAAATGCCATACCCATCGTCGGCGAAAATGTCATCCTGAGTTAGAATTGTTGGGTTCAAAAATAGTTTCCGGTACAATGAATTATTCCCGTACGTTCCTATATCCGACCAGAGAGTAAGTGCGGGCAGGAGGTCGAGCTTCACTTTCAGATTTAATTTTTTCATGACGCGTAGGATTATCCCAAGGCGAGGGAGCAAATTCTCGAAACCCGGGTTCAGTTTCCCTGGAAGACTGTCCACGTCGTCTGTTCCCGTCGGCAGCATTGTCACAGGGAGGAGGGCGCTGATTGCGGCATCCGTTTGTTCAACGGTCCAGCCAAGCTTCTTCCACAAGCGGATGAACCGGAGCATGCGCACATATTCAGTAGCGCCAAGGGGCTTGGAAAGCGCTGCAGGATCTGTGTACCGGAACGCAAAGCTACCGAAGTCTGAAGAGTTCAGGCCGTCTTTGCATACCCAGGTCACGGTGCCATCGGCAAGCGTTTTGTCAACGTCTGTTGGCCAGGAGGCGGGCTCTGCCGGGGCTGAAATCCCTTCGGTTTGGCATTGGTAATAGAGGCTTGAGTTCTGATTTGGTGCAGTTGGCGTTACACAATCCCCGACCAAGAAATGGGTATTCGGGGCCCATGTCGGTATCGTGAGTTGAATAATCTTCATGATGCGCTTATAATTATCGTCCTGCTTTACCCATGCAATAATGTCGCCTCCGAATTCGTTCGGGTCGGGTTGTGCTGGCCCACCCGGCAAAGCTTTGTCGAAGTCGGCATGCGAAAAAGGAGTTCCGTCAGGCAGTTTACCATCCTTGAGGGCTTTAAGAGTGGCTAATGATACCCCAAGGTGTGTCAGCTTTGTCACCAGATCGCTATTGGGGTTTACGAAGCGAGTTTGCAAAATTGAGTATATGTCGTCATACGTAATACCCATGCGAGTTGCGAAACGCTTCGCGTTGGAGAGGTTTACAATAACTTCGTCATCGGATGTACCGTCAGGAAAGCCATAGATTTTGCTCAAGATATTTGGCTTGATCAAGGAGGTAGTGAGCAGGTCATATTCTTTCCGAGAGAAACCAATTTCTTCGATAAGTATGTCGAACCAGCCATAATCATTTGCACCGCCCTTATAGGCGTCGCTTGTTCGGAGTTTTTCCATCGCGAGCTGCAACGGAATATCGAACTTATTGAAATATTTTCTGAGGTTCTCCAGCGGGCGGTGGAATGGCAATGGAGGCGGGAAGTTATTCTGAAGCAGGGTATCGTATGCTTCGTCAATAATATTTTGCGGACTTGATAACAGATCATCGGATTGGACGCTGCCTGTATCGTGGCCGAAGAATTCGTTTTGCTGTTGCGGCTGGTTTTCACCGAGCGACAGCTTATTAACGACAAAGAATTCCATCATCTCATTAACCACGTCAATGTAGGGCAGAATGGTATTGGTGTTTTCACAGGTGAGAGGAAGGTATTGGATGTCGGGTCGACGACCGATAATTTTCGCATCTTTATTCCCTATGAGTATATCCAATGGGCTCACTTGCTTCTGATTCCCTGTGGAGCTCTCTGTGTAAGCGATAGGCTTTGCCGGATCGGCCGGAACACCGTCAAGGAACTGCAATAAGTCAACTAGGTAGGCCGCAGGGCTCAAGATGGATCGGCAATGTTCGCAATCACAATAATCTACTGAATTGAACAATTTCGCCAGCGTAGGGTACGGAATGATTTCATTTACATTAGCAGCCGCAGGCAATGGGTTAATAATACCAGCGGGACTGTGCACGCCGATTGCAGGGGCGGTTCGAGCGTGCAAAAAACCCATGGCAACATGGAGAATCACGTTATGTACCTGAACTGACCTATCGTAAACCTGAGTTGCATTTTCTTCTCCACCCAGATTTTTCTTGTATGATTGTATGAATGCATCCCTGTCATATTTCACGACTTGATGCGCAGACTCTACGCCAGCCCTCAGCAAGCCATTCATCGTGTCATCATCAGGAGTAATTTGAAGAACTCTGTGCAGGCGATTGATTTCTTTCAAGGCATTATCCGTAGGCTTGAAGCCACTACGCGTCATGTATTGGTGGATGGGTTCCACTCCTACCACAAAGTCAGTCTGATGATCGTTCAAGAAATTGTGAGCCTCATCTGAGAATGCATTACCGGCAAATTGCAACTTTAGAGCGGGATCATCACTTCTCATTAATTGCGCAACAGAAGCAGTGGGGTAACTCAGTCGTAGTTGTGCTGCGAGAAATCTTTTATAATTTTGGCGTTTATCGTCGCCTTCACCTACGATTTCATCGGGTACCTGCATACCGGCGGCAACAATGGCATCCCATTTTTCGGCACGATGATATCCTGCCTGAACCAGCTGTAGCGGATCAGTTAGGGCATTATCTCCGATTGCTTTATGAAGTGCTTCCATGAGTGAGGCATTGTTCAAGGTCATGAATGCCAATTTGCTGTCTAACTGGAGCCGCTGCGACATCTGTTCCCCAAGAGTGGTCGTCACCGAAGCCCACAATTTTTGTGGATCTGAACTATTCGCAGTATACAGTGCAGCAAACTGCTGCTGCTGAGCATCAGTGAGGCGTGAAACTGCAAGCATTTGATTAAGGGCTGATACACCAGTAATTGCAGGGCTCGTCAAGAGCTGCTGTGCACTCAACGTCTGGAATTTCGCCACGACATCGGGTATCAACTCATTCGATTTTTGGGGGATGACACCTTGCTCGACAGCCTTTGACCACACGGCGTTGAGCGTAGCGCCATTGACGCGATACAACGCTTTTTCATCTGCAGGAAGACCAGCCCGGAAAAGGGCATAGATGAAGGGCGCTGGGATCTGCGGACTTCCCGCAGCATTTGTCGTGCGCTGGCTAAATTGCTCGGCCAATGCAGCTAGCGCTACAGCTCGGGCATCCCACCCTGTTTTGTTCGCCAAGTAAGTTATGTCCTGGCGGGTAGTGGTTTCCTGAAGGTCACGCAAATTACCCTGATACAGACCCGCAATTGCTCCAATCAGAGTCTCATATTCTGATGGTAATGAACCCGATGCCGATTCGGACAACAGAATATTCAACTGCTCCACGTTTGATGCATCATACCGAATTAGCGAGTAGGCTATTGGCGTCGTACCCACGACAACTCTGGCTTGCAAGTCTGCTCGTTGTTTGTTCCGGGCATGCAAATCGGATATGGTAAAATCGACATGGTAACCTCCGTCGGCATCAGTAACTGTTGTTGCAACAACAATGTCATTACCGACATTCTTGTCGACTATCTGAACACTTAGCCCACCTACCCCGGCACGCGACGAACTAAACACTCTCCCTCGTATTGTAAATTGCAAGGTAGGGTCGTCATCCGGCGGAGGCGGCGGAGGCGGTTCCACAAAGGCACCAAGCCCTTGCAAGAGTTTGTTCAGAGTTTCTGCAACAGGTTCATTGACAAAATCTGCTGCAGGCAGTTGTAGAATAACGGAGAGAGCTGAAAATAGATCCTTCGTGCGTGGACCAAAAACCTGATGTGCTATTTCGGCGTTGAGCATTTCTTTCCAAAACCCAAGTGGTTTCCCAGCTGGGACTAATTGTTTTTTTTCAATAATAAACAATAATGCAGTCTGTAAATTAACAACGGAAGGTCCAACATCCTGTTGTCTGATTGGGGGTATGATTTTATCCATGGTTTTGGTTCCGATTATTGAAATTGATTTCCAGTAACTGCTCGGTGTACATTATTGCATGAATTATCTTTAGAGTGAACAAGGGCCACGTGTGCTATGACCATTTCATTTCTTCCCTTATATCATGGATCATAGCTGCCGCCTCACATTCTCCGGCATCAATTTTTGGCTTGCTGTCAAATTTTGCGAACTGCATGATAGAGACAAAACCGTTAGCGCCGGCGAGAACAAGCGGTAGACCCAGCGCGGCAGTGGCAACACCCAGCGCAGCTGGAATAACCATGAATGCATATTTCCAGTACACATCGATCTTCGCCTTATTCGCCACACGTTCAAAATCTCTGAGATATTGATCCATTTCTTCGACAGCCTTCTCATCAGGGACCTCATCTTCTATGATCTTTTCCTGCCATTGATGGAACTTCGCGCGTTTGTCTTTGAAATCATCCCGTTTGGCGAGCGCAGTTGCTTTCTCAAGCATGTCAATATCGGATTCCATGGTTTTTTTAGGCACAAAGAAACGGTGCGTTAAGACCAATGCAAGCTGTTCTCGTTTTTTTTGCTTTTCACTCAACACTTCAGTTTGATATTCGTTGACGGAAGGGTAAGCGGGGAGCGCCCAGACCTTTGTCACTCCATCAGGTAATGGAGGACGGAATTCATTGCCCAGCATTTCCCGTGTGATAGCATACGGGTCGGAAGCCCCTGAAGACTTAAAATCGAGGATGTGATTTGTGTCGACACCCACTCCTTGAGCCAATTTATGTTTAGTATTGAAGACAACTTGCTTGGGGAAGTCCCAGGGTACACGTACGACCAAGTCACCCATAACCTTCATCAAGCTCTCCTGACGATCCGGATCCCAACCGTACGATGGATCTCGCCAGCGTTTTCGCTCATCATCATTGGGAGGCACTGGGATAACGAGATGGTCGTAGAGTAAGACTTCGGCGACAAACGCCTGAGGTCTTATATGGTCTATGACAGAAAATGTTCCCCAGCGTTCCCGGCTCATATTCCTCTAGTCCTCATTAGTGTTTATTATTCAGTTACCTATATCTTCCAGTGGTCTTCAACTCGTACTGATTCTTCTTTCCCGGGCCATGGCGGCATGGTAACAATAATTGCGCAAAGTGGCTCGGAGCCCGTATTCCTAAACTGAAAATGAGTGCCGAGCGGGATTGAAATACTCATACCAGATTTGATCTCGATAACGCTCTCCTGATTGCCGAGCTTTCTCCACATTTGGCCGCGACCAGCGAGGAAATACCAGATCTCTTCGACCGTGCGGTGTCGGACAGCCAAAGATGTTTTGCCTGGCGGAAGGGTGCAGTGACACATCCCGCCTTCTTTCAAATTCGGAAGCAGTCGGATCTCTGAGGTGTCAGGGGCAACATCATCTGGCTCGGCAGGCATCGTTATCGTCTCAAAGGGTGAAGGTTCGGAAGCGTGATAACGTGAACCCTGGAATGCAAGTCGATTCGATTCTACTTCAATCAAGAGGAGTTTATTGTTTTTGTGAGTGAGCGCTTTGACTGCATCTTCAAATGAAAACCATTGTTTCCTCCGTGTCTCGCCTGATTGTGTTTCAGACATACACTCCATGAGGTAGTATTTTACTATGACATGTTCTTTCTCGGTTTTGAAATCGGCATCTCCAATCCACTGGACTTGTTTTGCAATGACACCAGTTTCTTCATACACTTCGCGGAACGCAGTTACTTTATGGCTTTCATGAGATTCGATGTGCCCTTTTGGAAAGACCCATTGATTCGGAACTTCGTTTTTCGGCCCGACCAGGAGAAACTGTTCAATGCCATGCTGAATCCGATAGACCACTCCGCCTGCATGTGTAGGATGGTTCCTGCTTAATTTAGACTTACTTGTGACATGTCTTTGTCTGACGTACAATACCTGACCGATGAATGTAAGACAGAATACAATGCCAGCAATCAGATACGTCCACGTCAGTTGCGCGGGGTCGAAGCCACTCTCTCCAGCAGATTTGACCGGATGCGGAAATGTGATTACGCCAGCAAGCGCACCAACGAGAAGGCTGTTGATTGCAAGGACGGTATGGGCAAGTCCGCCAATTTTTCTGATGGCGTCTTCACTATTATTTCGAAATGGGTTGTAGTGAGCCAGTGCGTTGTCGTCGTCGAACCTATCCTTAAACAGTTGTCTGATTTTATCAAGCTCCAGCTTGTAACCATCCGTTGCTTGATTTCTTTTCAATATTCGAAGCAAGGTTATGAATCCAAATACTAATAGTGAAAAGAGTGAGCCGACGATAATCAAGCGAATGAATTCTTCAGGTGGTTTATGTTCAGAGGTAGAGAGGGTCACCAAGCCGCCAGCCACGGCAGCGACAATACCGATGAGCCAGTTTACACGTGTCTCACCGCTTTGCTCGTTCTTCCAGAAGGAATCGGCGAGGCGGCGGTAATCTTCCAAGAGTATATCCCTTGCAGCAAATATAGATCGCTCGTTTGAATCAACGTTCATAGATATCTCACGAAATAACCAATAAGATGCTGATCACTTCAGACTGATGATAGGGTATCATGACTGGGACTAGTGTTCATTCGCGAACGACAGCATGTAAGTCATTCCCTCGGTTCTTCACCTGAAAGCAGTGCTAAAGCATTTTTCGCCAGTAGACGAATTTCTTTCCATTCTGGAGAATCTCTTAATGTGCTAGGTTGCCACAACTCTTTGTTTGACCTTCCACTCATTTGGTCGAGTTTATCGCTTAGCTTATTCAGGGCGTCAAATTGCGATCGACTTAACTGGCCTTTCTTAAACATGCTAGTGATGAGGCTTGCTTCATCTTCAAACTCTAGAGCTAGCTCGTCAATTTCATTCGGAAGACCGATTTCAAGGAGATAATGAAGTTGATCATTCGAGTTTGCGCTCAACAACTCAAGAGCATGAACCATGTTTTGCAAATATTTTTTCATAATGCTATCGGATCACTGACGATTTTCCGTAACTACCTCCTGTAACCCTCCAATACGGATCCGGGCCATGATGCCCCCCTCCCGGATGCCAACGAATCATTCTCCCAGTTGGATCACCTTGAGGAGTATACTCACGAAGGATCCAGCCTTCGCCTTTATGAGCCCCTTTCCCCAAAGTCTCCACCTTCCAGCCTGGTGTTTCTCCGATTATGCGTTCAACTTCAGCTGGATTTTTTCCGCGGAGCAATTGGGGATTCTCAATTATATCAGCAACGCTTTCGAGCGTTTGACCAACCGGACGAATCGTGTCGGATTGTTGTTGAGGAGTTGATACTTGGTTTACTTCGCCTCCCTGGCCAGGTAGGTTTGGCCCATTGGGAACTGCAGGATCTGGAGGAGCTTTTGCATTGAATTCCACTGAAGTTTCCGCTAGAGTGGGGACTTTGGGCTGAAGTGCTTTTGCTGCCAAGCCGAATACCATACCAAATAATGCTCCTGAAACTCCAGATTTGAGATACGTCTTTACAGAGAACTGTTCACCCGATAAATTGCGATTATAACCCTCACTTTTCCCAACCAAGTGTTGGCTGCCCTCCATCGCAAGTCCACTGGCAAGCCCGCTAAAACTTGACTGTCCAACAACTCCAAATCCAACAGATTGCGCCGCACCCCCTCCAGCAACCCCAGCTGCAGCAGTTGAGGCCGTAATAATATAATACCCAACTATTACCTTTGCCCAATTATTCATGTGTGCGTTCTTTGATTCATCATGCAACTGGTGATAAATTCCTTGGTAAGCATTCGCATGTTGGTCTTTGCCTTCACGTCTGTATTCCTCGCTTACTGTAAACGCACGATTCGCCAGTTGTTCCTTTGCTATACTTGGCTTGTTAGATAATTCAGAAGTGATTCTCAATTCTTCCATTTGAATGGGTACATCATCCAAGCCCATAGGATCCCGAAGGTTTATCGGATTATCAGAGACGTATATATAGGCGCATGTTCTATTTTTTATACCTATTGGATCCGGTGAAGACCACCTAGCCAACCATGAGGCATAGTACCTTAAACCATAATAATACAATCCGCTTTCCTCATCCTTTTCTTTACCGCTATAACGGTAACGTTTTGCTACCGCCTTGATGTTTTGGTCAACGGCCTGGTAGGATGTACTACCATAAGGGAAATATTCCTCGTAGGAAATCACTGCGCCGTTGTCGTTGAGGTCCAGGCAGGATGAACCGAGATGGTTACCAAACTGATAGCGAATGAGTTGCGGAGGCGAGCCATCGTCAACATTGTTTCTTGACTCGACCATTGCAATGCGTTGTTTGTCGTCCATAACGTGGAGTGTTTCCCGGATGAGAGTGTTTGCGCCGGGTTTGCGGTAGATTTCAAATCCCCCCAAATATACACGCTCATCTTTAATTTGGCCAGCTATGGTTTCTGTGACTTTACGGAGACGTTGTCCTGCATTGTCGTAAACATAGTATGTCTTTTCTCCGATGCCACCACCGTTAACCACTTGCTGTTGTGTGGCTTGAAGCTGATTTTTGAAATCCCATTCCATGACAGAGAGGTGGGGCATTTTCTTCATGTTGCCGTGCTCGTCGTAGGTATAATCGGTCGCAGCTCCCTCAGATCGACCGGGAGGAGTGGTTTTGATGAGACGATTGGACGTGAGTTTGTCGGGGTTGTTTGGGTTGGGATGCAATGCGGTATCAGCATCATAACCATAAACACGGACCCATTCATTGTTCTTAGCATGGTGTGCCATCTGACGGATGTTTCCAACCTGGTCGTAGGTGTAATTCTCGGTAAAGCTCCGCATTACTGTCGGGTCATTTGGATCAGGAACAGTGATGGGGATGAAGTCAGAATGGTCGAGCGGGAAGTTTGCGTTCTGACCGGCGTGTTCACGACCTTGCGCAATGGTGAGCCGGTAGAGAGCATCGTATGTATACATTGCCAGCGAATCAACCTGATTTCCGTCCCAAATAACTGTTTTCTGCGCGTCATCGCGGATCCGGGTTATGTTACCTACTGGGTCGTAGACATAATGCAAGTTTTGCAAGTTGCCCGGATTCTCTCCTCCCAAGGGAACGTTCTTATCCGTCCGGAGGATGCTGAGTCGGAATGTTTCAGGGTCATAAGTATAATCAGTGCGAGCACCATTACCATATTCAATTATTACGCGTTGGCCTTTCGCATTGTAGTCGATGTTAGTAACAGGATGGAACGTGGTAGTCGGCGAAGCAAGGAGGTTAGCCGGTTCAGCCGCTTGCTGTAACCATGCATCAATTCTTTCAAGAAGGTTTGCTGCGTTGTAAACATGTTGAATGACATTGATGTTGGTGCCTGCTTTATCGACATGGGGAGCCACCTGTTGAATCACGCGATTAAGTGCATCGAACCTTGTGTAGGCGGAGAATGTCTCATCCATTATTTGGTTCTGGTTCCAGTCAACGAGAGATTTGTATTTATCGCCCGCAAGTAACTGCCGGTTACTCCGAAGGAGGTTACCTTTGAAGTCATAACCCTCATTTTTTCCAGACGCCGCGTTTACACCGAGGTTTGTAACTATTCCGGCCCCGTCATAAACCTGATAGATTTTAGTCCGATGGTTGGTTAGCTCTGGGTTCTTGGGTCCGTTCGGTTGATCTTCACCATATACAGTTTTTTCGGCAAGGAACTCCGTCTTATCAATAGTAAGAACATCCAAAGCGATTGGACGGTGGAGGAAATCATAGGACGTTTGCAAGCGGAAGCCGCGTGAATCCCAGCGGTAGATTGGCTTTCCAACGACATTATTTAGTGTCCATTGTTCCCCCGCATCCATGCTATTTTGATGAACTCGTGTGCTCAGCATATCATAATCGTAGGACATCACCAAACGGTCGAGGGCATCGGTAACGGAACGTTGGTTGCTTTCGATATCAAGCTCAACACGAGTGGGATATTTCTGCGGCTTGCCGTTGTCGTCGTTGCCATTATCGGTTATCGTCAGGAACGTTCTTCCGAGTGAATCGAACTGTGCAACGGTAGGAGTGTCCGCATGATCTGCAGCTTTCAAAGCTGCTTCATTTTCGGCATTACGATCTTGTGGGTCAGGCCATCGTTTGTTCGCCTCGCCTGCGTTTGCAGGATCTGTACGCAATGCATACCATGTCGGCTTATATTCGTTCTCCGCCAATCGTAATGTCTTATCGGGATAGAGGAAAAAGCCTTTCACATCTTCATCGGTAGAAGGGTCGAGTGTAACGGTATCATTGACATCGTGCGTTGTCTGCTTCCAAGGGTCGAAAAGCACTTTTTCATACGTATGGTTTGGATGCAGTGTAACAATTACGCGTTCGAGCGGGTCATAAAATATGGTTGGACTGACTCCTTCAATCCGAGCGAACTCAAATTGGTGGTGATGGTCAGGTAGGGTGCTAAAAAATGGTTCATACTGACGCACTGGCTTGCCCTTGTTGTTGAAGATTGTCCAACCGGTGCCCACCCAACGAGGAGTAACTATGGGACCACCATCGACAAGCGGACCGGGTTCTGCCTGTACTTTTTTCTGGATTTCTCGTCCAAAGCCATCGGAGTAACTAAAACTGACCTGGTATTTCCCTATGCCATCAATTGGCGGGTCGTTGATATGATTTTCACGCGCGATGACAGCGGCGAAAACGGGTTCCCACTTCTCAGGAGTACCGGGATTGTCCTGACGTGTTTTTGAGAACCGATTTAAATCGTATATCACCCGCGTCGTCGCACTCTGAAGATAAGCGGAGGCACTGCCGATCGGGTCGTCGAGAAAAGTATCGACATCTTTCGGGGTAAGGTCGACTGCAAATTTATCAAAGGTGTCACCACTTTCCGAATTACTTGCACCCGTAACCTTTCCTTTGACTGACGTGCCGACAACCAGTCCCAAGGCGTCGAAGGCAACCTGCGTATGATTATCGTTGGGCTCAACAATCTCTACGGGCTGTAGGACGCGGAAATCATTCTGGGCTGCGACCTTATTTTGCAACGCATCTTCCGTTCCTGCCAGCAACAAATCATTCGCATAATCCAGAAATGTGTTTTGCCGGAATGCGTCTTCAAATCGTCGCGGCAGAAAGAAATGGGCATGTGCCTCAGGAAGCTCTTCTGCTGGAATGTCATCAGGTTTACGAGAGTAGAACACTTTTCCGGAAGGAATCCACCAATTCGTATCCCCTTCGCTGTGAACATAGCCAGCTTCGTTCGCCAAAATGTTAAGTAAATCGGCTTCAGAAGGTCTATTGGGATTCGAATTCTTGTCGATAAAGATTGTGTTTGCGAGAGAGTTTGTGAAGGCTAATTTAAATGATTCAAACGGCAGAGCCTGTGAATCGAGTTCTCCAAGTTTGCATGCACCTGTAAGGTCATTTTTACGGTAAAGCGTGCGCACGTGCTCGATAAGCCTTTTTTGTTGCTTGGCCAAATCGGGTGATTCGGTGTAAGCGATCTCCTCAACCGCTATCAGAATGCCAAAATTATTTTTTGTCCAATCGTCCGAATTGAACCTTATGGCTTTGTCGCCAGGCTTGAAGCCGGTAAGCTCATAGGTAAGGACTTCGGATGGCAATGGCGTTCGGTAGTCGTCGGGATACTTCACTGTGCCGTCCGGCTTCTTGAGAGTATCATCAACAGGATTTGTAAAATTACTTTCGGTATACGTGATAAGTATTTTAGTCTGTTTTGCCTGGTCGATCTGGTCAAGTCGTTTCAAACCAGGGTTTAGAATTTGGTTCACATTACCATCTTTATCCACGACACAAATGGGATCACGGCGACCATAGCCGATCGCGATAGATTTCAAAACGTTTCCAAAGTTATCTACCTGCAGCGTGAGTGTATGTTGTACGCGCGGGTCTGATCGGTTGCGTTCATAATGATAATCGATTGTTTCGAAGGGATGGACAAAGAAAGATGCATGAGGGTTTGCAGAATTACGCGGCTGCAGAACCTTTATAGTATAATTTCGCTCGGAGACTGTGTAAGGAAATTTTTCCTTGTCAGAACCATCATTAGCGTAAATTTCCTGGCGCAAGATCGAGCCTTTGAGCGCCCTGGCAGCTTCACGAAGCTCGTCGGCATTAAGAGGGACATCAGTGGGCGGGATCGTATCATCGAGGAGGAGTTTTTTCTCATCAGCACTATCCAACACCGGTTCTCGGAAATATTCATCTTCGAAATATCTCGAGATCTTTTTCCCCTCAATGAACGCTCCAGTGTGGAACCACGTGACTGTTTTAACGGGGGGAACATGTGAAGCTTCTTCGATATTTGTTGCATCCGGCAACGTATCATTTCCGCTAAGCACCGCGTATTCTTCCGTATCATACTGTTCCACCCTGCCGAAGCCCCTGAACTCACGCTCAGCTTTGTCAAAATACCCATGGTGATAAGCATGATTACTGACAAAGATGTTCCGGCTGATACGGTCAATCGTTTCAATCCTTTCGACTACATGAACAGGGAATGGCAATTTCGTAATCCATGGTTTCCCCTCCTCCTTATCCTGCAGATAGAATTTGGTAGAAGGTGCGTAAGCGATTAATGTTTCAGCTCCAAGATTATTAACAGTTTTGACCAACAGGTGCGGCTTTTGCCCGTTCATGAGGTCGATATAACGCATCTGACGTTTTGCATCGGAGGGCAAAGGGGATGACCAAACAAGGCACGCTGTGCCATTACCCAGGAGGTCAAGGGCCTGAATGGCAGCAAGGTTATTTGTCGCAGGAAAGGTGTTCAGGGTACACACTGTGCTCCAACTGTTTCCTGATTGATTAAAATAAATTCTTATTCCATTTGTGTGCAGATAAAGGATATCGGTTGTACCAGAACCGTCAATATCAGCCAGCCTGATTCGTCCCTGATCGAACATATCGGACGCATCGAACCAGGGCGCATTATCCATTGTCACTTTTTTACCGAAGCGGCCGTAACCGATATTGGGCCAGTAACAAACCTCGCCGTTGCGGATGCGTACAATGTCGGTGAGGCCATCGCCGCTGAGGTCGGCGAGGTAAATCGATTGTGTACCGTCCGCGAAGACAAGTGCAGGGCCTGCTTCTTCATCGAACGATTTTCGTACCGATTGTGAGGTTCCAAAACCATTTTCAGCAAGCGATGGGTACCAATGAAAGACGTCATCTTCAGAGATAAGGATATCAGCATGGCCATCTCCATCCAAATCAAGGAATTTCACATTTGGGTCGTGCGTGTCGAGGTTTGGGAATGAATGAAATGGGCGAAAGGATTCCCAGCCGGCATCATCACTGCGTTCATAGAATCCAGGAGTCGGCGCCTCAAATGTGACGGCGTCAGGCTGACCTCCGCCGGAGAGGTCCATAAACTGGGCATGGCCGTCCAGAAGAGAAAGCCCCGGCTTGGATGCAACAATCTGAGCAGGGGCGAACTTTGCTGCCATTTTAGGCCCAGTTTCGGTTTCGACAAAGTTTGTCGGGCTGATATTTCGTTTGTAAAACCACGTATCAGCTTGTTCGGTCAGAATGCCGGCGATTCCATCCCCGTCGAGGTCTATCCACTGATACGCTCTGCCGTCAAGGCCATAAGGAAGATTTTCGAGACTTTCCAAATCAATTGTTTTGACTGGTGCCTCTGCGAGTTCCTGGGCTGTTGGAACCGAAGTATATGTGAATTCAAGTGGAGGAAGGGATTCTTTAAGATACCGATTTGGTTCGCCAGGGATTGGCTGGTTAACATAGCCAGATTGAACTATGCTGGAAACAAACGAGAGGACAGAATTTTCGGAATATGTGAACTCAGTCGAGCGCACCAAATAATCATCGATCCCAAGTTCCGCAGGAAAATGATGGAACATCAGAATGCGTCGGCAGAGTCGGTATGTGCGTATCTCAAACCCTGAACGATAAGAAGAGAATGGGTCCGACCGGACAGGCCATTGCGATGGCGGGGGCGGTTCGATCTGTGCACGAGCAAAAATACGATTTTCAACATCAGGCTGAGCCTCGGCATAGTGTCCTTCGCCATAGTCAAAGATCAATTCGAACATCCAATCAGAAAATTTGGCTGGTGCTGTCGCTTGCCAATTTGCATCACGATTCGGGGATCGATTACCGTACTTAATGCGTTTGAGATATCGGTTAGCGCTGCGTTCTCGGTTTTTTTCGTTGGCTAAAGAAAGCTTTGTGCCGTCGCCATTCTCCGCGACATAATCATAGACAATCGCATTGCCTTTATCATCATAGCTTGCACAAATGAGCCAGCTAAAGATTCGTTTTGGATGAGCTTTTTCCAAGTTGGAGGGGTCTGCCTTATCCAGTTCAGCCGGATCGAAAATGCGAGAGAGATTGTCCTCCCCGTAGAGTGTCGTGATATTATCTTTACTGATGGAGCGCCAGTGAATTTCACCAGTCGCCTTGTCCGTCCAGCGCTCGATGCGGGCAAAGAGCCCTTCTATGCGGGGACGATATCGTTTCACAGTGTAGCCGTCAGGTTCGGCTTCATCAGGTATCCATTGGCCTGTGTCATCCTTCAGAACGGGCACCAAATCTTCTGCACCGGAGAGTATGAATACGTCGGACTCCTCCAGATCGCCGTACTTAGGCAGACCTTTGTCCGTCTTTCGTGTGATCGATGGAGTTGAGAGATGCCATCCGAGACCGAAGGGACCGTTGCCTGAGCCGGAGTCATACGAAAGTGAGAGTTGAGGAGAAAAGTTTGAGCGACCAGGGCTGGTAAAGATTGGGACGGTCATCGAACCTGTGCCTGTGACAGGGTTTGCCGAGAATTTTTCACCGATGCCGCGGATAGCACCGCCACCTTTGGGGAGGTTTAACGTCGGCGGCGAGAAAGAGCTCTTCTCTTCTGACCTTGACGAACCATCTGTCTTCGCTTGACGCAATACTTCTTGCATTAACCTCCAATGCAAAAAACTCAAGATGAGTTGTGATAAACAGAGCTCATCTTGTCTGTTTACTACCCCCGACGATAATTACAGTCCAACTAGTGTAGTTCTACTTGTTTGAGGATTGGAGGATGATTACAGATTCTACTCGATTGAATATCTTTATACGGCAGAACAGATCATCAGCGAACCAGAAATAGCAAGTTCAATGTAGAAAAATTCTAATTCCTTGTCAAGGTTTTTTTATAAATCTACAATTTTTTGCCTGAGCGTCGGGGCTTCACTTTGTTGTTTAGGAAAATCGTACAAGAGACTGATAGAAAATAACTTGAACCCATGGCGAACCGGTAAAGCCAAAGTGTTATCGGCGCAACTCATTGAATTGCATTCTGTGGTTTGATAATTAAATGATGGTGCCAGGGCAGTATTCAATGTTGCGCACTACGGGTCGAAGAACCGATGAATCAGTTTAGAGAGTACCGGTGATTTCTATTTCATGGACTCCCGCCCTGGTAGTGGTGCAGTTTGGGAATACTGTCCAGATATTATTTTCTGTACACCGTAGAGATAGAAAAGCCTAAGTCTGGATTCCGCATCAAGTGCGGAATGACACTTTTACCTGTCATTCCTGCTAAACAGGAATCCATTTAGTTGCTGGAATTCAAACTGCCCCACTACCCATGCCCTGATTTGATTGGCTTCATTTGGGGTGCTGAATGCGAATTGGTATTCTGCATCGTGGAGGAATAGAGTTGACACGAAGAGTAATTCTCTCTATATTCCCTGCGAGTTGCATGACGCATCAGCTTTCATTTCAGGAGTACCATCATGAATAAAATTTTTCAGCTTGTCGTATTCGGCATATTCATATCCAGCAGAATACTTTTTGCACAAACGCCGGACTGCCCGTGTGAGACAACAAAGGCGGGACAACATCATCAACGGTTGTTCCTCAAGGATCGAGCGAAACCTGCAGCCGGTTTTCATACGAACAATGCGAGGATCGGCTCAATGATCAATAGCTGGAAATATCCACCGCAATTTGAAAAAGACGACACGACTGTATTCCCGAGGGAAAAGAAAATCTATCGGGTGAAAGGTTATCTTCGACTCGCAAAAATCGAAGATAATGATTGCGACATACACATGGAGATTGGTGAGAGCGAGTCGGGCAAAGAAGACCGAATTATTGCGGAGATACCGAACACAACAGAGTATTGCCCGTTACGCGACACACTTATCTTACAACTTGAAAACATATTTGGCATGATGCCGCCGTTAGACAAAACGGGGACACTTTTCGGAGAAGATACGCAAGATATACCGATGATCACCGTGACCGGTTATGCATTTCTGGATGCCTCACATAAGAGTACGAAGCATCCGCAAACTGGAAACAAGCATGGCAGCACGGATGTGATGACGCTGTGGGAAATACATCCTGTATTCCAAGTGAAATTGGAAAAGGGGAATTGATAAATGCTTAGGAGCTGTTCGCTGCTGATATTAATTTGATTTTATCCCAATTTCGTCACTGCTCACCACCATATAAGTGCAGAAGCTTCATCTGTATTCACATATTTCTGCGTTTTGCGTCGCTGTCGTAATTTGAAAGGGCAAAAATGGCACGGAAACCCATCTTGAGACGAGTGAAAAGGAAACCTGTTAAGGTAAACAGGGTCAAACAAAAGAAACCATTGGTAAGGTTGTCCGACGATAAGCCGCTGGTTGTTGAATTATTAAGACCGGACGATTTCTTGGTGCTTAAATTCAGCTTCAAGAATCTTACGCTTCATGGCGACGTGCTCCGGCGAAGCGATACAAACCACCCAGCGCTTATTGTTGTACAATTTCCTCCGTTGGCGATCGCTGAAGAGCTATATGATAGATCTGCGCCTGCGCCTCCGCCTCCAATTAAGGGTTATCTCTCGTCAGATAGTTACAGTCAGATTGTTTTGCGTGTTCCGGAGAATATCAAGAAAATCCATTTTTCAGAGAAGGGCTTGCTTGAAGCGCTCAATAAATTTCCAATAGTGGGCGCGCGCCCAACGTCGGAACCCGTTGGCGTGTTCTCTCCGTCGATACCAGATCCGAAAGACCTAAACATTACCGCGCTTGAAATACCCTATCGGCTTATTATATCGCCGATGGAGAATTCCGGATGCTCGCACAGAGTCGAGCCTTTTGGCAACAATGTCGGAGAAAATGGGTTGTGCTTCGAGCTCTGGCATACGACGTTGCAACCACCAGACAATCAAGAATTGTCTGTGAGAGCAATATGGACTCAGGACATGGGCAAGTCCGGCAGTGTCGTGTCAAATAAACTCAGTCTGAAACCAAAAGAGCGAATGGATATTGTCAATCTATCAAATGGGTTCGGCATCCTTTTCAAACAACAACAGCCAGTTGAGCCGAAACCCATCAGTGTGGATAAGCTCAAGCTTACTTCATTGGGAGGACTGCTTGAAGCCGCTGGCGCGTGGGATGCCGGTATTAAAGCGGAGGGGGAAGCGATTAATTTGGTCGGATGGAGCTCTCATTCAAATCTCGGTCGCGAACACTTCAGCGTTGTGACAACGAGCGGCGTACTCCTTCCCACCGGCCACCGAGCGAACCTGATGCAAATCAGGAAAAGAACAATCGAACGCAACTATGCTGTTTTGGAACTGATAGCTACTCATCTTCTGCTCTCGGAACAATCGGTCACATACGAACCAACTCATTTACAGCACAACGGGAGAGACTGGCCTTTCACATCTGTGAAGTTTACGAAAAAGCAATTTTTAAACATCCATGCTACTCCGAGTTCAGTTAATACAGATGCATGGTCCTGCGAGATAGATGAATACGGAAATGGTGAATTTGAAGCAACCGGCGTTGGACTCACGGGCCAATTATGCAAATTAAATTTTTCATGGCTGTGCTTCATTCAGGATTCCCTTTCGAATCTACCGGGCATCGAGGACGTTTACAATAAATCCACGACAAAGAGGCCACCCGAGACCTTAAGAGAAATCAGGATGCAGGATCAACACATTACATATGTTGAAGGAGAAGGTCCCAATAAAGCATTTACCACAGAATCGCTCATTTTATCGTGTCGGCCGGTCACATCAGATAAATCATCGGTATTGTTTGCCCCTTTTATCTCGAAAGCCGTGATCGAGCCACCCGCAATTCTCTTGCAATCTGGTAACAGTAAAGAAGAGAGCTTGAGCTCCCGGGCTTTACACACCACCCGTAACAACCCTACGATTGAATACTACAAGCCGTTTCTTGACCAGGGCGATAGTTTGCCTGGGGGTGTCTTCGCGAGTCTGCTCGACTCGACCATTAAAGTGATCAGTGATGCTGATCGTTTGGGAGGGCTTGTGAACTTCAATACATCGATAACCGGTTTTTCACATAAACTCGGCCCTGTGTCAGGTTTACTTTACAAGCCTTCGTCAGTTTTACCTGACAATATCGCTAATGGGATTTTTGACCCAACTGAATACTTTCCTTTAGATGGGAAACTTCTGGGCGCAATAGCTCTGACGGACATTATCCAACAAGCAACAATGATGGCTTCGCCTAAGTCAATTCCGAAATTCGAAACCTCTTTGCATGAAGGGGTGGTTTCGGAGAGCACATTTGATTGGAATCCGATGCTGAACAACACCACCCTTCTCAAATTTGATGACCCAAGCAATGCATTGAGCTTGCATGTAAGTATTTTGACGAAAGGTGACAAGGTCAGCAGAGTAGTTGAAGGAACGCTCAAATCGTTTAGGTTAATATTACCTTACATCACCGTTAATTTTGGGCATGTGAAGTTCACATCGGAGTCCGGAAGCAAAACAAAGTTCGAAGTTGGTATTGATTCATTGGATTTTACTGATTCTCTACAATTCCTAAACAATTTGAAGAATCAGCTATCTTTTGATTCGTTCGGAAGCAGACTGGCTATTAATGTCAAGCCGCGTGCAGTAGAGGCGTCACTCAGCCTTGGGATACCGGATTTTAGCATCGGGCTTTTCGGTATAACTCATGCAAGATTTACGAGTCAGTTAAATTTACCATTTGACAATAGTCCGCTTTCCCTTGACCTCGGCGTAGCAGAACAGCACAAACCATTTCTTGTTTCATTCTTTCCGCTAGGAGGCGGGGGTTTTTTCTCGCTGCGTTGCGGTTCAAGCGGGATCATTGGAATGAGAGCGACACTTGAGTTCGGCGGAATTGTAGGGCTAGATTTTGGCGTTGCAAGCGGGTCTTTATACGCTATGGCAGGGATCTACTATGCCTATGTTGATGGAGACACGATACAGCTCCAGGCGTATTTTCGATGCGGTGGAGAGTTGAATGTTCTGGAAATAATCAATGTTTCGACCGAGTTCTATATGTATCTGCAATATGACTTCCAAACCGGAAATTTGGCGGGCGATGCGACCCTGACAATAAAAGTCGACGTTTTGTTCTTCAGTGAAGAGGTAAGTATAGGTATGCACAAAGAGTTTTCCGGTTCAAATTTAACTCTTAGGAGTTCGAGGTCTAAAAAAACCGGTGCCAAGTTGTTATCTGCAAGCGATGATAACGGCTTTTTAGAATTTGGAAATTGGAATGAATATGTTCATGCCTTCGGAGTTCATCTATAATTTGAGGGATACCATATGACTGAACCGTTAATTAAGTTTATTGCAATACCGAACGGAGTTTTGGACAACGCAACTGTTCAGCTCAGCTTGTATGTTTCAATTCAGCCCGATTCAAGCGGCCAGCAGGGGGCTTTTCCAAAATATCTTACTGACTGGCCCGAGGAAATCAGGAGAGCATCGTTTTCGGTGCAGGTTGATTCCGAGCAGCCCTTGTCAATCAAACGTAAGGTCAATCCCACCGACCCCCTAGATTCAGAGCTGTGGAAGAAGATTGTGACAGCCAGGGATTATACCATTCCCCAAACCGTCAGAACACTAAACCGCCAGGGAACAACGATATTTAAATATCCAACATTCGAGGTCAAAAAAATTGCAGAAAACAATTATTACGAGTTAGCAATTAACAAGGGCATTGCAAAAGGAAATGACAAATTGAGAAAGCCGTCGACAGACACCGAACAGGAGATAAAAAATTTTTTTATCAGACGTCCAATACCAGGCAGCCTCCCTAAGGGTAACAAAGAAGTCCGTCGGACAATTGACTTTTATCAAATCTTCAGTGCACTGACTGATTATCCTTATCTGCTTCGTAAGCTTGGTCTTCTTATCGACTTTGAAATCCCTATCTCGAAGAACCATCCCCCCGGAACAATCGCTGTTACAGCGAATATTCCGCAAGCGATAAGTGTGAAGACAAAATTCGTGTTGGGAGCAGAGACCTTTCTTCCTGATGCAAACAATACAACTAACAACGTTCCCCTGAAAGACGGGTTTTTGGACTTAAGCGATCCCCGTTTCCAAGTTTCCAGTTTTGATCTGGACAGTGTGGCAATGCAAATGATCCAATCTACGACGGCAACAGAATTAGCACAAGAACATGATGGAAACAGAGAACCAGAATTGCCGGGTCATTTGAGAACAACGGGTGTTTGGTTGATCGACAATGCAAGAAAACAGTATGTCGAAAAAAGACTGGATGATGCTCATAACCTGCAGACAAAAGCGCTCGATGCTCGCTCGCGCGGGGTTACCGTCATAGATGAGCCACTTTACGCCCAGGACTTACTCGCAGGTTTTCGAGTAGACGTCTTGCATGAGCAAGGATTCTGGCAATCACTGTGCCGTCGTGATGGAACATATGTTGTCGACTATGAGACACTACCACACCACATTGATGAGGGGTGGATCGCAACAGCGATGACAGGAACTGCGCTTCAGAAAGGGGCGTCCGGGTCGTCACCTGATGAACAGAAAAAATGGCTTCACGAAGCTTTATTTAAATGGGAAGGATGGAGCTTATCGGTGACCAGACCTGGTGCATCGAAAGGCAGTCAGAATCACCTTTTCCCCTTTCAAGTCACGTTTGATCCATTGCAATATAAGGCAGGCGATTCTGTAGAAAGACTGCTCCCTAAATTGCGGTTTGGTATGCATTCAAGACTTCGAGCCCGGGCTGTTTTTATTGGAGGAATCGGGCTCTCTGGAGATGTTCGCAGTGAGACCGGTTCGCAGCCATTCGATTATCTGCGCTTCGACCCGGTTGCCGCTCCCACGATTCTGTTTCGTGAAGTACCATCAGCCGAAGACCGGCCAGGGGAATCCCTTGATCATCTTGTTATACGGAGCGGCGACGATGATAAGAACCAGACGGCTGAACGACATTTGCTGCCACCTCCAATTACACAGCATATGGCAGAGTGGCAGGGCTCCTTTGATGGGTTAGGGGCTATTGATTCTTTTGATATCTTCAAAGATCGCGGTAAATTTGAGGCAGGTAAATTCAAAGACCATGACTCAGGCAGTGTTGCAGAACTTCCCTACCTCCCAGATCCACTTGCAACAGGAATCACTATTGAGTTGCTCGATCAAGACGATAATCCGGTTACTTATTTGAATGGAAACGATGAAAAAAAATCGGGTCCAATAATTACCCGGTTTAACAACGAATGGCCGAATCCTTCTCCAATCCGACTTTGCCTGCAAGCAAGCAATTCAGAAATAGAAATACATGATGAGATTCTAACAAAGAATCTGTTAACGATCGCCCTGCCCCAAGCCGAATGTTTGAAACTAAGAGTAAGTTGTAATTTCGGCACCGATACTACGAAACATATGCAAAGGCTTCAAAAGATGGGGATCTGGGATCTTATTGGACAACAGAAGCCAGCGAATATTGAGGCTCTCAGGAAGGATGCTCTGTCAGGGCACAATCCGATGTTAACTCCTCACCGAGATTTGCTTCTTGTTCACGCAGTGCAGCATCCACTTATCGAACCAAGATTCACAAATCTGACTCTTGGGCGCTACCCCGGGAGCAAAGATGTCTTGGTACAGGATATCATCAACGTAGACGGTAAGAGCACGGAAAAAATAGACGTTCTTGTTCAAACCGATGGAGGAAATGCCGTCCCTGTGCAACCATCAACATTGGTAGCTGAAAATGATAAGGTTATTGATTTAGTCCGTGAACAGAAATTTGTAGGTACAAAGTTTCAGAAGGTTGCTTATTCGTTAGTGGCAACTTCAAGGTTCCACGGATATTTCAAAAAGCAAATTTCCTCCGACGCAGGCAAAATCAGTATTACATCAACACCATCAGTGGCGAGCATATTGAATTCGGCTCCTCCCCCTCCTCTCACTATCGACTATGTCATGCCTTTGTTTAAGTGGACGCGATCTTACAAGCCTACCGACTACTATTCGAAACGGAATACGAATAGCATCAGAGTGTATCTAGACACGGAAATGAATCTCACTGGTGACGGTGAGCTTATAGGCGTAGTTACATGGCCTCACGACATAAGTGAAATTAAAGGGTTCGAGGATCTTCTGAGCCTGATGTGCTTTGACCCACTTTGGCCTGTTGAAAGCGGGACCAACATAAATTGTTACCTTAGACCGGATGCAATAGGTAACGCAATTCGCTATGAGAGTATTTTGCTTCAAGAGACCACTGATCGTAAAACCCATTTGCCGGTAACCATTGCTTGTGTGGAGCACCAGTTGACGCCAGAAGGGAAATACTATGTAGACATCGAAATAAATGACCCCATGCCGGGATATTTCCCATTTGTTCGAATAAATTTGGTAAGGCTTCAGCCGAATTCGATTATCGATACAGAACAATCCACTTATGACACGCGGATATCGACAGTCAGTGCAGCGCAGTTTTCTCAACTCCCGACTGAACGGTGGGTCAGTGTAGTCCGACGTTCAGAAAGATTTTTTTCGATTTCGATCGGAAGACCAAATTCTTCTCATCCAATGGAGCCGGCAACGGCAACTCTCGTACGGCAAATAAGTACTGATTTTGGTAATGGATGGGAGCGGTTTGGTGTGCCAGCAAAGCTACAGGCTCTGCCTGATCGCGAGCCTGTAATTCTCTGGCAAGGTGAAATTGCCGTCCCAGAGAACGTGGATCTGGCTTCTACAAAGATATTGATTGAGCAATTTGAGGGTATTCCAAGAGATGACACCTCTGAACCGGCATTGCGACCAGTATTTTTGGAGATCGTTGATATTTCTAAAATCAAGTGACAGGATGATATGAAATTGCAGAACATAAGCAGTTGACAGGGTCATATGATTCGTATCTCAACTACCTGAAATGATGAATTCAGACAAACCGCTTCTTAATCATTCACGATGCAGTTCATATGCCCTGCGGAACACGATGTCATCGTACATTATATCTTTGGTTATGGTAGTCCCGACCCCTTATCAACTCCACATATTCCTTTAACCGAGCATCCTTCCAGTAGTTTGTGTGACCACCGCTTCCAAGATTTATGTTTTGAACAGCGTTGCCTTTGATTGGACCGGCCACATAATCACCATCACGAAAACAATTCAGCCATGGTACCTGTAAATGATCCGTGTTTGTTGAAATTGCAAGAAATCTTGCGTAAAGGGATTGCACCGGAGAGCCCACTGTCAACAGCCTGCAACGGACTTTAGTTAACCTGCAGACGTCGGCTGCAATGACACTTCCCTGGCTATGGGCCAGGAGAAGAATTTCATGGTCTTCATGCACATCTCCATCAGTTTGCTTTTCGACGTATGAGAGCGCCAGCTGGAGGCGATCCTGACATTTTTTTGCAATGGCAGCAGGGTGTTTTAAATCTGGCTGCACATACAATATGATATCTGCAATCACATCCAATACAATCCCGAATGGCCTAACAAACCATAAAAGATAGGGGGCAGTGCGTAGAATGGAAACCTTGTAAATGTCCGACAGATTGGGGCCCATCCATTCCACGGGCAGAATGCCTTGATGAGATATGTTGACCCAAAGACAATAAACTGCAAGTAAGACGAGCAGCAACGGTGACACTATTAAAACTGCCACCACACCATTTTGGGCGGATCTTCCCTTCCTATTAATCTTATCGCTGGACGATCGCGTGGATAGACCGCTCAGGAAGTAACAACCAACGGGCACGGCGAAAAGGAGAAATCCCAGCGTTGCAAACGTTAGTGTTGTGGCGAACTCAATCTGTGCCACGTCCTTTGGACTAGTTCCGCTCAATAACAGGGTTTCCCATTGGGAGGAGCCCTGTCGAGCAACAAAGCGGTCTATTGCAGCAGTAGTCAGAAACGATCCCCATGTCATGAGGATATTGAGAGCAACGAAAGGCATGTAAATAAATGCCATATGGGCCAACCTGGACTCCAATGTGTTTCTTCGCCAACGCACCCAACATTCGCCAAGTGAAACGAAGGCCAACAAGACCGTAGCAAGAAAACTCCATTTGCGAAGTTCAATGGTCAAAGAAGCCAGATCTGATGCGGAGAGAATGTTTAAAGAAAACGCTGTGGAGCAAAGGAGGAGGCCAATAATGATAACAATAATCCATAAGAGGCGGTACTGTTTGCTATATTTCTGCGCCCAGATTGTCGAAAACACTGAAAGGATTGTAAGAAAAAACAGCAGAATTGAACCAACAAGATGATTTGATACAATGAGGAGAATCCCCGTCGCGACCGTCAGGAACGCAACGCCGAGGCTGAGTGGAAACAGTGCTATGCGATAAAGAGGAACGCATATGGAAACTCTGTCGTTGATTTTCCTTGCAGCAACATCGACCATTGAGGTTATGACATTCCAGAGGTGTAGAAAAACCGATAAGAACGGGAAGCTTCGAGGAACAAGGTCGGACCACGATACCTCGAAAATTTGATCTCCAGTATTTTCATGAATGAGTTTTGTAAACGTGTGGCCCTCAATATGAACGGTCTCCACTTCCGCTGGGCTCACTCCGAGACCATCAGCGAGGGAACATGCGATTTCTCCTGGATCTGGCCTACCCACTCCATGGATCGTTATTATCGTTTTGGGCATGTATCTCCTCCAATTAATGATCTATATGATGTTTGGCGTCATTCGTTACCGGAAGTAACCAACCATGATTAATTAATACTTTTATCAAAAAAATCCAAAATTGCCAAGCCTGGGGTAGTGTTACAGTTTGAAAAACACTTTGGTATATGCCAATCGAACTCACCCTGTAGTCCCTCTCTAAAATTTAGAGAGGGACGGAAATATGCGCAAGCGCATCCCCTTCTCTATCAAGCCTGGGGTCTTGTCATGTTTTGGGTGAGCACATTCTCTCCCGGTCTGATTGGACTCAAGGTGAAGCGCCAAGCGAGGTTTTGGGTGAAATCAAAATCACGACAACACCGATTTTTTTCAGAACACTCTGGCTGTCGTGATATTCACGTTTCAATGTATTGCGAATAAATCGTCCAAGATTCCACTAGACAGATTTGACTATTTTGTAACCTGTCCTTGAACATGGTGAACAATAGAGTACGAGCGCCGATTGAGTATTCCATTCTCATCCGTGTCAATGAGAACTGTGCACATCCTGAAGGATTTGCGAATTCGTTTGGATTATTCATCCCGCTGAGGAAGGCTCAGCAAGATGGAGAACGACGCATTGAGCCAGGTCAAGGGCTGAGCAGAATGAAATTGAGATAGACGAAAAAAAATTGCTTCTTTATTCAAAAAACCCTACCTTCTGTTCAGCTTGCGCGGAACGCGGCGACTCATTTCAAATGCGTGCTCTCATTCTTGCCATACGAGTCGACTGTAGCCAACCGTTAAACAGGCACCTTCGAAGGATTTCCTTCACGAATCTTTACAAGCATTGATCGTCAATGGGTAAAAAAGTCAATCTCGTATTAGGGGGAGGCGGAGCAAAGGGCTTTGCTCATGTTGGTGTTCTAGAAGCTCTTGCTGAGAAGAGAATAGAAATCAAGTCAATCTTCGGCACCAGTGTGGGGGGAATGATTGGAGGATTGTTTGCATATTTTAGGGCCTATGAACTTTCGAAAGAGGATCCGTTAGAGGCACAAATCAAAGCCGCAAAGAAGCTCCATGATGTATGTGTCGTTATCGATTTCTCACAGTTTAAGGACTGGAACCTATTTGGTTTAGCAAAAAGTTATGTCATAAAGGGCAAAAACCTTGAAGCCTGGCTCAAGACGAGATTATCATCAAAAGAGTACTCAGAGGGAATCAAGTTTTCGGAACTGAAATTTGACCTTTCCATCATAGCTACAAGTGCACGAGACGGCCGCGCTATCGTGTACAACGCCAAAGACTTTCCCACCGTTTTCATTCATGAAGCAATTCGTGCCAGCGCTTCAATACAATTTGTATTCCATGAAAAAAAGCTCACAGGGTATAATGATCAACAGATAACCTGCTGGGACGGCGGCAATGTTGGAAATTGCCGGTTTGACCTGCCACTTAAAAAATTTCCAGGCGAGCAAACGGTCGCATCTTCCTTGACCTACCGAGGCGAAGAGATTCGTTTGAAATCGACCTTCCTCGGAGTATTTCAAAGACCCGTCAAACTTGCCCTGCAGACAATAGACATCATGCTACTTCACATGGAAGAAAACGTGCGAACAAGTTTATCAAATACAGAATTACAGAATCTCATTCTCATCCAGCCGCAGTATGGCGATGTACAAACGACTGATTTTGGTCTTTCCCCAAAGGAAAAAGAAATCCTCATAGCCAGTGGAAGGTCCGCTATGGAAGCCAATATTTCAAAATTATTGTAAAAGGTAAGCCTATGTCAAAGAAGGAACATGCTGAGTTTGTTAAACAATTGTTGTTAAATGCTTATCTTAACAAGAACGGCGCGAGAGAGAGATTCCTTAATGCATACGGACAAATGGTCGAAAGAGAAGCCGAGAATATTTTTGAAGGCCTGCTCACTGAAGCGGAGCGGGTTGCGGTCATAAAGAATTTTTATTTATGGGTCTTTGGCCAGTACGATTCATTGCCTTCAAATTGGCAGTATTTTGATGAAGTCTTAATGAAGAAGGCGCGGGCGTTCTTTTCTGATTTCCTCGCCAGATACAGGAAATTTACCAAAAGCTCGTAATCATAAAGGTCAAAGGGACTTCTGCGAACTTTTAATCTGCAATGCACTCAGATACCAGGAAAAAATTAGCTGCGCTCAGAAGGCTAAATGCTGCAACACTATCAGAACAAGAACTTCTCGAAGCATTGCGAGAAGAGTCTTTCTTGATTGGAAAACTGCATCGACCTCAAAAAGAGGCGGGGAGGAGACCAAAAGCGTCAAGAGTTTACTCTCCCTTTCTTAACGAACTCTATAAAAGATATTTTCCCTTTTGGGTTCTTTGGGCGGCTCGGCTCACTTCACGATCGCTGGATATCAGCGCAGAAGACATTGTTCAGGAAGCCTTTCTGAAGTTGATGTTCGTAACACCGGAAAGACTAACTTCTGTCAAGAATTTTCGAGCATATATGGCACAAATGATAAGAAATCTGTTTTTTGACCATCTGAGGAGACGAAGAGTGTATCTTCAACGGGGGACAGATTTCCTGGCATTATATGACGTGCCTGCGCCAGAAAGCACTTCTCAGGAAGAGTTACTAGCTCATTTAGACCTAGCAATTGAAGGTCTCAACAAGCGGGAAAAGTTCATAATAGAAAGCCACGTTTTTAAGGGCAAAACACTTAAGGAGATTGCGAACGATCTAGGAGTTCATCCCCCCTCAATTTATGTTATTTACTCGCGAATTATAGGAAAGCTCAAAAATAGTCTAGAAAAGCAAGGAATTCTCTGATTTCTATTGGTTAAGCCATCATATATTTATGAAGAAATAGATGTTAGGAAAGCAGGATTTATGCGTCTTATATGTAGAGACAAACAAAGTAGAGTCATTAAAATCAGTTATTTCTTGAAAAAATGAATCAGCGTCGGATATCCAGAAAAGGTGAATTTATGACAACTAGATTGGAGAGCATCAAGCAACGCGTTCGTGCTATAGTCGGGAAAAAAAGGCTCTTAGTAAATCATATCGGCAGTTCGGAGGAAGTCAGACGTGAGCTTAAGTCGGTCTTAAATCCCAAGTTCGACGTCGATGGTTATCTGGATCACCTCACACATGCAGACCCATTTGAGGATCGTGTTGGCAACACGCCTCAATGTCTTTCTATTAATGACTTTATGCAATATTTTGAGCATAATATTGATTCCAAGTTAAGACAAAAGATTGAAAAACATCTTAATGAATGTGATGAATGCAAAGAATCCATGACAATACTTCAAAGGGCCTTTAATAAATTAGATTCCAAGGATATTTTGGAAAAGGTTGAAATGGCCGGAGCGTACGAGGAAAAACGTCAACGTCCTCTTGATTTGGAAATAAGGCTAGCAGTAGATTCCTTAGCACTCAAGGCTTTACCAGCTTTCATCCCTGTAGAGATTGTTGGGGCTAGTGGCGTCGATCTAAGTAAACTAGATAAGAAATCTTTGAAACTAAGGGGTGTTATTAAGTCTGAGAGATGCCGTATCGTGGAGAAGAAGCATGATAAGCATAGTAATCAGGTGAAAGCTCTAAAGGTGGAATTCTACGATGTCAAAGCTGCTGGATTGGTAGGTCGAGTTTTTAACCCTACCAGTAAAGAGGGGTTTGACAATCTTAGAGTCGTAGGTAAAACAAGTAAGGGCGTCAAGGTCTTAGGCTCGACTTTCGCCAGGATAAGAGGTCAGGAGGTTAAGCAGTAAATACGTTCCCGGCTTTCGTGAAGTGAGGGGGGTATCTTTACGTGACCATTCCGCGCCGAGCCATCGGTTAAGGCTCTAGCCAATTACGCCAAGTATCAATAATTCCATTCTCACATTTACATATCTATTCTGTTTTACCATGTTGGTTTCGAAGAGAATCTTTATTCAACGAATCGACCGCATGGCCGTGTTCCTGATTCAGAAGCAGTACTTTAGTTGTGTCGCGAAAGATATTTGGGTTGGTAATAGTCACATTTCGGTCAGTCTTATATGTGACATACTGGAATACCGTAGTAATCAAGCCTAAGACGATGGTGGTAATGCCAATGCCGATAGTCCAACGTTGTGCAGTTCTTCGCGCAATCCGTTCCTCTCCCAACGCAAGCTGACGATCATGAGCTTCTGATTCCCATTTGTTCACCTCCTCCTGATGCAAGAATTCTGCTTCGGTTAGGTAATTACGATCGACGAAATCTCTAAGAGGAGGCAAGACTGCAATCCTTTTGTGGAAATACGGGTGGATCAAGGAAATTAGACTGTAATGGGGTTGAGAGCTCTCAGTGAAGATGTTTAGAATACGGACCTTGAACTGTAGCATTTCGAGAGTTTTAATGAAACCGAGCTTTTCAAGATAATCCCAAGTCGCAATGAAAACCCTGAATTGATTAGTTATCTCCTCTTCGTATTGATTCGGTACTCGATTGATATGATCTCCTGGTCTTATCCTATAATCAGTATAGATTGTGTAATCACCTTGGGAATAGTCACCCCCCCACAGCTTAACGCTTGCTGCGCTCACGAACGTATAGGTGTCAACGATTTCCCCATTAAGGATTTTCTGGATAAGTAATTTTTGAAAATCAGAGAGTTGCATGGCTATCCATTGTCATTACATTATCATATTGACTTAATATTGATATAATCGAATGCACGGTGACACGTCTTCGGAAAGCTCTTGTTCTAAGAATTGGAAGGTTCTTATCTGAATGTGGCACTGCATCCTTCAAATATTCAAGAGGAGAAGTTAGAGATGGCTTAGTTCAACTATTGGAAATAATATAGGGAATCGTGACCATTTCGGCAAGGATTTGAATATGCCCTTTGGGGAATGAGTGTATCACATCTCAGAGATACACCAGTTGAGTAGCTTGATGCTTACAGAAGGATTGAGATACTTACCTGTTTCTGACTTAATTCAATGAAGAAGGGATGAATCTGACACCGCATACAGCGCATGCAACTGAATTAAGTCCGACGTCCGCGGTTGCTTGTATTCGACACAGCAAAACGGTTTCCCTATGCTAGGCCACCACTTCGTGGTGTACGCTTCCCTACCTGTATGTCATGCGCAAAGAAAAGTTAACTCTTGAGACTCTCCCCGAGGAATTTACAAGCCTCATTTTGCGAAGCACTAATGCTAGAGAGGGATTGCGCGAATATAACAAAAAAAAATCCGATCGTCACGAGGTGGATGCTGGCTCATTTTGCCCAGAACACCCTTCTCACAAAATGACCACTTTGTGGGACTCGCTTCCTGAAGGTCCGAAGGACTCCTTCGGAGGATCCCTTCGGGACAGGGTGACGGGTTTTCCGATGTTCTCGGGCATAGGAATTCAAAGTGAGCCAGTACCAAGAGGTGGATGAAAAAGTTCGCGCAGCGCCTTGTCTCTATTGTTCAATTGTTAATAGTAGACACAGAAGCTGCTACACACCTTGTCTTTGAATATTGCTAATTCTTTTGGTAACCATTGACATCGTCTTTTTAACTCCGTTGGAACTAAGAATCCGTGGTCTTGAAGTTACCGCCTCTTGTATTTTGTTCCCAAATGAAGCGACTTTTTTTCTTGCTGCCTTAATCTTGCTCTCCAAATCTTTCCTGAATTTTTCGAATTCTTGAATCGAGTTTGTCTGAGGCATAAATATATCTACGCTTTGGTTATCACTCTTGCCAAAGAGTTCAGGGTGAATATATCTTCCCTTCTCGTCTTTTCGTTTGTCTACTTCGACTTTCATCGGGTGGGCTTTAGCCCAGTTATCTTTCCTTACGCCTGATACCTGCCAACATACCGTTGCTTTTGGCTTCCCACCTGCTATGGTAAACTCATTGTTCTTTACCTCTCGAGAGATAAACAGATTAGGACAGGCGCTACCAATCGGCGTCAGTTGGTACCGAAAGTCCTCGTTAAGGGCTTGAAACCATTCCGGCAATTTAATGACAGCTTCGCCTTTCGCATCTAATATGGCTCTGCCATCGTAAATATTTTTTCTTTCGCTTGATTCGATACCACTATGGACCAAATATTTATCGCCAGGAGCGAGAGGATGGTCGATCTTGAAATTAATATCATGCTTGTAAACATTACCATTCACACGCAAATCGCCCGTGACCAGGACATCGCCGTCAAACCTCCCTGCGTAGGTGTTATCCTCTCTGTGCTTTGTAACTCCATGAATTGCATATCCGGTTGTCTTATTAATAACACCTTTAACCCCAGTTCCCTTATCTATTTCACCATAGATGGCACAATCGACAGACCCGTCTTGATCAATGGCAAGACCGTTTAGCATTCCTTGAACTTTTGATTCAACCCCTGTCGTTTCTGCTTCGACCGTAATACCATACATGTAGTCTTGAACATTTAGCCCGATAAGTGCTTCCTTGCTCCCACTTGCTACTTTTGCATTGCTGGCATCCAGATCCATCCCCATCATCACAGCTGAACCAATAATCCCAACACCGCCCTTATCATTATTCAAAGCATATAGCGCAAAAGTTCCATTGTTATTAACCACCGACATAGCAGTGAATCCATTTTCACTTTCAGCGTGAATTGCCTTACTATCAACACTCTTTGCCTGGATAGCTACATTAGTAGTGCTTTCGCCATGGATGCCTATACCGTCAGAGCTTGCCCCTGATACCCCGAATCCATCAGACGAATCATTATTACCGTATACACCACTCATACCGGAGCCGAAGGACACAGCCGTGATCGCATCACTCGATTTGCTTATTCCTTGAATACCATTTCCATTTGTACTCATTCCCAAAATTGCAGGTTGATTATTTTTATCTCCTTTCACTCCTTCGTTAGCTCCAACGACACCTTTCCCACCTTCTGAATAGCCAAAAACACCAATCCCGGTGTTCTCAGATATTTTCGTTTGATCAAGCCCCACGACACCCGTTCCTCCTGCCATGTGAACTCCGAAGATACCCGCTTTGTCTATATCCTTCGCCCGACCAGTAACGCCATTTCCCTTAGTGGAAGATCCAAAGACTCCAGAGTCTGTTGAACTATGTCCGTCGACTCCCGGACCATTTGTGCTCCCACCAACGATTCCCGCTCCATTTTGGGAGTGCCCGCTAATTGCCGTGCTGTCATTGTTCGTAACTATGAATGCATCAGAAGCAAGAGTTATGTTTTCATTAAATGGAAGAAGTGCCATTTGAATTTCCTTTCATATTTAGTTTTGAAAATGGGAAACGAACACCGGAGAGCATTATGATGCAAGTCCAGAGTCAGTAATCCCCTAGTATATTCCTCTATTTCATAACAGCAATATTAGGCTACAGAAGTGCAACTCATCCCTTCAAAGGAGAGAGTCACAAATGCTTTTAGCAACCGCTTCGGGAGAACTTTACGGCTTGTATGATGAATTTTATTCTTGTACTCTCAAGCTAAGGTATTTGGAAAGTCAAGCCAGTGCCGGTGACTCGTCCTACCTTCAAGTTCCCCCCTGAAGCATACGACCGATCAAGTCAAAAGATAACTTGCAATAATACGAAATTCAGAAATTAGTGTCAAGAAGAAAATAAGTAGGAACATCGACGGCCTGGTCTTCAGGTGCAACACGGCGGTCATGTTCCTGCTAAATGATATTGAATGACGCAACACGATAGAAATTAAAATCCTTAAGTCGGTGATTCGATTGTCATTTGGAACTTATTGAGAAATTTTACAAAAAATACAATTAGCAGATAATCTTCCAGTGTTTACCACAAGGCAACGAGGATCACAGTCAATACTCTGAAGTACTGTTATCAGAACTTTCTGAGAAAGCACCGGTGCTATTCCCAGTTTCGCTGCAGCAGTTCATCAGGAACAATTAACTTCCAACGGCTAGCAAGCTTCCCCCCTTTTTGATACCGAAGCCAGTAGGTGGGACCCGAGGGGATGCTGTGTGCAAGTTGCATGAGGAAGGAATCTTCCACGCGGAAAGCATCCCTGTGTTGCTCCAGGAAGAATCCCACCTGGGCGTACAAGTTCTTTTGTTCGCGGAGGTCGAGATACTCCAGAACAATGTCCGGTTTAATATTTCGAATTTTCTCCAACGATCGGTACGTCTCCTTTAGGCCACCGCAATAGTGCGGACGCTCAAGTGCCTCCACAAGCGTTCTCTCTCTCCCTGTTACATTCAGTTTCAGTCCCGCACGGTCAACTTTCTCAACGCCAAACTTTTGTTTCGATTTTGTTTCCAATTGCTCCGGTATGGCAACCAAACGAAAGTGCTTATTTTGAAACTTAAGTGCGCGTGGAAACCCATTTGAGAAATAATGGTAAGTCTTGACAACGCTCTGACCAAGCCCCAAAACGTCGAGAGCTGCCTGATAGGCGAGCACCACATCGGAGGCTTGTTTCGATGCGACGAGGTATGGGTCGACGGAAGTATTACGAGCATTCCGGCCCGGACGAATGGCAAAGTACAATCCGTTCTTGATGATGCCGACTCGGCCCATTTTCTTTTGGTGAAACATTATGGCAGAAGCTTGCACGCTATAAGGGGGAAGCGATAAGAATCTCCGGAATTCATCGATCGTGAACACCGGATGGGAGTTGAAGAATGATGTAATGTCCTTGTCACTTTTTGGCATTTAATGGTTATCTGATCGAAGGTTCTGATATTCGGATAACATTAACATTTAAATTGTTACTCATATTCTGAAAACAATGAATATATGAGACAACCAATAGATAGCAAGGTCTTTTTAAGTGGACGTTGCCCTGATTCGGCAACGTAGATGAGGTCTCATTGAATGAATACACGAAGATCAGCGGTGCATCCAGAAATATCGAGGGTTTTATCGAAAGCGTGTACAACAAAAAACTGCCTTCCCCCTCCTTCGGTTATCCAGCACCAGAGAAAATGTAAGCAATGCGGGGTTTACAAGTTACTTGTCAACATTGAAGTTGAGGATGCCAGAAGACAGGGGCGGCAGCCTTACCTCGTGGTTTGCTCAGGCGTCCCCTTCTTTGACGGGCGATGGCACCGCAATGGTTGAACCATCTAGTGAACACATCTCTGTACCAGAAAAATACACCACCAAGCTGCTAGCAGGTCCAGGGGTACGTCTGCAATAATGCGCAGATTTTTTGGTGATGCCGGGATCGTGCAAGCGGCTTGCCACATCCTGTTAATATCTACTAAGCTATTGGTTCATCGTTCGGGGGCGGGTTTCCGTCCAGGTCGGTTTGCAGACAGCCGGTTGCCGTATTCCAAGTATCCCCATCCCGGAATCGGTCAGATTTTTTATCGGCGTATTGCTGTGAAAAGCTATACATCCAGCTAGCAACCGCCAGAACCGTGGGTTCATCAAACGACATGTTGGATTCCAGAGTATTTGTAAGCAAATCCATCATGCCAGAAACGTCCAATTGGGTCAAATCCGCTAATGCGACAGCAGCTCTGGCCTCATCATCACTAAGAGACGCAATAACACCTGGCACACTGATCAGTGCATCGCGAACATTTTGATCCCCGTCGATGATAAGCACAGTTGGCGCGAGGGAAGCATGAAGATCGCCCGAATTTTCATTCATCGCGTTTGAGATTGCTGCAGGGTCTGTATCTGTTGAAAGGATTAATAGAATCTGTTGCATGTTCAAGCTCCTCAAGGTCAATTGAATGAATCAGGGTTCGAAGACATCAAGAATGCCGTTTCCATTACTATCTACCCAACCAAGATGCCTGGGTGTAAACCTACACATAGCAGGAGTGTTTCCCTTCATTATACAATCGACGGAATTCGGATTGTTAGCTTCACAGTTTCCATTTGGGATTTTCAGGTGACCTGCAATATCAGTGACATTGCACTGAGGTGCATATTCATCTGGCGCGCCGAAGATATGACACGTTTCATGAGCAAAAACCCGGTCGAAATCCGCATCTCCGTAGCCGCGTTCCCCAGTACCTCTAAAATTACCTGTCTTATCCGCTACCCAGTTGTAGCTCATTACAATCCGACCAAGACCCTGGCTAGCATATGCCATCCATCTCACCGAGTATTTCGTTACAAACAGAACATAGGCTGCATCAGGCGGGGTGGGGAGCCCTGCCCAATTTCCCGCCATAAGTTTATTCAGATATTGGGATATACCAGTTTGACCGGAAGAGCATCCAAGCGCATTTAGCGCCGGGTCTCGCCATAATTGTTCCCGCCCCTCATAGAGGAATGTTTTTCTTTCGGGTGAAGTTGATAGTGGGGGGGGCGGAATTGAAGCTGGATCAAGGTCAAGCTTCACAAATTCGGTCCTGGCCATAAAAAATAAAGGAACTTTAGCGGAACCAGGAGCCGCTTTTGATTTAAGGTTATAAAGAATTTCGAATCCCTGCCCTACTTCCACAGCAACCGTCAGCTTTTCCAGTGATGTAAATTCCGCATCAGTACCTGCCTTTCCGTCGACAATGACAATGCCCACGGCGATATTTCCAACCATAAAATCTCTCATGATAAATCCTGATAAAATGAATGTCCTGTTTGCATGATTAAGAACATGAATGCGTCAAGTTTTCGGTACAAGATAACATCCCCAGGTTGATTAGTGAAAATCGCCCATACAAACTCCGCCATCATGTGATAGCGTAGGCTAACCGAACAAGATAAGGTGTGAATAGGACAGCCAGGGTACAAAGTGCCAAGACTAATTCAGAATCAAGTTCAAGGGACGGATCTGTTTTTTAGTACCAAACCTTGCACGGACACCCATGCTCTTCGATCTTTCTCAACAAGTCACGGGAGAGTCTTGAATGAACAAATCCCTTTGATGGCATAACGTAAGAATTCAAGAAACAAAAGTCAAGAAAAACTTTTACAAACAAGCAAATGTTTTACATTGGCAAATCAGAATTACAAACAATGCATAGTTGGATATGAGTTTCAAGTTATACCACGGCTTCTTATTAACGACTCGGTGCACGGAAAACTCAATTTTGCAGAGGGATACCGTCGAATGCGTACCAGTTACTCAGTTGTTAGTTAGACCTCCATTACCTTGTGGATTACCGATGAGGTGTCACAACTCTGAATGACCACACCTTGTGGAGCGTCGTTCATCTACCAATCATGGGATCGAAAGGTCGAGCCTGTTCAGAAAATGGTCAGACCTGCGTTCATCAGCGTAGGTTCTGCATCTGAATGTTTTTAAACTATTGACTAATCAGTGCCTGCCAGGTATCCATTCCAACCGCTCCATCGCTCACCAATGGCATTCCTTTCCGGTTCTTGTTCGCTGATTGAAACGCTATGACAGCCGCACGTGTGTCCTGGTCAAAATCTCCCGTGCTGGAGAGACCAAGTAAACGTTGAAGAGCTTCAACATTGCCACCTGAGTCATTCAGCTTAACGCTGGTCCACAATGCTGAGTTCTTTGGATTTTTCTCCATGGGGAGCTGAAGTGGTTGGCTGGCATCATTGGGGTCAGGAACGAGTATGTTATTTGAAAAAATCATGGTCTCAGGGTCGACCCCAAATGATACCACACGAGAGGCAAACAGGAAGCAGATTTCGTTCGCACGGTTTCTTGGAATCACACCTTGATTGGTAGCTTCGTCGCTCGTAGCGCATTGTCGAGAGGCCTCCTGAAAATCAAGGTTGCCGCAGGCGGCCCGAAACTTAGGGAACGCCTTGGGATTGGGTAACTCCAAGGTTCCAAACGCCGGACCAAGCGCCCATGCCATACTCAACAAACCAAACTGGGCATCCGCTGGCCAATCATCAAAACCCGAAAACTGCGGCGTTTGCTTTAGCGTGCCCTCAAATTCTGATATTTTTCCAGCGACGAGTTGATCGATAGCTGCATTAGCCAGTTCCAAGGAAGTGATGTCCTTAAAGAATTTACCACCCTGTTGGCTCCTTCCACCAGGATCACTCTTGACCAGATTCCATTCAGCAGCAATCTCTGCGGGGCTCGCCAGGTCTCCAGTGCCTTGGGGATTGGCTTTATGCCGCCAAGGAAGAACCGAGGCTGCCTCGACGGAATCAATGAGATTCCCAACTCCAGTCGTTACCAATTTCTTCTTGTCCAAATACATGAATTCCAATCGTCCCTCAAGATCGGGACTCACTTCATTAAAGAAATCCAATGCTGCCTGTTTCATGAGCGAATAGTCCTTTCAGGATTGAAGCGTTTATCAATCGTAGTAATATTTATTGGAAAGTCCTTGAAATTCAATTAAGTGTGCTGGCGCTGAACGCATCTTACAAGCCTGGTAAAGATCGTGGACACCTGAATGCCCCTCGATCTCCACCCAGTGATGGTGACAACTGTATCTTTTGCACATCGTTAGCTGGCTTATCATAGAAATCGTAGAATAATTTATCGCGAGGCGTTGATAGTGCCGCGCCAAATACACAGTGCAAAATAATAGTAAGAATCAAACACAATTGCCAAAACCTTCCTCCCTGCGCGAAGCCCTTGCCGCATTTTCGGACTTAACCTTCCTTATAGTTTGAAAAGGACTTCCGGATCTTGTGCTCCTAGTCGTCAGTGGAACCTGCAACAATCTACGACTCTGAGGGTGCGATCAGAACAAATCAGGAACCATAACACTTGCAGTGATTTGGCCGTGGGCTTTGTTTTCCGAGATTCAAACCTCATCCGCACACCTTCCTATGCAGGCTCCGCCAATTTTAATGGGCTAATATAATATTCGGTTGATAAATTGTCAAGAGAGCAATCACCCAAATGTTCTACTAATAATTGCGTTGACGGAAGATTAAATCCACAATAGCCACACTTCATCGGTCCAGAAAGACCATCATCACCTTGTGAATTGTAGCCGTTTTCATTACAACAGAAAGCCGACCTTTTGCAAAGTCGGCTTTGGGATCGAGGTTACTGGTCTGAATTTCAATCCGTAGGCTTCACTACTGTTATACCTAGATGGCAGAAAGTTTACTCCTACTGTTCCCATCAAAGTTCAGGAGGAGGGTAATTTCAGTCTTACTTCATCAAGAGAAGTTTTTTGGACCCATAGAATAGATGCTTTCCTTGTAAGTCAGCAGCCGCCATGCGGATGAAGTAAACGCCGCTCGCGGCATTCCTGCCATCCCAGCTTGCTGTATATTCTCCAGCTCCTTGCACCGCATGTACAAGGGTCTCGATCCTTTGTCCTACGAGGTTATACACCTCTAGCTCCACTCGCACAGTCGCAGGAAGTTGATACTTGAAGGTGGTCGTAGGATTAAATGGGTTAGGATAATTTTGTTCAAGCGCAAAAGTGGTCGGAGTTCTCATCGCGACTGTTTTCGGTGGATTGTTGAACCGGACATAGCGTCCTTTAGATATCAAGACGTAACTCCGCTCGCCAGTACCAATTTCGGGCACTTTGGCAAATTGCAACACAATCGCCTCTCCAGGTCCTAGGGTCGCGTAGGAAGAGTCGGACCGCAGTAGTTGTGCCTTTACATTCCCTTGCGTGGAGTGTATTGCGCGCCGGAGCGGAGCTTCGTGAACCTGATAGCGATCCGGAAGTCTGACAGCAAGACTCGCAAAGTCGAGATAACACCGTTCGTCCACATTGAGGCTTAAATCCGTCGTGTCCAGCTCACCTACCGGAACGTATACGACTGAAGGGCGCCTACGAAACGTGAATACCCCACTATGGCTTTCACTGTTTCCAAGCGCAATTTTTCCTAATCTCTGTTTCTTATCCCCAGGGGGTGGCTGACTTCCAACAAGAACTCCACCACCGTCCACGCTGGCGCCTGTTGACACTTTGGTCGACAGCTGTTCGAATCGAAGCGAAAGCACGTCACCAACTGAACCTTCTACCATTATACTGTCGCTTGCCGAGAGTTTGTCAAGCACATTAGCACCCCTAAGGATCGCCTGTGTCATTCGCATTGGCATGGTATACAAGATAACTTCACCATCTTCCGCGACGGCGACATGTGTATTTGTCGGATGGTCAATCACGAACAGCTGAAATCTGTCGAAGCGCGACCGTTCCTCCTCAAATTCTCTAATTTGCAATAGATAACTGCTATCATTTGCCACGATCCGGCGACGGAGTTTGTAGATATCAGTCACGTCTCCTTGAGAGGAGTCGGTGTACTCGCTCGCAGGAAGTATATTATTGTCTTCCACGAAGCGGGTTCCGTCCCACGTGAAAACAAATGGACAACCTCCACCCGACGATGTACTTCCTGTTGTGAATACAGATCCCGACCAACTGCCCGACCCGTTCACGTTTATCGCTTTCACTCGCCAATAATACTGCGTGTACGGTGATAAATCAATTGCGACGCCAGTGGTCGTTAACCCTGATCTCGATTCAACAATTGAACTAAAGTCTGCATCGTCATCCACTTCAAGAGTATAACTTGTCGCGCCGGGCACACAGTTCCAGTTAAATTGTACGGGGATAGGAACATCGACTGCCTGGTCTTCCGGTGCAACGCGAATGGGTTCCGGCGGCGCAGTAGCAGATGTAACCTGGCTGGTCGTAATCGAATAGGGTGGTCCATCGGTACTCGCGTAAACAAGATATCGTAGAGGATTGCTTGACGTGAACGTGCCTGAGACGTTCGCTTGCTGACCTCCGTTTGCCAGAACATAGGGATCTGTCCATGAACCGGAAACGTACTGAGCAGCAAGGATTGTCCCATCATCCTGATACCAGGTAAGTGTTAGGTCGTTCTGAGTTGTTGAGGAGTAGCGATAATCCGTCACAGCGGGCGCATGTGGCAAATATCCGTCGCCCAAGCACAAATTGGGAAATGTGTGTTCTTCTAATATGCTCCCATAGTTGCTGCTAGCCGAACGCTTTTGTGTTCTAATATACCCTCTATGCGCCACAAGATGCTTATATTCATATGCAATAGTTACATCTCCAGCACCGTCGACTGCAATAGTCGGATGAGAGGTCACCCATAGTGGGCTATTGGAGACAACTGAATAAGGACCAAACCAGGATATATTATTAACGTCGACCGGAGGTGAAGTATTTTGGTATGTTCCATACGCAAACTTGATACCGCCGGCATCCCCCGGCTCCTCCCATGTAATGAGGAACCAGTAATGAACTATGTCCGTGGTTTTGGTCGATCCCCCAAAGACTCTAACGGCGAGTGCCGGGTTTCTGGGATCGGTTACGTATGAGTTACTAAATTGAAATGAACTCCAGTATGATTGAAAGGGCCATCCGGAACAAGCACTTACATATGGATATCTTCCTACGGAGAATTCTAATGTTGGACTAATAATATCATCGCGCAGGCTGCTAATTACCGCCAATAATGGTGGAGCAGTTCCAGTCGTTTTTGTAATAACGGCAACCGGATTAGGCGAATAGCTCGTTAAATAGGTAAATGCGCTGGATAAAAAGTCTGTTCTGCCACAAAACGTGTAGGGGTATATCGGTGAATAGACAGACTGACCTCCATCCCACATTACTGAATGCTCGGAGTTTTGTCCGTTTGCTATGGTTCTCTCATACATCGTATAAACCGTTGCTCCGTCATCCCCCAATATCAGGCTCGGTGAACGGTAGGCAGTATCACCATTCGGCACCCGACTTACCAAAGCCTCTTTGCTCCAGGTATTACCATTATTTGCTGAAATTGTTTTGAATATCGCTCCTCCGCTTTCGTACACCATGTTGAGTTTGCTATCGTTCGTCTGTACAAGCTTTCGTTGCGAATTAGAGGATAGAACAGATGTTGAATTTGAGGCAAGATGAGGCATTTGAGCAACGGCTACATTTGAACCATTACCTTCCACATTGCCATTAATGGCAGCAACTTGAAAGGAGTACTGTTGCTGCTGTGATAATGAGAAATCCGTATAAGATGTGGAGGTGACATCCGTTGAAAATGACGGACATGCCCCTCCGCTCGAAGTTCGATAGATCCGATACCCTGCAGCTCCTGCTACAGGGTTCCAAGTCAGCTGAACATATGCAGGCTCGACTTTTGTGGCAGCTAGATTTGCGGGAGCCGCGATACTACCCAACGCAGGCGTCGTCACGCTTGTTTCAGTCGAGTAAGATGACGTTGTTGTTCCGCTATAGGATCGGATTCTATAAGTGTAGCTACTGCTGGGACCTACGCAATAATCATTGTACTGCGCCGTATTTGGAGGTAGTGTAGCAACCTCAACAAACGAACCTCCCCCGGTTTTTCTTTCGACCTTGTGCCCGTCTTCAAAGGCTGAATTATCTGTAAATGTTATTGTAATATGCTTTGGTGAATTGGCGATGCCTGCAACGCCGCTCGGGCGACCAAGATATGGATTAGTTCTATTATTGTTGAGCCAAGTCATTATTTGGTTTTTGCTATCTGACGTTACCTCATCATGTCGGTGAAATGTTGTTTGTTCGATAAGACCATCAAACCATGAAGTACCCCCCGAAAGTGATCCGTCTGTGTTTCTGACGTAGCCATCTAAATCTGTTGCACTTTCAGTTGGGATAAAACCGGGATTATAATTCACGGTAAAGTGCCAATTTGCGGCAGCTCCTAATCCGAAAATAGGCCAACCAAAATAGTAATACTTGAACCCATCAACGTGAAGCGTAGTAAGGTCAAGTGGAAACGTAGATCCTGGCCATAGATCGCGATTCTGGCTAGGAAAGTTATATGTTGCTTCAGCAAGGGGCAGTGTAATAATATCTCCATAATTCATATTTGCGTAAACTATCAGAGTAGCCAGAGGACTACTTGTAGTAAGCGTAGGATAGTTGGTGTTTAAATTGCCGTTTGAGACAGCATAATTCTTACACCTGCGAGGATACCCGTTCGTATAACCTAATAGCGGATTTGAATTATTTAGACCACTTATTGATTGATAAAAACCGTTATGAATCCCTCCCGATGGATCATAAACATCCTCATATAGCATCTGTTCGGCCGCTGTTGCCGTAAGTAAATATTGCTGAACAGCATTACCATAAGTTTTCAATACTCCCTGCAAATTGGTGTTGACGTGAGCCCCTTGTTGTGGAGCATCGAAGGAGATAAATGTGTTGACGAAATGATCAATATATTGTCCTGGATGAAGCCCGCTAGCCGCGTCATCTTCTGCCCAGGCAAGTCCATATCTCGCCACCACACCACCCATGCTAATTCCAACAACTTGAACAGCTGCATCAGCGCCATTGAGTTTGTCATGGAGAAATTTGGTTGATCCCAAGAATACATTTTTATTAAGGGTAATATCTGCTCCCCCATATCCATATCGAAGAATGAATACATCATAGCCCTGATTTCTTGCCTCCTGAACAAGATCGAAACCCGCAGCATAGATAAATCCCGGGTCAGATGCACCTCCTGGATTTGGATCATATCCGGGTAATACAAGAACCGGTCGATTGTAAGCGTTATCGACTCCCTCCCAGTAATACAATTGATCAGGTGCTGGGCTGTCATCTTGATACACTGCGGTCGGCAATGGTGCGACATGTAATTCATATTGTTTTTGACGCGTTGTCGTCTGACCTGCGGTATTAGTTAAGCGCAATTCGAAGGTTAATATATATTTACCCGGGGTCGAGTAAGTTTTAGTTACTGTCGCATGAACATCATTAAGAGTGCTCTGTTGCGAGAACCAATCATGCCACTGGACACCGTTACTAGCGTCAAGATCATCATCCCACCGCAGATCTTGGAATACCGCATTGGATCCCGATGTCCCATAAAAGGTGTAAAAATAAAAAGTGATCGGTTGACCGGCATACACAAGACGTTGTGAGGGAACATAATTATTGACGTCAAGCGAAACAAGTGGAAGGTTAATAAAAAAATCAACGTGATTGTTAGGTGAAAACGAGATGGGAGTAGAGCTAAAAGTTTGAGCGTATCCAAAAGTTACACTCTGCAAAACACAGAATGTGAGGAAAAGTATGCGATAACACATAACATCCTCCTTCGGTTAAGGTGAGTGGGGGGGAACTTATTTGTGATAGATGTCTAACTTCTTAAGTTCATTCGTTTGTAAATCGTATGTATAATTATAAAAAGTACTTGTTTGCTGATTCTCCGCTGCATATACGAGATGATTGTTGTCTGGTGACCAAGCATAACTGAACAGTGAAACGTTGACACTGTCAGTAAGTCTCTTAATGTCAATGCTATACTTATCCACAACATAAAGATCTCGTTGTATCGTCGAACTCGCTAGTAAGAAGAGGAGGCGGTTTCCATCTGGTGACCATTGCACCTCACTTCCTCCAGCCCCGCTGGGTATTTGATGGAAATTCGATTTTGTTGTTGGCAAACTGACGCTGTCGAGATCTATCAGGTACTCTCCATCATCACTTTCCCCACCCAGACCCCAAACGAAAATCAATTCATTTCGCATTGGCGATGGACGTGGAAACGCGCTTGCGTAAGACGTTGTATCAACTGGTAGAGAATTTGACCCATCAACATTCATCACAAAAACCTTCCCTCCATATTGTGTCGCAATACGACCTGATAAATACGCAATTTTTTGACCATTACTCATAAAGCTTCCATCCTTATTTGCGAAACTACCATATGTCAGTTGTGTTAACGATCCAGTCTGAACATTGGCGCTTACGAGTTGGTAATTTACCCCACTTCCGTTGTCTATCCCACCATCAAAAATGAGTGTTCGGCTATCGGGTGACCATCTAAGGTTTTCCCAGTTGCCTCCGATCGCCGTGAGATCATGGGGATTAGTTCCATCAGCATTCATAATCCACACGTGCGCGCAGCACCATTGTCTACCCACTTCCGCCGCCAGGTATGCAATCATACTACCATCCGGCGAGAGGGTAGGAGACAGTTTTGCCAAGGAATCTTTTTCCAGAAGGCTTGCTAATCCTCCAGCAGGATCTACCGAATAAAATTGATCACCTTCCAATCCTGAAGAGCCACTTATGCCGATAATCCGTTTTCCATCCGAGGACCAAAAAGGAGAGCGTAAGGTCAAGACCGAATCCACGGGCGGTGGCGGACCAATGATTGTCGAATCCTTCTTGCAATCGCAGTTGAAGCATGTACCAAAAATTATCAACGCTATCGGAAGGAGGAACCACTTTATCATCGTAGGAGTATCCTTATGAAAACAGAATTGTTGCATATCGGTGACTCTTTTCCAGCGCATTAGAGAGGAAAACAAACGATCTCTAATAGTCAAAAAGTTAATGCCAAAATTGTTCTAATGGTATGTGTTTATTTCCATAGCAGATAGACAATTCAGTGGTACTGTTAAGACATCTTAATACCCTTTTTCTCTTAAAGGTTTAGTAAGATTTAAAAGCACATAACTGGGCAATAGCAAAAGAACGGGGTATGAATAAGCTCTAAACGAGCGATGTGGCACCTTCTCCTCCTCTCTGTCCTCGGTCTAACTATTATCAATGTACAACTCATTATTACAATAATCAAGCAATATCGTTACTTCCGCGCGAAAAAATTTCTATTAGTTGCAGAAATTTCTCCCTCGTAAAATTCTTTGTATAAAAGCCAGAAACAATTTACGTCTGGCAATTTTGGCTCTTAGGTTAAAAGGCATTACAGATCGGGGAAAAATCTGGGGATACAGTTTGAAGGTTTGACAGGAAGGCAAAGAATTTTAATTTGGCTTTTTCTATTGTATCCAATGATAACCTTCACGAGTTATGCTCATAATTCGTATAGGTGCTCCATTCCCTGTAGGGTCGATTTCAATTGCTTTTTGAAGTCCTACTTGAATGAATGCAACGGGATTAACAACACCCAAATTCTTGAGAATTCCAAGTGTAAGTTGGTCACTGACATCACTAATCCAGTCGGAATAAGTAGAATCGACGGCGTTGATAGACGGATATACAGATTTAACTACCACAAGTTCGGGGACAAAATACGGGGAGTGGTCAAGCGCAGAAGGAATATTTTTTGGTCGAAAATCATACAAAATAACAGTGGGTATGTCTTCATAAAAACCAAAAATGCCCACCGCTACCCGACGTGCAAACAAATTGGGAAAAAGTGTAGTGGTGAGCATGTTTTTCCACGCATCCTCAATTGGCTTTCTGATATTGATGCACAGCATTTCAGCTTGTTGGTAAATGTTACTGTTAAGAGCGAGAGAAGAATCTACAATCTTAAATATATCAAAGCCGGTCGGCGAATAGGAATATACTCCCGATACAGCATAACAAGTATTTCCGACCGCTCTAATTTTTTCAGTAGTAGTAGATTTAAGAAGGGAGATTCCGGCATAGTCATAAGAAACTTTACTATCAGCCCCGACAACGATGCTATCTTTCGTTCTGACCAAAACAATGGTGGTTCCGTGAGTCCATTCTTGAGCCAGAGCAACAGTAGTATTCAAAAAGAATCCAAAGATGACAATTTTAAAATAAATTACTATACAGTTTATTTTGACTCTCTTGCTTGGCATGGTGGAATGCAAAATAGAAGTCTTAAAGGACAATGGATGCAATCTGTTAATGATATTGACTTGGATATTAGCGAAGATGAAGAACATTGGTTTCATCTTGTTGGGTTTTTGCCTTGTGTAAACAATTTGCCTTCGGTTCACTTCAAGAATAACGGATAAAAATGAGGTAAATTCAAGCAAGAAAACATCGGATACCGCCATAGATATTCGATAAAGACATTTTAGAAATCCTTCTCGTTCGCTGCATTGACAGCGAGGGTAAACCAAGAGTTTGCTCTATGGCACGGGAAGGATTTTTTCATGCAATTATGACCAATCAAGAAATATATGAGCTATTGAGACAGCGTCCCAACATGGCAGGAGAAGATTTATTAAGGATGGCACTTACAAAATCGGGACCACGTCGTCGGCATAGGACCGCATTCTAAAAGTCGCGCGAACTGTTGCTGATCTTGGAAATTCGCCAGGCAGTCACTCTGATAATATCAACGAAGCAATTCAGTACAAAAGCCTGGATGGCAATATTTGGTAGGAACGAATCTCAAAACAACTGATTTCATCTTAGTTCATTACTGGTTCATTTTCTAAAATCCGCTGTTTCTTAGAGCATCGGTCAGCATTAACGCCGACACATCCAAATTCGCTATTTCAGAATACACAATTCTCCCCTGACCGGGAAGAATGCCCGCCGGACCTACCGAGCCCCCAAAATTTTCAGAACTTATGTATTCAGTTTCGGTTATCAGAAGGCGGAAATTTTTCAAATCCGGCTCTTGGTCAAACACAACCGTACCAGACCAAAGCATCACATCCGGGGTGTTCACTGCGGGATTAACGGGAAGAGCATCCACCCTTGCAACGCTCGCAGGAACGGAATTCCACGCAAGGTCACTCGTGACGTTGTGATCCTTTTGCTGAACTTCAACGGCAAAGACCGTAGGCGCAGACAATGATGAATTCGTCGAGCCTAAGGGAAGTTGCGGTCCTCTCGGTGTTACTCCGCTCACTGTCACCTTAACGTTCCTCGGATGATGCGGGTCAACCGTGATTAGTGCCGTTCGTCCTTGCGGGAGTTGCGCAAAATCGGCAACGGCGACGCGCGAAATCATGGCATCTTCCAGGGCATGTGGCTGATACCGCACCAATGCCAGCCGGATAAACGGCATGTACGTTCGTGTTTGTGTTTCAATGGTAATGTCGGCAAACCATAAGCCGCGCGTTTCATCAAATTTGACCGGAAATCCCACCACATCAACGCGCCCGGGCATATTGGAACCAAAAGACGCTGAGGGTTCTTCGAGCGTCACTGAGAGATCGTGCGCAACCGCATCCGGGAAATTATATACTGATGGAGTTCCGTACAGAAGATCTGTTTCCCAAATGGGATCCATTCCCCACTGTGTGATGAACGATTTGAACTTATCTCTCGTGGCAGAATCCAATACGGGGTTTTCAACGCTCCACAATGCGACGCCGAGGAGTTCCCCTTCGCCGGATGAGAACCACGGACGTTTCAGGTACACCCTCAAACCGCCGCCGAAACGAATGCTCCTTTTGACGTTCGAATCCGTTTGACGCTCCCAGCCGAACGTGGGAACGACATACACGATCTCCGGAGCCAACGGGCGCGCGGATGCGGGAATATCGACAATGACGGGAAGGCCTGTTCTCGTAAAATCGGTATTCGGATCGGGTTCAAAATAATCCTGATAACGCGAGGTTGCAACCGCCGAATAACTGACGAGATGATGTTTGGTGTCGTTCAACATATGACGGGGAGCGGCATGGGCGGTGAACTCAAACAGATTATTGCCATCACCAAGCAGGTCATTCTTGCGCGCAAAAATGATCTGATCATGCTCAGTGTCGTAATATCCCGTTTGACGAATTTCGATACCGGGTGCATATAGGAAATCCTCATTGAGCGAAGGCAGGCGCAGCTCGTCAACCGTGCCCGAGTGATGACTTTCCGTTAATGCGATCAACGCGGGATCGTCGACAGGATCAGTCCACGCCGCAAGGAGGTCAACCTTAGCGGTGCTTGCCCCGTGGATTTTCAATGCACCCATAATGAGCGCATCGTTGGAATTGGGATAACGCCATGCTGTGAGAGGTGCGAGCTCGTTCGAATCGGTTCTTCCGCGGTCTCGTGCGCGTTGAAGCTTGTCCGGCACAATCTCGACGGCGCTGTGTTCAATATCGACGCCCGTGAATTCCGGCAGACCGAGAGGCTGTTGAACGGCATGAACGAGGTTCAATAACCTCGGTGGTGTCAGCATCCAATGCCCGCCCTCCATCGTCCGTTGAAGGATATGGGCGATCCGGTCGACATTGCTGCCGGGCTCCGGAACTTCGGATTCAATGCCGCTCAAACTCATCTCCTGGATCTGTTCGCTCAACCATTTCCACATCCCCATCAGCGGCAAATCTTCCGGCTTAAGGTAACTGGAAAGCGGAACCACTTTTGACGTTCCCTTCGGTAAAAAGACGGTAAGAACGCGCTCGATTGCGTTCCAGTGCGGCTTCGGGTCTGTCTGACCCGGGGCAGGCTCAGCCAAAGCAAGTCTGAAGCCCGCTTCCTGCTGCCATCCGCTCTCGCCGCCGAAACTCACAGTCACTGCCGAGCCGGGACGCGGATTGGGATCGCTGAGTTTCTTATATGGCGCCGGACCGGTTCCGGAAGTCCTTCCGCCCATGCGGGCGAGCGTGCCGTTTTCCGTTCCGGGCAGATCGCGGAGCGCGGCTCCCCGGGAAAACAGATCAGGCAAATGTGGCAATGGATTAATCTGTGGTCCCGCATCAAGAGGATACTCTTCAGGGTCATGACCTGCGGTCGCGAATTTTTGTTTTTTGAATTCCCCCTCATCGCGCTGAGCAATGAGAGACCACATTGCTTTGCTCCCGTCGATTTTACCCGATGCGTCATCAAACATACCAAGCTGCTCTCCCATCTCAATGCTTGATCGGGGTGGGACGATGTGCCGGTCGCCTGCGGTGGTGTCCGGCGCAAGACCGTCTTTTGAGATATCGTTATTGAACGTTCGGATCACAAGGCGCTCCATTGCCGACCCCGCTCCCGTGATGGCTTTGGGATCGCGAATGATCACGTACGGCGCCCCAACCGGCTCAAAGCGCAGATACGGTATGCCGTCGCTATCGTTAGGAAGTGCAGCAGACGGAAATTCTTTTATAAGCTTTTTCGTAATCTCCTCGTCGAGGCCGATGCTGTTGCCCGATAAATCGACTGCGCGAAGGCGAAAGCGGTACCGCGCTCCGAAGCGCAGCCGCGGCAACGTTCCCGGCGGCAGGTTGAATGTCGTCGTAAGTTTGAACGGAGTGTCGGGCTGATTCTCCAGAAACTTCCCTTCCGGGTCGGAGTCGCCTTTCTTTTGTACGGCGTCCTTAGAATTTGGGTAACGCGACAAGTGCTTGCTCGGGCGGGGAACGCTTAAACTCCATCCCGCCCATCGGGTAATTGCCTCGTGCAAATAGAGGTCGTCCGTTGCCGGCTCCGAGTTTTTGGCAGGTTGTGTGAGCGCGAGCTGGATAAACCCTTCTTCGGAATCGACATGAAACAATTGATCGCCGATCGTATAGTCGCCGGTGCGGAGATTGACCGAATGCCACTTGTCCGTGACCGAATCCCACACGTCGAGCCGGTATCCGCGAGTAAGATCTTCAGCTTGAAAAACGGTGTCGCTTGCATTGTTGTTCACAATCGCATCGTTAAAACTCAATGACTGCGCCATAATGTTGCGGACGTTTGCAAACCGGTTATCGAGATACAGGGAAAATCCCGCAGACCTGAGCGAAGCCAGTGTGGCTTCCGGATCGAACACTTCCGGGTTGTCGGCGGGGTTTACTTGAGCGTCGGGGGTAGCGTTGCGTTCCGCCATTGCATTCGTATCTAATGTTTCCGCCGTCATAATCATCTTGTGCATCGCCCCATCGACGTCAATCTGGGTGACGCCATAGGTGCGTGAATTCATGAGAAGCAGGCCCAATACATTGATGGGAAAATTTGCAAGGCTGAAGTTCCGCGGTTCGGTAAAGAAGGAGCGCCCCCCCATGTCGACCGCATGAATGTACGAGGTTTTGAATGCGGGCAGCACAGGTTGCATTGCCCAAGCTCGTTTTGCGTCGATGACGGAAAGCCTTCCCGGCACATTCTCCGCGGTTTCAGTCACGAAGTCACGCGGCAATTCGAGATCAAAGACCAACCCCAATGCCCGCAGCAGTTGTGGATACGAATTCAACGAACTGAGCGCCTGATGAAAATCAAGGATGGTATCCTTGTCAAGATCTTCTTCGATAGGATGATCTTTCCGAGAAGGCGTCGGCATATGGTGAAATACTGAAAATGGCATGGTCATCTTTTCAAATCCCTCCTTTTCCGTGCCATCATTTATTGCTCCGTCGTCGTCTACCGATTGGGGAGGAAGAAATCCAAAAGAGCCATTGCCGATACTGCCCTCGGTGAAGCTTTTGACAATATCCCGCTTGCGAGGAGCTTCTTTTCCGTTCCAATGAACCGCAACGCCGTCCAGAAATCCGGAAAGAGTGTTACGGTTAGATCCGCGCTGATCGCGACCGGACGGAAGAACGATCGCTTCGCTCGCTCGTTTATAAATGGATTTGACTGCACTGAGCACCCGCCGGATCGGATAGGTGATTATTCCGCGGCCAGAATAATCGTCAAACGTGTGCGAGCGGACAAGTGTATCCTCCCTGAACAAGGCTTCCCATAACTCCGGCTGCAAAACGCTTCTATCAATCTTTACCGAGGTAGTTTTAAGGTTCCCGTTCGCTGCATCGTGCGATTGTATCTTGAGCAGCAACCCTTTATCCCGGAGCAGGCGCGTCCACCCCAACCAGTCAGGAAATTCACCAAGCTTTTTGCCGCCGGTCAGGCGTGGAGCCACGAAGACCGAAACAGGCATCGGATCGCTGTCAACGCTTATCCCACGCGCCATGATCGTGAAAACAATTGTATGTGCTGCTGGCATGATGTTATAGCTCCTTATGCGTACGCGTGTGCATAGAGTTCCCACCGTTCGGGCTCGGGGAACAAATCTTGGAACGTCGGATCTCCGCTGCCGCCAAAACCGCGTTCAACCGTCAGCTCGACCGATTTGCTGAAACCCAAGACTTCAACATTAACGGTGAGCGTCGCGCGCCCGTAGACTTTATCCGGCGATTCATAGGTGAAACTCAGATTGAACTCGACCGAAACGGAGACAATCCCCAAGACGCAAAGCGAGCCGCCCATACGGAGATAGCCTGTGAGAACCGCGGTGAGATTTCCCCCGCTCTCTTTCTTTTGCAGGCAAAAATAAATGCCGGCAAGGATATGGACTTCGCCGCTTGCCACACCGATATCGATTGCAGCGACGGCACCAAACTCGAGCGCAGCTTCCAATTTCTTCATACCGCCGGCATCCAATTGCATGGCGAAGAAACCGCCGCCGCCGAGCAAACTTACGGTCAGCAGGAACGGGTGTTGCCGTTCGCAGAAATTGAAATCAAACGTCGGAGAACCTTCCAAGAATGGAAGCAAGAGCGACGATTTCATGCTGACATCTTTCAATGCAAACACGCCCACTGCCAGGGGCGGCAGAGCAATACCGAACCCTGCCTTGACGCCTGGAGGATCTTGAACAACGTCAACGGAAGCGCCCGAACCGAACAGACCGGGAGGGATCGCTTGCCGCAGGTCTTCAACAAAGTGTAGATCGTTGATAAATTCCAGCGGAGGAGCGCCTAATTTCACTCCTACGCTCGGCTTGCTGCCGGATCCGGAACTGAAAGTGAATTCATCGATGTGCAATAGAACACAATCAGCCAAGCTGACATCGACCCCGACCAACTTTCCGTTTATTTGCGTCTCCGGTGGCTGGAGAGCCTGGCCCAGTGAAGCGACCGGTTTTCTTATGACCGAATGAATCGTTAAGTTGTCTTTATTTTTTACGGTTAGCGTTGCAACGCCTGAATGCACCTTATTCATGAGGGAGGGATTCCAATCAAGCGATGTAACAATCTCTTTTCCTATGCCGCTTGCGGCATCGCGGGTCTCTGTCTGCATTTTCGCGGCATTTTTCCCTATAGGTGCGGAATCTAACAAATCGCCTAATTTGAATACTCCGAATAGTGTTCCCGTACCATCAAACATACTATTGCCATCGCCCGTAAAACCACCGGCAACATCGTCCGCATCTATCGAAACAGGACCTAAACTTCTGGTCAATGAAGAGATTGCCATGTTGGGAGTGGATATCCCTCCCCCTTTTTCTGCTGAGAACGTAACTGGAAGTTTGACAGGAATTCTGGCGAATACACCCTCATTTCCATCAAATCCGTTTGACACGTAATCCCCATAGAATTCAATTGTTGTCGCCGCATCGCTTCCAATCAGCTCCTGCACTTGCGGAATGCGCACCCTGGCATTACGAAGCGTAGGATGTGAATCCCATGAATCGTCAATCAGCATTGCATCCGTGACAAGCCGTGTGTTATCGGTCGGATTCGCAAGGTCGCGTTCCGCAAAAGTTATTCTTTGCCCTAAGCAATCTATGGATTTATCGCCGATCTTCGACGCAGAATTAAACTCATTAAATGCGCTTTTAGCTGCATTAGAAACTGAACTAAGGTCTCCAAGATCAGTATCATCAACGAACATCATTGGAAGAGATAAATCCTTTCGCTCCCCTCCTTGATCGACTCCGGTGCAATGAAACCTGAACGGCATCCTGCTTCCACTGCCGTTATCAACTTCCAACCAAAAAGAATCCTTAGTACCTGAAATAATATCCGGTTGGGCAAGATCGGGCGTTATGAGCGTGGAAAGACGCATGCTCGTAAACGGATTAGCGCGGAAAACCCCGCCGTCATCGGCAGTAAACGTTCTCTCCGGAACACGCACAATCACAAACACCCTCTGCATCATGTACGCGCCAATGATACCGCTCGGAGCCGTCATGAATTTCCGCTCTGTTATCTTAATCTTTGCAGCGGGGAATTTCCCCGGAAGCAGTACTCCTTCATGAACTATGCGGACATAATGATCGCGTCCCTGGCTTGCCTGATGCACCCATTGTGAAAGTGACAGTTTCTCGGAATCTTGGCCCTCTCCTTCGCCAGGACCGATGACACGGCCCGCAAAAGCAGTTGTGCTCGAACCGGTTAAGACGGTCCTTCGTAAAAGGCGGGACTCCATATCTCCCGCCGGTCTCGGTCCTGCGTCGTTAGGGTCGTAAAATCTCCAAGGAGGAATCCAGTCGCCGTGAGAATTGAGCCATCCGCCCAACGAGGAAAGCATCAATTGTTGAGCGTAAAATGGCTGCGGAACATAAAAGGGAGACGAGGGTGGCGTAACCGCAAGACCCGGTATCGCCGGAGATGGTTTGGTAAATAAAAAAAACTTCGACGGCTTTTTTACGACAGGTTTTTGATTAAACAATCCATGAAAGCCCGATGTTAAAAAGACAATTTCTGCTCTGTCGTCCTTTGTCATTGCCATGATGCCGAGATGTTCATCGGGTCCGGCGGATGGCAGATCCGCGAATCCCGGGAAATCCGGCGACCAGATTGCGCGCAATGACGCGGGATTTTGGATGCTAAGGTCTGTTGATTGATTGCCCGTGTTCAAGCAGAGCCGCGTATGCCAAAGCTCGGTACGGCCGCCGACAGTGAACGGCGCCGTACGGTGCTGCCAGACGATTTCGCGGGTGGGCGAGATGATCAGGCGATAAGGAAGCTCGATGGCAGTCTCATTCGGACTCGGCTCGGCGATATTCGGCGCATTTGCAATTTCATCAGGCGATGGATTCGGCCCGATCGCCGCGGTCGGGTTGACGTTGGGAGTGAGTTTTGACCAGTCAAGAATTCCCTGACTCGAGTACGGAATCGTCACGCCGGAAGGAACCTTAAACGCAAGCCGGCTCGAGTTGCCGATCTTGGCGGTAGCCTGACGTGGCAGACCAGAAACCGGATGAGGGTCTATGATGCCAGGTTCATCAAGCTTTGTGGCGGAAGACTCAAAGTATGCGGTCTCCGCAATCGTTTGCGGTGGGAAGGTCACAATGACAAACGCATCTTTCGAAGCGTCATTAATTGTCAAGATTGGATTCGACGGGTCGTCCGAATCTATCCGAAGATTGATAAATTCGAACGATAGGTGCAAAAGGTCATCTGGTCGGATTAAGTCTATCTTATGGAGCACAAATTGATCCCTTTATTTTGTATGTACTACCCCCGAAATTCCAGCTAATCCCACGTTGTGACCCATTTAGGGTCGAAAATTTGAAAGTACAAATTTTGGGATAGTTTGTCAAGATTTTTTTTCTTTATAAAGTTTTTTTGCACCCGCCTATACACGGCTGGCTTGTCATCAATTTGGAATCACTCACCTTTCTGGGATTGGACGATTGGCTATTGCGATCCATGCAATTTATCCATCCTTGAAGAACTTCCAATAAGGTCCCCGCGAAATGCAAGAGCCCGCCCTCTGGAATCTCATTTAAATTCCATCCTACGGGTTTCATAGCCTAATGCCTCAACTGTATTGGGTACAGATTTTCATGATTCCCTCCACACAGACTACTGAGTTTTCGATAGGACCTAATCTGCTCTTCAGGAAAGTCGTCTCGAGCCGCCACTGGATTGTAACCCAAGAACTCGATCACATTTGGAGTGAATTCAAGGGCGGGTGAAGTGCGTCTCTTCTCCCAATTCGTAACCGTTGATGTGCTTGCGTTGACCCTGCATCGCACATCTTTCTGATGTAGCCCGAGGTGGAGCCTGCAGCCTGTTTTGGTGAAAAGGTTACCCAAGGATGATTGAAGTGATTTGGACGGAACTTTCCACGCTACAAAAATTTCCCGCATAGGCTTTCTCAGAAGGCTGAATCAGGGCAACCACCGCGACAATCAGCGCAATGGCTAACATGGCTGTTTGCTTCTTGAACTGTTTCATGACCATTCCTTTCTTTAATAGTTTGTCGTTGAACCGTTAGTTAGAGAGCACTTTCGTTTGGCCCACGAGATTCTGAATTTCACTCGTTTGATCATTTGACAATTCACCTACCCATGCCTTCTCCACATCCCCATTTCCGTTCAACCAGAATTGTCTCAGGAACGCCATTAATCTTATACTTGCGGCTAAAGCTTGTATCTTTTTCAACGGACACTGTGTAAAAGCCGACATTCTTTGATGTGACAAATCTTACTGTTTGTTCGAGGCTGTGAACACACAGACCGAGGACATTACAATTTTCAGGTTTATGGGCTGCGATGACATTCCACACGGGCAACATCCTTTCACAATGCTGACACGTGGTTGAAAGCACGAAGAGCAAATATTTTTTCGACCCATCTGAATATTGTAAGTCTGTTGCCATGCCATCCAAGGTCTGAATTTTTACTGGCTCGACTTTCTGCCCGGGTCTTAGCGGTTCAACCTCTCCCTGCATCGATGTACGGTTAAGCATGTTCTTGAACCCTCTGTTTTTGGAGGGTCAAGAAAACAACCTCTGCGGAGAGCAACAGAACCAGTGTGATCGCGCCTAATTGAATCCAGTTAGTTTTCCTGCTTGTAGTTTCCATGCAGTTTAATTATATGATGACAAAGAAGAATTGTGCCAGGAGGCTTGGACGCATGACTTTACTCCATTAATTTTAATTACCTGATCGTGTTTCTATAAGGAAAGCTGCAAACTCTCGAAGCAATATATATTGGGCGGTTTAAAGAGGCAATGGGGGAATGTCCGTATTTTTGAAGCCGGATTCCCGTATAGAAAGGCGGCAACTGCAGGGATAGAAGTTTCTATTTATCCACTGATGTCATTCCTTCCCGTATGGCATATTTGGTAAGCTCTGCAATACTGTGCATTCCAAGTTTTTCAGAAATGTATTCTCGGTGTTTTTCAACGGTTTTCACACTGATAAAGAACTTTTCGGAAATCTCTTTTGTCGATTTTCCTTCAGCAATAAGCTGGAGAACCTCCCGCTCTTTAGTTGAAAGCTGGAGCGACACAGCCGGCTCCAGTTCTTTCGAGAGCCCGACTGCATGCTTTGCTATGGTAGTCATGATTTGGGGACTGACATAGACCTGACCGCGTACCACACTCTTGATAGCATGGGTCAACTCTTCGACTCAGCCCCCTGTCAATTCTATACTGTTTGATCCTTTCTCCCAGGAAGGTCGCATTGCTCTTGCATAGAACATAATGCATGTCATGCAATCTATTTGATATGAACCTCGGTCACTTTCTACGGGGTGCATTGACAACTTTTCCTACAGCGACCGGGTTATGCATGCCAACAAAAACTCGCGCTGCCCTATCGTCGCCGATCACTGCAACGTCGAGTGTGGCAGCGTCCAAGAGTGCCCCCTCTTTCACACCCGCTTTTCTGGCGACTGCGCGCGCACGCTTGTAGACTTTCAAATCAAGATTGCGCGCATAGAACAGCTTTGCAGGAATCCCGCTTTTAATTTCCCGGCTCCCACAAGTAGGTAAGAGCGACTCATTCGGTGAGACGCGCCAGCTATCGGCATAGTGGTAGTAAAGCTCTTCGAAGTTAAACGGATTCGTTAGTACGGCTCCATCGCGCGCGGCGATCTTGTTGACGTTTCCATCGACGTTGGCGAGGAGGCCTCTTACTTTGCCACAGCAGTTGCCGAGACCGACGGAGACATCGATCCAGCTTGTGTTAACTGTGGCGCGCACGGAATTGCCGCTCTGGCTCGTTATGAAGTAGACATTCCCCCTTCGGGTGACATCGACACCCTCAGGCGTGGAAAACGACTTGCCATCTGTCAGATCGGTAGCTTTGCCGTCGATAGTAAGCCCATCGAGGCAGAGAGCGACCACGGTCTTCCCCATTCGCGTCGCGACGGCTGAGTTGACTGATGCGTCTGGCCATTGCGGCGCCCCCGACACCTGCCGCGTTTGAACGACAAAGTCGGAATCGACTTCCGCCAGTACAAAATCTCCCGACGCCTGAAAGTCGTACAATAAGCCTTTGAAAGTAGTCAAATGTGTGTCACCTACGGTGGTTGCATCCGCGCAGTTGGCCGTCGCGTCGCCGACGCTGGTCTCGGTCACCAGGATTGCTGGCCCCGGTGGCGACGCGGCAGGTGGAGTCGGGGAGAAGTTTAGATTATTGGTCTCACCTGTAAAACCTTGCGCCAGACAGTCGGGAGCCGCATTGCTGCCGTAGACGATCTGCGTTCTGGGGACAATTGTCGATCCAGTGTTGAAATTCGCCTGCCCCCCATTTGCATCGCCGACGATACAGAACTCGGCGGAAGTCCAGCCGGCTGAAGCATTGACGGAATTGTCACCAGAGACAGCGTACATATCGCTTCCTGTGGACAAGGTGACCATATCTCCAATTGCAATTGCTGTGCCAGTCAGCGATAAATTAGCCAGATTGGAAATTGGCTGGTTGGGCACGGGCACAGCCGCGCTGTTTCTGTAGCAATAGATGTCTGGTAAACCAGGGAACATAAACTGGATCCAATCCGTCCCCGGGCAGGTCGTATTGTATTTTAGCAGCCAATACTGAATGAACAAACTGCCCGAAGTACCGTCGTTTACGAACACGAACTGTTCCCAACCCTGGCATCCCGCATTAGTGGAGCCGGTGCAGTCAGTGGTAGCAAAGGGGTCTGTGTTGAGTTGGAGCGAGTAGGCATTGGCAACCTGCGGCCCCGTTGCGTTAATCTGCCCAGCCTCGCTCGTCACGCCGGTGACGCTGGCGAACGAGCCAGTAGCCGAGATAATAAATCCACTATGCGCATGAGCGGAGACATCGTTCCCCTTACCTACAATGAGGGGCTTTGGTCCGCGCCGCGGAATATATGGATAGGGCGGCGCAATAATGGTCGGAACCTCGCGCCATGCCTTATTCGGATAGGAGGCCTTGAATGCGCCCTTCTTCGGCAGCGGAATCCGCGTCATGGAATCGCGCCAAGCCTCCAAAAGCCTGACATGTCTTGCACTCTGTGTCTGAAGCCTGGCCGTTTTCGCGGGCACAGGGGTAGATCCTGGCAAATGTTGAGCTGGTGCGGTTGGCTGGGTAAACCCTGTAACGCACATGGAGAGAAGAAATGCTACTACTGCGATTGATGTTTTCATAGGTTTATGCATTTTTGTTTATGTGGATAGATTTGACAATACCGAAAGCCTGAACAAGATTAAGCGGAGCAGTCAACACCAGTCTCGCGAACATATTAGACTAAGCGTTCCATCGTAAACTGACGCAAGAATCTTGCGTCACCATCAGCAAAAAATTAGCTCAAAAGCAAAGGAAATTAATTAATTAGTTTCACGCTGTCAAGTATTTTTTTAATCATTAGAAAAATCTAATAAATTGTCCTACTGAATCTTCACAAACCTAACAACTCGAATGCCGATCAACTCAACCCGTGCTCTGCTAAAATCTTGCGGAACTTCCGCAGGAGCTTCCGTATACCCTTATCCCACTTCGCCAGACTGCCAAGATCGATAATTAATACTTCTGCCAGCTTACGAAGACAGCCCAGGATACGATACAAATTTGTTTCGGACCGCTGTCAACCAGTATAGAAGGAGGCGGGTAAACAACCCGCTACCCTGCACACCAGTAAAACGTGGAATAGCCAGCGACAGAAACAGGAACCCAATGGCCACCGCGACGAAGCTGAGGCAAGCCCCACTGACCCGCGGGCAGGCGTGTACAAGAACCCGCCAAATAGAAGACGGGGGAAAAGCCAACACAGAAAACAAACACCGAAACGCCCAAGCGAGCGGCAAGGCGACACGCAAGCAGTGAACCACGAGAACAGGGGGATGAAAGAAAACATACTAAAGCAGACGGCTGGTTATGAGCAAGATGCTTGACCATTGCAACTGAACGTAACGCAAGACGTTGACGCAACCCAACAGTTGGAATCCCACCCGACCACCAGCGAACGGACGCCCCTTCACGAAGTGCAGTGAGAACTGAACGAACAGACGAAAGATAGCATGACCCTACCCCACCGTACCCAAATGCGCTGAAGATTGTGAGCCGACTCAATTCATGCTTTGGAACAGATAAAATAACTTGAGCGTCTGCACCAACTGAACAGCCAGCGGATAGTCTGGTGCGGGAAGTAGCAACAACAGATTGCACTATAGCTGAGACAAGAGGTTGAGCACTGACGGGAAGTTTACGAGAGCCGCAAAAGCCAACGGAGGCGAATGAAGAGAGCATGGAGAAGTATGTAAGTACGTGAGTAGATGAGTAGTTGAGAAACAAAATGAAAAAAAACAACAACAGGAATAATCACATTTTTCTTCGAAGGCAAGGTGCTGCTGCAAGGGAATTCACCCTGAAGGCGCGCAGTATCCGCCGTAGGCGGTACGAGCACCGAAGGGCGTCAGCCCCGTCACACTCCGATTGTATCGGGGTGTGACGGGGGTAAAACCCTTGCGGCAGCAACACCTTGAAGATTGGACTCAAGCTGTTGTTGTTTTTAATCGAGGAGTTTCGTCACGTCCTGGTATCTTCAATAAACAGCGAGGACTAGAATAGATATTGCCAGCAGCTGCGTGGGAGGTATTTCCTTCCCCTTTTATCAAAGAATTGACGGAATTCTGTTTTTTGAAGAAACTTATTGATACTTTTCTAAAAAAAACTTACTTTTCAGATGTTGTGTTGGGAATACATCAAGTCTTTTAAAGGGGGTTGTGCAATCCCGATAGCTCTGGGACCTATCTGACTGCGATCAATCAAGCTTGTGCCGCGAGTTATGAATGCGAGGCTTCGTAGAAAAATAATAAGAACGCACAATTGCGTGCTTACAGATGTTGTGACGGACATTCGCTTCGCTCATGAGCTTGTCCGTCACAACGTGCTCCATTATTGAAATGAGGGCAAATTGTTTACAGATAAATACACATCCTTGGTGATTGTTTTTGGTGTGTACGTCATTGCAATTCCACTTTTTGCTCTTGCCTACTTCCGTTTGTACAGACGCAATAGTGCGAATTTCGTCTTTGCTTCTGAAATATACATGTCTAGGTTGACTGAGAAGAGAATTGAGACCAGTGAGAAAATCATGGGGCTCAGGATACTGATTAAATATTTTGCCGATTGTTCTGCACATCTCTTAGATAAGACAGTACGGATCCAACGTTCGATCGACAAGACAACAATCCATTTCAACAACAATCAAATTATTATCCTGGAGCGTTTCGTCCAACACGTTCCACAAGGAGGCGAATCTGAACTAGCTCCGTTTGTTCGTTTATATCGTCCAGATGGTGCCCAAGAATGGCAAGGGCTCGTAGTTGGTCATGGATTTCTTTCTGACTTCAATGATCCTGTAGAATATATTGGCTCCGTCGTCCAGCCGCTGAAGGATGACCTTGATAAGGTAGAAAGTTATCTCAAATCTCTCGATCAACCCAAACCGGTTATTTGGGGATATTTGGACTTTTTGTATTTCAGCACGATCACCCAGTCCACTGTTGGATATGGTGACATTCTGCCCAACAGTAGCACAGTTCGTAGCGTCGTGATTGTTCAATTGATAATCACGTATGCTCTTTTGATTATTGTGTTGAATGTAGTATTGACCAAACTATCGTCATAGTATGTGCAAAGATTATGATCATAGTCAATTCAAATATTAGCGCGCTGCACATAACACGCAAAATAATGTCGCTGATAATTTTACGGTTTGATAAGGCCTCGCTCAATGGTTTTGTTCATGGGCGATTGTCCAATGAATAGATTCGCAAAACCACTGCATTATTTTGCTAAACGTTGTGACGGACATTCGCTTCGTCCCGCCGAAGAGCGGGATCGCACAACTACAGGAAGCACGGCAATGTTCGCTTATGCCTGCGGCAAGCTCGCGCTGCGTGCTTGCCGCGCCACGTTAGCTGCCATGCTGGTGGATTTGTTTCCTGACTTAATCAACAGCCAACTAATAATTGAAGGAGTTCATAATGGTTGACCTAATTAAAGATGTCGTGTCCGCACCTTTGTCAACAATTTTAGTCGTTGCGGGAATCACATGTGTAGGCTTTGCGATCGTCGGCCGTTACAAAAATGTTCTCCGACTGGTCGCGTGGCAAAGGGTTTGTTTTGCCTTACTGGGAATCGCACTATTTGGTTGTGTCTTGTGGGATCGAGGATATTTTGGCGGTAATGCCCCTATCAAGTATAAAATGTTTGGATTAGGTATTACAAAGGGAAACCCAACGTCGGACTATTTTGAAACTGTCGACTTCATTCCGGGAAAAACTCACGATGGGGAAAATGAACTATTGCATCTAAGAGCCAGGAAAGCAGTCGATATCTCCAGAGGTTTTGTGGGAGACAAACATCAGTCCCGTAATGCGCCTCTCCCCGATTCTCTGCAGCTACGTGCCTCGGAGGAACTGATGATCTTTACTAATGCTCGCTTTGGCGTCATTCCGCCGGGGATTCGAGTGGTTGAACTTTTCAGCAAGGGTGGCTTTTGGAAACAAAAAGACGGCGAATCGGATGGAGTGGTCCTTACCAATAAATCCGGGGATGAAATGCTAAGCTTTTCATACAGAGTGCCATAATATGCCTAAGTATTTTAACAAAAAGCTCGCAGCACGGCAGCTAACACGGCAAATAACGACGCTGGAATGAAGAGCCAGAGAAATAAGAGCCTCGCTCCACCGTTTTGCTCCACGAAATATTTGTCTATTTGTAGTTCGCAAAACGGCGGCGTTATTTGCCGAGACGTTAGCCGCAATTGCCACTGAACACCAATGGACATTCTCTACTACCCGAATCTGTACGTTTCTGACGAGCACACCTTGAAATCTCTTCTCTTGTTTTGGGGTGACGTTCGGACAATCGTTCCTCCCTCTACAAAGCACTGGATCGAGTCGTATCTTAACGGCAGGACCAACGCACATGACCCCTCCTTGGAACTCGTCAAGAAAGTCAATGATATTGCCGGTCGGTCGGCAGTTGATTTTGTCGTTATCTCCGATGAAGAACGCCATCGCTCAACTCAGAAGATGATGCGACTTCTTGATCAATGGGGAGCAGACTCGCATTTCTTTGACCAATACCGAATCAATTCGATCGATGACCTAATAGGCAAGACCATCGAATACTATTGGTTCTTGCATGAGAAACTGGAGCAACCCCTCGTTCAACGACTAGCTTCTGAGAATCTCGCCGTCAACGTAGCCCCTGGTGAAATGGTGAGCTTCAAAGAAATTGGCCACACGTATATGTCAATCCTCGGAGAGGAAATCCGTACGGGTAGGAACCTTCCCTTAGTCACCGACCAAGAATTGCTCGTGATACCAAGGATGTACTCACAATACACACGAGCGGCACTTCCGAATCAGGTGCATTACGATGGATATCAACTTGTCGGGCTTGCCGTACCCGATGTTTTCTTGGGAAAGAAAGAGCTAGGGAAATTGAGCTTCAAGCGGATACTTGAGATTCGAAATGATGTCCTGCCCCTCGCTGAAGCCTATCACTCCGAAATTTCCTCCTATCAGGGGCGGATCAACGCACTTGCCAACGCGGCGCAAGAGAAGGAAGCCTTCGACTTGTTTCTTGAACTCTGTAATCGTATCGCGCATTCATTCCATCCGTTTGCGAAGGAGTATGGCAAGATACTTCGATTCTTTTCACGGTCGCAGAACATCACTCTGTTGACAGGGATCGCCCTGCCTACCATAAAGTTGCTTCTGGAAAAAGCGGATGTTGAAAAGGTCTGTGAAATTGCGGCAATATCTACGACGGCGGCCAATTACTACATCGAATCACACAACGTTAAGGGGGGCTTCGAGTTTCTGTCAACACTAAATCGATCAATACGTCGGAAACTGCTGGCCAACCGCTTTCACGTACTCGTACCGAAAGTTTTGCGAGGATAATCAATGGCAACTGCGGCTAACACGGCAAATAACGTCGCTGGGAACATTGGCTCTACCTGGTTCAATCGCCAAGAAAACAGATTGGTAGACCGCCATCTCTTCTGTGTTGATGCTTTACCTCGGCGTTTCATTATCATTTATGTTCATTCTGGCAATCTTCCTCATGTTCTCCGGGCTCATCGAAAAAGGATAAAGTTCTAAAGAAGTGATCGCAACCAATTTGAAAGAATTCTAACAGGACATCCATGTCATATCTTAGTCTGTCTGTGCGAGAAGCCATCAATCTTGTTAACGCCCCCGTCAATGGGTGGTTCCTGCCATCCATCCAGCGACCCTATGTTTGGGGAAGTCGGTATGAAAGTGAGCTATACATCTGCAAGTTATTCGACTCTTTGTTGCGGGGTTATCCCATCGGCGGACTGATCGTCTGGAACACAAAAGAGGAAGTTCCGTTCAGAGAATTCATGCATGACTACCACAATGCTTCCATCCCAACACAGGTCGACAAGGGTCAGTGGAAGAGGCCGGACAAGTGGCTTGTGTACGACGGACAACAACGTTTACAGACTTTGTTTTCGTGCCTCCGGTACACTTTCAATGGAAAGGTGCTCATCTTCGATCTGCTTTTTGACCTGGACAAAGAGGACCGGGAGATGGATGAAACAGGTTTTTCTTTCGTCGGTAAGAACGATTCGACTGAAGCCCATCTTGTTCGACTCAATTCCCTATTCACGCAAAAGCCCGACCAAGACCCTGAGTTCGAGGAGCAGATATTGGCTAGCCTTGGTTCACTTTCCAAGGAGCAAACGACTCTAGTTAAGAAGAACCTCAAACGTCTGTGGAAGGTGTTTGTGGAAACGGACAAGAAATCACTCGCCTATTTCCCCATCGAAAACAAGAGAGAGGAAGAAGTTAATGAAGTCTTCCAAAGATTAAATACCGGCGGTGTTCCTCTCTCGCTTGCCGACTTGGTTTTATCACGCATCAAGGAGGACTTCTTTGACTTCGAGGAAAACCTGCAAATGTTTTCCAGAGACATTTACAGCCACACCACCAACGGATACACTTTCTCTCACTACGAAATTCTTCAACTTATTTATCTCATCCACAAAGGAACTATGAGAATCGACCCAAAACAAGTCAATTCTACGAAGGACACAAAGGCGATGAATGACATCTGGCTGAAGCTCAAACCGTCTCTGGATAGCTTCTTCGTAGACTTCATTTGGGGACAATTCAAAATCAACAATTCTTCCATCGTTCCCCGCCAGAGAGCCCTTCTTCCTCTTATCGTGTATTTCTTTGAGCTGTACAACAATGGTGTCTCGTTCAAAAAGCTGAAGCCTGAAGCGTTACTCTTGCTGAACCAATATTTCATTCTCTCCCAAGTCAACGATTGGAGCCTACAATCGCTCATCGACAATTTCAGCAAGACCATACTGGACAAATCAAAGAAGTCCGATGGCTACTTCGATTTCCCACTCAACGATTTCATCGCCTCGCTCTACAAGACAAAGAAGCGAGAAACACAGTTGCTTGAAGCTCGCTTTACTGAATACACGTGGTTTTCACTGAAGGTTCTCACGCCCCAAAGGGTTTACCAATTCGATCCAGATTCATCGGGAAGATTCAGTCCGGAGATTGACCACATTTTTCCTATGAAGCTCGAAGATCAAACCGATGAGTACTATGAATCGGTGGACATTATCTGGAACATGCAACCTGTAAAAGGCGACATAAATAACTACAAGCGGCGAAAGCATCCGCTTGAATTCTTCACCGGAGATGGGCACAAGTTCTTGAAGGACTATGATTTTCTCCCGACTCATGACTTATCCGTCGAAGTCTGGAACCAACCAATTCCGTTCATCAAGGTGCGGCGCGTCAAGATGATGAAATTCCTGAAAGATGAATATGGCTTGGTTCTCAAATAGCGATGAGGGCTTCAAACAGCACATAACAGCTGTAAGAGTGACATGCTGAGTCGGGGATGAAAAAGAAAGTAACGTCTAGCGTTAAGCTCAGCAGTTTTGCTCGCACGCCCATTGGCCCATGCAAAGGTTCGCAAAGCTGCTGACATTTGACGCCAAACGTTGGGAAACCATTTGCTGCATTCAGCGTAACTTGATGAAAGATAATCAGAAAAAAGAGGGAGAGCGTTGGGACATTGAGTGCCTCAGGCGCGAAGTCCCGGATTTGCGATTAGGCGAAATTCTGAGCGATGAACGACCTGACTTCATCGTTCGTTCAACCGATCCAAAATTGGGCATCGAGGTCACTCGACTATTCAAGAAGAAGCGAGGGTCTGGAAAGCCTATGCAGGCATTTGAGTCAGAAAGGCGTGCGATAGTCAAGAGAGCCCATCATCTTTTTGAGCGAAACTGTGCGGTCAAGTTGAAGGTGGCGGTCTTTTTCTCAGGAACCGACGCCCCGTCGAAGCGGGTGAGAGAGAAAATCGCAATTCAGATCGGTGATATAGTTCGTTCCTGCATGCCACTCGATGACAATTCGGTCCGAGTTGACTCTCAGACCAGCGAACTCATTTTTCCAATTGAAGTCTCGTCAATTCGTGTTACTCGATTCGGACCATTCATTCAGAGTATATGGTACGTACCAGTGGCCGGTTGGGTTCAAGAAGATTTCGTTGAAGAGCTCCAAGATATAATTGATGATAAAGCGAAGCTCTTCCCAAAATACTTGGCAAAATGCGATCGTTGCTGGTTGCTCATCATCGCGGATGCGACGGGTGAATCAGCGTTCTTTGAAGGTTCAGGCGAGACAATTGGGCATGAGTATCACTCTCCATTTGAACGAACGTACTTGTATGAAACCTTATCTCAAAAAGTGTTCCGGCTGCTCACCGTGGAACCAGTGTCTCGAATGAAAAATCCGTTTGTTCAACAGACATCCGAAGTTGATCGACTGAGAAACTCGCTTAGGGAGCATCTCGCACAAATGTGCAGAATTTTGCAGGCACCAGATCGTGATACTACCAATGCTTATATCTTCATAGCGGGGCAGCTGCGCGCATTGCTTTGTGATCAGTATGCCATCATGGTCAAATACGCCGAGATTCAGAACCACGAGCTTAAAATTTGGGGCCCCAAGCCAAAGGAAATCATAGAAGGACATAACGTACTAATGAGTGTTCACTTCCTCGTTGCGTCTTATGAAAGCAATCCGTTGATGAGAGAGATGAGCATCAAAGAGTATTTGCATACTCCCATTGGCGTCGCAAATTGGGAGAAGTACACCCCGTCGGAGATCATCAAACTCGTGGCAAACAAGGAGGGCGCAGCTCACCTCGACCCACACCAAAACGAGAAGCTCGAAGCCATCAAGAGCACGTTCGTTGTGAAAGCTTCACCCTCTGGTCGTGCTGATGACGACAAGCATGTTATATTGCGGACTGCAGTTCTTCAGATTGGGGCGTGGGCAAGTCGCTCTATCGAGGACCTCCTCGCACTACCTTTAGATCATAACAACAAGGCGGGCGCGAGTTGACCAGAGAGTCGAGTTGCGCTGACTGCCTGTCGCAGCTGAGGCGTTCGACTAACGCCTCAGCACAACCAACATAACGGGTCGCTGGCTCTTACATAACCATTTAAGTGATTGTATCTGCATAAACCTGCGCTGTGTCGTTGTGGGCATTTCCTGTTGCCACATAAATTCAAAGAATTATGATTATTCTATCGGCAACAGGATATGCCCTTTGGACAGGCTTTGGCGCTAAAAGCGCCAGATTTTCAAATGAGTGCTTATCCCGCTGGAGTGAATTTGCAGCGGGATAGGCACAATTCTAATTCTATGCTGGCGTTTTTCTCTCTCTATTATATAGACCACGCCCTAGTCAAAGACCATTTACAGCTATTTTGCACTGTTAGGTGCTGATTTGTTAACGTATTACAAGATGTGTCCCTCGAAGGATCTCAACGCCTTTCGGAATGACTCCAGTGGCTTTAACATGTTCGAGAATTTTTGCCTTGTCTACTTCCACTTTGATTTTCAAGAACTGCTCATCGAGTTCATCCATGTTTTTAACATCAACACCCGACTGGCTTTGGGCAACGTATATCGTGAATAAAGCGTATTTGATTTTTTCTGAACCCGACGCTTCCATGCTGACTTTGATATAGTTTTTCAGCCAATCGATGCGATTGTCGAACGAACGTTTGCGTTCAGAAAGGCGTTTCGCTTCGCCCGCCAGCGCATCCCGCTGTGCTTCGAGATTCCTAATGAACTTCACGATGTCGGTCACTTTGTCAACAAACTTCATGTTGAGGTGGTCGAGAGCGTCGCGGAACTGTTCGAGGCGTTCTTTGCCTTCGCCGCTGGAATTGTCGGATATTTCAGATTCATCGAGTTTGTTTAATACTATGAGTTCGCTTGTGATTTCATAAAGAGGTTCGTTCATTGGTCGTTCGCCTTCATGGATGGTTTGATTTGTTGATAGTTAATGATTGTGAATTTGTTATACCAAATCGAGGTTAGAATTTCGGAACTTTCTTTGGAAGAAAGTTCCACAAAGAACATCCGCAATCGTAAACGCACAGCAACGGAATGTCAGTCCACGATAAAAAACGATTTCATCTGCCTCATTTAACCTGATATTCACGGACATCGGTCGTCGATGAAATCGCAAAGCTCAGATTGATATTCCAACCGCACAGGCTAAACGATTGCGGAGGCGGCGTTTGAAAGGAATAGGTTGAGGGGCATGGAGTGCTGGTTGTATGCCGTCGTCGATTTCAAATTCTTACCTTGCAATCGGCAAGGGCGGATATGGTTCCGCCCTTGTTTTGCATCTATGGAGAAAAACCCATTAGAACGGTACGTCGTCCTTTTCGCCTTCCACTTCTGCTGCGACCAGAGCAACCTGAGATGAATGTTCCCTGTTGTCCCCCACAAGAGCGGATGTCTGCTTCGTGCGGCGTGTTCGCTTGTTATTGCCGTTACCGTTTCCATTGCCGTTGGAAAGGCAATGTTGAGCGGTAAGCTGGCCGGTACGAGACAAGAACAATGTAACACCGATTTTTTCGATGTCAGTGTTTCTCCACTCTACCCCGGGAATCAAACGGGTAATATCGACAGCATCGAGCAACGATTGATGCATCACTAACGTATCGCCGGAAAACCCCTCCGGAGTTAAGTTTGGGGGCATGACTATCTCCGCAGGTGGCTGTAATAGCTGTTGGGCGATCGTTTTTCCGTTTACGTTGTGAGCTGTATCCGACACCGCACCTTTTTTCTGGTCAATCACATTGATAACCGTGAATGGTTCTCCCTTTTGTGGCGTGATCGTTTCTTTCAGCAGGCTTAATGTGTCGCCTACTTTCACATCGAACTTGCGAAATTGCTTTTCGAGCCGGTCTGAAACTTTCAGCGCCTTCTCTTTTCCGTCGTGAAGGACAGTATAGAGCTGATAGGAACCGAACTGTCCTTCCTTTTTCAGACCAGTCGCAAATTTTAAGGTGACATCCACAAGCTGACGCTCGGGGATTTGGACAAATTCTCTCTGGTTATTCATTGTACCACTCCTTTGGTTGGTATATTGAAAGTTGATTGTAGAAATCTTATACCAAATTGGAAGGCATTTCATTCGGAATTTACTTTCTCTTTGAAGAGAAAGTAACAAAGATCCCGCATTTGGCGGGACGCAATCGTAAACGCACGGCTTTGTAAAGGCTGACTCGGCTAAGAGGCGATTTCATCTATCGACCAGAATGAGTTATTTGAATGCGTCCGCTTTCGATGAAATCGCAAAGCTCCGTTTGATGTCCGACCGCTCACGCTCTACGATTGCGGAGGCAGGCCTTTGAAGCAAAAAAATTTCTTTTATTCTGCTGTAGGATTACAGACTAAGCTCGAGCTGAAATTGTGAAATTCCGGAGATTCTTGAAGAAAGGCGATTAAGGGCATTCTTCACAGTTTGAACCTGCACCGATAGGCACTGAGAAATTTCTTCATCACCAAAACCGCTAACTTTCATATCAATGATGGTTCGTTCATTCTGTGACAGGTGTGAAAGTTTTTGCTCAATATCGATCTTGAATGAGACCTCGGTTTCAATATCGATGGCTGCGCTGATATTATCGGCGTATGTATCGTCTTCACCTTCAAAGACCGGGTTATGAACGGAGTACAGTTCCAACCTTCCTTCGTAGTAATTGCGTTTGTTGAACACATCCCTCTTGTTAGTTCGTGAGTACCCTCGCATTTCGATTTGCACTTCCGCTCTGCGGAATTTCATATAATTGATGACAAGGGGTAACTCCATGATCTTACCCTCACCCGCCTTGCGCGTGAATACCTCGTATGCAAGAACTATAAGGTCCTGTACTTTATCCTCGAATTGTGGATGACGCTTATCGATCATTCGTTGCGCTGCTTTGTATAAACTTGGTGTGTAATTTGAGAAAATGGAGTTGAGTTGTTGGTGGGACATATTGGCCTCCTGAATTGGGGTAATGGTTAAATGATTACTGGTTTATTGATAGAAATAGATCTTATTATTCTTGATCAGGTCCTTCGACTCATCCCGTCCCGATATATCGGGACGGGATTCGCTCAGGACGAATTTTTCGTCCTCACATATCGGTACTCAAAATTCGATTGACCGCTTGTAAGAAATCATCATTTTTATATAGAGACCGAAGTCAAGGGTCCCGCCCCGAGAATCGGGGCGGGATTTAAATGCCGTCACCTGTTTTGTGACGGCAGACTCGCCCTTGACGAGGTCATTGAGAACAAATTACAATTACAAGCGGTCAATCAGCTCGAATGACCGGCGTTCTTTTGAGATGATTGAATGATGGGATTGAGATGCGGGATTACCATGGCAGTCGGAACGGCATTTCCTGGATTTTAAAAATCCTATAACAACAATGATTGTTTTTTAAAATCCAGGATATGCCGACGCGAACACTATTGCGCCGAAGGTGCAATTTCTTCAATTGAGTGTTTGTGCGAGAAGAACCATAGGGTACGGCAGAACAATGAAAGGCTATCATAAAACCTGTCTACCCTGTGGTTTTGAGCGCACATACACAATTCTATTGATCAGAATCAGGGAATGAGTGTGATTCGTATGGGTGGGGTTTCGGCATTTCCTGCCATTAAGAAAATCGAGAAAAAGCTATAGTGTTTTCTAATGGCAGGATATGCCGGCGTTGCAGTATTTGCCCCAAAGGGGCAAAGTTAACGAAGGAGTGCTTGCTTGGACGAAGTGAAAGCATGCACAAATTAATAACGCGTGGTGGGTTGGGGTTTGAACGATGTACAGCGGGATGGAATTACTTAGTATCCAGATCAGCTAATTCATTTTCAATTGTTATGCTCCTGAAGTATGGTAAACAGTTTATCCTTTGTTTCTTTCACAGAACGTTCCAAATGCGCAGTTTCTCTTAAATGAAAAAACAACGTGTCGGAAAGAGTAAGAAAGTGGATGGACATGAACAACAATACTTTGCCGACCATCGCGACAGTAACGAGAACAATCTTGATACCTTCATTCCAGTTATGTAACATGCCAATGCCTTCACCTTGCGGTAAAATCAGGGTGAACGAACCCTGGATTCCAAAATATAAGAACAGAGCAACCACTATAGATCGAGGGAGAGAGAAAAATTTGCTCGTGGACGTGCTCACGAAAAATGCCATTGCGACAGTAGCCAGAACCCCTGCCATCATGCTAAATACAATGGAAATGATCTGACTTTCCTCAGAATGAGATTTTGACGACCATTGGAGAATTATTTCAAGAGAAAATATCATAAGAAAGATCACTACCGGTACTTGCCAATTCATTTTTCTTTCCCTAATCACCACCTCTTTCTCCCTGAAACCACTCGAAGGAAGAAAGCCCGGAAGTGGGTCGCTCTCTTGTTTCTGCACTGTATCGACTGTTCTATCTGTGAGTATTAAAAAACATATGTAAAGGTATACACTATCAAGGTTGTTCAGAAGGTCAAGTATTGGATTTACCCAAAATTCTTTAAGCTGAAGGTATTCAAAAATGGAAAAAGAGAAATATAGCAAGCTCCACAAAATCCAAACCACTTGCCAAAACTCCCAGAACTGCTTGGTAGCAATTGATGCTCTTTGGTCTTCCGGTAAAGAGAGAGGCTGGAGGCCAAATCGTATCACGAAGAGAACAAAGGTTGCTGCAATCCCCTGAATTCCAAAGGAAAGCACCTTAAAAGGTGGAAAGTTAGGATTGACTGTAAGGACCAACGCCATCATGAGGATCGAACCCAATGTAAGACCATAGATTATGAATCCAGCGGGATAACGCAAGGCCGATGAGACCCATTCCCCGAAGGTATTCTCTCTATTTGGCCTGGGGAGAAAAATGGCCCTCTGGACAAGTAATGAGAGTCGTTTTGTCAATGTGACCGCCGGGAAATGAGGTCTACGCGTATGTTGTGATTCTATTTGAAACCAGGCGGAATCAAACTCTCGCACCGAATGGATGAGTTTCGTGCAATCTTTGCATTGCGCAAGATGGTTGTCCATAGCAAGGTTATCATCATCCGATAATAACCCATCAACATACTTGCACGCATTTTCGAATGTAACATGCAGGTCTTTTTCGAATTCCCTGGTCATTTCATAACCAACCCTCTCATGACAAATTTTTGCTTTGTATCTTCAAGCACCGAGTGAGACCAATGACTTATTATGCTTGCTTCATCTTCAATGTTGTTTCCTCTTTCCCCGTAATACATTGCGAGGAAAGTAGTTCCTACCACTAGTTCGAGATATTCCGCCAGCCTCTTTTGGTTAACTCTGTCCTTTTCCTTTATGGTCTGGTTTAGTTTTTTTTCCATCTTTTTTCGGAGAGCTACGAATTCATTTGTAAGATCGCATGTAGCATAAGATTTCTCAATATCAGCGGCCAGCAACATAAGTTTGGTAGCAGATTTCTTCAACGCGATGTCGGCCGGCTTCCATCCCAACAAGCGATTATAGAAAAAAACCAGGAAGCACCAGGGGTAACAAACCTCAACTGCAATTGCAATAATCCGCTGAATCCTAGCGTCTGGCTCCAAGTCTTTATTCCGGGGAGTATCATCAAGCGATCCGCCCGCTTCATCCCCCTCTTTCGAATGGAACCGCTTCTTGAAAAAATTAATAGCCGTATTCCTTATTACTATGAATAACCAAGTGGAAAACCTCGCTTCCGGAATAAATCTTGGTGCAGCGAGTTCAACTTTAATCCAAACTTCCTGACCAATGTCATTGCAATCGTCTTTGTTTGCCCAGTCGATATATCGAACCTGATGACTAATAATCCGCTCAACATATCTTCTGTAAAGCTCATAAAGATAAGCTGTCGATCCTTGACGATACAATTCAAGTTGAACAGTTATATGATCATAGAGTAATATTTTCAAATGACTGAGTGCATTTTCTGAAACCTCAAAAGAATGTTTGAGATAATCTGATTTTGTTGCCTGTAAGATCGCTTCACGTTTCTCTGTCGGTACAAAAGCAAAACTCATGAGGTGCCCAGTGAGCGCCTGCACATATTTCGTCCAGATATCCTCTGTGGGTTCTTTCATAAATGAAACAGTTCCTTCTGAGATGTGTCCGCGATTATCAGACGCCGGCCGTGATCCTGAAAATCAGGGAATAATGTATGCAGCATATTTACGAAAAGCAAACACACCTTCTTTCAAAGGTTAAACATTTGGTAGTGTCAATTATCCCACCACGTCGGAAAAAAACGCAAATATTCGCCGAAATTCATGTTATGCCGGGCATGGTATCAAGTAATTTCCAATTCAAAGGTTCAACATAGCAAGAAAGGAGGTGATAATCATGAAAGCGATAATCATGGCATTGTTGAGTGCATTGCATATGCATTCTCAAGTTCATGCGACTACAGCAGTGGATTCGCCATTCATTTGTCGAACGCCCCCGATCCCATGCTGCTGATATCCGCAACGCCGTACCCCAAGGGTGGGTCCAGCAATCCGGGCCCACCCACATTTACCAACTTTGAGAACATAGGAGAACACGGTATGGATAGAAGGGACACTGAAGATATACTCGTCGGGACAATGAACAAATTCTTGCCAACATCTTGTCATGATTTTGGGGCGCTTTTGACAAGCAGGATTTCATTGAAACTCTTTTCGAGAGATCAAAAACGAATTCGTCAGATCCTATTACATGCCATTCCCACAATGAGAATATCTGAATGCGATCGAGCCCTCTCAAAACGAGAGCACATTCTCCATACGAACCTTTGGGATCTTGCTCTTGCGTCCAGCCATCCCATGACATTTGCGAAAGTGGCTAGTCAAATAACGCACGACTTTTCAGGTTTAGGTCCATTAGAACTTGCAGTTTCCTCGAAGCGGCCTGTATTGCTTGTAACGATGTACAGTGGACGAATGACAATGTCGTCGTTTTCGATGATTAGCCATGTTTTGCCGAGACATCAGATTGTGTTGTACATGTATCTCAACCCTACGATGGCACCCTTTTGGCGAAACCTGGTTTCCAGATGCTTACCGGAAGTATCAAGCTACTTTCAACCGATTGCTTTCACGCGTGGACGTGAAGATCGCAATGTCGAGAGGCTTCTTTTGCGACGACTTATTTCTCGCGATGCATGTATTTTTTTTGGTTTTGTTGATACAATTCTTTTCCCAATAGGTTCACCAACGATTCCGCTTCCCTGGTTGGGTTCGTCCTTCGAAACGTCTGAGTTTCTTGCCCGGATAGCTCGGACAGGAGATTGTTCAGTTCTCGCTTTTGAGTCACATTGGGATTCAGAAAGCAGGAATTGCATCCGATACACGGCTACCAAGTTGTTCGACCATGCATCGGAGGTGAACGGAACAGAATTCAATAAAGCAATCCTTGGGTATGCACAGAATTTTGTTCTGGAGAACCCCCACGAGTGGCACAGTTGGCATTCGGTATTTCATTCTTAAGGAGGTCAATATGGATTTCTCCAATTTCTATTTCCGATTACTTGAGCGTAAACACGGCGCAGCGTTGCTCCGAACGTTGGCAGCAGCAAGACGTCTAATTTCAAAAATTGCACTTTTTGTTGCGTTGAAGCGCCAGTTACAGTATTACCGCCAGAGTTCGAAGGCGATAGAAGTATCTCTTCCTCATACCTCTCTCCAAGAACGAGAAACAATAGCGAGGTCAAGTTACGAAGCGACAATTGAGCAATTCTTTCACTATTCGCAACTTCTTTCACCTCAATGTATGCAGAGCGAGCTTGAACGTTCGAAAGAGTATTGCGTGCGAGGGACCCAATTCTTAGATAACGTGCTATCGAGTACATCTGGAGCGGTTTTCGTATCTTGTCACTTGGGCCGTTTCTATGACATTCTTCTGGCGTTAGCGCCGAGAGCGATGGGCCGACAAATAATCATTCTTCGAGGTTACTCTTCACCTTGGCGTTCAGCGATCCTCGGAAACATCAGCCAGTTAACCTCCACCAAGTTTAACGATCTCGAAATCCTTGACCGCCGCACGGGCCTCGCTGCACACAGAAAGTTACAGGAAGGTGCGTTTCTTGCTACGATGGTGGATTATCATTACGCCAATACTCGCTCGTGCCAATGCGATTTTTTTGGTCAACCAATTAATGTTCCTGTCGGGATGGCAATCCTTGCAAGCAGAGCCCATGTCCCTCTTATCCCTGTTGTGACTTACCTGGACAGCAGCTCCGGAAGCCGTGTGGTCGAATTGTGTGGAAACATTAATGTGAGTTCAGGAAAGCATGGTCCTGAGGGGGCGATTAATGAATGTTTGCACTTCTTTGAAACGAGAATACGAAATTTTCCCGGTCAGTGGTTACATTGGCCGTTGCTACCAGAATTGTGGGTGTCGAATGAGATCAAATCTGAAGAAGAGCATCTTAGGAAGAATCAATTCTAAGCTGCGTGGAATTCAATTTCTCCGAGATCTTTTGTTTGTCTTGAAATAACCTTTGTGATGTCATTCGTAAGATGTTTCCAGCGGATGCAAATAGTTTCACCCTGTTTGTTTTGGTTTAGTGCCCGCCGCCCCAGTTCCTTACCTTTATTGAAGAGGATGCGTCCGCTTTGCTCCGTTTCCGGTGCTTTTAGAACCCACTCAATTATTGCCAAGAGAACGTTCTGGTCACATTTTATGCTATTGAATTCCTTCGGTCGTCCGGCTAACAGCGAGACTCAGGGCATATTTCCTCTCCCTTCACGAGGTGAGGAGGACAGATTTATCACCCACGTGCAGATGCTCTCGCCTGCCGAGCATTGCATTACCTAGAGAGGGATTTTTATTTGAACTTGTTGGAGTGGGCTCTGCTAGACCAGCAAGGAATGTTAGCCGTGAGCATTTGTCGGGTTGCTCTCAGGCGAAGGGTAAGCCTTTTGGGGTGAAGGCGTCCAACGCAAGGTGTATCAAATAAGCAGCGATTGCGACGAGGAGAAGAAGGAGAATGAGCTGCACCCACGGGTCTGCCTCCTTAACCTTCTCTAAAAAAAGGCTCTCTTGTGTCAATTCCTTCCAGACTTGAACCCCGACATAACCTACCGCGAGTCCAAACACAAAACTGTGACAGAATTCTCTGTGATTCGGATGCAATGCGGGCTCAAGAATATCGGGAAACCTACCAGTGGCGGCGCCGGTAACGCCGCAGAAGATGAGATGACCCAAATCGGCGGGTTGACCGGGGCGTGTTTTTTCTTGCAAGATAAAGGAGGTCGCGACTCCGGCGAGCATTCCTGTTAAAGTGTGTGTCTTTCCGTTTGGCATATCTTGTTTTCCTTTCTCAGATAAAAATAATTTCTATTAGAGGTCAAGCCATACCGTATCGCCTGCTCCGAGATACGCTTCGCACTTGGAACATGATAGATTGGGTTTTACTGACCAATTTTCCAGCGTTCCGGTCATCCCGTCGAATTTTTTGATGACTAGAGGATAGTCCCCAGGGCGATAACCAACAAGCAGTTGCATAACCTCATTCATTGCAGCACTTGCGAGTAAGCCATTGAAACTAACAACCTGTGCTTGTTTATCAGTTCCCTGAAAGTAACTGCGTGGTTTACCGCCTGTTTCTACACTAAGTTTGCGACCTGATAAGAAACCCATACACCACATACACAATTGGCCGGGGACCAAAGTAAGCACATTCCCTCCAATACTCGCAGAGTCATGCCCATTCGGAGTGATAAGTAATCCAATGTCCACATAGGGAATACAATAGCGGAGACAAATTTCCTGGATGTCTGATCGGGTTGTTAAACTATCAACGCACCCTACTACGATGTCTGCCCGTTTAAGCCGGTCAATTGCTTCCTTAGAAGGAACTTTGTATGGAACCGGTGTGAATGTAATGGTTCGGTTAATCCGACTAACAAGGTTTGCCATAACTTTGGTTTTCTTGTGCTTCATCCGCACATTGAACCTCGAAAGTCCAACCATACGATGACGGTTCTCTTCTTCTGAGACATCATCATCGATTCCAATAATTTCGCCGATACCCAAGTGAGCCGCCTGCTGCACCACATGGCTTCCTCCGCCGCTCAGGCCGACAACCGCTATCTTCGCACCTTGCAATCGCCGTTGCCCCCTATTCCCAATTAGCAACGCCTGCCGATGGTACATGCGATCGACAGGATTGTGTGTTGATGTGATGCTATCGTCATCCCAATCGACCATAGTATTTCGCAACCAGCGCATGCGAGAAATTTCTCTGAAGTGGGCTGTCTCAGGCATAAGGATGAGACCGGATGCATGCTCCTCCCCTATGACAATTGAACCGTGTGGCCGCCACGGGACCAAGTTTTGATATGTAGGTAAAAGAGTCTTTGCGCTCTGGAGGTCGTCTTTAGAAAGACCAACCTTACCCTTGTGCCCGTGCGCGTGAAAAATGATGATACCAAGCTTCTTTTCTATCGCTTCATTGATGATGTGGATTGTCGCAGAACCACGCCACATTGCGCCATGATGAGTTGTTTCAACGTATTGCTCTTCATGCAGTGTGAAGAGCTTCTTTATCAAGAGAAGGCTCTTGTCAGTTGTTTCTGCGCTACTGATGAGGGCGAAGACAACATGCTCATACCTGCCAGGACGAAAAACCTCCTCTTTCAGTTTCTTCCCCAAACGATCAGGAATTCGAACTTCAATTGGTTTTTGTATCATTCGTGTTTGGCAAACCTTCTGAGCGCACCTTCAATGAATTGTACAATGGTGTGCTGATTGGGATCCCACGAGAGCTGGTAGGAAAACTGCATCCAGCTTTCACCCTCAATGGCAACAACACTTGTACTCCGGGGGTCGCGGCCGTTAGCCAATTTGATGCCAGGTTTGACATAGATTTCAGGCGTCGCCTGACCGAGTCGGACTACAAGCAATACCGGGGTAGATTGGGGATTGCATCCATCTGGCAATGCGACTGCAGCAATTTTAACAAAAGTTGCCGAGGCATTCGCTGCCATACTGACAGAATGGTATTGTTCCTTGACCTCCTCGAGGCCGGGTGATATAACTTCTGCGGTCATTCTCGCCTCCTAGCTAATACTTCCTGCAGGAAGAAGGACGAAGTGATCCCCCTCTTTTATCTCGATTACCTGGTCATCTGGTACAAATTCTATCTTCCCGTGGACTCGATGGCCGAGGTCATTGTTTGGTGGGACGCTTGCTTTCGCCTTAATTTGTGCGCCGGTCACATGGTCTACATCGAACTCAATTTTTCGGTGATCGGTCTTCGAGAATTCCACGAAGATGTGAATTGCCTTTTCAGTTTTCGGTTTAGTTATTGCTTCAGTAGGTTGCATTCTTCGGTCCTCTCTATGAAAAAATATTTAATTTCTTATACGTATTTTGATTGCCTGTAGATATAACGTTGCATTTGAGGCGACCATCACTTTTGTCAACATTGTTTTCCCACTGGAGGGGTCGGAGGTTGTGCAATGAATCTGAACCCCCCGGTAAAATGTGATCTATTTCCCAGCCATAATCGGAATTTCTATTTCCGTATTGTTCTCTGTTGATCCAAGCACCACAGGCATCCTTTCTCCAAACTGATGGATCATAACTGGGTACCACGGTCCCCTTTTCCCAAACATCTTGGACGATTTCTTCGGTATTATTCATTCTAGTTCTCCTCATCTATTTTCGGACATCTCGTGAAAGAATGCCGGCGATGCCTCGTTGAGAGTCGAGTAAAATATTGTGCCGGATATGTATCAGCCATGAATACGTCCGCGGCGTAGGTTTTACTGCGAGACAGGTGTGTTAGTCTGAGCGATAGCTCGCGAGATGGCGATGCGAATGGAAACCTGCGATCCCGATTGTAGTGGGCTGACCAAAGACGCCCTATGCCCCATTGGGGTGTCAGGCGATGTGAAGCAAAGCCAAGATCCAACTCTGAAGTGCGATGGTGAAAACCGTACTTCCCTGAGGTGGCGGAAACCCGTTTCCGACGCGTTGGATTTATTGCAGGCCAAAACGCACCAACTCTCCCTAAAGCACACAACGCAACTGTTGATGTCGCCAATGCTACGGGAGCAGATGATTTCGATTGCGTGGTAGAATGTCATATGAATTCAGCCCAAGTCATGGGCTGATGGAGCGTCAATGGATCAGCCTCACTCGCCGCCACTTTCTCAGACTCCCATTCGACGACACATCGCTCGGAGATTCTGTCTCATGAATAAGAACGGTGGTCAACGCATCATAGGTTGGCTTCGCGGTCTTTCCCGATATGCTCGATCCACCCATCCACATGCAAGTCAAGTCTGGCGGAAAGGCACTCGATCATAATGCTGGTGTGTGAGTTGTATGAGGTGAAAGCTTTGCCCCCCCGACATGGCGGATATTCTGCGCTCTCAATCCAGCACGATTCTTCTTCTTATCGAAGGACGGAACCGTGTCGAAGCTTACCCAATCACCCTCTTTCGAGTCTGCTGGAAGGTCGGACTTGAAGCAGAAGACGTCACCGTCTGACTTAGTTTTGATAAAGCAGTACGGGCGATCACTGGGGCCAAGTAGAACCTGCCCATGAATGTTTTCTTTTCGTAGCGGACGATTTCCCAAGCGATTGGCAGAACCTCCAGCAATTTCGTTCCAGAAGAGACGACATATGTCCAGTGTTTCTTTCATGGGTAATTCCGGGAGAGGTGTTGATGACAGTCTGGCCAATGAACTTGTCAATGATTGCGGCAATGACCAACCCTTTTCTTGTCGAATTAACTTCGAGAGGCTCAGATGAATCCCAGCTTCCACATCCTTTGCGAGATCCAAGCAGATTTGTCCAATATCAGCGTACAACGTAACTGACATTTCGACGTTTGGGCAACTGAGTGCAGATTGACACATCATAGCCAATGCTTCTTCCTTATGTCCATTGTCTGATATTACAGTAGCATATTCGTGTAATAACCACCACTCCGTATGCTTTCCCCGGCAGATATCGGAGTAGAGTTTTTGAGCCTGATCCAGCTCCCCCACTTTATGAAGAGCTATCGCTTTAAGTCGGAGGAAGAACTTTCTTTGCCTTAGGAATCTGGATGAAATCTCATCCACAATTCGAATGACGTCCGAAAAATCCTCCTTTTCCAACAACGCATTAAGGCGATAGTTGTACCAAAGAGACTGATCACTCCAGCCTTCCCGTCCATTATCAGTCTTCATCGGCTCCATGGAGAGTGCAGCCGGATCAATTTTCACTACCCACTCGTCTACAACTTCCCACTTACCCAAGGCCTTCGCTACTTTCAACACTTTAAAGACTACTAGTTTGAGAGCAAGGCCATCCGGGTTAAGATCCATTATTTTCTTGGCAACGGGAAGCACGTCCTGAACGGTAGCCTCTTCACTTAATTTAGACAGTACTCCTTCGATGTAGGTCCAAATCACTTCAACGCGGCACCACTCGAGATCGATGCAATGCGGTGCGAGCTCGTCTGCAAGCGGGACGGCTTCATCGAAGAGCTTGAGTTTGCGAAGAGAATTTAGGAGACCTACACCGTCAAACTTGTCTCTGGATTCATTCCACAGCTTGGCATAGATCCCTCGAGCATCAGAATAGTTGCCCGCCTTCCGGAGTTCCTTGGCCGTCTTCTTCAAATCATATTTGTCTGAGGTGTTCACAGCAGAACTTCTTCTCAATCATTATTCAAGAATCATACCCGTGGTTCGAAAATTAAAGTTTGAAACTCTTTTCAAAACTTGGTTCCCTAGTTGTGCGACTAATATTCGTGTAGAACTCATGATGATTCAGATTCTGAGAGACCTTTTGGAAAAAAGAACCCATACTCCGATTTCGTTTGCTGCATTCTCAAGAACTAATGGAGACGAATAAGGGGAGAGACAACTGCAGACAATGTGAGACTCGGATCTTCCAGTCATTGATGTTGTTGTCCTGATGTGATACCCAGTCATGAACGACGGTTTAGGAAACTTGGCCTCTCGTTTCGTAAGGATGTGAATCGTTGCATTGGCTTTATCATATTGGCAGTCTCGAGAGTAGAGAGTCCCAAACGATCTGAGAGAAACAATTCTGAATTATTCTTCTCCAGAAGTTGTTTAATATTTTGAATTCATTTATTCTAGTCCGACAAATCCGCCAATCTGTTTGCTAGCATAGATACCAATTCAATTTCTTTCTTCACTTAATCCTTAATGATTTTCTGTGTGGTCTTGAAATGCAGTTTTGCAACTTTCTCCAGACCAGGTTTTCCATGCTGTTTGTAGATGGTTCGTGCTACGGCTACCACCTGGTCTGAGGCTCCCTTAAGAAGATTAAAACCTATTTCTTGCGATAGTTTGCTTAGACCCTTAAGAAACTCTGCCCTAGCAAGGATTGACGCTGCAGCAACACCCGTATTCTGTTCAGCCCGATGACGCTGGATAAGTTTAATGGATTTGCCTTTCGCCATTAGAGCATCAAGTATAAAACTTTCATCTCCAAATTGATCCGAGATAGCGTTTCCCACCTGGTGCTTTGCAAGGATGTTTTCGATTACACGCGCGTGACCCCATGCAAGAAGGCGGTTCAAATTGTGTTGGATGCCATGTTCTTCATAAAGCTCGTTATATCGAGTCGGAAAAATTCTTACAAGATCGAACCTTCCCTTGCATACAGACTCGATTTGGGAGGCAATGTGCGTCGCCTGTTTGTCATTAAGCAATTTGCTGTCTCTGACACCAATTTTTCTCAGGTCTATTTCAATTTCCTTGTCGACCAATACGCCCGCAATCACTAGAGGGCCAAAGTAATCGCCCTTACCGGATTCATCCACTCCGATCCATGGACCAGTAATGCTGGGGTCTGTGGTTGATCGCTGATCTTTGACTATTCTGTTTTGATCATTGTCATTGTCAATCTGCGTCTCAGTAAGAACTTGTCCAGTGATTCTGTGAATTTGGTCCTTGATTTCGTTCCACGCTTGACCTTGTTCACCCTGTATAAGCAATGTCCCATTTGAATATTGTTTTATACTGACATGCTCATCTCCGAAAACTATATCATACCTATAAACACAGTTCTGCTCCTGGACTTCTTTCAAAGAGTTCTGAAAAAGATTGCGGAGATTTTTTCTTATGTCTTCCAACCTTTGAGAGTCTAGAACTGGCAATGAAACTCTAAGTCTGACCTTCCTCTCGGATGGCTCCGCGTCATTGTGTGCAGCGACATGACTAACTATATTTTGAACTTTGATGAAAAGCAGGCTATTAGGAGATCCCTTGACAACAGGGGTAATGCCTTTCTTTCCGTAGAATACATCCAGTAGAACAGGGTTTTTTTCGCCTAGCCCAGCGACAGCGACTCTCTTGCAATTCTGGAGTTCCGTGATACTGCCAACTTGCAGACCACTCTGTTTGAGTTCCTCAATCTTGTTGAGCAGATAAGAGGTGGCCGGGTCGCCTTCATTTCGGTCTGAATTATGGGAGAGCTCAGTTCCCCTTATGGTTGACAGAACTTCGTCGACGTTGTTCACGAACTTAATCTGAGGCAAATCAGAGTCGGGCACTTCCGTCTTATTAACTTCCGGCAAAAATATGAGGTCACAATGGGTATCTAGCGCAGCTTTAAGCTTTGATGTAACATCGTCAACGCGACCAATGTTACCTGTAAGCGGATCCGTCTTGCCGGTACACGCAACAATTTTTTGCAGCTTGATAAAGTCTAGTGAAGCTAAAACAGACAGGAATGCTGCTAACTGAATCGATTCACCCTCGACATACTTGATCGTATCAATGTTATAGCTTACATCATATTTCTTTGGGTCATTAACATCAAGTTTCCTCAATGCAAGCTGAGAGGCTTTCCTCAGTGATTGCTGTAGTTCAGGTGCGTTTTCCTTTATCAGACCCCATTCACCCTCGCCTGGTCCCTTTCGCAACTCCGTTTTCGCATCTACTCGACACAAGATTCCACCATGCGTCCCTTTGTTTACAAACATGCCATAGATTCCAGGCTTCATCTGGTTCACCTCTATAGATGAACTCGCGGCTAGTCTCGAGTAAGCCGGGATCTCGATTTCTTGATCGGTCACTCCTCCAGCCTGGGATCGGATATCTTCTAAGAACATGAATAATTTTGATTGAATGTCTTCATCCAGAGCCTTTGGATTCTTCGCCGAGAAATAATTGATTGCTTCGACCAACCGCTCAAGGAAAGACGGATCATTTGTTACTTCCCTAGATAGACTCTCCCATTCGGACTGGTCCAGTGTGTTACTTATGAAGCCAGAAATCAGCCCATCGTATTCGGATAGTGCCTGAATTTGGTTTGAACGAGGCTTTGAGGATGGCCCAAACTTTGCTATTGACAATAATGATCTGAGGTGATGTTCTTCAACGAGGTCAATCAAATCGAACCACCACCACCATTTTACTCGATCATTGATGTTTCCCTCTTCAACGAAGGACTTCGCAAAATCGTATGCGACATAGTACTTATTCAATTCGGCTCTTAGTTCAGAATCGAACGAGCCTATTTTTTCATCCAGTAGAATCGAGCGGGATATCAAATCCGGGTCGGAATAGTGTTCTGAGTAATAGTGAATCCCTTCCAAGACAAGACCACAATCATCACGAAATTTTAACACCTGCTTCGCATGCTCGTCCAGATCCTTGAAAACGTCTTCGTCACGCACATCAGGTTGCGACCAGAGTTCTTGTGCAAGACTCATGTAATTGGTGTGTAGATGATGACAGGCATCGACATCCAGTCCGTTCAAGGCATTAAGGGTAATTTGCTGGCTTTCTTTCTCAATGAATTGATTAATCTTGATTAGAACTTTACTCACATCAGGATTGACCTCAGAGAATTGTCCGCGCTGGAGATACATAAGCTCCCGGAGAATTGAAACGGCGAGGTATTCCCTTGAAAAGTTTTTATGCAGTTCAGAATTCTGGTCGAAGTTATCCCAAGCAGAAATGAGACGTTCTAAACTAGAAGTTGTGAATCTTATTCTAATATTCTTGCTTTCCATGTTCAGTGAGTATCTTTAGTCAATCATGAGAGCCGACTGTCCAACCAATTTTCGGTAGTGTGATACTCTTCAATATCTTGATGCATTACATATGCGACCGCGTCGTTGAAGAACATCGAGACCGTAGCGAAAGTACCGGTTTTACGCGTTAATGGTGTGGGACGAAACACAGTGGAAACTGTATACGTGCTACTCCCCTCCCTTCCGGCGACCACCAGAATGCCCCTTCGATCTATAATGAAAAGCTTGTGATCTTTCGATGCATGTGCATGGAGTGGTTGGTTGGAATCCTCTAAGATTATGTTCTCAACGAGATCCAGAAAAGAGTTCATGATCTGAATTGTTGTATCAGCTGTGAAATCCATTGCGTTCAAAACCTCTCGATCAATGTTAGGAATAATCTGCTCCCATCGCTCCCTTTCTTCGAGCAGGTGTTTAATGTGCAGTCGCAATGTCTGTTCATTTCGAAATATTTTAAATCTATGCACAATTCCGTCAACGAGTGCCTGAAATTCCCTTGGAAACCGCAATGCTGGGACAGACATGGGCAAGCCGTCCACTATTCGTTATCACGCTTAAATTGCTCGAGCTTTTGCTTAAGCCTTGATAGTGCAGAAGTGACGGTACCAATCGATATCCCCAAGATTTCTGCGATGTATTTATCCGCAACTTTGATTTCATGCCCGCCACGTTTCTTGATGTTTGAGAGGATACTATAAGTTCTTCGCTTTTGAACCAGTCGCGTTTGAATTTTCGAAAGGCGGGAGGTGAGTTGCCCGGTATCACCTGATCCATACTCAATTGTCTCGATAAGTTCCTTTTCCTGGGATTCAAGATTTCGAATTTCGAGATAACGGTTCGTAATTGCAGCATCTTTTTTCCTGATCCTTTGCTCCTCTGCAGGGATAATTTCAAATTCTAAACTCCGGATTGCCTTGAGTATATACTCTGCCGATTTGCCGGTATAATCAATAAGGAACTCGACATCTTCAGGGCGGAGAGATCTATAGGCTAGATTCTGTAAGAGCAGAATCGCTTTGTCTGTGTGATTGAGCTCAGCGAACAACTTCTCAATATGCTGTCGTTCCTCGCTATGAAGCAGGATAACTTCAGGGCTGTCATAATCGTCAGGCCATTCATCGATTTCCAGTTGCTCAGATAGACGACGGGCATAGTCAAATGGAGACTCCGACTGATGGTGCCTCCTAAGTGCGGTAAAGTCATGAAACAGATTAAAAATGACTACCGCAAACCAATTATCAAAGGGCTTCGATAAGTCATAGGTTTGGAACTTGCGACCATTTTTGAGTTTTTCGTAAGCGTAGAGAAAAAAATCATTTGGGTCAGCTTGAAGTGATTCGAGTTTGGATTGAGCAGATGAAGAAGAGAGGATTCCACTTATCAGCGATCGGTGCTGAGAGAGGATTTGAACAATGGCATTCGCGTCGCCGCGCTGGCATCGTTCAACAAGAAACGATATGTCTTCCACTAGTGGTGGCCTTCCATTGAATTAACCTTCCATGTTTTGGATAATACTGATTGGACATTCATTTTCACCACTGTAACTCATTTGTTAATACCGAAGGCATTTCGTTTTTGCTGCAACAAACGCTCAACTGTTTACATTGCATAGCGAAATCACATGAAATTTGCAGGTTTTGCCGTCTCCGATTTCAACCTGTACCCTGATTTTCACAGGTGTGGAACGCTTCGATTTCAGCTCAAATAGCTTGCTTACTACATCCCCAAAGTTCTGAACCTCATGTGAAGTCAGTTCTCTCTCCGCAACAAGCACCTGCGTTGGGACAGTTTCACCTGCGTGAGGCGCTGCTCCTGCTTTTGCCATCCGGAATCGGACGTGTTGCGCCTGCGGAAAATCGGAGGGCCAAGGAGCTGACCCCTCAACGATCTCGATGAAGCGAGCCCGCAGTCTCGAGTTGATGAGGTCTTGAATGATTTTCCATGGCAACGTCTTGCCCGCTTTAACCGAAACCGCCGTAGAAACTGCTATCGCAGAACACTCATTGTCATTTCATGCGCTCGGGATGCCTTCAGGAAGAATATCCGTAACGGGAAACGCTGTCGACGGAGAACAGAGCAATGAGTCTTGGTTCAAAATACCGGGCGGAACTGGTTCCCCAATATACTTGCAGGTCCCGAGTGTGGCAAGTCAAATCCTTTTTCGATTGACTGCAATAATGCCTTCTCGATTACTTCATTTTTTGCCTTCGGAACATGAAGTGATTCCGCATAACCGTTCTTCCTTAAGGATCCTCGATGTATCAATCGTGTGGGTAAGATGATAATGATTGAGAGACCGCGGGGGACTCGATACCAGCCACTAGTAATGATTTCGCCGCAATAATAGACTATCCTTCCATTGCGCACCGCGGTGATCGAATGAACTGTTGAATTGACATCGCATACCCGTATTATTTAGCTCGCTTTTTTCTTTCAATGGACACTTCCATTTTTGCCAAAAAGGTAGCCATCTTTACATCCTCTTTGTAGCGAAGTGCTTCACGATAGTAGTGTGCAAGCTTCGGTTCATCAATTTCGTGTAATTTGTCCTTGTAGGAAGCAAGATACGCCAAGCCGAGATACTTGTACGCGAGATGCATTATGGCATTGTTCTCGTCAAGGGTATGATGCAGTGAATTATTTTTCAAAGCTTTTTCAAGATATGGGGTACACTCCAAGAGGTTAACACTGGCAAGAGTGATTCCGAGTAACGCGAACACAATCGGGTCTGTGCATTCGGGTTCTAATGTCAAAACTGATTTAAGCTTATCAATCTCAGTCTGATAGTCTTCCTGACCAGCAAGAGCAGTAGCATTCTTTAGCGATAGAAGCTGAGCTGCGATCAATTCTTCTTTCGCTTTATCACTTCTGTATTTGTAAGGATTTGGAGTCATCTTATTTCCTTTCAAGCAAAGGTATGTTACGACATCAAATTAAGGAGATGAGTTGTTTCCGGAAGACCAGCCTCATAGAGGCGGGAGTATTATCGAGGGCAATAGAATATCTCATTCACTGCACACGCAGCCAATCGCGTTGGATCATTGTAAACCAGTGTTACTTGACCAAATGGTTTTGTATCATGATCGATCTTGTGGAAAACATGGAAATGGAGCCAGTATCGGTTGTCGACAGAATTGTGCGCGGTGTGAATTGTCGCTCTCGAGACCCGGATGGGGAACCCGACTGACACCTGGGCAAGGGCGAGTAGAGCCGCAGGAGGAAACGATCCCATTGTTTCCCCCGCGTGTACACTTATTCCCGGGTTCAGTTCTTGGAGACTATAGCGGAAATTAGCGTCGTACAATTGTTTGGTTTGTGGAGGTAGAATCTCGCCTCGATCATTGGTGTAATTGCCCAAGAGAAGCCACAGTTCGAAATCCCGCCGGCAATGCATGCATGAAATGAAATTTGGACCAAACCGACAGAATGAGCAGTTACTCATGAAACTGAATTTTTCATCGACAGTTTTGCATGCGGGACAAATGAAGGTAAACGAATTGGGATCGATTAGACCCCCGCAAAGGGGGCAAGGGGCTTTGTTAGACATTCACTGCCTCGCTGTGTTCTGCAGAATAGTTTAGTGAGTAGACCACAATCGCTTAGCCGTGAACAACGCCTTCCCCATGGCAACGCGGACAGTGCCCACTATCTTTGCATGTCTTACACACATAACTAATACCACCTTTCTGACCATGGCAAGTGGGGCATTTTCCGGAACCATTGCAGACGGGACAAACTTTCTTAGGCATGCGGGCCTCCTTTATTATGATTTCTTTTTATCAGTAAAGACGTTACCTACAACCGCCCCAATGATACCGCCGACGATGAATCCGATGACACCGCCTGCGATGGCACCAATGATAGCAAATAGGATCCCCAAGCCCCAGGCGAGACCATGGGATCTACTACGACTACTTCCCGAACCGCCAACAGGAACTTTGCTTTTGGAAAGCCCATATTCTCCAGCAACGTGATTGAGATCGATGCCGCTTGCCCGAGCCGAGTCAAGCATTTTTTCGAGGGCTTCCTTTTTCTTGCCTTGACGGAAGAGTGCTTCAGCATCGTTTAGATATTTGTTCGATTCATCTGTCACACCCATCGTCGTCTCCGATCTTGAAATGATGAAAATAATGAATGTCGGAATACTTACGCGGCATACTTACCCATGCTTTTCCTTTGCACAAACCGGGCACCCATCGTAGATGCCTTTGTATTTTGCATAGTAGTTGCCGTGCTCGTCACAATAACCAAGTGGGGTCTTTTCACTCTTCTCATTGCTATAATTGGAAATGAGATCTCTTGTGCATTTCGGACACGCACCCGAAACGGCACTGGCATCAGCGTAGTAGCCATGTCTCTTGCAGGTTGGCATTGTTATTACTTCTGGTTGTTATTCTACGTTAGTCAAAATGAGACAAGTTGGCTTCCAAACCGTTCCCAAAGTAAGGACAGCCCGAATCTTGAGCAATTGCATTGCCCTCCCCACTAAATGTCCAAAATTGCTTCATGCTGTTCTACTCCCGAGTGTGCCAAGACAAGCGAAATGATGTGCCGCAATGTAGCAATCGGAACAGAAATAGTCAACAGAACAATGTTTCACATTTTTTCGCTTCTTTGGTTGTACGCCAATTTTGCGCTGATTTAGGTCCATTGTTAGAATCGATTCTCGCTCAATCAGGACGATCGTTGATCGATGTGAGATTCCCGGAAGAATCGATCGCGTGGGTGATACGATAGTTAACGAGCGATCCGGAAGGAGTAAGCTGCATCCAGTAGCTGCCGTTTCTCACTACAATAGAAACTGATTCGCCGAAAACCCGATGAAGTTCATTGTGCAATGACGTGTCCATGTCCGCCCGCGGACAAATTGCAACCTCGACCCATGCATGGCCATCGCCACGACCGGATCTCGGTGCCCCGAGGCAGATGTGACCAGTCAGCCCGATCGCTCTACAACATGCGAGCATCGTCACGCTAAAACTCTGGCAAGCCCCGTGGAACGAATGGTGGCGAACAAGACTTTCAGCCGAGGGGAAACGATCATCACCTGGTGGGTTCGGAATGTATGTCCAGTTCCTGTTCATGAATTCGAAGCACCTTGCTAATCGCACGTGAGGCGGCAAGCCCAAGGTCGAATCGACAAAACGATGGATGGCAACCCCGGGCCTACTCGCTTCGCGGACTTCCGAGGCATACTCTTCAAGGGAGGGTCTCTCCCCGCATGCCGAGAAGAGACCCCCACAGAGAAGAAATGAAAGTATGAACTTAAAGCTTGCTGTCCTTTTCATCGGAACCAAGCGAGAGAATGTTCTTTCCATCGACGGCAAACTTCTCCAAATCCGCAAGCAGCGATGTCGCTCGCTGGCTGATTGCTTTCAACTCTGCGATCTGGATACCGAGTTGCTCTCGCAATCCTGCCAATACAATGACTTTCTGGAGATTGTTTCCCCTTGATAGGGCAAGCTTCAGTTTCTCCATATTCACTTCTGCCTCCTTGTACCGTTGCTCCCACTGGAACCTAATTTCTTCATTCTTTTTCTGTTCCTGCGCAAGCAGCGTCTCATCACCTACAATGGACTTCGTAATGCGGTCCATTTCAGCGAAGTGTTTATCGGAGGTTATTTTCACTTGCTCGAAACGGGTAGAAAGATCGGAATAGGCATCAAGCATGTCCTTCTGACGCATTTCCCATTCCTTTGCAGCCTCTTTTACGTCCGGTTTGTCGCCGGAAAGTTTCTCGGGCGCCTTATTATCAGCAACCTTCTTTCCAAGATCCTGGACAGATTTTTGGTAATCGTCCAGCGCTTTCTTCACGTCATCGCTGTACGTGAAGGATTTCTCCGTCTCCGTCTTCTGGCATGCCGCCAACAAAAGTAGTCCAAGAATGGAAACGAGACACATGATGCGTTTCATAATGTTACTCCTTATGAATGAGGAATATTGATGTTGTGGATTATCGCTTCTTGGTTTGACCTCATTGGCGTTCCTCATACACCTCTGGTTTCCAAGGAGCATGTCGGGATCAATATGGCACAAGAGTGATTAGTATAAGTTAGCTGACAGTTGAGCATTCCATTTTCTCAGTTCAGAAATACTTCCACGTCACCCATGAGCAACCGGTCGCCGCGCTGGACGAGAATCGGTTTTCTATCGGGAAGCCGCATCCACCCTGTCTTTCCCCATCGATATGTACCATTTGTGCCATGCGATTCGATGGTGGTTTCAGGACCTTTCCTACGAAACACGGCGTGGTGAGACGAAACCTTCAGCGAACCTCCCAATTCTTTCCTGCCAATCGGCACAGAACCACGGGTGAGTGGAACGTTACGACCGTTTGGTCCTACAACCATCGTTAAAGCAGGAAATGGTGTGTTGCAGAATGGACAGATGACCTTGAAGCCGTCGATAATCACGGGTCCATCGCACTTTGGGCAGAGGAATACATTATCGATTGCTTGCGCAGTTTCAGTAGACCACGTCCGCGGCGAGGGACGCGCCGCAGGGTCTAAGCTTAATGCCAATCTAAACAACCTTGCCAGATCAGAGCTTAGAACTTCGGCTGGGTAACCACCGGGAGGTCTTGTGGGTTTGTCTGGTGATGCGGGATCGTGAATCCAATGGCCATTGCACATGGCATTTTGAAATTCAGCCTCAGTATCATCCGCTCCGGCAGCAACGTGGCGAAGCAGGATGATTTCATGCATGAGAACGCCGAGGGAAAATCGATCCGTGAGTAGATCAGGGATTGCCGGTTGCATGCTTTTCAATGCACTGCGCAATTCCGGCGCCATATAAAGATTCTGGCCAACCATCGGCGGCAATGGGACACCGGGAGCGTGAAAATTGTCTATATCGATTACGTGCAATTGCAGAACACTCCGGACCCGATGGATGATCAAGTTATCTGCGTGAAGATCCCCATGAGCGATGTTTCGTTGGTGGAGCACTCCAATTGCATGAGCCAGCGATGATGCCAACTGTAGGGCCTCCATAAACGTGAATTCCGCATTAACTAGTAGTTCTTCAAGCGGTTCCCCAGGGGCGAACGGCGAAAAGTGCCCGACGGCATCGGATGTGTTGAGCATGTCCGTCGGGGCGCACAATGCCGGACATACGCTGGAAAGATTCTGGCTGAGTAGGAACCGGATGCGATGGACTGTATCCCTGCTCGCAAACTGCTTGTGGAACACCTTTACCACACCTTTTTGGCCGGAGTTCGTCTCCGTCGCATTATAGACCTCGCCTTGACCACCGGCTTTGATCAGACCATCGATGCGGATCCGGCGCCCGGAATCCGATTTGATTACTATACCATTCGACACCATGTCCTGTTCCTCCTTACATGTTATTAACAGCTGCATCCTCTAGTTGTCGGTGAAACCAGAAACCTTCAGACAACCGTGGCGACACTCCAGTTCCCATGAGGCCAAGTGTAAGGTTATCGTCGCAGATGTATCCCTCATTGTCTTTGAATTGAGCAAGCTCTTCTACGATTGCCTGTGCAGCGGCACCGAGAAACCCCGCGCGCGCAATACATCCTCGCAGAACATCCATGGGAAAATTCAGTTCAGTGCGATCAAAAACTCCGTCTGTGCCAACGATGACCAGATCTCCTGGAGAGCGGACAAGTTTACCCATCTGAGGCTTGCCCTCGACTACCGGTCCGAGCGATGCCGCGAGCACATTGGACATGCTCTCGCCCGCTTTCTGTGGCTGTAAAAACTTCTGAACGTCTCCTTTTGTGCGTATGAGATATCCACCGCCGTCGCCGATGTAAGCATACTCGATGGATGCCTCGGTGCTGACCGCGACTATTAAGGTGGTTCTCAATCCGTCTGGGATCTTTACAATGTTCATTCTGCGCCCCTCAATGGAAAGACACCGAGCGGCATTGTAGATGGCGTTAATGCTGACAGCTCGCGGATTGAGATTCCATCGTCGCCATGTTCCGTAGGCACGTATTATCCAACTGGCGGCGGCGACGGCGGCCACATACGCCGCCCGTCGGCCATGCGGGATTCCGCCGCACCCGTCGGCGATGATCATAACGTCACGCTCTCCGATTCGAAAACACAACCCAAAATCCTGGTTTTCGGATCGCACATTCCCCTTGATGCTGGCGAGGCCTAGGCTCCATAGGTCTGTTGGGATATGGGGTTTTATCCTTATGGAGCGATCGCCCGAAGCCACTGCAATTATTTGATCCATGGTTTGGCTTGGAGACAGTGCATCGGGTCGTCCTGAAACTACCGAGTCGATGAGTAGATCATCGAAACCGCTTTTTCGGTCAATGGGAGTACCGATTTGGCGTGCGGATTCCGACTCTCGATTCCGAGCTTTGAACATCCCGCCGCGTGCGGAATGCAAACCTTGAATTTTCTCCTCAAGGTTTCGAAGACGTCTGTACACTAACGCCAATGCGATTATTGTGATCAGGAGGGCAAGCTTTTCGACCACCTCAATCATCCACCAGTATTTCTGAACGAGTGTATTCATTGACGGCGTAATGTATTTGGAATTGTCGACAGTAACTCCCGGTGGGGATACCATCTCTCCGCTTCTGATTATAATACTGTCACGGCCGGAAGGCTGATTTCGTGCTTTCTGGGTACCATCTTGTTGAGTAGCCCTCAGTATTTTTTCGTCGGATTCCGATTTGCGCTCCTGAAGTTTCTTTGGGGTCGATTTGCGCCTAATCAACGAATCCTGGCCAGACTGCACACTGCGACCCACCGTATTAATTGGGAGTGCACGACTGTCGGCTCGGGAGGAATCTGCAAGGGTCCCCTCGCCGTGTGCCGGGTAAGCGATGAGGAGAAAAAGTATTGCCGCGATCGCAAGGATAATCACAACACCTTTTATGCCTATGCGACGACGGCGGCGGGCTTGCCCTGTTTGCGGATGGCGAGAGATTGCATGCACTGGTGCGTTATTAACATAATCCGGGATGCCGATGGATGCCAGATACTCCAGTTGATCTTTTGTTGGACTGAGTCGCATGATACTTTTCCTCCTATCCTGATGTCGAAACCATTATTGATTAATTGCTGCGAGTGCCTGAGTTGCATTTGTACCGGAAGCCATCGTCGCCGTCATCGTTGCACCGACAGCAGCGAGGAATGATCGCAGCTCCCCGCCATTGGCGCACCGGTAGAAATGCTGAGATGTGCTGGCAAGGTGTCGGAGCAGACTTTCATCGGCATCGATGCCGAAAGCGATCGTGACCAGATCGGCCCTTTGTTTTAGCCGGTCAGCGGCATCGTCCGGTGGAGGCCCTTCATTGTGACATCCATCGGTGAAAAGAAGAACGACGGGACGCAAGCGGGTAATACCATCGTGTGGTTGATGCTCGCCGGCCTCAAGGATCGACAGGCATTCTTCAAGGCCCGCGGTGATGTTGGTACTACCGCCAAATAGACCGGTCGACAGTTTCGGCACTTTACCATTTGCTAGAGAGGCTTTCTCCAATGCGTTGACGGTCTTCGCTTTGTCAGAAAAATCCACAACGGCGAGGTTAAAACCATCCTTATTTGTCGGCTGAGCGAGTTCGGCAACGAGATCGAGACTTGCGGCAGATGCATCGGCAGCCTTTTGGCCGTTCATAGACCCGGAGGCGTCGCGGGCAATGATAACATCCTGATGCACATTTCGGCAAATCCAGTTTGGCCTGCGTACACCGCTGCGGACGATTGTCGGCGGTTTGGGGTTAGAAGTTTGCGTGTTCATGATTGATCTCCTTCTGATGATTGTGAGTGGTTAGTTAGCAATGGCGGCCATGGGAACCGTACTGCCAGATGCAACACTGGCAACGATGCTCGCAGCCAACTGCGCTGCGATCTTCTGAAGTTCAGCTGGATCCGGATTATTAGTGATCTCAAAAACGAGCCCATCCGCCGATTTGGCCAATTCTAAGAGGGTCGGGGTTGGTTCGCAGACTAGATAGAGCAAAATGCCCTGCTGTCGGATCCGCTTCCCGAGTTCACCAGCGGTGGTGCCGGACTTCGCGGGTTTCGAATCCGCCGTCATAAACGCCAGGATTGCACCGCGGGCACGGGTCGGATCGGCAGTCCAGGGAACTCGGTTTAGCAACGATTCGATGGCATCGAGGTGGTGTTCCGGAGGATCCCCACCGCCGCCGTACGTGATGTTCTTCATATCTTGAAGAGCCTGTGCTGGTGTTCCGGCATCAGTGTGCAGAATGAAGTCCTGACCTTCATCCAGATCGCCGTGGCTGGCAAGCCAGCATTTTACGCTCCGAGCTTTTGCCTGAACCTGATTCAGGATAGTATCGTAGGTTGTCGGGATTCCGGACTTAAATCGTTCCGAAGAACCAGTCCGGTCGACCGTAGCCGCGAGGTCGATCTCACACTGGATTTTCGGACGGGCAGCCGGTCGGGCAATCAGACGCGCGGCTTGACCGACACCGGCGCTGAACCGCCAACCACAGATGGGGCAGATATCTGTCGACAAGTCGACCGAGGATTGACAGGATGGACAAGTTTTCATGAGTGAATCCCCTATGTTATTAGAGATGCAGATTGTGATGTTCTATTAGCTACGGATAGTACTTACGCGTTCATTCACAGTTTTATTTCACTCGGTAGAGATCGAGTGTTTTACATTTCCTGTTTGTAATTATTCATCAAATGATAACCTCCCGCTGGTTAGGGACGGTTATACCACTTTCTATCCTGCCCACGTCGGAGCGAGGGAAATGGTTTCATAAGACACACGTAGAACTTAATGAGTGATTACAGGTCTTGCGCTAAGAAAAAGATAACGACAGGAGTGTTAGCTGGAATTAGGCGTGGGGGAACGCTATGGGTGATTGAGAAGTTGAGGGAGAAGCCAAACCGCGGATTTGTAGCTCCAAACCGCTGTCTCCGTGGGACATTATGGAATTCTTTCTTGCTGGCTACCCCAAGCCAACGCTTAAGGGAGCTTGATGCTGTCTTTGCCGATCTCGGCGAGGACTTCAAATATCACCTGGAGCGGATCCTTCATTGAGTAAATAAATGATTTTACCATTTCATTTGATGGGATGGCTACGGCTTGATCGACCAGTAATTGTCGTTTCGTCAAAGACGGGAACGACACCAAAGCTGCACACCGGAAGCAGACGGCCGCTGACAGGAACCCTTTGTTCATTATCAATTACCAGCTCACCAATGACGCCGCCGATAACAATCATCCTTCCCGGTGGCAGCAGCAGCTAAAGAGGCGCTTGCAGTCGACAAACCCGCCAATGGCTGAAAGGCCGCTTGACCAAACCAGCCGAGGGAGCTGATTGAGCACAGTAATGCAATGGTGGAATATCCCTTCGGGGTATTGAAAAGCATCTGGAGCTACGGGACGTTTCTTCTTAAGCGCCTAAGTAAATCCCTAGTGGAGCTACCTTAGTGAATGTCGCTTGCAATATATGTTAGGCCCACAACTGCAGGAACAACAGAGCTCATAGCATATCTTGAAAGCGTATGAAGAGTGTGGCGCTCTGATGTCGAACAATCAGTTCAGATGAGATAAAATTGAAAGCGGTTTCAGATCTGTTGCGGTGAATAACTTGTTTGCCTATTCTCATAATGACTCTTTACGTAGGTTCGATCACCCTAGTCATCTCGCTTAACTAAGAGAGAATAGTGGGGGCTTGCGAGGAGACTGCATCGTCATTTCTTGGTTCGATCAATACTATCCTTCACTAGTTGCGCCAGGGCCTCAAAGGTAAGATCAATATCCTCTTTGGCAGACAGCTTTTGCCACTTCATCTTATGAAATGGTTCGAATCTCTGTTTGAACAGTCGAACAGTGTCGAATGTCCGCTCCTCATTCTGACTCGTCAAGACAACGAGAGCTAGGGGGCGATGGGGGTGATCCGTTGCAAACCGGTTAGCGACATCATAGCCCTGTGGTCCATTCCTTGGACCATGAGGGAAAGGATACCTAATTACTACATCGGTTACTAGTGCACTGATACTAGTGTCATCACTTATTTTGTTAATAGCTTGGTAACCATCTACGAAGGCGTGGACCTTGATCCCCCGGTTTTCCAGATTCTCTCTTATCAAATTCAGGTCTGATGGATCGTCTTCTAGAAGAACGACTTGATACATCCGAACTTCTTCAATTTTATTGTTCACCATACCGAGTTACGAACTGAGTGGCGGTCAAGGGAAATCTTAAAGGAATTTTTGATACAGTCAAATTATCGAAGGATAACGCAAGTGATGGTGCTTGGTGACAATCCACTCGAATGGTAAGAAATTCAATGTTTGCTGACAAATTCGAACAACCACTTTCGTTCCTCGGGTAGCAGAAGTTTCCAGTTCTCTATGTCTTCATGAGCAATGTCATCTGTTCTGATGCCAAGTACAAGCAACATTTGCTTAAGGGAACCTCTTTCATCCGATTTTGTTTTTTTCGCCCAATCGATTTCAGAAAAATCAAGATTCCAGAACCTCAAGTAAGGAACAAATGTTTGCCGGATTTCTTCATGCTCTTCTTGCAGAGCCTTAGCGAGAAGAATGGCGGCTGGCAGCACCGGCTCCTTCGCACTTCGTAATTCTTTCTCAAGCTTCTTTTGTTCTGTAAGAAACTCTCGATAATAGGAAGAGGAATCTTGTGATTTGATTTCGAGGTCTTCTACTGTCTTGGTTATTTCTTGAAGCCGTTTATACTTTTCCTCTAAGTGGTTTTTGGCAGAATGTGAGTTGAGTTGATTCACTAGAGATCTCACTTCGGCTGACAGTATAGCATTCCAAGTTTCCGGATCAATTGCAGCTTTTTCTTCCTCTGGCGTTTGCCCACAAACCATTTTCCCCCAATAGGCGGGTTCGAGTGCTTTGAGAGCGTAGACAACCCTTCGCCCAACAAGTTGATCCATAAACTCTATTTCGCTAGGGTTCTCGGTCAAGTTTAAGTGACCACCTCTTAATTTCAGAGTATCTCCGGAGAGATAGCCTTGGACAATCTTCGAAGCTCGTTCGCAGATTTCTTGTTCGTATTTCTTCCAATCCGGGGAGAACCATAGGTTGCGGTAAAGGTGCCAGTACGGGGGGTATGTCTTGATTCCATCCTTTTGTTCCCTCACCCAACGACTCTTCGAATGTAGTTGCCGAGTTTCTTCGTACCAGCGACTAGGGGTAAGGTTGATGCTGTTCTTTATGAGTAATGCCAACCTATTAAATGCTTCACTAACTTTTGCCCCGTCATTATTGTGTTTCATCCAATTGAACTTAGAAAAAGACTGGTAGCGTACCAGCAACTTATTCTTTTCTTCGTCTGCCCTATCTGGATCCAGAATTGTCAGGACTATGACACTTAACAAACGATTTGCCGATCTTCTCGGAATATCGTTTGCTACATCGTAGCCCTGAGGACCGGTTAAATTATAGCTACCATATGGGTATTGGATTTCAATATCCGCGACGAACGCTCCAATATTCGGATCGTTTACGATTTTTTCTAACGCTAAACGCCCATCTTCAAACTCATGTACGATAATCTGACGAGCCTCCAACTCATTCTTGATCAAACTCTGATGATCTGGATTATCTTCAAGAAGGACTATTTCAAAACGTGCTGAGGATAGAGCTTCAGGCATATTGTTTCCGAGATTGTCTTACCTCCATCAAGAGATTATATAACTCTTCTATCTTATCCTTCGCATTGAACAACTTCTTGACATCATTTGTATTTAGTGAATGTATCATGTACTCGTACAATGCCTTCCCGTTGGCAACAACAGCACTGTCGAAGACGTCATTCCTCAGATACCTTTTCAGAATCAGGAGGTCCTCTTTGCAGCCCGATACAACGTTTTCGGTGATGGAGTCTTCACTCCAAGCCACCCACAAATAACGAAAACCCTTTCGGTGGTCCAGCAAGTGCATCATCCTCCCTATAGGATCACAGTATTTGGTGATGATGTCAACCAAACGCGATTCATCCTCTATCTTCTCAGATTTATCAAGAATATCAACGAGAGCTGCTGATAATACGGGAGGTTTGATCAAGGGATGATGTTGAGTGAAGTCGAGGATAGGAAATTGTTTGCGTAAAAAGTCCTCTGTTTGCGGAGAACAAATCACAGTTTTGCACTTTATTCTGTGTTCGAAGCGTAGCCGCTGAAGCACCTCAATACCATAGAAGTCCGAAAAGCGTTTGCCATTCCAAGTTAGCTCAGCGACGATAACAATGCCATCTGGGGCGAACTTGTCAAATGGAAAAGCTCTAAAAGCATCTTCTGTATCAACGATTGGAAACTGCAGGTAATCATCACTCACTTCGACTTGTGATTTGTGGTTGACAATGAATATAAGTTTTCGATTTAATAGGTTGAGGTCGGGTGTCCTGAGATCAAGAGGTGGACGTTCATAATATTCTTTTAGCACTCGTTCGAGAACCACATCTGGAAAACATTTTCTCGCATCTTCAATCGCATGTTTGTACCAACCTGGGTCACAAGCTTGGACTGACTCAGCTATTTCCTTCATATTACTGCAATAGAAACTACCCGAATTATGCGAAGCAACAAGTTCAAACTGTTGATTAAGATACCCTCTGATCGGATCCGCGTCATCTACCGAACGATAATTCCATCCATCCGTGCCACCGTGTCTAACCACGAGTAAGGCGGAACCAATATCGGCCAATTGCTGTAAAGCCTGATATGCCTCGGGGTAGATTTCATTTTTATCGCCAATAATGTCCCTATCAGGAAGGATAATCAGAACGGAATCCGACAACTGCTTAGTCACTTTTCCATTAGCATCAAAGCAGACAGGAATGGATTTGTCTCTAGAGTCGATTCCCAATTTCTTGAAGAAATTAACTGGTTCACTCAGTAATCCGTCGACGTTATAATCATCAGTAAAAACCAGCAGCTTATCCATCTTATCGGACTTGCTTATTCTTTCGAATGGATCTGAGCACTTTGTTAAGCATTATTTTGCTGGGGTAGGAGATCGTATACTGGTAGATGAGGGATATGGGAACATATAACACATTCTTCGGTAGGTTGCTCGGTAGTCCGCGGCCACTAGTTACAACCACCTTAGGAATGTCCTTCTGCGTTGCTTTAATCCATTCGTAAATGGATTCTATGTCGGTCGAACCAGTCAAATCTTCAATGATCCCCAGGTGAATGACTAAGTATTCTATCAAGCGTGATGTCCTTTTGAGATTGATAAAATCCAGAACCTTTTTTTTGTCAATTACGTTGTCGCCAAGGTTTGCCTCAATTACACTAGGAACATATACACCTGTGGAATTCAAGACATCTATCCTTTTCGGGTCCTGATCGACATCTTGTCCCAATGCAGCGCTTTGTACCCGTTCATCTAAGAGAACTATCTCGGTGCGAGCAGCTTCGTTAATTTCAAACTTGTTGAGTGCTCTCAAGATTGGGTTGCTCTCACTACGGTATGGAGCAACAAAAAGGGTATTCGTTAGTGACTGTGATCCGTAAGGTTCATAATATCGCAGGAGATGTTTTTTCTTTTTCCCATCGTCGCTTCGTCCCCAGTCACCGTGATTGTCAAACATTATTCCGTTTGTGAGATCGTCGTCTTCGAACTTCATGTGGTGTGTGTCTGAAAACAGCGGGTCCCGAACCGTGGCGTTGATATTTTCATCGAAATACTTAGAATAGAGAGATTCTCTCGTTAGATGGACATCCTTTGAAAAGACGGTGTTCAACTCCTGTTCCGTTACACATACAACTCGCTGATTCGTCTCTTGTTCGATACTGCTGGCTTGCTCCGCGTCATTTCCCATGAGAGCCAAGAATTCATGATCCGTGCCGTAATTTTCAAATCCATCCAGTCTACCCGTGTGGATCCCGACTTTTCTGAATTCGTTATTGGCTAGTGAGAATATGGCACCATCTTCGCTGCGGACATCAATGACCTGAACAAGTTTGGGTTTCACTAAGTGGAACGAGATCCCAAGGTTATAATGGGTACTGTCTTCACACTTCCGTCCCTTGTCATCGAAGAAGTCTATTTCGAGTAACCGTGGATACACTTTACCGCCCACCTGCGGCAAGCTACCATCCTTACCGCCACTATCAATCTCTTCTACAGGGAATCGAATCAAATAGGCCGCGCAGATTTTCATTTCAACGAATCCCCAGCCACCATCTCTTAGCCTACCGTCATCGAGAATACTGTCTGTGATGTGCCTCCGTAACTTCGAAAGAAGATCCTGACTCCTATTCTCCCTGTTTTTCTCCCCAAGATTATCGACCACTGTGATTTTATAATAGTCACCATTGGTGTCGTCGATGACTATGGTCAATTCCAAGGTCCCGATTGTATCAGTCTTGACAATAGAGTGTTTTGCAGCATTCCGAATAATATTTTCAAGAATGACGAATAACGCATGACAACCGAGAATGTCGTTGGGTAGTGATACAAGAAGATCATTCTCCACCGTTCGATCAACATCGGTTGTTTTGATCCTGATACCCTCTCCAACACGGCTGTTCAATTTGAGGCTTATATCTTTTTCCCTGATATCATTCTTGCCACTGATGTATTCCAATAACAGGTGTGGATAACCGTAGTATGGATTGCGCGTTGATAAGTTCTTCGAATATGTGCCGCCTTGTCTCTCTCCCTCAGAGACGGGAAGAAATCTCGACAATACATCCTGATAAAGGTATCGATTAAATGTAACAACAGCGCGCGCTGTCACAATATCGGCGATGAATTCCTGCCGGTGTTTAAGATAGTTGAGCAGAATGATCACCGGTGTTTTGTCCAAGCTGCGGCGTTCTGTGAGTCTGGCAAGAACATGGCTTCCAATGTTGTGGGACATGTTACGAGACATAACGGTCGAACAAGCAGACCTTCTTGCCTCATTCTCCCTTTGGTCAAACAAATCGATCAATCTTTGGTGTTCTTCATACGTAAAAAACTTCTCTCCACCAACCCTGTCAGGCAGTGGTGTGCCGTGGAACAGGTCAGAGTGTTTCTCTAATGCCGTATTGTATTCGTACAACCTACTGTTCGGGTAAAACGTTTGCGCTCCCGTCATTAGATCAACATGCCAAATTCGCCGTGAGGCAAAATAGTTTAACTGTCGTGTGACAGCAGCAACCATTTTAGTATCGAGAATGGCTTCTGGGCTAATGGCGTTGATGATCTGTTTTACATAATCCTCCCATAGCTTCCCACTCTTTGGGAGTGAGACCGTGTCTTTGTACAATTCTTCTGACGCAAGCTCCACGGCCTGAAAGAATTCTATGAGTGCTTGATGGTACTCCTTATCCTCATACAATTTTTTCGTGCTGAAAAAGCATGTAAATTGAATCGCCTCTGATGGAAGTCGGAACAATTCATTGATTTTCAGTTGCTCTGGAAATTGTACAGAACCTGTTGAGAATCCGAACGATAAGGCATCATTCTTTTGTAATGCCCGCGGGATTGATTCAATACCTTCAGTCTCATTCATCAGAGTTCCCCGGTAGGGTTGTTTGAAGTACGTGAGATATTTGTGAAGTGTAGTGCCCAAACGGGGGGCTAAAATTTGATCCATCGGTTCAAGGCGACGACGCTTCCCTTTGTGTATCAGCATGATAGGCAACCTGATTACGAAAACATACCACGTCACTATGTTGACATTCTTACTCTGCTCATGGTATTCCATCATGTCTTTATCGCCCGACAAAATCATACCAGGTGGAGAGGCGTCCTGAAACTCTTTGTTGTGAAGTAAGGTAACTATTCCCGATCCTGTAGTCTTATTAAAATCAACATCATAGTCCGCTTTAAATCTACTCAAATTGAACTTGTTATTTTCCGGCGTAACGTCATGCTTGTCAATCAGATGTATCTCAAAACCGTCTTTCCTTGGTTTATTATTTGGTCGATTGAAATAGTTCACTGCAAGGTAGAGAGGAGCGTAGAAGAGTTGCTTCTCCACAAGATGAATCAATATGGGTTTGCTTTTATTTAATTCAGCCATGCTCAGCACTAGCAGCCGTTGAACTCCAGGATCGTTATAAGAATGCACCCAAGCCATTCGACCATGATGGTCAACCTCAGATGCCACTGGCGGATATGCGGCTTTATGAAACCAGGCTTTGCGTGACCGGCAATCATTGAAGCCGCGTACGACGATGTAACCAGTGGAAATTATACCAAGGTACATGAAATCATCAAGAAATTCAAACGGCGATTTAAGGGGAATCAAGCGAACGCCCGAATGGATTTTGGAGGAAATAGTATTGACAACACGCGGCCCTCTGACAAATCAGGATGGAATGTACTTACAACCCTCTCCGAGGTTCACCAGATGTGAGACTTGGACGAGGCATACTACTCTCCGGTTGGCTTTCCAACGAAGCAAAATCGAATTTGTCGTTGCTAACAATGCCAAAGAGCACGCACACGACTACGCCAATGAGCACACTCGAAAGAGCGGCAGCTACTATAAGATTGGCATTCTCAGTGAAGTTCGCGTAGACGGACAACGGAAGTCCGATAATGAACGAGAGAAATGGACCCCAGAATGCACCCTTCGCTGGCAATCGTTTCCAATAGAGGCATAAGAACGTGGGGATCAGAGCTGAAGAAGCCAATGCTCCATAGATCAAGAAGATCCATAACAGCTTGATTCCAGGGATCATCGCAATACCAACGCCAATAGTGACAAATATCGCCATTCCGATCCGCGAAGCCCACAACATCTTCTCGGGCGATGCCGACTTGTTGAGATACCTTTTGTAAATATCAACGGATGTGAGTGAACCTACGGCCAAGTAAGCGGAATCTAATGTCGATGACAATGCGCACAGCGCCATGAGAACAAATCCATACAGAGTCCATCTTGGTAGAAAGTGTTCAACAACAGATACGCCTACCAGTTGATTGTCGGTAATACTCAACAGGTGATTCGTCGCTGGATCTGCCGCAATGAATCCGAACACAGATAGAATTATCGGTACAATCCCGAATACAATCCCTCCGATGACAAATGTTCTGACTATTCGTTTATGTGATGTGGACATAGCTCTCTGATAAAACATCTGGTCTGCAACAGGACCCGCAATCAGCCCTAATGAGGCGGGAATTCCGAAGGAATAAGCGATCCATGGATCAAACAATTCAGTAAATTTTCCCGTGACACCTCCAATGCCTCTGCTGAGTACTGAAAGCCCTCCGGCTTCGCTCAAAGCCCATGGGCTAAGGATAAACCCGATGAACAATATCAAGGACATTTGAATAACGTCTGTAATAACTGAGGCTGGCATTCCTCTGGTAATGACGTATACTAAAGCTATTCCAGCTGTGATGGCAATGGACACCTGCAAGTCAATTCCGGAAATTGAGTGCATCAACAACCCACCTGCGAGGCTGTTGATGATGATCGCTCCAAGATCGTATCCGTATGTAATGATGAGGAAAATGAGATGTGGCTTCTTATCGTCCTTGTAGCGAAGTGCGATATAATCGGGCATTGAATAACCGAAGGGTAACAGTCTCCGGAGCCGAAAAGCCAGCGGAGCGAATATGAAGAAACATATTATGTTCGGAAACGTGAACCAAAAAATACCAGGCAAACCTTGTTCATATGCTTTTTGGGAAGCGATGAACACTGCGGGAGCCCAAATCCACGTCACTGCGATCGAGAAAGCTCCTCTAAATACTGACACTTTGCGATTAGCAACGAGGTGTTCATCCAAACTCTGATGTTTCTTTGTGAATGCGAATGTCACAAAGAACATCATGGCAGTAAACGCTATGAATAGCATCCATCCTTCCTGCTGTGTTATGAACGTCATCGGTGCTTGTCCTCAATAATTACTTTGTTTATGACTGAACGCTTGCACATTCTGATAAAGAATGGAGTTTGATAAGTTGCATAGCATCACGTTCAAGATACCAAGGGCTCGGTCCAATCCTTCTTGAACCGCGTAGTCGTAAAGAATATGACAATTCTATTACTCCTCATGGCGACGGGCTCCTTGGTGCAGAGCGCGAGACAATCTAGGGCTGGTTCAGTTAGTCGAAGTTAGCTTTGGAAAAAGCTCGAAATCCAACCGAATATTGCATGTTTCGCCGCGAGAGTAACCGTCTCTATTCATCAGATGCTTGAAAATCCAGTGTGAATCGTAATCACTCAGTGCCGCAAACAGCCATTTTCATCGATGGGAATTATGATGAATTTTCCCGCTGTTCAAAAATGAAAACGCATGGCGCGGGTACCGACGTTTATCATTAATTTGCGGGCCTAGTCGACTTTATGAAACAGTCGAAGGCGAAGAACGACAACTATCGTCGCTTGAGCTGAACCCTTCGGCTTCTTAACGCAAAAACGGTCGCCTGCCATTATCGTGGGCGAAGAATTGGCGGCTAACTCAAACCAACTATTGCGGTGCTTAATTGTTGAAAATACAAAAACAATAATGAAACCAACTCAGGAGAATTTATGAACTGGGTACTACTTTTTGCAGGATCGAACAGTCGAGAATTTGTGGACATACCAAAGCGTGAGCGTTACAAACACGTGGCTCTCGGTATCCTCAATCTTATCTCAGGAATCTTAGCGACGGCCTCATGCGCTTATGCACTCAATACAGTATTCGATAACCCACTGTTGAGCGTCGGGATGGGACTTATTTGGGGTATGTTCATAGTGACTCTCAATATGCTACTCATGTCTCACGCGAGCTCCAGACTTGTGGCTCTTTGCATTCGAATTCCACTTGCCGTCGCAATAAGTATTGCTGTAGCGGTACCCCTTGAGCTAAGGATCTTTGATGACGTGATCACCGCACACCTGAAGCAGATTGAGAGCAAGAGAGTCGATAGAGTAAGAGAAGAACTGGCAGAAGTTCATTCTGGGACTGCCCAGAAATTTGCACGCATGAAGGAAGTTCAGGCTCACACCATAGATGAACGGCGCTCGCTTGAGGAAGAACTTGACGCGGAAAGAAAGAAAGCATCACCTATATACGCACCCAAAACGGATTCTGCCACGGGGGAGCAAGTTAGGAACCCGGTAACTGGAAAACCGGAATACGTGATCACGGGATGGCGTCAGACAGAGAAATATCTAAGAATCAAGAATGAATACCTGCC
>CAZAFL010000007.1:103795-115738 GCA_964484465.1 uncultured Chlorobiaceae bacterium
GAGGAGCAACGAGAACATACTGACCAAGGAGAAAGAGGGCCAATTGGCATCCCAAGCTACCACAAAGGGTTTCCTTTCACGTTACAAAGCGTTGGCCCAACTTCGCTCTGCAGACGCTGACGTACAGTGGGTCAGCATAGGCGTGATGATTCTCTTGGGGCTTATAGAGGTTGCTGGATTGCTCGCAAAGCTGCTGTCCGACAAGGGAATCTACGAGTTGAAGAGAGACCAAGAATTGGAGCTTTCAAAAATGGCTCATGAGCATCGCATTCGGCTTGCGACTACGGAGCATGATTTCCGCTTCAGGATGAAGGAGCGGAACTATGAATCGAAGCTACTCCGTGCTGATATGGAAGATGCTTCTTCCGCCCGGATAGGGATAAACGAGCAGGGAAAATTCGCATGGAAAGTAAACGGAAGGCAATGACACCACTGGTCAATCTAATTGGAGTCGTTGAAATGTTCCCAGATCGTTGTTGCCGGGATGCTAATCTTGCTCCAATATGGCGGACAAAAAATCAGGGTGAAATGAATTGGCACCCAGTCATTCGATCCTTTTTCAATTCTATTTAGTCTGAAAGGAGATTATGGTATGTGGTTCCTTGGATTGTTGTTTTGGTTCTTCAATGTCGGAATTATTCTACACGTGGGACAGCTCATACTGGTAGAACATAAACTCTGGTTAGCAACGAGGCATTTTGCGGGAATGTTCATTTTTAACGCGTTCCAATGTAGCATCATTGGACATTTCTTCTTCGGGGTTCCATTTGAACAATCGTTTCCCTTGCTGCTATCGGCAGCCTATAAGATGCCAGCTTATGCATGGAAGGAGTTTCTTGCGCCGGCGGCAAAAGCAGCACTCGGCGGTTAGCGTCTTTTCTTATCTGGAAGGAACTTTTGCTGATGAAGAAAGTTTTCGTGCTTATCCTTCTGTTCATCGAGCCATGCTATGGCCAAACCCTTACAAAAGTTGAAACGCAGGAGCAGTTCGACCATATCAACAGGATTCTTGAACGGGCACACCTCCAGAATCCCTCAGCTGATGATGCATTAATCATCCGGAGATTCGGCTTCGACCCATACAGCTATTTGGAATTCGGGATGGTTCGTCGAGATTCAGCTGGGACACCAATCAAAGAAGAGCCAAGGGATACGATTAAGTGGGGCTTCGGAATTGCTTGTCGGCCAAACTTATTCCAACTCGCCGGTCAAAATACCACATCTCCATATTATCTGGGCGATCTCCCTTCTACCGCCTTTGTGGCTGGCTCGTACGTGAAATACATGAAACTTACCGAATTCGCCGCCGACATCATACATTCACTAATCGACCGAGATCAGTATCGCGAGGATCTGTTTTTCGAAGTCCTATTGGAAACTGCGGAGATGGGAGCAGAAGCCACGATTAAGCACCAGGATGAATCGTCGTCGCCCTCTGATCTCGCTACGATCGAGAGGTTTGCCAATCTCGTTTCATCGACGTATGATCTTGCGAGAAATACCCCATCCGGCAGCTCATCAGAGTTCTCGCTCAATCTGCTGATTGAGGATATCAATAGAATGGACGTATCGAGCCTTAAGAGCGAGTTCGGAGGAGAAGAATTACTTGTGATCGAGGAGTTTCAGAGAGAAACGATTGCCCTCGAGATGCGGCTGGAGTTGCAGTATGAGGTCAGTGCACAAGAAGGTCTTCTCTTCGGAGCCAAAACGGCCGTGGATGGGCTTCGAGCCCTTTACTATGTGGCTAAGATCAATGCTAGCTATGAGGGCGCTTTCGAAGATCTGAACCTCGTCAGGGATTTTACCAGCGACAATGCGATTGGCCGTGCCGCGGCACGTGCCCGTACTGCCCTGGTATCTTACTGGAATGCAGTTTTGGAAAAAGCGACCCTCTCTAGCGACGTAACGGGAGTTCAAACCTTCACGAATACAGGAATCTTTGCCCTTTTACAAACCTTGAAAGCCCTCTCCCCCAACCTCACTGCGGGAATGACAGGGGGTATGCTGATCTGGGATGCAGCGAGTTTCGCATTCGGAAATCTCGACGAGGAGTTCCGCAAGGCTGGGTTCGCTGGACAGATTGAAGCGGTAGTACATCGAGCAACCTTCGGGACACTCCGTGAGCAGTTTCTCACTACAGGGCAAGATAGCGATGGGAAACGGTTTCGAAGCGGTTTGCGTTTCACGATGCTGATTGAGGCATATGGATTAGCTCGGATCGGACGTGGTTTTCTCCAGATCGGGAGCAATATGGTCTCCGAGGCGATTTACAACAGCATGAAAAGCGCGTTTGAGTATAAAGATAAGAGTGATTTTCAGAGGTTGGGAAATGAAACGATCGATCTCTCAAAAAAACCGCTCGCTGTTTTCCAGAGTATCGCATCAAACGATTGCAGGAATATAGTATTTCCCAAATAAACCGGTGGAGACCCACACCGTCAAGTTCGCTGAAATAACTTCTTCCGGAGGGTGCTACGAAAACCAGAATCATTCGAGAAACAGCAGGGTAGCCAAAATTAGACGATCTTGAATTGGAATGCACACGACGATTGAGCCTGACGTTAGTGGAGGAACATTTCAGTAATCATTCCGAGATGGATTGAAGGAACTGTGCCGAATTGGTCATTTTCAGAATGCTTCCCTGATGGATGTGCGATTTCTCCCTTGTTCGGTTCAAGAGAATTGATTAGTGTAGGCATGGTTTTAGCAATCAAAGGGGATGATCCACTTATGTCCGAATAGCATGCCAGGACTGTTGGTACTTTTGCATTCTCTCCGTAGAGTACATGGCGGGCCCCCGCTACAAGTATTACAGAAAACCTCAATCAGTATAACCTGATTGAGGTTTTTCGTTAGTGACCTTTATTGTGCGACGTTTATTACCCTATTGCCACATACCAACTATTTGAGCAAGATAAGTTTTTTCGTTTCAGTGAACGAACCTGCAATTAGACGATAAAAATACACACCCCCGGAGAAGCTACTTGCATCCCATTCCCGATGGTAAATTCCCACCTCGAGTTCCCCATCCACGAGAGTGGTTAATTCCTGACCCAAAAGATTAAATATTTTGAGAACGACATGACTGCTGTGAGGCAACGAAAATTTTATTGTTGTTGTAGGATTAAAGGGATTCGGATAATTCTGCGATAACGCATACTCTTTTGCCACCTTCCCGTCGCGATCGTTTACGCTTGTTGGCGTGAAACACAACACCGAGTCAGTAAGCGCTACGCTTGTTACCACCGTACCAGGAATGCTTTGAGTAGTATCACCTGCCGAAACAGTGATCGGTGGATCGATAACTGCTACCGCCGGTGAGTCAATCGCTATTGTCGGAATAAGGAATGGGCAACTTGCAGTGACGCCACTACTTTTTTCATTTTTTCCGAGGCCGAAGAAGTACATAAGAAAAGCTTCTATTACGTCTCCATCATCTCCCACACAACGTACACGAACAAAGGTGGTATCGGTTTTTGCAATACTATTCAGATAATCATTTCCTGCTGTGCCAACATCAAAAGCGGCAGTCGGATAAAACAGGTTGTCAGTTTGGACCACAATGCCGTCGTTTAAACCAAAATTCCCTGGGTAGCCGCCGTAGCCGACGACAATTAATCCACCGCCAGGGATGGCCTTAGCATCTCGTATAAAGAAATTACCTCCGACGCCATACTGAATGAACCTGCTGACCGTGTCAGATGAATCAATCTGTGCTATAAAACTCTTGTATGTAGGGCTCGAAAAACTGTTCGTAGACCCGCCGACCCAGAGATGATTTCCATCAGGAGATGGCAAAATGAAGTTTGCAGAAGAAAAACCAGATGCGCCGCCAAATGCAATTTTATCGAGAATGTTTCCGATACTATCAAATGTTATTGCGAAGGCGCTCTGATTACCACCTCCGGCCACACTAATAAATCCCGAAACTGCAGTGACGGTTTGATTGGAAAAGTTCTTGTAGGAACTCACTGAAGTGGGGCCAATATTTTGTATGGTGGTTGATATTTTTGCCGGGGTGAGCAATGTAGATTGCTTAAACAACCTATCTACTATCATGTACTGCGATGCTCCTTCATTCACGCCAGCCACAACTGTGAGTCCTGTATCGGGCGTGGAGGCACCATACGCATTAAAAAAAATTTGATTGCTTTTGCCAATCAGGGTTGTCTTAAGTAATGCTCCTGTTGAGTCGAAAAGGTTTATATACAATTTGGGTGTAGTCGAAAAAGCGTTTGTCGTGCTGACTGTAAAATTAGTTCCATCAGCCATCAATCCGCCACTATATGGTGTCGTGCTGCCGCTGGGCCCGCCGAATGTTTCTGATAAAACAATATTTCCAGTAGCATTATCTTTGAGTATGAGCCACCCATTATGATACCCTGATGCTTCTCCATGTGTGGCCAGTATCCAAGTACGATTCCCTGATTGGGACACCCATTGAGCTATGCCAGTAGCGGGGTAAGATTCGCTAATTGTTTCTTCGGATTTAGGCTGCGCATGAGAACACAATGGGACAGAGAATGATAGGGCAACCAATAGCAACGATCGATGTAATTTCATGTCTTTTCCCTTCTGTTATTGAAAATGACATTGATATTACGTAAAGACCTGCCCCACGATAGTGTACCAATGCAAAGTTAGTAATCTCTTCAGAGATAGGCAAGCCGAAGAAGATAAAATGTTTCGGGGGGATGTAGAAGCAATCCCCGTGAAACCTATGGCCTTGAAGATACGGAAATCTTTGTATTTCTTACGTTCAAGAAATAAACAGTTTGTTGAACCTTAAAGAAAGAGTTGTTACATTGTGAAGGGACTTCATACTAATTTTCCCTCTTCAATCACTTGGTTTTGTGAGCAGCCAATAGAGAGTCGCCACTGTGAGTCCACCCAGGTAAAACGGCCAGCTTTCCGACCAGAAGTTTCGACCCAGATATTCAAAGAAAATCCCGGAAGGAGGTCCGGAACCTACACCGCTGGATTTATACTGCAGGCACGTCAGCCAATATGTCAACTGGGTGAAACGAGACAGCACAAATAGACAAGGTAGGAATAACGCATCGCTCGCGCCGTAGGATAAAATGCTCCCGAGGCTGAAAAGAAACACGAATGCCAGCAGCTTCTCCTTAGCCGACGAGCAAACACCGACCGGATGTTATCATTTTGTTAAATATGCGAAACCGTATTGAATCTCGCTTGAATTCTTATTACTTTCTTTGCCATCAAACTCAAATGGAGTTCAAGAACCGACTATGATTAAACTTGAAGTGGACAATCTCGACGGCGATCTCAAAAGAATACGTCTAGCAGGTTCGCTTGATATTGATGGAGCGGAAGCCATCAATTTACCTTTGACCAGCGTTGCGACGACAGATAAAGCGTTGATCGTTCTTGATCTGTCCGAGGTGACGCTCATGGCTTCGCTTGGCATCGGAGTAATTATCAGCTGTTTCAAGGCGGCCCGTCTTCGCGGAGGAAATATCGTGATATTCAACCCGCAGCCCGCAGTTGCTCTCGTGTTGGAGAGGACAAGTGTAAACAAAATAATCGTTGTGGCAACCGATTTCCAAGATGCCTGCAACAAAGTGAGAGGCGGATTATAGTAAGTCTCTTCATATCTGGAGAAAATGAATTTTCCTCAACCACAGGGGTTCTTCATTTTTCACAGCAAACGCAAGAGTTGAATTCACATTGAGTACCGTCAATACCCACCTACTCCATGAAATCCTATAAGAGAAGAAGCGAGAAGCGGGGAAACTCTCTCCCATCAGATCTTTAACCGTCAGGGCAAAATCGACCTTGCCGTTGACATGGGAGTACTTCATGTATTGTATTGTGTACAAATCCATGAAACCTTTCGTTAGATTCTCTTGTTCTTCACTAAGGATATTTATGGAATCCCAATCTGTAGATAATATGCGGGAAGCTCATTTTTTGATGATACGACTTGATTTTTGGTAAGAAGTTTGTTAATCTATCAGGAACCACGAACATTTCTTTTTCATGAATAGATTTGTAAAAAATAAGTCAACGGCGTTCCTTTTATTGAGCTGGTTCTTTCTTGCTGCGCTTGTAGCGGATAGTGTCAATATTAGCGACATTTTCGTTCCGACAGAGCACTTTGAGGAATGCTATGCACCACAAACTCTCGACACCATCAGCCCGCAACTTTCAGTTGATATTTCATCTCCTGTTATTCCTCAACACAGCGGTTTCACCGGACAAAAAACAATCGTTCTGAAAAAAGTCCTGCTTGACCAGGACAGCCCTGCATTATCGGCAGTAACGTTCACATCTTCACACTGCTTTAACTTAACTCCACAAGAAGACAAGTTTTCCACCCACGCTCTTTTTCTAAGCGAATCGCTCTACCTCCGCAACCACACCCTTCTACTTTAGTACAATCGTATTTCTTGCAGCAAACGTCAAACGAGTTATCCTTGCAGGACTTTGTTTGATGTTTATTATCGTGCTTTTCTAAGAGCACGTTCTCTTTCTCACCAAATGGTCTGAAGAATTTCTTCAGTACATTTTATTTTTTGAATTAGGAGACAGGAAAATGCGTTTAGTATTTTTTGTACAAGCCATTCTTTGTACTGTAGCTTCATTTGCGGTCTCGCAATCGATTACTTTGCAAAAAGCAGAACAGGAGGCGTTGAACAATAATTTATCCTTGCTGGCACAGAAATACGATATTTCTGTCGCGGAGGCAGATATTGTAACAGCACAACTGCTTTCCACGAATCCATCTCTCAACATTAATGCCGACGTTCTTTCGGCACCGAAGTGGTTTGCCCCCGATGAAAAGCAGTATGGCATCTCGCTCGCTGTGCCCATTGAGATAGGGGGAAAACGCTCAAAACGCGCGGAGGTGGCTGAACACGAAAAGACCGTAGCTGAAGAAAATGTCGCTGATGCAATCCGTATGATACTGTTAACTATGCGGTCATCCTTTTACGACGCACTCAATGCAAAAGCGACGCTTCAACTCACGGAACAAAACCTCGCCTCGCTCGACAGCGTTGTCTCGCTCAATCGGATTCGTCTGCAGGCAAGGGAAATTTCCGAATCTGAATTGATGCGGAGCGAAGTCGCGGCTGAACAATTTCGTGTCAATGTCGAATTATCACGAATCGATTATCAAAAAGCAAAGGTTAATTTGCAGGTGGTGATGGGAAGAAAATCCATTGATCCCGATTTTAGTATTGATGGAGACTTGACCGTTCCTCCAACGCAGATTTCGTTCGCACTTGATGAAGCAAAACGGCTCGCACAAGACTCCCGTCCGGACCTGAAAGCATTGCAGGCGTCACTCGCCCGTGAAGAAGCGAACCAGCGTTTGCAGGAAGCGTTGTCCGTTGGAGATGTTTCTGTAAGTGCAGATTATCTGCGACAGCAAGGCGTACCGTTTTACGGTGTTTCGCTGTCCGTGCCGATTCCGCTTTTTAATCGCAATCAAGGCGAAATCCAGAAGTCGAGCACACGGATTGAGCAAATCCGCAAACAAACCGAAGCACTCGAACAACAAATCGACGCCGATATTGAAACTGCTTGGCGGGAATATGCATCACGCAAGGCCATTGCCGATAAAATACAAACTGACATCGTCAGACGCTCGCAGAACGTTCGCTCGACAATAGAATATGCTTACAAAACCGGTGGAACGACAATCCTCGATTTTCTCGATGCCCAACGAACGTTCAACGATGCCATGAAATCATATTACGACGCATTAACTTCGCTGCACAAAAGTGTTTTTGCATTACGTGCAGCCATTGGAAAAGAATTCTAACAATTCTCAGGAGACTCATATATGAATAGAATAATGTTTGTTTTTCCGATAACAATAATAATCGCCTTTGCACTCGTGGGGTGCCATCGCTCGGATGGAGAAAACACACAACCAGACGAGAACACAACACAACCGCAAGTATTGAACGGCGGGACAGAAATCCATTTCCCCACACAATCACCTCAACTCCAGCAAATTTCAACCGATACTGTGCGCGAACAGACGATTCAGATTGATTTCTCGGCACCCGCTCATGTCGCTGTGAGTGTCGCTCATTCCGAATTTGGAAACAGTAATGTCTACCTGTTCGAAAATCAAGACCTGACACAGCTCCATGCCGATTTTATTAAGAGTGTTTCTGCGGCCGAACGTTCTTCGAAACACCTTGAACGAATGCATGATTTGTACGATCACAAAGCAGTCGCAGAAAAGGAATTGCTTGATGCACAAGCTGAGCACATTCAGTCGCAGGCAGAGCTTGGGGAAAAGGAAAGCCGGCTACGTGCCGCAGGCATCGACCCGAAAGCCCTTGGACATACCGCCGCCGGAACGATTTTGGCAATTGCGGATGTCCCTGAAGGTCAGGTGACGAACATACAAAAGGACACAAAGGTTGAATTGCAGTGTAATGCATTCGCAGACGAACGATTCATCGGGCACGGAGTCTCAATCGGAGACGTGATAGATCCGGCTACCCGTACAGTGAAAGTTCCTATCACTATTGCAAATCCCCGCAACAAACTCCGTGCGGGAATGTTTGGAACAGCTCATTTCATCCTGAAGCAACATGCGATGACAATTCCCCGAAGTGCTGTTTTTACAATACAGGGAAAGTCGTATGTATTTGTGCAAAGTTCGCCAGGGTCATTTCAACAAACAGAGATCCATTTCAGTTCAGAAACCCCTAAGTTTTGCGCCGTAAACAGTGGCTTGAAGTCAGGTGATATCGTTGTCAAAGACAACGTCATCCTTCTGAAACAGTTGAGTCTTGATTGAAGAATATTTGAATTAAGGGAAGGAATTCACCCATGATCCGAAAAGCAGTCGCATTTGTATTACGCCAGAAATTATTTTTCCTGCTCGTAACTTTAATTTTCATTGTGGCCGGCATCGCTTGCTTTCGGGCATTGCCCATCGAGGCATTTCCGGATGTCTCCGACTTGCAGGTAACAGTTATCACATTATATCCGGGACAGGCTGCGGAAGAAGTGGAGCGTCAGGTTACTATCCCGCTCGAGATCAGCCTCAGCGGCATTCCAAACGCAGTGCGCCTTTTTGCACACACGCAGTTTGGCCTCTCCTACCTTATCATCACTTTCGATGATGGCACAGACGCTTATTTCGCCAGACAGCAGGTTATGGAACGTCTCCGGACAGTGGAGCTGCCTGAGGGCATTGATCCTCAGTTGGGACCGCTGTCGACACCAATAGGAGAAATCTATAGATACCGGGTTCGCGGTGAAGGTCACAGCCTGATGGATCTTCGATCAGCCCAGGACTGGATCGTTTCCCGGCAGCTGCGAATGGTGCCGGGCGTAGCCGAAGTTGTTTCCCGCGGAGGATTCATCAAGCAATACCTGGTAGAACTCGACCTCATTAAAACGCGCGCATATGGGGTAACGGTTCAGGAAATTTTCGACGCACTGCACCAGGGAAACTCTAATACGGGTGGAAGCTATATCGATCGCGGTTCTCAACAATATTTAATTCGAAGTCTCGGTATGATGCGGTCGATTGAGGATGTGGAGAATACCGTCGTTGCCGCGAAGAACGGCACCCCCATCCGGATTCGGGATCTTGCCACGGTGAGTTTTGGAGGGATGCCTCGTCAGGGACTCACCGCCATCGACGATGAACCGGAGTCGGTCGTCGGCATCGTAGCCATGCGAAAGGGAGCCAACCCCACCGAGGTATTACAGGCAATCAAACAGCGAGTCGAGGTGTTAAACCAATCCATCCTCCCCAAAGGAATCACGGTCGAACCGTTTTACGACCGCCAGTGGCTTATTGACACGACACTCCATACAGTTTTCCACAACCTTTTGCTTGGCGCGCTCCTGGTTGCTGTCGTGTTATATCTCTTTCTCGGTGATTTGAGATTGGCCGGCATCGTTACGCTGATTATCCCATTGGCACTTCTGGCAACATCCATCGGACTGAGGATTCGCGGTATCTCCGCAAACCTGCTCTCATTCGGCGCGCTTGACTTTGGTATCATCGTCGATGGCGCCGTGATCGTAGCAGAAAACATTTACCGCCGTCTTTCTGCAAAGCGAGAACTGCAATCTCCCGACTCATTGCGTGATGCTATTCTTGAAGCAACCTCTCAGGTTGGCCGTCCAACATTCTTTTCCATGCTGATCATCATCGTTGCGCATATCCCGATTTTCACACTTCAGCGTCAGGAGGGACGTATTTTCGAACCAATGGCTTACACAATAGTGTCAGCCTTGATGGGCTCTTTGCTCTTTTCCCTCATACTCATTCCCCTCTTAAGTTATCTCCTCTTAAAAAAAGGCGTCCGGGAACATGACACCATAATTGTTCGTCTTCTCAAGCGAATATACCGTCCTGCCCTCGCAGTAGCTTTTCGTTACCGGAGAACGGTGCTTTTGCTCTCATGCGGTATATTTGTCGCTACTCTCTTTCTGGTACCAAAATTAGGAACAGAATTTCTGCCGGAACTTAACGAGGGTAATATCTGGATCAACGTAATGCTTGACCCCAGTATCTCCCTGAGTGAAAGCCAGAGGATTTCCGGGCAACTTCGAAAGATCCTGCACCAATTCCCGGAGGTGAACCTGGTGTATTCTCAAATGGGCCGCCCTGAAGACGGTACGGACCCGAAAGGTGTAAACATGCTGGAATTTCTCGTAGACCTTAAGCCGGTTGAACAATGGCGTGTGCATTCGAAACGTGAGCTCATAAGTGAAATGGATAATACATTAAAGACCATCCCCGGGTTGAAATATAGTTTTTCGCAATATATCCGGGACAACATACTTGAAAGTATATCTCAAATCGACGGTCAGATCGTCATAAAGATTTTTGGTCAGGATTTAACAACTCTTCAGGAAAAAGCCGCGGAGATTCTCCATGACGTATCGGACGTCAAAGGTGTTTCATACGCCGCGATTGACCGGGCTGGAGCAATTCCTCAACTGCAAATTCACATCGACCGCATCAAAGCCGCCCGGTACGGACTGAAGATCAGCGATATCCAGGACGCTATCGAAATGGGGCTGCGCGGCAAAGCTGCCGGCGATGTCTGGGAAGGAGAAAGTCACTTCGATTTAGTGGTACGTCTTCGTGAAGAACAGCGTCGGGACATTGGAGCCATTCGTAACCTTATGCTGGAGAACTCGACTGGACAGCAGATCCCGCTGCAGGAAGTCGCTGAGATTAATGTCCAGGACGGAAGTGTCAATATAGCGCGCGAAGACGGTAGCCGTCTTGTTGCGATCTCTGTATTCATCCAGGGCCGGGACATGGGAAGCGTTGTCGCCGATATGCAGGAACGTGTGAAAAAAATAAGTTTGCCCTCTGGTTACTACACGGCATGGGGCGGAGAATTCGAAAATCAGCAGCGCGCTATGCGTCGGCTCGGCATTATTGTTCCGGTCACAATATTTCTGATTTTTCTGCTGTTGTTTGATACCTTCAAGTCAGTCAAAAATGCCGTCCTCATTCTTCTGAACGTCCCTTTTGCATTAATTGGCGGCGTGTTGGCCCTTTACCTGACCGATATCCCATTGAGCGTCTCTGCAGCAATCGGCTTCATCGCCCTCTTCGGCGTAGCGGTCCTCAATGGAGTTGTGATGATCAGTTATTTCAATCAACTCCGTGCCACCGGAATGACGGTACAGCAATCTGTGTTCGAAGGATCCGTCACGCGTCTTCGGTCTATTTCCATGACTGCAGTACTTGCGATTCTTGGGTTCCTCCCTATCGCGCTCTCCAGCGGTATTGGTTCCGAAGTACAAAAACCCCTTGCAATGGTCGTCATCGGTGGCCTCGTCTCGGCAACAATTCTCACATTGTTTCTCTTGCCGGTGCTTTACCTGCTGTTTCCAAGTCGGGGACCAGAAGAGGATCCTGGAGCGGTGGAGGGACATCAACATGGAATCTAAGGAAAATCTGATACCAAATCG
>CAZAFL010000008.1:0-100446 GCA_964484465.1 uncultured Chlorobiaceae bacterium
TTTTCAGAATCCCAAGGTAATTTCCGTGGGCAGGGTAGAAAAAAATAACATAAATCCCGGAAGCGATTAAAGCGGCAAAACGGTCTATCGTATCTTCTGTAACACCTACTGCCGCTCCTACACGCAGTCGACCCCGCTCATCTTTACACGCGCGGGGATGATGTTTCTTTTTCTGGATATCCTTGAACGTGATAAGACCACGCAGCATTCCGTCCTTATTAACAACAGGAAGCTTTTCGATTCTGTGCTTTTGCAGAATTTGTTCGGCACGCGCCATTGTGGTACCTGAAGGTGCGGTAATAAGGTGTTCACTTGTCATCACCTTCGCAATTTTGAGTTTCCGGTTAGGTTCAAAACGCAAATCCCGGTTTGTCACAATGCCTGTAAGCTTTCCATGTTCGTCGATAATCGGGATACCCGAAATGTGATACTTTCCCATCAATTCGAGTGCTTCACCGACGGTCTGATCCGCGTGCATGGTAATCGGGTCAAGAATCATCCCGCTCTCGGATCGTTTCACGAGATCGACCTGAGCGGCATGTTGTTCAATCGACATATTTTTGTGCAGTATCCCAATTCCTCCATCCCGGGCAAGGGCAATGGCAAAATCCGCCTCCGTGACTGTATCCATCGCCGCAGAAACAAGCGGTATATTGAGTTTGATGTGCCGGGAAAGTTTTGTCGTCACATCAACATCACGAGGCACAACGTTCGACGCTCGCGGAACCAGGAGAACATCATCAAATGTTAATGATTCGCCGATGAATTTCTTCATTGTCGTTGCAGAGGATTAATCCAGCCGATGCTTCAGCTACACGAACGCCGGTATCCCGGTAATATCTTCTCCGATAATCAACGTATGCATTTCATGCGTGCCTTCATACGTCTTCACCGATTCGAGGTTCGCCATATGTCGCATGACAGGATACTCGTCGAGGATCCCGTTAGCACCGAGAATTTCTCTGGCGGTTCGGGCAATCTCCAGTGCCTGGTGTACGTTGTTCCGCTTCGCCATCGACACTTGCTGAAATTTGAGTTTCCCCTGATCCTTCAAGCGTCCGAGCTGTAAGCAGAGAAGCTGCGCTTTGGTGATTTCGGTGACCATGTGCACAAGCTTTTCCTGCGTTATCTGAAATGATGCAATCGGTTTACCAAACTGGATGCGCGACTTGGCATAGTTTAATGCCGCATCGTATGTTGCCATTGCGGAGCCAGTTGCACCCCATGCTATTCCGTAGCGAGCCTGGTTCAAACACATCAGAGGCGATTTTAACCCATCGGTTTTAGGGAAAATATTTTCCCTCGGGACAAGACAATCCTGAAAAATGAGTTCAGACGTTACTGACGCACGCAACGAATGCTTGCCGGTCATTTCCGGCGCTGTAAAACCCTTGGTCCCTTTTTCCACTAAAAACCCGTGGATGACTCCATTCATTTTTGCCCAAACAACGGCAACGTCTGCTATCGTACCATTGGTGATCCACATTTTCGCTCCATTCAGGAGGAATCCATCCTGCCGCTGTTCGGCACGGGTGATCATGCCGCCAGGGTTAGAGCCGTAGTCAGGTTCAGTGAGGCCGAAACACCCGATAGCCGCCCCGTTTGCAAGCTTCGGTAGCCATCGGTCTTTCTGTTGTTCCGAACCGAAAGTATAAATCGGATACATTACCAGTGCGCTCTGAACGGAAGCGAAGCTTCTCACACCGCTGTCACCGCGCTCCAGCTCCTGCATCACAAGACCATACGCAACATTATTCATCTCCGCACAGCCATACTTTGCCGGAAGTGTGGAACCGAACATTCCAAGGTCTGCCATTTTCCTGACAAGTTCTATTGGAAAAGTTCCTGCCCGGTTATGTTTTTCGATAATCGGAAGAACATGGTCATCAACAAATTCCCGCACGGTATTTCGCACAAGAATTTCTTCTTCACTCAGAAGATTCTCAATATTATAATAGTCTACGCCCTGAAATTTTATCATTGGAAGGTCTTTCACCGTTAACGGACAACTCCATCCTCGTTTGAGCAAGAATGGGTTTACAACAGATGATTGTGGTGAAAAATTACGAAAATATCGAAGGAAAGTCAAACAACGAAGAAGCCGAAAAGGGACAAGTTACAAACATCAATCGATCTGAATACCATACTCCTTGATTTTCAGATACAACCCTTTTTCACTGATGTTGAGTGCCTCCGCAGTTTTCTTCCGGTTCCCCTCAAACATTTTCAACACTTTTTCTATGTGCTGCTTTTCGATCGCTTCGATGGCTAGTGAAACAGGAGAAACCTGCCGCTGCCGGTCATTCAGGTGTAAATCTGTGACATCGATAACTTCACCCCGTGAAAGGATCATCGCCCCTTCGATAATATGTTCAAGCTCGCGGACATTCCCGGGCCAGTCATACAACATCAGCATCTCAAGCCCCTTTTCGCTGAGACGTTTTGGCTCCTTCAACTTCGATTTCTTTTTGAGAAAATATTCAACAAGAGAGGGGATGTCTTCCCGGTGGTCTTTCAACGACGGAACACGAATCGTAATGACATTCAGGCGATATAACAGATCTTCGCGAAACCTTCCCGCTTGTGCTTCCTCCTGAAGATTTTTGTTCGTCGCTGAAATCACACGGACATCGGCGTTCAACTCATTTGTCCCGCCAACCCGGCGAAAATCTCCGGTCTCCAAAAAACGAAGAAGCTTTGGCTGAATAATCGGACTGATATCCCCTACCTCATCGAGAAACAGCGTACCGCCGTTGGCAACTTCGGCAAGACCGGGTTTTGCTGTATACGCGTTGGTGAATGCGCCTTTTTCGTGACCGAACAATTCGCTCTCAAGAAGCGTGTCGGGAATCGATGAACAATTCACCGGCACAAACGGTCGGTCCTTTCTCGGACTGCTGCGATGGATAAGGTTTGCAATTAATTCTTTTCCCGTTCCGCTCGGACCCTGAATAAGGACAATAGAATCACTTTCAGCGACGCGCTTCGCACTTTCAACAACTTCGAGGAGCGCTTTACTTTGACCCACAAGCTCAGACGCTCCAGCTTTGCGGGAAAGCTCCGTCTGCAATAACTTATTGTCGATTGAAAGTTTCTTCCGCTCGATAGCTCGCTGGATAGTCTGTTCGACCTGGTCGATATCATACGGCTTGCCGAGCACTTCATACGCACCCAGCTTTGTCGTTTCAACAGCCATTTTGAGGTCGGCATACTGCGACAGGATGATAACCTGGGAAGCCGGGGAGTGTTCCGAAATGAACTGCAGAACCTCCTTGCCGTCCACGCGCGGCATTTTCATATCCAGCAGGACCACATCGTAGAGAATTTTTTGGATAAAATTGATGGCTTCGGCGCCATCGAAGGCGAGGTCTACTTCATAGGTATCGAGCTCCTGGAGCTCTTCTTTCAACAACATTGTTAACGACGCCTCGTCGTCAACAATCAAGATTTTGTATCGTTGAGACATTTTCGCCTTCCTATACCAACAAGAAGGGGATAAGTCTATTCACTCAACACGCGTTCAATCGTCGTTAGGAGGTCGACAAGGTCGTAGGGTTTACTGACAAAGTCTTCTGCGCCGAGTTTTTTCGATTCGATAGCATTCTTCAGGTCGGCAAAACCGGTGAGCATGATAACTTTGATCGGCGGAAAATTTTTCTTCACAAATTTCAGCACTTCGAATCCATCTACTTTCGGCATTTTAATGTCAAGAAGCAAGAGGTCATATTTCTTGTTTTGGACCATGGAGATCGCCTCGTCTCCGTCGGAAGCGGTGTCAACAGTATAACCCTCACTCGAGAGCTCACCTCCCAACACAGTTCGTAACGCTTCTTCATCGTCCACAACAAGTACGCGACTTTTGTCGGCCATACGGATTCCTTTTATAACGCTGATTATGGAAAATTTTTTTTGATTAATCCCGCCATATTTACGCGTCGCAAGTTAACGAAATCAAACCAAAAAAGCAACATGATGGAGGTAATTTTTTCTTATTCAGACGATAACTCGCTGAAACGCTTCTAATTACATTTTCGCGCATATTTTTTTTGTGATAGAGAACACTTGGAAGGAGAAAAAGGATCGCGCGTCAATAAATGGAGGGAAGCTATCTGATCCGCAAGTCGGGATGCCGGGATTTGAACCCGGGACCTCCTGCGCCCAAGGCAGGCGCGCTAGCCAGGCTGCGCTACATCCCGATTGTTCCTATTACTATCACAAAGGTTATTCATTATCCGTGTCAGATTTTCCTGACACCACCATCAACTATGAAACGTCCTTTGCCGATAAAATATAATCAAATTTACAGGAAGTTTCAATTATTCTGATAAACCAATGACCTCCATATCAATGACTGGTGAAACCAATATGAAAAATGAGAGTGATTTTTCTAATGTCTTATATGAAAAAATCAACTGGATTTGGGTGTCTTACAGCAATAAATTTGCCCTAGTTGACAAATTCTTTTGTTTTGTATATCTTAGCAACAATTCGGGCAAGAATGGATGTCATCTTCAACCCGTGCATGCGTTCTCAAAAGAATTCAAGAATCAGAGGAATTTTGAATTCAGATCTCATATTCTCCAACTTGCCAGATACCCTGCACCCGCTTGACAAAAGCTCCGAGGTTTATCAACTATCACTCATCACCCAGTTCCCTGAAAACTACAGGACAACTATACGCCATCGATACTCTTAAGCTCCATATCTCCCAGATTATGAGAAAACCTGCCAGAGCCGGGAAGGGACTCTCATAATGTTGTATTACACTGTCATCCTTGCCTACATCGCCGCGAATCTTTTACTAGCACTTGTGGTCTTTGCAAAATCACACAATAACATTGTCAGCAGATTCTACACCTTTTGCGTGGGATGCCTAATCTTATTGGGAGCATTTTCATATCTACTCAATCAGCATCTCAATGCCACGCTTTACATTATCTTGGATCATAGTATCATTTTTATATACTCGTTGTTTCCTTTTTTCTTCCTGCATTTTGCCGTGGTTTTCATTCGGCAGCATGATATTCTACGTTCGAAATCTGCTGTTCCGGCAATATACACCGTTGGATTAATCAGTTATACAGTAGTCCTTCTGGGTTTCGTCGACAGGCCGATCTCTGAAACAGGGGAAGTCACCTCCAGCGGTTACACGTTTTATCTCATCTGGATGTCCATTTTCCTGACAATCGGCATCGCCATGCTCTATGAAGTCGCGCGCGGTTTCTATGATAAGCCGGGAAAATCCAATTTCCTGTTCGCCTGCTTCGCGTTGCTCCTGCTCATATTACCCGGACCGTTTACCGATTCAGTGTTTTTTAAGATCCTCCGTTTCAATGCCGAGGCGTATTATTTTTCCTGCATGATTTCACTTGCTATCGCGGTGTATTTCATTTTTCGGCACAAGATTATTATCAATACACTATTTAGCGCGTTGAAATCCGCCCTTGGTGCGATTAACGATATCTTTCTGACAATGGATGATTCCTTTAGAATCGAGCGGGCACGAGGCAGGGCAATTACCTCATTGTTGGGCTATACTGAATCGGAACTTCAAGGTCAAATGTTCACAAATTTTATCGACCGGGCTGCCGACCTGGCAGATTACAGGTCCCTGGTACTCAAAGGAAAAATGGCAGAATGCTACCTCACTGCATCCGTTAAGGGTAAAAAAGTAAATAATCTGCAGCTGAATTTCTCTTTTGCACCAATGTTCATCAATAACCAGCTCACGGGTTTCGTTGCCATCGGGCGAGACATCACCGACCTTAAAAAAACTGAAGAGGAACTCATCAAATTGCGAAAGGCCGTTGAACGAACCGCCGAGGTCATTTTCATGACCGACCAGCATGGAACCTTTACCTATGTGAACCCCGCATTTACCGACCTGTATGGTTATCCTCCTGAAGAGATTGTCGGCAAAACAACACCCCGTGTATTGAAAAGTGGGCTTTTACAAAAAGAAGATTATGAAAATTTCTGGCAGACTATTTTACAAAAGCAGGTTTTCAGAGCAGAGATTGTCAACAAAACGAAAGATGATAAGCTCATTCATATTGAAAGCTCAGCAAATCCGATTTTAGACGATGCCGGCAACATCCTCGGCTTCCTCGCCATACAGAAAGATATCACAAAGCGTAAACAGATGAGTGTTCTCGTAGATTTGCAATATCGTATTGCAGAAGCGGCCTCTGTTGCCAAAGAGATGAACGAACTGTATGGAGCAGTACATGATATCATAAAAGAGGTCATCGACGCGCGAAATTTTTATATCGCGCTCTATGAGGTTAAGACGAACAGTGTATCGTTCCCCTATTTTGTTGATGAACAAGATTCCTCGAACGACCCGAATGAGTGGAGACCTCTTAAAAAAGGAATGACGGAATATGTCATCCGCACTGGAAAGCCCATGTTATGTACCAAACACAATTTTCAGGACCTTCTTGTCCGCGGAGATGTCGAACTTCTCGGACCAGACTCGGCGGTCTGGCTCGGAGTTCCCCTCAAGGTAAATCTTCGCACGATAGGTGTTATGGCTGTACAGCACTATACAAACATTAACGCGTACAATGAAACAGACCTTCGTATGCTCGAGTTTGTATCAATCCAAATCGCAAAGGCGATTGAAAGATCAAATCAGGAAGAGAATCTTCGCCGAAGCGAAGAACAATTTCGCTTGATCTCCGAGAATGTTGCAGACCTTATCGCTGTACTTGACACGGAAGGACGCCGGGTATACAGCAGTCCTTCCTATACTTCGATTATCGGTACTCCGGAACACCTGCAGGGAACGAGCTCATTTCATGAAATTCATCCGGACGACCGGGAAAAGATGAAGGCAATCTTTGAGGAAACACTGAAGACGGGTATCGGAAATCGGGCCGAATACCGTTTCGTCAGACCGGACGGCTCCATCCGGCACATTGAATCCCAAGGAAGCGTCGTGAGAAACACAAATGGAGATATTACCAATATCATCGTTGTCGGCCGCGATGTGACAGAGAAAAAAACCCTCGAACAGCAGTTTCTGCGAGCACAACGGTTGGAAAGCCTGGGGACGCTGGCAAGCGGCATAGCCCATGACCTGAATAACGTTCTGGCTCCCATTCTTCTTTCCATCAGAGCGTTAAGTCAAGCCGTTTCAACGGAATCAGGCAAAAAAATACTCGCATCTCTTGAAACAAGCGCGAAACGAGGCACCGATATCATTAAACAGGTCTTGGCGTTTGCCCGCGGCGTGGAGGGTGAAAGAACATTGCTCCAGCCACGGCACCTTATTAGTGAAGTCGTCTCTATCGTAAAGGGAACATTTTCCAAGAATATCTCCATTGAGGAAAATATTCCCAAAGATTTATGGTCGATCCTTGGAGACCCTACACAAATCCATCAATTGTTGATGAACCTTTGCATTAACGCGCACGATGCGATGCCAAAAGGCGGGAAATTGCTGATTGCTGCTGAGAATAAAATCATCGACGAGCAATATGTGCGGATGAACCTGGAGGCACGACCGGGTCGTTATGTAATGCTTTCGATTGAAGATACCGGCACCGGCATGTCGCCAAGAATTCTCGACCGCATTTTTGAACCGTTCTTTACAACGAAGGCACCAGGAAAAGGCACGGGTCTCGGTCTTTCCACTGTCCATACCATCGTGAAAAGCCACCTGGGCTTCACTAATGTCTACAGCGAGCCGGGCCAGGGCACAACGTTCAGAATATATCTTCCTGCTTCTGAAACCCAAGAGGCGACGGTGGTTACTGAAGAGAAAAGAAAACTCCTTTACGGTAACGGGGAACTTATCCTTGTCGTCGACGATGAGGTTTCAATCGGGGAGGTTACCAAACAAACATTGGAAACATTCGGCTATCGCGTGCTCACTGCTTTGAACGGGGTGGAAGCGGTGGCACTGTATACCAGCCATTCCGGTGAGGTAGCATTAGTGATAACCGATATGATGATGCCCGAAATGGACGGTACCCAGACAATTATTGCCATCAGAAAACTTAATCCCAGAGCGAAAATCATCGGTTCAAGTGGGCTTGTTTCAAGCAGTGATACCGCAAAAGGGTTCGGGGCCGCAGCTGATGGTTTTATTGCAAAGCCTTATACAGCCGATAACCTCCTGGAGACAATCCACTCGGTATTGCACAAATAGCCGCTTATTTAATAAAGACCATTTTTTTCAAGCTGGAGAAATTCCCTGCCTGAAGACGGTAAAAATAAACCCCGCTTGCGAAACTGCTGAAATCTGCATTCACCGCGTACGAACCCTGTGCAAACAATCCCTCGGCGAGCTTCATGACTTCACGACCGTTCAAGTCATACACCTTCAAAGAGAGAAAAATATTTTCCGGTACGTCAAATGATATTTTTGTGATGGGATTGAACGGGTTAGGATAGTTTTGTCGCAAAGCATAGGTCGTCGGAAGCGATGCGTCCCGCTCTATTTTCAACAAGAAAATATTTTCTCCAGGCCGATTGATAATGACGGGCTGATTCTTCTCTAAAACATGCGACGCAATAATTTTACCCGCGCTTACCTCTTCAATAATCAATTTTATCTCTTTTCTATTAATGATGTCGCGGGTAATCTGAAGAGGGTAGTCGGCTGAACTAACGGAAACAATAAATTCGATTGCCTGCTTAAGATCCTGAGGATATGCTTCGAGAATGTGTTGGCTTGCAAAACGCACATCAAACCCGCCTGAGGGAGGAGTCGGGGGTAATTCGAAACTATCAAGAACATCTCTTCCTGAAACATTTTCAGTAATATACAGAGACTGCGAGTTTCCGGATTTATCCCGTACTTCGATGACATCAAACGCATCAAAATTGTTCGATGTTAACGGCGGGTTTTCTAAAGGACCGAGTAAAACGGAACCTGGCGAAGATGCTTTAACCCAGTATCCTTTTCCGGGATGTATAACTGTCGTCGCCCTGTAACCGTTCGCATACTCATAAACATTGCTCGAAATGTTTCCTCCGCTTGGAGCAAGCACATCGTGATCGACCGAGCCGATGAGGTTCCATCCTTGCACCAGCGAAATCATCAGATCCGTCATAGGTGTTCCACTCAACGGCATACTTGATGATGATGGAAACTTCGTCCAATAACCCTTACCCGGAACAAGAGTGTCACGTTGCAGGTAAGCGCCGTTATACTCATATGTCGTACCCTGGATCGCTGTCGGAAAAATTGCTGCAACTGTGTTATCTGTTCTACCTACCGGTACCGAGATAAGATTCCATCGCCCCGTCAATGAAACGACCGGAACCGACTGGCCCACAGCAAGCCGGAAACAACTATCAGGCCCGGGCCAGTTTGCAAGAGGAGTAAGAGTTGAGATTCCCTCATTGACCGATCCTGATCTACCTAACACCATATCATAATAGTGAAAGTCACCACCGACATAATCTTTCAAACCTCTCATAGCACCGACATCCGGTCCTGAAGGAAACGTTCCGGCGACGACAGGACCGTAGTGATATTCGATAAGATTCGAGCCCTCGAACAGCTCCGCCTGAAAATTAATCCTCGTGGTAGAATTCACGTGGTATGCCAGAACATTTTTCCATTGTACCGTAAACGTTCTGTTTGGAGTAGTGCCGGTAGTCTGGTAGCTCAGGGAGGCAGAACCATCTACGTTTAAATCCTCCCACCACACTCCCAACGCTTTCGTCGGACGTGCTGTTGTAAAAAGGGTTCCATTGGCCGCAGCAGAAGAAAGTTGCGCGGAGGTGGAAATGCCGAACTGAGAACCGCGTGATCCTGTGCCAAATTCAAGCCAGCCGTTCGTACTTATCTGGACAGAATCATATTGATGCCCATCAAACTGGAAAGCAAAAGGAAGTGCAACAACCGTTTGATTATCATCCCCCGGCGCTGCCAGTGTACCGCCTATAATATCTGAATAACTACAGGATTGTTTGTTTATCATCGAATAGGTAATCGGACCCGGCGTAACTGCTCTCAATGTCCCTATGATTGTATCGTTATTTGAATACTGGTCTGCCGCAAGTGAAATTGCCTCCAGTGTATACATTCCAGTATCCGGAGGAGAAAAGGATCCCTGAAATGTTACTTGTTTTACTTCACCATACCCTAACCCTTCAACACGTTGGGTATCTGAAAAGAATTCGGTAGCGCCGCGTTTTATCCGGTACACAGTGTTGAATGAATCCGTGGGCGTCTGGAGACCGATGTCTTTGAACGTTGCGGATATTGATGAAATGGTAGACCCGACCGCAACGACTTCACCGTCCGATGGCGACTGCAGGGAACGGGCTTGATAGTCAAAGATATTTGCCGGTGCCAATTGACGTTCGTAGACACCACTACCATGTGTTGCTGCTCTCAGTAACCGGGCGGAAAGACTCACGGTAAGGTCGGATACAATCACTGCTTCGGGAAGACCATCGCTAAAATCCGCCCAGGAATTTCCACCATTCGTAGATACGTACACTCCGATATCATTTCCGACATATACATTATTCGTGTCAATCGGGTCAACAAGAACCGCGCCTGTCGGCACATTAGGGAGTGAGCCTGAAATATCCGCCCAGTTGTCACCTCTGTCGAATGATTTAAAAATGTGTCCACTTCCGAATCCACCAAACACTGCATATACTGTGCGACTATTCTTCGGATTAATTGAAATGTCGAGAGGATAACGATTTGGCATTCCGCCTGTAACGTTCACCCAAGTATTCCCGCCGTCAGAAGTTCTGAAAATTCTAAGCCCTGCAGTGACGTTCGGAACATAACCAACAAAAACGATATTCGGGTCGTTTGACGCAATCCCCATAGACAGAGCCGGCGTGCCATCCCCCGGTAAACCTCCGCTGAGAGTAGAAAAAGTGGAGCCCGCATTTGTTGATTTATAAATATTTACAGTTCCAGTATAGATGACATTAGGACTCGAGGGGGAAACAACGAACGGTGAATTGAACCCTCCCTGAGAAAAACCGGCAACGGAAGAAAATGAAGCACCACGGTTCGTCGACTTATACAAAGCCCCTCCGTATCGCTGCAAAACATACATTTCATAATCATTCGTCTGATCAATTGCTGTCCAGCCCACTTCATCTGTACCCGACGGCCGCCGCCATGCAGATGAACCTGCAAAAAGAAATCCGGGAATATGGTCCTGTACTTGTCCCAACGCTACATTAACATCGGTCGAGGAACAGGAGAATCCATTGTAGAACTGAAGCGTTAAAATCCCTGCACCGACATCATTAAAATTCGTTCCGAAATCCGTCGACCGATAAATACCATTATCGCAGACGACATAGAGAACATTAGGATTGAGCGGGTCGTGGGCGTAGTTATGGTTATCGGAATAGTATCCGGATGCGTCAAAAAACGAACTACCGCCATCAGTGGACTTTACCATGTTCACGCTAGCATGGACTATTTGATTAACATCCGTTGGGTGAACTGCAATGAAATGAGAATACCATCCCTGAACCTGGAAAAGACTGGAATTCACCGGGTACGAATGAAGCAATGTCCAGGTAATTCCGAAATCTGATGATTTGTATAATGCACCGACACCGGTTGTGCTATCTGCAACACTCGCGAAGACAATATTATTGTTTGCTCCAAATGACTCAAGCCTTGCTTTGCCCGAGTACTCAGAAACAGCGTCTGCAATCCTTGTCCAATTCGAACCAGCATCTGTTGAACGATAGATCCCATAATCTGTACTGTTAAAATTCCCGCAGGCCGCGAGCATTTTCGTCGTATCGCTGCCGTTGAAAAGTATATCCGTTGTCATAAGAACCGTTTGCACCTGTGTCCAGGTCATTCCCGCATCCCGCGTGCGATAAAGACCTTCTGTTGTAGCGGCAAATAGCGTTTTGTGATTGAGCGGGTTCATTTTGATTTCCTGAATTCCCCGCTCCTGGTTGTATGTCCAGTCCAGACTCTTCGCCCAGCTTATTCCGTTATCAGTCGATTTTAATATCCCTATTCCATAACTCCCGCGAGTCGTCCGGACATTTAATCCTCCGAGCGCAGTTTTGTATCCATACACTTCGCCCGTACCGATATAAATAATATTTGTATCGATTGGGTCAATCGAGATTGCAGATATGCCAAGGGCAGGAAATCCCAATTCAATTCTCTGCCAATCTCCCGACAGACCCGACGTGTGTGATCGCCAAAGCCCTCCACTCGCTGAGCCGCAATAGAGCGTGCTTGAGTTTAGAGGGTTAACTGCGACGCTGAGAGTTCGCCCCCGACTGTCAGAAGAAATTTGATTGCCGGAATACGATGAACTCAGAGGACCGATTGAAGTCCAGGCACTGTCTGATGCTGCTAATGACCTGGCCTGGGCTAGTTTTTTGAACAGACTTTTTGAGGTGACATATGATCGATAGTATTTATCAGGAGGAATGTCGTTATCCGGATATGCCCGCGCACGTGTCCAAAAGTCGAGAGCCCCCATTGCATCAGATACACCGCGTTCCCTCTGATTTTCTGATAATGACTGCGCCCGGTGCTGACTTTGAACGAACCAAAATGAAAAGAGGAATGATGAAAGGATAGCAAAAATGATGATAAGGCTCTTTCTCAACTGATCCCCCTCAAGATAGCAAGTGAAGAACTCCAATCTTTGTTTCAACGCCTAAGGATAACCTTTAATAGCTCTGCCAAGTGATACGGCTGGTGAATTACTGCTGTATCGACAAACTACAGAATTAAGCCAAAATATGCAATGCGATTCGGTTGATATCCGACATAGACTATCACTTCCAATAGGTATGAATCCTGTGGTAACTTGGGATACAAAAGAACGATTTACTCGATTTCTTTTCGTTATTTGCCTACACATTTACCTTTTTTCAGCGAAATTTAGTCAATATTATTACATCATTGTAATCTTGACCCAAAATCGTTACATTATTCTCGCTTTAATGAGCGGAATCACATCGGGAGCTGAAAGAATAGTATATATTCATCAACGTCAGGGGTAACCTTTTACAGCAACACCCAGCACCGATTGACAGAAATTCAGGGCACTTCCAACGTGCCTCATCAGTTCAGCAAATCAACGAATCACGTGCAGTTACAATAATAAAGGAAAAACCTTATGGGACAACAACAACTTCTTCTCATCATTCTTGGCGTCATTATCGTCGGCATTGCCATTGCTGTCGGCATCACGATGTTCGGCGCGATGAGCATCTCTTCAAACAAGGACGCTATCATTAACGATTTAAATAATTTGGCGGCAAACGCTTACCAATACAAGATTCGCCCCAGCACAATGGGCGGCGGCAATAGCGCTTATACTAATTATATTATACCGCAGAAGCTTCAGACTAACTCTAATGCTTCGTACACCACAACTGCTGTTGCAGCAAAATCGATTACGTTTAAAGGAACATCAGTTCAATCCTCGTCGAACACCGTTACTGCGGTACTAGACAGCACCGGCGTACTGACGTCATTTACATACGCTGGCGATTTCCAGTAAATCATAATTCTTGTCACAGTTCAAGACTGTATTGCCAAAGACCAGGGAGCCCTGATCTTTGGCAATTTTTGTTTACGAACACAAATGTACGTTATTACTTCACAAGGGGCGTCGTATATCCCTAAATTCGTGTAACATAGCTAACCCTGCCTTGCTTTTTTTGTGATTTTTTAACTCATTGGAGTAAATGAGTTCTCTTCAATTCTCTTCAAAGGATGACATTTCTTAATCCGCTTATTCTGTTTGGTTTAGTTGCTGCCGCTATCCCCTTAATTTTGCACCTGCTTAACCTCCGCAAGCTGCGCACCGTCGAGTTCAGCACGCTGATATTCCTGAAAGAGCTTCAACAAACGAAAATCAGAAGGATTAAATTACGACAGCTGCTGCTGCTGCTCGTCAGAACTCTTATCATCGTCTCGATTATCATCGCATTTGCGCGCCCCGCACTCCGCGGGACTATCCTAGGCAGCATCGGCACACATGCCAATTCAAGTGTCGTTATCATTCTCGACGATTCCTTCAGCATGGAGGGTTCCGATGAACATGGAAAACTATTCAAACAGGCAAAAGAAGTCACCGGCAGGATTCTTGACATCCTAAAAGAAGGTGACGAAGTTTTTTTGGTCAAACTATCAGAACTCCCAAAAGCAACAGTTGACCCTGCGACCCATGATATCGATGCAATGAGGACGCTCGTCAGTGAATCTTCAACTTCAGCGATCCGCCGCCCTATCGACGATGCACTCAGGGTATCAGCCAGACTGCTGGCAACGTCAAAGAATGCAAATAAAGAGGTTTATGTGGTGAGTGATTTTCAGCGCACCCTATTCCCTCAACACCTTTCGCGGCAGGAATCAGGACCTCAACTATTCGATAATGGAGTCAGGTTCTTTTATGTGAACCTGGGGAAAAAAGAATTTGCCAATGCATCGATTGACTCAGTTGAAGTGGTAACAAAAATTCTCGAAAGAGATAAACCTGTTTCGATTTTTGCATCTGTTAAGAATTTTAGCACGAGCCCCTTAAAAAATTATGTTATCAGTCTCTTCCTCGACGGCACGCGGGTGGCACAGGGCACGGTCTCTGCAGAACCCCGAGGATCAGGTACGATTACGTTTACTGTAATCCCAAAACGCTCCGGTTTTATTAAGGGTTATGCGGAACTGGAAAATGACGCGATTGAAGCCGACAACAGGCGTTTTTTCACATTGAATATCCCGGAACGAATTAACATTATGTTGATAGGAAATTCCGCCGCGGATATACGGTTCCTCTCTTTTGCGATGGAAAACCCGAGTGACACCTCTGCTCCATCACTCCTGCATCTCAAACAAATACCTGTACAGCGGTTTTCTTCAACTGATTTAAAAAATACCGATGTACTTCTTTTTTCCAATGTCAAGTCGTTTTCTGCAAACGAGGCGGAACGGATCAAGGGTTTCGTCGAAGGGGGCGGAGGTATATTGCTCTTCCCTGGTCCGGATATGGATATTCCAAATTACAATTCTACACTGTTACCCTTATTGCATATACCTCCTGTTCAAAGCATCATTTCCAATCCGCAAGGCCCGCTTTCATTCAACAGGATAGATTTTGATCACCCGTTATTCTCGACGATGTTTGAACCGACTCAAAATCCCAAACAGGAACATCAGCAAATCGAATCCCCTCATGTTATTACAACGTTGCAACGCCAGGCGGGAAAACAGGCGCGTACGATCATCTCGTTAAGCGACGGGTCCCCCTTTCTTACCGAGCATACGGTGGGGGAAGGAAAAATTCTTTTCTTTTCAGTCGCACCACTCGTCACATGGTCTGATGCCCCGGTAAAGGGCATCTTTGCTCCGTTGATGTACCGATCGGCAATGTATGTCTCATCGCACGCAGAAACAGAAACAAATTTCCTCACTGGAGATGAGCCGATCATCTCAACCAGAAACCCACTGAACACTGATCCCGGACAGCGTTTTAACCTTGTTGCACCGGACGGAACGGAAGAACTTGTCCGTCCCTCTGGTCAAGCTTCATCGGAGCAGAATTTCAGGGCGATGCTTAAATTTAATATCAACCGGTTAGCCCTTCAAGGAGTCTACGAATTAAAAAAGGAGCCGGTAACGCTTTCACTTTTTGCCGCGAATGTGGACAGCCGGGAATCCGACGGAACGAAAATTACTGACACCGAACTCGACGAATTCTGGAAGTATCTTGGTATCCCCCTAGACGCGGTCCGCGTCATTGAAGCGAACGATCAGATTCAATCCGCAATCATGCAGTCGAGGTTCGGGGTAGAGTTATGGAAATACTTCGTCGGGCTTGCACTTTTCTTCGCGTTGGTGGAGATGGTTATTGCGCGCGACAGCAGAAAAACCAGCGATCAGATTCAATGACCTCATGAGAAACGGCAGAATGAAACTTATGGAAACAATCGAGCGAGAGCGCGCCCTTGTCGTCGGCTTGATTACGAGGAAAACACGCCGCAGCACGGTAGAGGAATACATCGAAGAGCTCATCCTGCTGGCAGATACGGCCGGAGTAGATGTATGTCATAAAATATTCCAGGAACGGGAAATGATCGACCCTGCAACATTTATCGGTAGCGGAAAAGTAGCTGAGGTCGGTCAGGTCGTTGAACAGGAGGAGATAGACCTTGTTATTTTCGATGACGACCTCTCCCCGGTCCAGGTCAGGAATCTGGAAAAGAGCATCTCCTGCAAAATCATTGACCGCAGCGGTTTAATCCTCGACATTTTTGCCTCGCGTGCAAAAACCAAAGAAGCAATGACGCAAGTCGAACTGGCGCAGCTGCAATACATGCTGCCGCGATTGACGCGGCAGTGGACACATCTTTCAAAACAATACGGCGGCGTGGGAACAAAAGGCCCCGGCGAGCAGCAGATTGAAACAGACCGTCGAGCGATTCGTTCACGCATCAGCCATCTCAAAAAGAAGCTTGCTCAAATCGACAAGGAGCGCGAAGTACAGCGAAGAGGGCGAGCCGAGCTTCCCCGAGTAGCCATGGTTGGATATACAAACGCTGGTAAATCAACGTTGTTGAAACTCCTTTCCGGCGCAGAGGTTCTTGTCGAAGACCGGCTGTTTGCCACGCTCGATACCACAGTCCGCCAGGTACTGCTGGGTCCGACAAAAAAAATTCTCCTTTCGGATACGGTCGGATTTATTCGCAAACTTCCCTCTCACCTCATCGCCTCATTCAAGAGTACTCTGGCGGAAGCAGCGGAAGCGGACATTCTTCTTCATGTCGTCGACATCAGCCATCCTCATTGGAATGAACATATTGCCGTCGTTAACGCTACGCTCGATGAGATCGGCGCTTCAGGTAAACCCACGGTGGTCGTCTTCAACAAAATTGACCGGCTGCAGGACCGTTCAGGCATTAACGAACATGTATTGGAGCATCAACCCGCTGTTGCGATTTCTGCATACCGTGGGATCAATATTTCCGGACTTCAGCAGGCGTTACTGGAGATCATAGACCATGACGCTGTGGAGCATATTCTCCTCTTCAGTCAGTCAGAGTACGGTATGATTGCAAAACTCCATGAGATTGGAGAAATTCTGGATAAGAAATATGAAGATAACAGCGTTAGTGTTCATTTCCGGGTCAGCCGGAAAAACTCAGAGCAATTACAAAAACTGTTAGGAAGGCGAAAACTCCCTACTCTATGAAATAAAATACCCGTCGAGATTCCCCGGCTCGACGGGCTTTTGTCGCTTCCCCACTAATCCACCAACCTGCCACCAACAGGTATGAAGAAGCGTAGGAGAACTAAAATTTCGCTTCTTTGGATGGCGCAATCGCTATGCCAGCTTTAGAATACCATCCTTTTCACCATTTTTCTCAATTTCTGGTTACCAGTTTCAGCGAACAAGGAACATTTTACTACCTCTGTTGCATTTTTTTCCCCTGCTCAATGTACAATGTAATAAAAGGATTTTGGCTGGAACGTGAGTCCGCTCAATTCCGAGAGGATAGTGAGATATATCACAAAATTGGAGAAACATGGACAAATCCTTATCTTTCTCAAAAAAAGGTGGTTACATGCTACAAGTGGCAATCGAAGCTGCCAAAAATGCAGGGAAATTTCTCAAGCAGAATCTTGGTAAGGCTCGCGACATCCGCCAGAAGGATGGGCAGGGAAAAAACCTTGTTACCGAAATAGATAAACGTTCCGAGGAAATGATCGTCGGGATTATTCGAAAATATTTCCCCACTCACGACATTCTCGCTGAGGAAGGGGGAACTCGTAAAGGGGGGACGTCAGACTACAGGTGGATTGTCGACCCGCTCGATGGGACGACGAACTTCACGCATACATTGCCCATGTTTTGTGTTTCCATTGCGCTCGAACACCGCGGAGAAATTCTACTCGGCGTTATTTACGACCCGAATTTCGATGAGTTATTTATTGCAGAAAAAAAGAAAGGAGCGTTCCTCAACGGTAAGCGGTTGAAGGTCTCAACAACTTCCTCACTGGAAAAGAGCCTCCTTGTGACCGGGTTCCCGTACAACGTCGCCGAAAATCCGAATCATGCCGTGGAACGTTTCGTCCGGTTCCTGATGAACGCACAGGCTGTCCGCAGAATGGGTTCTGCGGCTCTCGATTTAGCCTACACTGCTGCGGGAAGATATGATGGTTTTTGGGAAGTCGCGCTGCATCCGTGGGATATGGCAGCCGGAGTTCTTTTAGTAGAAGAAGCGGGTGGGAAAGTAACAACCTTTTCAGGAGAGGTTTTCAGTGTTTACAATCCGGAAGTTCTTGTAAGCAACGGATTGATTCATGAGCAAATGATTGAAACACTCACCATGGGTTCCTAAATCAACTTTGCTGGTACATGACTACAACAGGCAGGTTTTTTGGTTCACGCACCTTTTGCGATCTCGATCAATAGCCTCACCATCACAATGAGGAAAATCCCGCCAAAGAACGTCCAGATCGTCGTCATCGCCAGGCGTTCTTTGGTGAGTTTCCAATCAATTCCAATCTTTGGATATGTTTTGACCGACATGTCTTTGGTAATATTAATGCGACACGAAAGCCTCACATTCTTTGGAATCAATCGTGCGTAAAACGGCGTAAGGCCGACCAACGCCATATCCTCCTGGGGTGAAATAGGAGGAGCTCCTTTTCCATCCACAATTTCGACACGGCACGTTCCGCATAATCCGTTGCCCAGACAATTCAAATAGTTGTCTTTCCCCACATATGGACGAATTCCATTCTTGAGAAGAACTTTACGAAGGTTTGCTCCTTCCGAAACTTCAATCGTTTTCCCCTCATCTACTAACGTAAGAACAGGCATTTCAATCTCCGGAAATATGATAATCCGATTTCATTCTATTCTGGATATTCCAATTCTTCACGATAAGGTTAAATTGGTTTTCCACCACGCATAAAAATCGAAACTAAAATATAAAAAAATGAAGAGAAATCAAACCTCCGGCTTAAAAAATCACGCAATCCTTTCAGTTCACATGTTCATAGATGCAGATGCGGCTATTACACTGGGGGCCACGGATGTACACCCTTCTCGTCAACAAAAGAACGAACTAATGGGCTTTGTTTCAGAGCGGAACCTTCGATGATGATTGCCTGCCGGATTCTGTTCGCTGCCTGTTCAATTACGGCAGAGTTATTTGTATGCAGAACTGCGAGCGTTTCACCGGCGACGACAGTGTCCCCGGTTTTTTTTCTGAGGAGAATTCCTGCCGCAGGATCAATGCGATCCTCCACTTTCATCCGCCCGGCCCCGAGAAGAATACTACTGAATCCGATTTCGAGAGCATTCACCCCACTCACAACACCGGACACCGAACTCTTTATTTCATGTTGAATTTTGCATGAACGGTACTGTTGAGGCTGTTCAATAAAAGAAATATCCCCTCCTTGATGCAGAACCATCTTCCTGAACGTTTGGAATGCCGATCCGGAGTTTATTGCGGTACGGCATTGTGCAATTCCCTCATCGATGGATTCGGCTTTACCTCCGAGCATGACCATGGTTCCCCCAAGAACATATGTCACTTCCATAAGGTCGGGTATGTTTTTCCCTTTCATACAGTCTATGCACTCAACCACCTCGAGCCAGTTTCCGACAGCAAGCCCCAATGGCTGATTCATATCGGTTAAGAATCCGACCGTCTTTTTGCCGAATCGGTTCCCGACCGCAATCAGCATCGCTGCGAGCCCGATCGCATCCTCCTCCGTCTGCATGAACGCGCCGATCCCTGTTTTAATATCGAGGACAAGAGCGTCAATCCCTTCCGCAATTTTTTTGCTCATGATACTGCCAGCGATGAGCGATATATTTTCGACTGTCCCTGTCACATCGCGCAAAGCATACATTTTCCTGTCGGCGGGGACAATTTCTCTCGTTTGGCCTATCATGACGGTCCCGACATCTGCGAGGACAGCTTTGTATTCATCGAATGAGAGGTCGGTTCGAAATCCGGGAATCGATTCGAGCTTGTCGAGTGTCCCGCCGGTATGACCGAGCCCACGACCCGATATCATCGGTACGGGAACGCCACACGCAGCAACCATCGGGGCAAGTATCAGAGAAACTTTATCCCCGACCCCACCGGTAGAATGCTTATCCACCTTGATGCCAGGAATGGAAGATAAATCGACGACCCTCCCGGAATGCAGCATACAATCTGTCAGAAATGAAGTCTCCTCAAAATCCATTTTCTGAAAATAGACAGCCATGAGAAAAGCAGACATCTGATATTCGGTAACGGTCCCAGAGAGATACCCATTCACAAGGAAACGAACTTCGTCCTGAGTGAGCTTCATCCCGTTTCGTTTTTTTCGTATGATTTCTACCGGATTCACCTTCGACGGCACAGTAATGAATTTATATTTCTACTTTGACGACGAACCTTTTCTTGCATTTATTGCACTGCAACTCGACAGTCACCCAATTATTGCGTTCGTAGTAAGAGAGTTCTGCGAGTTCCCCATCACATTTCGAAATGATACATTGCTTGATGTCGAGATGGTACCTCCGTTCGGGGGGATACAATGGGAGATTATCCTGTTCCATACCTAGCCTCTAATTTTCGTTCTCCGAGGAAGATCCCGCAAATTGTTTTACTATCAAAAATTTCCTGCCGCTCAATCATCTCGATTGCTTTTGAAAGCGGAAGAATACTCGTTGTCATTGTTTGCTCACCCTCTTCGAGTTTTTTTCCACCCGGCGACGGAGTAACTGTTGTTGCAAGATAAATATGGAGAATTTCACTGCAGAAGCCCGGTGATGTATAAATCGTCGTTAATTTTTCCCAATCCCTAGCGCGGTAACCTGTTTCTTCCTCTAATTCCCGCTGTGCGCAATGGAGCGGATCTTCATTCCGGTCCAATTTCCCCGCGGGGAGTTCCCATGTGTATTCTCCGAAGGGGTAACGGAACTGCCGTACGAGAATGATCTGGTTGTCAGCGAACACCGCCAGAGCTACAGCGCCACCGGGATGTTCCGCTACTTCACGGACCGACTTGTTGCCCGAGGGGTATTCAACGTCATCAATAATGATGTTGAAGACTCTTCCTTCATACAGTTTATTTCTTTTGAGTAATTTCAGCTGCATGGGTGTTTACCTGGATAACACGTTGTGGGTAAGGGATTTCGATCTGTTCCGCCCTGAATGTCGCATAGATTTCTTCCCGAAGGTTCGTCTCAATGTGAAACTTTTTCATAAAATTCGCGGTCTGCCCGACAAGGCGAAGCTGGAGGGCGGAATCACCGAAATTGAACAGGAATACTTCTGGTGGGGGGTATGAAAGTATGTCGGCATGTCGAGACGCAAGTTGTAACAGTATTTTTTTTGCTTTATCGATATCAGACCCATAAGCGATATTTACTTCAACGACAATTCTCACGGCTTTTTCAGGAAAAGCAAAATTGGTAATGCGGCTCTTTACAAGCTCTCCGTTTGGAATAATGACAAGGTTGTTGTCAACATTCAGGATGCGTGTGCTGCGAAGCCCTATCTGGTACACATCTCCTTCATCTCCGGAGGGAAGCTTGATATGATCACCCACACGAAACGGCTGGTCGACCAGAATAACGAATCCCGCGATCATATTTGCAACCGTCTCCTGGGCAGCAAGAGCAACCGCAAGCGAACCCACGCCAAGCGAGACAAGCAGACTTCCAATGTTGATGCCGAAATGATCGAGAACAATGATACACGCAATCAGGAAAAGAATAATGTTAATAATTTTCGTCGTCATCGGAGCAACAGTAGCCGTAATGTTGCTCTGTGTTATTGCCGAGACTTCATCCATATACCACTCAACCATCTCTTCAATCAGTCGGCTTATGAGCCGCGTCAGGACAAATACCAGGACAAGAAAGAACGCGATCGAAAGATAATCGAGAATCTGGTGATATGCGACGTCCTCAACCGACAGCGCCTTACGTACCTCTCGTACGGCGATATGAAGACCAATAATTATGCTTACCGTCGTCACCCTGGTCCGAATAACCTTCAGCAGTCGATCATCGAGCGTGGTCTTCGTAGATTCAAAAAGTTTCTTGAACACGGTGCTGAGCAGCGCCTTTACCGCCTGTCCGATAATCCCGAACCCAATGACAATGAGAATCGCGATAGCCGAATGTTTTATGATCTGGGTATCAAACATGGATAGAATTTGAGCTCGTGATGGATCTCAACTTGTATGTACTCCCGCGCCCCTGCTCCCCGGCTTCTCAACTGCAATCCCCTGCTGACACATTGGGCATTTGTCAGGTGCGTATGTTACAACTTCCATAACAACAGTTGCGAATAAATTCGTGAAGCTAACCTTGCCGCCGCTGCGGTCGACAATTACTCCAACGCCGACAATATCGGCGCCGGCGCTGCGCACAATATCAATCACCTCACGCACTGACCCCCCGGTGGTAATAACATCCTCACAGATAAGGAGACGTTCTCCTTTTTCAATCTCGAACCCCCGACGAAGCTGCATCCGGCCGTCATGGCGTTCAGCAAACATTGACCGTACGGCAAGTTGTCTACCGACTTCCGTACCGACGATAATTCCTCCGAGCGCAGGTGCGATGACGGCGTCAATCGCCTTCGAACGAAAACGGGATGCAATTTCTTCACAGAGCTGTTCAGCAAATTTGGGATACTGTAAGACACGAGCGCACTGAAAATATTGCGGGCTGTGTAATCCTGAAGTAAGTTGAAAATGCCCTTCCAGCAACGCATGGGTGCCCTTGAAGAGCGCAAGAATTTCCGGTTTCGTCATCGGCCTTAGCGAATGAGGTAGTGGTCTATTAACCGAGAGTTTCCTCAAGTTCATCCAATAGTTCCTGCATTTCACTCTGCGCGTGCCTGTCACCCGTCAAAGCTGCCTGTCGTATCCCCCGTTCAAGAACAGTGATTGCATCGTTGATATTGCCTGTCTGCTTGTAGAAATTGCCGAGTTGTTGGTAGGCGGGGACATACTTCGGATCAAGCACAAGTAATTCCTGCATATTGGCAATCGCCTCGGGAAAATTATTCAGCGATGCGTATTCGAGCGCTATTGCATATCGTGTAAACGCATCGACAGGGTCTTGTTCAAGAAATTTCTTCAACGCCTCGAGCCGGGAACCACTCATAGATTTTCAATCTGTCGTGCCAGTTTAAAATCTTTTTCTGTCAATCCGCCTTCGCTGTGTGTCCAGAGAACAATCGTAACTTTACTCCAACGGATATCGATATCAGGGTGATGATTCGCTTTTTCTGCGAGCAATGCAATGGATGAAACAAATCCAATCGCATGAATAAAATCTCCAAACTCATACATTTTCCTGATTTCTTTTCCCGCAAGGCTCCAGCCGTTGAGCGTCTTCAACTCCTTATCAATGTCTCCGCTTGAAAGCAATGCCATATCTTCTCCTTCAATCTGATTTATAATTGATGAAAATCTTTTTCGACTGCAGTGATTATATTCAGCTGACTTCGTAAGATGATGTGCTTTGAATCTATCGCCCGGTCGATTGCGAGAATACCATCGAGATGGTCGATTTCGTGTTGCAACAATTCCGAAAGGCTACCTGATGCTTCCATTGATTTCGTACTCCCCGTTTCATCCTGAAATTGCATCCGAATTGAAACGTTCCGCCTGACTTTTACCATGATATCGGGAAACGAAAAACAATCGTCCCACAATGTCATTATCTCCTTGCTTTTCCTGGTAATCCGGGGGTTCACTATCGCCATCGGTTTGTCGATATTAATAAAGATGACTTTTTTCGACGTGCCAATCTGTGGAGCAGCAATTCCTCTTCCAAACCCATGGGATGAGCGAAACTGAGCAAGCGTGTCCTGTAAGTCAGAAAGAGTCTGACGAACAAAGGGGTCTGAGAAATTAGTCACCTTCTCACATTTTTGCCGTAATACCGGATTGCCGAGAAGAAGGATTTCCCTGACCGCCATTGATCAGTTCATCGAAGACTGTACGTATTCCCGGTAAACACCATCCAGCAGACGAAGCATTGCCCGGGATGCCTTCTCCGCTGCGTCCAGACATGCCTGCTGTTGTTCCTGGCTCTGAGCGCACCTGCCCAGGATATCACGTTCATCCGCTGAGTGATACACATCGGCCTCCTGGTGAACGGTAAAAAATGATAACGCATCTCTATCGTTCATACCGTAAAACTGTTGTAATCCTTCGATTTTGACTTTTGCAACTTCAGGAATCTGCGATTCATACGCGTACAGTGCGGCAATTCCTTCAAGGTAAGATCCGTCGCGTGTGATCACGCGCAGTGAACTTATGGCTTCCTTCGTTTCGGGTAAAAGCTCTGCAGACGAAGCATCAATCTCGGAAACGCCCAGTGCGTTGGCAAATTTTACCCAGAGGCCGGGATGATTTCCATCTCCCCGTTCTTCTTCGATGAGATTTTCCAGCAATTGCTGACGGACGGCGAGGTGCGGTGTATTGGCATGTGTAGCACTCAGGAATGTCGGGAATGCCTGAACAAAATGATAATATTGTTTTGCATATTCACGCAAGGCATCATGGCTGAGCTTTCCCATGCTCCATGTCTGATAAAATGGATGATGAAGCATCTTGTTTTTCTCGATAACATCATTGAGTCGTTGTAAGAACAATACTGGTGAGTTCATGATGGCTCCTTGGTTGATGAAAAATGAATGATTATCAATACAATAGTCATGTATTAATCTAAAAAACCTTCCGCTTTTCGAACTCTCCCTAATTTTTGTCCAAGAAAGCGTTCTCCAACTTCAGTAAATTTATAGGGAATATCGCTTACAAAAAATTGCATGTTCGCTTTCAGTGAACTGGGATTCCGGAGTTCCATATGGTCAAGCAGTTCTTCTACTTCCGTTGCGACGGCGTTTCCCGAATCGATAAGTGCAACCGTTCCTTCGAACACCTTCTCTATGACATCCTTCAGTAATGGATAGTGTGTACATCCAAGAACGAGTGTATCGATTTTCTGCAACTTTAGTGGGAAAAGGTATTCCCTGGCAATCAACTCAGTTGCTTTGTGGTCAAGCCAGCCCTCTTCAGCAAGCGGAACAAATAACGGACACGCCTGACCCACAACGGCTACCGATGCATCAAACTGTCGTATTGCATTCGTATACGCATTACTTGCTATTGTCCCCAGTGTTCCGATAACGCCGATATTTTTTTTCTTCGTAACATTCACTGCGGCTTTTGCACCGGGGAGAATTACTCCGACAACGGGAACACGGGCATGTTTTTGAACAATGTCGAGCGCAACCGACGAAACGGTATTACAAGCGACAACAACCAGTTTGACGTTGTGCGCAACGAGAAAATCCGTATCCTGGGCCGTATATTCACGCACGACCTGCGGAGATTTCGGACCGTAAGGCACACGGGCAGTATCGCCAAAATAAACAATGTTTTCGTGCGGCAACCGTTTCATCAACGCGCGCACGACCGTGAGCCCCCCGATGCCAGAATCAAATACTCCGATAGGTTTCGCCTGCTGAGGCTTTGCCGTCATAGGTTGTGAGCAATATAGGAAAACGAGGCGGGATTATCAAACATGGTTGTAAAGGTGGAGTCCACCTTTACAATTACCTCATCTCATCGGATCAAAATAAGCTGTCTTGTGAGGCTGAAATTTCCAGACCGCAAACGACAGAAATATACTCCACCTGGCAATCCCGCCGCATCCCAATGCACAACATGTTCTCCTGCATCCTGTTCCCCGGAAACAAGATTTGCAACTTCCCTCCCGAGGACGTCATATATGCTTAATGAAACAACCGACCTCATCGGAAGGTGGAAAGAAATATTTGTCGATGGATTAAAGGGATTGGGGTAATTCTTCAGCAAAAGAATACCGTCGGGAGTTTGTGCAAACCGATCCTTTACGGATGTTGCGGGTGTTGAATGAAGCTTGAAAGCGTACGGAAACATCCAGCTGTACGATGCTGGTTGAGCTTCTATCTCTAAATAATACTTGCCTGCATCAAGAAGAACTGTTGTATCAATGGTACTAAACGTATTGCTGTACTTGATGAATTTTCTGTTATACATCGAATCAAAAACAGCAATGCTTGATTGCGGGACCGAAATGTTGGTCATTGTTATATTCAATTGACTGTTCGATGCAAGACTGAACACATAATCGTCATAATCTTCTGTGAATGAATTTGCCAGACTCTGCGTGGTTATCAGTCCGTAATACAACGTGTCCATGCCAATGCTGTACGACTGATCGAAATACGTGGGTTCATCCAGACCTTCGAGGTTGGTTATGACTTGTTTTGGAAGGTCCGTATGGAATGCATTGACTAAAAATGTATCCGCGCCGATTGCATAATAGTTGTTCAGGTTCGCCCGTGATGCATCGACAATCCCGTCTCCCGATACTCCTCCGGTGCCAATGACACATGAATACACAGGGTCAACCGGCAGTTTCTTTTGATTAAGACCGACAACGTTGTCGCCAACATTACCATTACAATCAACATCCATATTGTTAAAACCCAATGAAGCCAAATTATTCTCGTTTCCCCCAAACAGATAGACTCCTGCACTGTCATTTGAATACGACCAACGTAAATCCCGAACTGCTTCTGAGTATCCGTCAAGCAGACCGAACGTCGCCTGATTACTCCCGCCATGCGGCGTGCCTATTGTCAGCAATTTCGCAACATGATGCCTCCCGTCCGACTGCCAGTTGAACGCATTCTGAAGATATTCCCGCGAGGCAAGGCCACCCATACTGTGTCCCGCCAAAATCACTTTGTCAGCCCCAGTCTTATCTAACACATGCTTGACCATTACTCTCAGAGCTTTCCCTTGCTTGACAATTGCCGAGAGGTTGCTCTCAACGGTATTATTGTACGCAGAGCCGTCCGGGTCGACATCAAAATTGACCGTATAGTAATCACCGGCATTCAATGCAGATTGTAGTGTAAAATCATGGAGGTCGTTTGCGAGAAGCGCTGTCGAAAGATTTCCATCGTAGTTTAGACAATAATCCATCCTCCCACCGAACGACCATCCGAATCGGTCGAGCTGTGACAGCATTGTATTCCAGGTTTGATCGTTGCTGTTGAGACCGTGTATGAAAATAATTGGATAAGGAATGTGCTGCCTATAGACAATACTATTTGTAACATTCAGTTGAGTTGAGGGCAGATAGAAACCATTGTTTTCATCCGACTCTGAGACCTCATTGAATGGATCGACAACCCAACCGACATAATAATTGCCAGCGGAAATGGAGGAAGGTACAGGTACGATAATTTGCTTTGATTCACTGATTGCACCCACAGCCAGAGGTTCAACTGAAACACAACCGATTAGTGTTCCGTTTGAGATGGCTGTAGTGGGTGAAAGGTAAAAAGAAAGATGGCTTTTCGCCGAATGACCGGTCCCGACATTCTCAACACTTGCGGCAACTGTCAGCGGGCTTCCCCGATTTGCGATGGCTGGTGAAAATTCACCGTTCAAAACAACCAGATCGGGAAGTTGTCCAAACGAAAAACTGAAAAAGGTCAAACTCGTGATAATTATTGCAGAAAAAGTTTTTCTCATTATACCTCTCGAAGATTCGTCTACGCCATTCGGAAAATTTGCAGAAGATTATCTCCCCGTTAGAGACTCTCCTGACCGAATAAATCACCGGCAAGGTACTTTAAGCCGGTATCGACAGCAACGGTAACGACGATATGGCCCGTGCCCAATTCTCGGGCAAGCATACAGGCACCGATCACATTCATGCCGCTCGATGTGCCAGCAAAAATTCCTTCTTCTCTCGCGAGACGCCATGCCATTTTCCGACTTTCCACCTCATCAATTCCTCGTGCTTCGTCATACAACGTTTTGTCAAGCAGGGGTGGCACAAACCCTATTCCTATGCCTTCGACATGATGTGTTCCGCTTATCCCTTTCGAAATGACCGGCGTAGATGCAGGTTCAAGCGCAACGATTTTCGGAGCAGGCTTGAGCCGGCGTATGACACGGGCTACACCCATCAACATGTGGGAGGTACCGACCGAGGCGCAAAAAGCGTGTATGGGTCCGGCGATTTGATTAATCAGTTCGTAGCCAATCTTTTCATATCCTTTCGAAGCATCAGCATTATGAAGTTGATTCGTGAAGTAGCCTCCTTCAGACTCTACAATTTGTTTTGCACGCTGCATCATCCGGGGAATAAGGTCCGGAGTGACTTTTCCTCCCTCACTGGGAACGATAGTTAACTGAGCTCCAAACGCCTTCATCGTTTGGAGTTTCTCTTTCGCAAATGCATCAGAAGAAACGACATTGAAACGATAACCTTTGAACGCGCAGACAAACGCGAGCGAGGAGCCGGTACTGCCACCGGTGTATTCAACCACTGATATTCCCGGGCGAAGATCACCCCGATTCTCCGCCTCTTCTATCATCGATAAAGCCATACGATCTTTATAGGATCCAGTTGGGTTGTAGTATTCGAGTTTGACAAACACATCTGCTGAATTCGGTGGCACTACTCGGTTTAGACGAATAAGAGGAGTGTTACCGATTGCCTGCAGCACGGTGGGGACTGTTTTTCCGGTCATTTAATAACCATTAGTTTCTTAGTCTGTGAATATGTGCCAGCATTCAATCGGTAAAAATATACCCCACCGGCAAATTCAGATGCATTCCATTTGATGGATTTATAGCCGGGTGGTTGGAATTCATCAACCAGCGTCGCAACAAGTCGTCCGAGAATGTTGTACACTTTCAGCGTGACATAATTGTCAACTGGCAATCGATAATCGATAACCGTTGAAGGGTTAAAAGGATTTGGGTAATTTTGACTTAACTTGTATTCGGCAGAAATCGAATTTACACGGTCAGTTTTGACTGATGTTGCAATTCCATTCGAATCGGTTCTTATCAGATACATATCATAGTTACCGTTACCGGGAGAAGTGGTCCAACCAGTGACAATAAACCCGCCATCAAAAGTCTGCCTGACAGATCCGCCACCATCAATCCCATTGCTCCCAAAAGTCTTCGTCCACAGTAATTTACCCGAACTATTTGTTCGTACCAGATAGACATTTCCGGAATCAGCACCAAACGATTGAGTTAACCCCGTGAAGACGTAACCATGGTCTGACGTTTGAATGACTGAACGAGCAAAATCTACATCCGTTCCACCGTAGGAATTCGTCCAGAGCGTATCTCCGAGAGAATCCGTTTTGACAAGATATGCATCCGGCGTTCCGACGCCATTGGGGTCGATCCATCCCCCAATGATAAAACCTCCATCGGATGTAAGATCAATGGAATATGCCGTTGTATGTTTAACTCCACCGCAATCCTTCATCCATTGAGGGTTGCCTGCTATATCTGTCTTTACAAGCTGGACCGTAGAAGTGTTATCAGCGAAGGACCAGCTGTAACCGGCGGTGATATACCCTCCATCAGATGTTTGTACAACATCATACGCGATATCCGGGGCGTTTCCACCGAACGTTCTCGTCCATACTGTATCACCGGACGAGTTGACCTTAATAAGGTAAACTTCATCGAAGCCAGCACCAAACGACCACGTCTCTCCAACAATAATATACCCTCCGTCTGATGTCTGTCGAAAACCGAGGCCCTTATCATTGTCTGCACCGCCAAATGTTCTTGTCCAAAGTGTATCTCCAGATGAGTTTGTTTTAACGAGGTAAACATCCTCCATGCCGGAGCCAAACGATTTCGTTCGACCAACTATCGCATAGCCGCCGTCGAAGGTCTGTTGAACGGCAAATCCATCATCATTGCCAGCTCCGCCGTACGTTCTTGTCCAGAGGGTATCTCCATGTGAATCTGTTCTAACGAGATACATATCCGACGCACCGGCGCCAAAAGATGTTGTGCTACCCGCTATAATATATCCTTTATCGGAAGTTTGCAGGACAGACACGCCAATATCCTTACCGGCTCCACCATACGTCTTTTCAAATGTGATTTGAGCATTTGCGGAAGGAACCATGATAAGGAAAATCAATATCAGAGTGAAAGACGAGTTCATCTTTAGGGTGTGCATGTCAGGGTATTCGATCTTCAAAAACGACATTTAACGCAAGGTGCAAAAATATGTACTTATATTCTTTCGGGAGGGTTCTATTAAAAATTAAGCATAGTGGGGGAAAGTGTCAACTGTCCAACAGGTTATTGTTAGCTTGCCTCCGCCGGGAATCCTTACAATGTCCTCGCTCTTGAACCCACTGATTGTTGAGTCTCTCCAAAACTTTTTGTATCTTTACCCGTCATTTCTACCGTGTTTTCTTCAAGAATTACGAAAATAACATCTCTACTACTTGGAAAGGCTTAATGTGGAACTTCAATTTACACTCTTGTTTCATTTCATCGGTTTCGGACTGCTCGTAACGCTCAACGTTGCAGGGTTTATCCTCAACATGCAATACAAGAAAGCGCCCGACTTCCAGACGAAGGCGATCATCGTCAGGGCAATCCGCCCACTTGGCTTACTGAGCCCCGTTGCAGTCCTCATCATGCTCATCACCGGCATCGGCAACATGCATAGTCTTGGTCTCGGGGTGCTCGACGTCGGTTGGCTCACGGCAAAAATTATTTTCTTCGCGATCGCAGTCATCAGCGGCATCCTCTTCGGGATCGTCGCCAAGAAGCGCGGAACGCTCGTCAACCAGATTGCCGCCGGCAAAGGAGACGCAAACGCTGAAGCGCAGCTCAAGGGTTACGATAAGCAGATCGACCTTTTCCATGTTGTCATGCCGATTCTCCTCATCACGATTCTCTGGCTCTCCATCTACGGACGGCTCGGAGGTCAATGAAGTGAGAGAGTACTCTCTCTATATTAACGGTGAATTTGTTCCATCATCCTCAGGGAAAACCTTCGATTCCAAAAACCCGTTCAACGGGCAACCACTCGCACGTATCTCTCGCGCAAGTGTTGAAGACGCACAGCGTGCTATTGCTTCGGCACGAAAGGCTTTCGACGACGGCTCGTGGACAACAATGTCACGCGAAGAACGAGGGGCTCTTATTAAAGCAGTCTCCGATAAAATCAATGAACATAAAACTGAGCTGGAACAGCTTGAAGTAGAAGACTCCGGCTCGACAATCCGCAAGGCGAAAGAAGACGTTTACCTCAGCGCTCGCGCAATGAATTATTTTTCGAAGCTCGCAACAATCGAACCTGTCCAACTGATCGATGGCCTTTCGAAACCGGGCTTCAGCCAGAATTTACTTGCTCACGAACCGATAGGTGTTGTCGCCGCAATTATTCCATGGAATTTTCCTCTCAAGATGGCAATTTGGAAACTCGGACCTGCACTTGCTGCGGGGAACACCATCGTCCTGAAGCCGTCGGAGCTCACCCCCATCACGGCAGTGGAATTGGCAAAAATATTTGATGAGATAAAGCTTCCTCCGGGTGTCGTAAACATCATTCCTGGATTCGGCGAAGATGTTGGTGAAGAACTGGCAAAGAACCCGATGGTTGATAAAGTTTCCTTCACCGGATCGACGGCGGTTGGAAGGCGGGTGATGTCGCTTGCATCATCTTCTTTAAAAAAATGTACACTCGAATGCGGCGGTAAATCGGCGAATATCATTCTCGACGACGCCGACATGAACCTGGCAGTCGACGGGTCACTCTATGCCATTTTCTACCACCAGGGTCAATGTTGTGAGGCGGGAACAAGATTGTTCCTTCCGGAAAAAATCCACGACGAGTTTTTGAATCGTATGGTGGAAAAAACTAAAAAGATGAAACTCGGCAACCCCAAAGATGTCGCTACCGACATCGGACCGGTTATTTCTGAACAACAACAAGAACGAGTGTTAGGGTACATCCGGAGCGGAATTCAGCAGGGGGCAAAGGTTGCAGTCGGCGGTTCTGCACCGGTCCGCCCGGATCTGAAGGATGGCTTTTTTGTCGAACCGACCATTTTCACCGGCGTTGATAACAAGATGAAAATCGCCCAGGAGGAAATTTTTGGGCCCGTCCTTTCCGTCATCAAATATTCCTCCATCGACGAGGCTGTTGCAAAAGCAAATGACTCTATGTACGGACTTGGAGGAGGCGTCTGGTCGCGCGATAAGGAAAAAGCAATTTCGGTCGCAAAGAGATTACGCGCAGGCACTGTATGGGTAAACGAATGGCACCTACTCTCCGAAAAAGCACCCTTTGGCGGATACAAACAAAGCGGCATAGGCCGGGAGTTCGGCATTGAAGGACTGCACGAGTACACCGAAGTGAAGCACCTCCACATCGACGAGGTCGGCGCACGGGAAAAAAAGTTCTGGTATGATACTGTCGTTCCAAAATCGTAAACATTATTAACGAAAGGATTGTTCGCATGAAATCACTCATCATCTGCGTTCTATTCATCGCGTTTATCGCGGGCGGCTGCCAGCAGAAGAAAGTCGAGCCCTTGGCTGTCGGAGATATGAACGAATACAAAGACCCGGGCTACGGTTTCAAAATCAAATACCCGAAGGACTGGAAACAGCTGGGGACGACCGGCAAAGCGGTCTTCGCGCAGTCGCAGGAAATTATCGATAAATTCCAAAACCCTTCCACGGGCTTAGAGGGTGCGATGGTGACGGTTGAAGTGGTGAAGTACGAAGGTAAAAATGCCGACACATTGGTGCAGTCCGGCAAAGATGAGCTTCAACAAACCTGGCAAAACATTGAGATACGACCCGACGCTCTGCCGAAGCTGACAATTGCCGGAAAGCAGGCAACGAGCGTCCAGTATGCAATCCCGGTCAGCTCCAAAAAGAAAATTGTCGGCATTGACTGGTACGTTCCCGGCGATACCGCAATGTACAAAATGTCGATTCTGAGTTTCGGCGGGGACCAGGCGACGATCAATACGAATATCTTCAATGCGATGATGAATTCATTCGAGCTTCCCGTTATCGTTGCCAGGAAAGCAGACACATGGACGGCTTCAGGAAATCTCGAGACTTATAAATCAGATTTCTTCACGATGCAATACCCCGACAACCTGAATTTTGTCCCCCAGCAGAAAAAAGATAAAGACCTCGTGATGGAACTGCGGGCAGACCGGCTTGACTGTAGTATCCACATCGATGTGTTTGATGCGAAGAAATTAACTGTTGACAAGGTGTGGGAACAAAACAAGGGAAAATACAAAGCCAAGGCAAAAGGTGAGACGACCCTCGACGGCAATAAGGCGTACTGGGTGGATTATCCTGCAGGTGTTCCCAATATCACCAGTCGGGCGTATTTTGTCGTGAAGAACGATAAAGTTATCCGTACGACTATCAACTATTTTGCTCCGCAAAAGGACATTTACTTTACCGTCTTCGAAAAATGCGTGAGCTCGATGAAACTTAAATAAGGAATTTGTCATGGATCATTCAGCAGTCACCACAGCGTTCACGATCGAAGGGTACAGGATTGCAAAAAATTTAGGAATCGTCCGTGGAATTACCGTCCGGTCGAGGTCACTTGTCGGGAACATCGGTGCAGGTTTCCAGGTATTATTCGGCGGCAGGATTTCCCTGTACCAGGAGCTCTGTGAACATGCACGCCAGGAAGCTTATGACCTCATGTTTCAACATGCACAGCAGATGGGGGCAAATGCCATTGTGGGAATGCGTTATGATGCGAATGAAGTTGCAACGGGCGTAACAGAAGTGCTTGCTTACGGTACCGCAGTCGTTGTGGAAAAAGGATAGATGGATATTAGAAATAGAACGGTTCTCGTACTCGGGGGGTGGGGACTGGTGGGCGCCGCCATTTGTCGCAAGCTCGTCGAAGAACGTCCGAAGCGGATCATCGTTACTTCATTGCTCCGCCCGGAAGCAGAAGATGCAGTAAAAACCCTTCGTAAAGAATTCCCTCAAATGAACAAGGATTTCTTCATGCCGTGGTGGGGCAACATTTTTCTCCGTCACTCGCTGAAAGATAAACAACGAAACGATGTCGTCAACGATGAGCGCTTCCGCACGATGCTCATCGATGATATTCTCGGTGAAATGACCGATGATGTCTTTAAGCGCTCATCAATTTTCCAACTCCTTCACAAACTCAAACCGGATATTGTGGTCGATTGTATCAATTCAGCGACGGCTATTGCATATCAGGATATTTTTCAAACAGCACGCGGCGTTTTATCGCAGATCAAAAAAGCAAAATCTGGTGGCAATAACGAGCCTTTGTATGATGCAACTGAACGCCTGTTAGCCACGCTGTATATTCCCCAGCTTATACGCCACGTCCAGATCCTGTATAGGTCGATGCACGAAGCGGGAACCACTATCTACGTGAAAATCGGCACCAGCGGGACGGGTGGCATGGGATTAAATATTCCATACACACACAGCGAAGAGCGCCCGTCGAGCGTTCTCCTTAGCAAGTCATCGGTCGCTGGAGCTCACACGCTGCTGCTGTTTCTCATGGGCCGCACTCCAGATGCTCCGATTACAAAGGAAATCAAGCCAACGGCAGCGATCGCGTGGAAAAAAGTCGCCTATGGAGAAATCAAACGCAGGGGCAAACCAATCAAATTGTTCGATTGCGATCCGTCGAAAGGGGTAAAGCTCACTGGAAAACTCCAACTCCAGATGAACGGCTTCGCCAAACCGACACGCAAAACATTGAAATCAGTCTTCATCGATACGGGTGAGAACGGGTTGTTCTCACGCGGAGAATTTGAAGCCATCGCAACGCCGGGGCAAATGGAATTTGTCACTCCTGAGGAAATTGCAGAGGACGTTATTTACGAAATCAAGGGCGGCAACACCGGGCACGACATCATTAACGCACTCGATAACGCGACCCTTTCGCCGACCTACCGTGCAGGCTATCTCTACGAAAGTGCGAAGAAAAATATAGAAAAACTTGAGCATCGGCACAAGGTGGACAGTGTTGCTTTCGAGATGCTAGGCCCGCCGCGGCTTTCAAAACTCTTGTACGAATCCTACCTGCTGAAATTAGTTGTCAGGAACATGAGAACGGTATTACATACCAGCCCTTCGGTTCTCTCGGCAAAGCTTCGCAGGGTCATCGAAAAAAATGCCGCATTAAGATCACAGATTATCTCTATCGGTATTCCTATCCTCATGCCCGACGGGAAAACTCTTCTGCGCGGAAATGAAATCAAAATACCTCCGTTCCGGGGAGAGAATGAACTCCGGATCAGCACGAAAAACATCGACCTCTGGGCACACGACGGGTGGGTAGACTTGCGCGTCGCCAATATGGAACGATGGAAAACACGCTTTCAACAGATTATGCAGATGGTCGAAAAAAATCCTGAAGGAGACACCAGCTCACGCTTTATGAATACTAAGGAGTACTGGGACAACTTCAATGAAATCAATCCCGGAAAACTCGGCGGCTGGATTTTTTGCTATGAAGAAAAAGGCATGAGAATGAAAGCCTGATTCACCGTTAACTGCTGTCCCCCTCCTGGTAATCCCTGTAAAACCCTACTGCCATTCCAACTAATGACCAGAACAACAGCGAGACTAAAAACTCCGCCTGGTCGTATTGATACTTTGTCGGTTTATCCCATAAGGATTCGGCAAACGAACGGATCGGGTTTCCAAACAATAGTGTCACAGGCAGGTTGAAAAATGCGTAAAAGACGGAATAAGGATTACGTTCCTTGAAATTTGGTCTCATCAATCCCATTAAGAAAGGTGCGGAAAACGCCGTGAAGACGAGTGCGAACAGCAGGAGATGTGTTATCGGGCGCCGGCTGAACATATCACTACGAGTATATCATTTTAGTCAATGATAGTCAAAAAAAATCCCGCTCCAACATATTGGGGCGGGATTGTTCAGCCTTTCGTTAAAGGATTCAACTACTTGAGCAGCACCATTTTCTTTATGGCGTTAAATTGTTGATGAAAGTCGCCGGTTCCTTGCGCTGAAATCCTGTAGAAATAGACGCCAGACGGTAAATCGTTTCCAGAGAATTCGATTATCTGGTTGCCCTCTTCCATGGATTCGGAATTCAACACCGTTGCAACTTCCTGTCCGATGACATTATACACTTTCAATGTCACCAACGCTGGTTCAGAAAGATAGAATTCAATTGTCGTTGACGGATTGAAAGGATTCGGATAGTTCTGCGCAATCGTAAATTTTTCCGGCTGTTCCAGCAGCGAATAATTATTGTGACGCGACATTATCGGCGCCGCGGCAGGATTGGGACGCAGGAAATACTCTTCAGCTAATGTATGGGTTCCGGCGAGAAGGAACGGACTGAACGTCACCGCTGTGTATGGACCACCAAACGCAGCATTAATACGGCTGATACATGCATCGAGGTCTGTATATGTTGAGCCGCTGAAATGTGTGCAGTACGTTAACGCCGAATCAGCAAGATGAGCAAGTTCGCGGATAGTTTTTCCGTTACAGTTATCTCCGGTGTTCACGGTATCATTGTACAACAGGTCGCCGAATAGTGTCGTGCCGCCATCGACCGGTTCTGTGACGCCTGAGTCATTCGCGATGATGGCAAGCTTCATCGCGTGGAGTTCACCCACAAGGTGATTATCATGCTTGTTGACGTGAGGGTTCCTTAGCTGTCCCACAAATGCCTTTTTTCCGCCGGTCCCATTCACTATCGAGTCGAGACAGCGCGGAGTACCCGCATGCGGAAAATATTTTCGGTCTGCTGTCATGTAGAGAATCCAACCGACGCCCGGGGTGTCGGTTTTTTCTCCTGCATACAGGCCCCCTTGCGCATGGATGATTTTCTTGTACAAGAAATCCCTAACGTTCCCGCCGTTCGGTTGTCCCAAAACGCGTATAATAGGACCATCGGCACCAAGCTCTTTAAACGTCGGTCCGATTCTTGTGCCCGATGTATCCCAGTACCACTTCTCCGCGTCGATGTCTCCATCTTTCTTATGAAACCTGATGGTCAGTACGGTGGAATCAAGGCCCGACACAGATCGGCCGCTTGCATTCAGCTGATGGCCATCGATCGTGAATGTCGTGAAACCGCCCGAGTCAATAATCGCCTCAATTTCAGAATTAAATTTTGCATGAAGACTGTTAACCGTGTAGGCGGAATCATTGTGAAATGTAAACGTCGCAATGGACGCAATCCTCTTTCCGGATTTTTCATTTTTTTTGGAAGCGAGATCGTCCTGGCTGAATGTACGGTATTTCACCTGTGGCCACAATGATGACAGACCAAGAAATAGCACACACATTAATGAAAAAAACAGGGAGCTTTTCCGCATAAGAACCTCCGTTGTAAGAATTCAGACTAGTAGCGCGGGCGCAGTGAAGGGTGCTATGTAAATGAAGACATATTCCGACAGATTGTCAAGTTAATTCTTTTTAAACAAATGGAAGACTGATTCTTTTACAGGTAAAACAGGGAAAAAACACCAGGGAAAGGGTTTCTATTCGTACCTTAAGGATTCAATGGGGTCCAGGTTAGAGGCTTTCCAGGCAGGATAAACGCCGAAAACAATACCGATAACCGAGCATATAATAAACCCGATGACCGCCCAGTTGAACGGAATAACCGGGGGAACTGAAAGCATGACTGCAGCAAGATTTCCGGCGAGAAGACCAAGAAGAATACCGACAACACCGCCGATTTCACTGAGCACAATAGCCTCAAGCATGAATTGCGTCAGGATATTTCCACGTTTTGCTCCGATGGCTTTGCGGATGCCGATTTCCCGCGTGCGTTCGGTGACGGAAACAAGCATGATGTTCATAATCCCGACGCCTGCAGCGAGAAGTGCGATAGCGCTTATCAGCATAATGCCGAGACGTACATATTGCGTGAAATCATTGAATTGCTGGATGAGTGAATCGTTCGAGAAAATATAGAAATCATCCTCCACACCTGGAGGAACCTGGCGAGCGGCACGAAGAATACCGCGCACCTGCTCGATACAATCCTCGTATGTCTCACGTGTCGTCGACTGCACCATGATGTGAATTTCACGTTCCTTTCCGTAGACGTCGAAAAACGTCGGCAGAGGAATAATGACAAAATTGTCCTGACTCCCGCCGAGCATGCCGCCCTGGCGTTCAAACACACCGATGACTTCGTACTCACGCCCGTCCACGCGAATTGTCTGACCAACAGGGTCAATGTTCTTAAACATTTTTTCTACGACGCCCATTCCGAGAACGGCAACATTTTTGGAAGCGTTCATCTCTTCCGAGGTAAACAATCGACCGTCACCGATGGTCCAGTTGTTCGTCGTAACCCCATCGATATCTTCTCCTGCGAGTTGAACATTAGGGTTTGTCTTCCGACCATCCGGCGTTACAACAATCTTACCAAAATCCCATGCTTCAAGTCCGACCTCCTTCGCCAGCGTTGCATGTTCCTTAACAGCCAGGCCCTGGGGATATTTTACCGGCTTGCGGTTCCTTGTCTTCGCACGTTCTCTGGCATCATCGGAACCAAATCCGGGAGTTTTCTGAACCTGGAATGTATTGACACCAAGCTGGCTTAACCCGCTTTCGATACTGTTCGTCAGGACACCCATTGCCGTCATGACAGCAATAATGGAAAAAACTCCGACGGCTATACCAAGCAGCGTTAATACGGATCGGAGCCGGTTTGTCCGAATGGCAACAAATGCCATTGCGAGACTCTCTCGGATTTCGTGGACAATCGTTTCGACTGTGCGGCTCATTGAGATATCGAATTATTGTTATTCATACCGAAGCGACTCGATTGGGTCGAGGTTTGACGCCTTCCATGCTGGGTAGACGCCAAATATGACACCTACCAGAGTGCAACTCAAAAAACCGATAGTCACCCAATCGTATGGAATAACGGGTGGAATCTCCAGCATCATCGCAACGATATTTCCAGCCAGAAGTCCGAAGATAATGCCGATGGCTCCACCGAGCTCACTGATGATAACAGCCTCAAGAATAAATTGCGACCGGATATTGCTTTTGCGGGCACCGATTGATTTCCGTATACCAATTTCCCGCGTACGTTCAGTTACAGAGACAAGCATGATATTCATGATACCCACTCCAGCGGCTAGAAGTGCAATTGCACTTACCAATATGACGCCAAGCCTGACGTATTTCGTAAAGTCGTTAAACTGCGTTATCATGGAGTCGTTCGACCAGATGTAGAAATCGTCATCGTCACCCGGAGCAACATGGCGGACCGTTCGCAGAATACCTCGCACCTGTTCCATGCAATCCACCATTGCATCTGAAGTTGCCGTCTGAACCTTTATCGAAACAAGCTGGTTCTTTCCATACACACTAAAATATGTAGAAATGGGGACGATGGCAATATTATCTCCACTACCTCCGAGCAATCCGCCCCGGGGGTCGATAACACCGATAACCTTGTACTCATGTCCGTCGACGCGCACGAGCTGGTCGATAGGATCCGATTTGGGAAATAATTTCTTAACAACGTCAGTGCCGAGAATGATGACAAAACTGGCATTCGAAATCTCATTTTGCGTAAACACTCTGCCATCACCTATCGTCCAGCTATTTGCGGTGAAGCCTTCAACATCGCGTCCGGAAAAATATATATTAGGGTTAGTCTTTTCACCATGCTTTGCAACAATGATCTTGCCAAAATCACCACAAAAAATTCCAACCGCAGATGCAAGTCCGGAATGCTCCTTCACCCAAAGCGCCTGATCGTATGTAATATCCCTTCTGTTGCGATACTTTGCGTTGGTTTCAGGGTCGTCGGAATCAAACATGGAATACTTCTGCACCTGAAATGTATTCACGCCGAGGGCGCTCATCCCCTTTTCAATGCTGTTGAGCAGCACTCCCATCGCCGTCATGACTCCGATGATCGAAAAGACGCCCACCGCGATTCCGAGCAGCGTAAGAATTGAGCGGAGCTTGTTGACCCGCAGGGCGGTGATCGCCATGAAAAAGCTTTCTTTCACTTCAAGGAGAGCAAACTGAACTGTTGGGTTCATGCGGGCACCGAAGAGATGCTATTCGTAGCGAAGTGCCTCGACGGGGTCCAGCTTTGAGGCACGGTAGGCAGGGAGCAAGCCGGAGACAACGCCGACCATCAGGGAAACAAGAAGTGCAATAAATACTACAGACACAGGCATCGCCGTGGGGATAATTTGATTCACAATCAGCGAGAGAATATAGGAGAATATAAGTCCAATTACTCCGCCAATCAGGCAAATCAGTGCAGCTTCGACGAGGAACTGGAACAGGATAGTTCTGCGCGGTGCACCGATTGCCTTCCGGATTCCGATTTCTTTAGTCCGTTCAGTAACCGATACAAACATGATATTCATAATGCCAATACCTCCGACAAACAGCGATAAGCCGGTAATAAAAAATCCTACCCCGGCAATGACACCTGTGATGGCACTGAAGGCGTTTGTCAGCAATTCCGACTGGTTGATGTTAAAATCATCCTCCTGTGATGGGTTGAGATGACGAAGTTTGCGCATGATCCCGCGCAATTCCTCTCGTGCATCATCAAGGTCAGCATTCTTCGCTACACGCACATTGAGCGTGACGTCGCGGTGAGAGCCAAATTCAGTCAGAAAGGAATTAATGGGAATATAAATACGATTGTCGGATGTAAATTGACCGAATAACCCTCCTTGCTTTTCAAACACTGCGAGGACTTTGTACGGGAACCCCCCGACCTTGATTGTCTGACCGACAGGGTCGACTGACGGAAAAAGAGTCTCTGCCACATTCGCACCGATACAACACACGGGTCTCCCGCCCTCTGATTCCTCCTGAGAAAAAAACCTTCCGTCAAGAATAGCAGTGCCGGAAGCTTCCTGATATTCAGACGTGGTTCCGGTTATCCAGGCATTGAGCATTGTGCGTGAGCCGAAACGCGCATCTTTCGATGTGGTCACATCCGGTGCTACGGCGTCGACGAGGGTTGCCTGCCTCGCAATAAACTCTGCATACTCAACCTTCAAGTCCTTGCGGTTTCGGTACTTCCACCAATCATCACCACCCACCCAGGCAAATTTCTGGACGTAGAAAACTTTCGACCCGAATGCCGAGGCGCTTTTTTCGAACGCCCGTGTCACCCCTTCAATCGCAGTCGCCATTAATGCAACAGCGGTAATCCCGATAACGATGCCGATTGTCGTCAGCACGGAACGCATGACGTTCGCACGGATTGCACGAAATGCAATCCGCAACCCTTCCCTTACTTCACGTAAGAACCACATACGTTATGCACTCGCTGTAGTGACAACCCGTTTATCCACTTTTTCATCACTCTCAATATTACCGTCGCGTACACGGATAATCCTGTGTGCATGTTCAGCGATATATTCTTCATGCGTCACAAGAATAATTGTATTTCCCCGGCGATGGAGGTCCTCAAACAAGAGCATAATTTCATCTCCCGTTTTTGAATCCAAATTTCCGGTTGGCTCGTCTGCAAGCAAAATTGACGGCTTGTTCACCAGCGCCCGTGCTATTGCCACACGTTGACGCTGTCCGCCGGATAGCTCATTCGGTTTATGGTTTTTTCGTTCCGCGAGCCCGACCTGTCCGAGCGCTTCTGTCGCAAGCCGTTTCCGGTCGGAAGAAGAAACTCCTCCATAAATAAGAGGGAGCTCGACATTATGGAGTGCATTCGAGCGCGCAAGTAGGTTAAATGTCTGGAAGACGAATCCGATTTCCTTGTTTCGCACCTTGGCAAGCTGATTATCGTTCATATCGCTCACATTCACGCCGTTAAATTCATACAGTCCTGATGTTGGCGTGTCAAGACAGCCAATGATATTCATGAGTGTCGATTTACCGGAACCGGAAGGGCCCATAATGGCGACATACTCGTTCGGGAAAATTTGAAGCGAAACACCGCGGAGCGCCTGCACCTCTTCCGCTCCTCCCATATCATAGATTTTCTTTATCTGTTGCAGATTAATAACTACTGAATTATTCATAGATGCTCCGTCATCGGTATCAGGATATTATTTCTTTTCTTCCTTATCGGATTTCTTTTTTGCCTGTTCAATTTTTACCTTCGAACCGTCTTCCAACTCGCGATTAATTGCCTTGTAGCTGCCCGAAACCACCTGCTTGCTTTCATCAAGGCCGGAAATCACCTCGGTATAGGAATCGTTTGAAATTCCCCGTTTCACAGGAACTGTTTTCGCGACATTGTTATCGACGATAAACACCACTTCCTGGACTTTTTGCTGCTGCTGTTTGATGCGCGAATCATTTGCTGCCATTTCCTCGCTGCCGTCAGACTCCTTCATTCCCTTATTGTCAGCTTTGTTGTGAGAACGGGTCGTGATGCTTTGGATCGGAACCGTGATCACATTTTTCCTCGTTTCAGTTTCCACGGTCGCAGTCATCGACATGCCTGGACGCAAAATGACATCCTTATCCAAAATACGAATCCGAACTTCAAAATTCGTCACCTCTTCCTGAGTCCCAAGTCCTTTTGTCTTGGCTGTATTTCCTATCTGATAAACAATGCCGGTCAGCTTCCGGTCAGGGAACGCATCGACTTCTATACGTGTCGTATCGCCCTGGGAAATAAGGACGACATCATTCTCGCCGACATCAACTCGCGCCTCCATACGTGAAAGGTCGGCAACCGTCATAACCTGCGTGCCCTGGAACTGGCTTGTGCCGAGGACACGTTCACCCAATTCGACCTTTAGCTCGGAAACGATGCCGTTCATCGGAGCATAGATTGTTGTCTTATTGAGATTCTCATCCGACTGTTTCAATGCAGCTTCCGCCTGCTGGAATTGGGCTTTCGAGACCTCGAATGAAGTGGTTGCCGCTTCCAGGTCGGATTTTGAAATCAATCCCTTTGTGAACAATTCATTCGCCCGCTTGAATTCGGATTCACTCCGCTGCTGGCTGGCTTTTGCCGATGCCAGCGTGGACGACGCCTGGTCACGAAGTGCAATGTAGATGTCGGGTTTAATTTTCATAAGAAGGTCGCCTTTGTTCACCTGCGCGCCTTCTTTGACCGGCAGCTGGGTAATTTCGCCGCTCACTTCCGGAGATATGACAACCTGTACTTCGGGATAAATTTTTCCGGTTGCGGTAACGGTTTGTGTAAGCGTGCGCCGCTGAGCTTTCTCAATCTGGACACTGATGACAGGCTCCTTTTTGCTTCCGAGGATAACAAGCAACACGGCAGCAATTAACAAAACCCCGGCAGCTGAAAAGATAATGACTTTCTTTTTTGATTTTTTATTGTTTGCCATAAACCTTCGATCCTTTGATGGTGCAAGAAAAAAAATGAAAAGATATCAGGGCTAGTAGGTTTGTTCCCCAATCGTAAATTCGAGAGTCCGCTTTGCAATGTTGTAATTATAGACAGCGTTGACGTTATTCGCTTCAGCATTAACAAGTCCGGCATTTGCCGTAAGAAGGTCGAGCAGAGTTCCAGCGCCGAGATTATACCGTTCCTGAGCAATCTTATAATCTTCGTTTGCAGATACAAGTCCTTTCTGACTTACTTCGACCTGTTTACCCGCTGCCTCAAAATCAAGTGTTGCCTGCTTCAGCTGCATCATGATATCACGTTCCGTTTGCGCAAGTGTGGCTTCCCGGGTTTGCTTCGTCGAGATGGCCTGCTGCATGTTGAGATTAGTACGGAACGCATCAAAAAGATTCCATTGAATCCTGACACCCCAATCGACCGTTTTATTGTTTGAAATTTTAGAAAACTCATCATTGTAGAGGGTATAGCCGAGGGATGCTGAGACCGATGGCCAATAACCGCTGCGCGCCTGGGTTACGCCGGATTCCGCAGAAGAGAGGTCCTCCTTTGCCGCCATATAATCCTGGCGAGCTACAAGAGCACGTTTGTTCAATGCATTCACATCGGGGTAGCGCTGGCGACTGGAATCCAGTTCCGCTTGATCGATCGTCGTGGGTATGTTCGGGTCGGTAAAATCATACTCATCGGCAACATCTAAACCGACCATGTCTGCCAGTTGCGCTTTCGCCTTATCATAATTATTCTGATTGGTAATTTGCTGGAGTTCGTCTGCAGCAACCTGTGATTGCTGGCGGTAAACATCTGCAAGAGCTACAGCTCCGACTTTGTTCGATTCCGTTATGCGGTCAAGTTGCTGCCGGTCACGCTTTAGATTTTCTTCACTGACTTTCACCAATTGATTCAATCGCAAAACATTCATGTAACTGGTTTCTACTTGATTTGTAATCGACTGACGAGTGCGAAGGGCATTATCCTCACTCGATTGCGCGCCAGCCTTGGCGCTGTTAAATCCCGCCTCGCGGTTGAATCCGTCAAACAATGTGTACCCTAAGCTAAGGCCCGTACTGAAACTATTCGCCACGCTGAACGAAGCTCCGAATGGAATATTTTGACCGCCCACTATCTGAACTCCTGCCTGCCGGTCAACCTGCGACCTGCTCCACGAGCCGAACGCCGAGAGTGTTGGGAGATAATTACCGTATGTCGCAAGCACTCTCCCCTGTGCCGTGTTGACATTTGCCTGCGATTGGATAACAGCAACGTTCTTTTCCAAAGCAACCTGGATTGCCTGTTGAAGGCTCACCGCCTGTTTTTGTTGACTATATGCATACTGCGCCAACAATAGTGTAATTACGAGACATTGTACTGCCGGTTTCATCTTGCATAACTCCTTTATACATTTGATAACCACAAGTGTAGGACGACCTGCCAGAATCATCTTCATTAACGTATTCTCCCGGGAAAAGTTACATGAACTCAATTAAAGATTTTCGTGGAGCGCCTCATCCTTGATTTTGAGCAAAAATTCAAGGGCTGCGTCATGTTCATTGGGGATAAACCCTTCAAGAATAGCTTCTTCAATTCTTTTCTTGAGAACTCCCACAAGCGGGCTGGGTGAAATTCCGCAGACTTGCATGATTTCGTCACCACGGACAGGAGGTTGCCAGTTACGGATCCGGTCTTTCTCCTCAACCTCCTTCATTTTCTCAATTACAATATCGTAATTTTTTAGGTAACGGGCAACCCTTTGTGGGTTCTGGGATGTAATATCCGCTCTGCACAACAACATCAGATCATCAACATCATTTCCAGCCTCGAACAGAAGCCGTCGGACCGCGGAATCGGTTATTTCCTCGCTTACCAGGACCATCGGACGTAAATGCAGGCGGACGAGCTTTTCAACGTACGGAAGATGTTCCATCGGAAGGCGCATTCTTTTAAAGATCGATTTCATCATGCGTGCTCCAAGGTCTTCATGCCCGTGAAACGTCCATCCAATGCCTTCTTTAAATGCCTTGGTGCGGGGTTTCGCGATATCGTGGACAAGAGCTACAAACCTCAGCCAGAGATTTTCCGTGGTGATGCTGATATTATCAATCACTTTCAGCGTGTGAAGGAATACATCTTTATGATGATAATCCTTCCGCTGCTCAACACCAACCATTTCCTCAAGCTCAGGGAAGACGTATTTTGCAAGCCCTGTTTCATGGAGCAGATTGAGTCCTATTGAAGGCTTGGGAGATGAAAGAATCTTCAAAAACTCATCTGCAATCCGTTCTTTCGAGACAATGGAAATGCGGTCCGCTTTGTTCCTTATCGCATTGAGCGCCTGCGGGACAACTTCAAACTGTAGCTGCGATGCAAAACGCGCCGCCCGCATCATTCGCAACGGGTCATCGTCAAATGTTTTTCCGGGCTCGAGAGGCGTCCTGAGAACTTTATTCTGAAGGTCGGTATAACCGTCGAACGGATCTGACACTTTCCCAATTGTAGGATTATTGATTGAAGCGGCGAGCGCGTTCACAGTAAAGTCGCGCCTTGAAAGGTCGCTCTCGAGCGATGCTTTTTTCACGGAAGGTTTACGGGAAACCGATTCATACCATTCTTCCCGGGCAGAAACGAATTCGATCTTTCTATCATTGTAGGGAAGCATGGCCGTACCGAATTTTTCGTACAGGATAATCTTCTTCACCCCGAATTTTTCAGCTACGCACTGTGCGAATGCGACTCCGTCTCCGACAATAACGATATCGATATCTTTGTTACTCTTACCGAGGAGTGCATCGCGTACATAGCCGCCAACGACGTGCGCCTCCACTCCAGCCTCATCGGCAATTTTTCCTATACTCTTAAGAATATCGTTATCAATTTCTATCTGTTCGAAAATACCTGACTTCATCTCTCACGAAAATGAAATATTCTGCCGTTCAATTTTTTCTATGATGTCGTGCGCAACCTCCAATGCGCGTAAACCTTCCCGGGCGGTGACAATGGGTTCCTTCCCGTTTTGTACAGCATCGACAAACAACTCGAGCTCGTATTTCAGCGCATTAATATCTTTGATCTCAGGATGTTCGTAGACAATGTTGCGTTTAACTTTACCGTGCGATATTTCACCGAGCATCATGGTCGTTTGCGCGGACTTGTCGTTCGAGTCGACAAGCCGAAACACCTCTGCCGACCCTTCTGAAAAATCGACTGAAATATACGCATCGGGTTGGAACATTCGCATCTTTCTCATTCTCTTCTGTGAAATCCTGCTCGCAGTCACATTCGCCACGCATCCATTCTCAAATTGAATGCGTGCGTTCGCAATATCAACGTTATCCGAAACCACAGCGACGCCGTTGGCTTCGATACTGCGCACGGGTGAATTCACAAGGCTCAGGATGATATCGATATCGTGAATCATGAGGTCAAGCACAACCGTGACATCTGTTCCGCGTGGGTTAAATTGGGCCAATCGATGCGACTCGATAAACTTCGGCTGCAGGTAATATTTTTCCAATGCCAGAAGCGCAGGGTTGAACCGTTCAATGTGACCGACCTGCACTTTCACACTCTCTTTCTCAGCCAATTTCACTAACTCCTTCGCTTCTGTCGTTGTTACAGTTAAAGGTTTCTCGATAAAGACATGGACACCGCGCTGTATCGCAAGCTTCGCAATTTCAAAATGTGTTCTGGTCGGCGTCACAATGCTGACCGCCTTCACCTTCTGAAGAAGTTCGTTTATCGATGAAAACGCTTTTGACCGGATTTCGTTAGCAATGCGCTCAGCCCGGTTATTGTCAATGTCCACAATTCCGACAAAGTCGACAGAAGAAATTTCCGCAAACATTCTTGCATGATGCGAACCGAGATGACCGACGCCGATAACACCGACAGGAAGCCTGGGCATATTATTGTGCTTTCAAAGAATTTACGGGATCATTCCTCACTTTATATAGCGTGTAATACACCAGTTGTGTTTTCATCAGTCCGATACGATAAAACGGTCTTGTCAGAACCGGAAACAGCATCACATTCGAAGCCAATTCCTCCGGCTGTTCTGAACGATGGACGATATAGGATGGATGACAAAAAGGCGCATACAATTGTTGCCGGATGATTTGATCGAACGAGTGACCTTCTCGCGTCAACTGAATCATTTCAGGATTAACCAGTCCTGCGGCGTCACATATTTTCCGCTCAGAATAATACCCGACTGCGCCGATATCCCATGCCATCACAACGTCGCCGGGGTCACTGTTGTTTTTCAACCATCCCCCAATCGAAACAAGAGTCGACTCCATTCCCTGGGCAAACGCTTCAACCCCGGGCTTTACCACCATATGGTATGCCGTTTGACTCTGGAGAAGAGACAATCCTGTCAACACCACGACAAGCCCATAAGAATATCGCTGAAATTTCGTTCGTGAAAGTGTTTGGAACAAATAACTAAATGCAAACATACCGATCACCGGTACGACAAGCATGAGATATCTCGAAACAACCTGAATATGCAAGATGCCGTACACTGACGGCAACACTATCAGCCAGGAGATTCCAACGATACTTTGTCTGAACAGAAAAAATCTATTCTGAGTGTCCTGGCCCGATGCTTCTGTTGTTCGAACCACTCTCAATAATATGATGCCGCATGTAACAAGAACGAAAAGCATCACCCCGTCCGAAGCAAGGAGAATTTTCAGGCTATCCCATATTTCATGAGCTACACCCGCACTGCCAACATTCAGCGCCGATTTGGCACGGAACGTATTCGGCACAAATGTTCCAAACGTGTGATATGCGTACATACACCAAGGGATAAGGACCCCGAGAAATGTGACTATCATTATAACAATCGATTTGACAGCACGCCGTTTGTCGACCGAATTCATATATATATCCACCAGAAGCAGTGGAAACAGCAACGACGCTTCAGGACGAACAAGCGTCAATAACGCATTGATTGTCGCCGACAGCAGGTAATTATTGCGCAAGCAAAACAATAATACTGCCAGAAGCAAAAATACGGAAAGAGAAGTTTCCATACCGCTTCCTGCCCACCGAATCAGCCAGATATTCAACGAAAATGAAAGTGTTGCGAGCAGTGTCACAGCAACATCTCGGATCATCTCAAATGCAGCGAGATAGAACAAGATTAATGAGGCGCTCGCAATAAGAAGGTCTAACGCCTTCGCTGCAACATATACATTCACTCCAAGAGAACCGCCGAGAGAAATAAGCAGCAACCAGAGAGGACTTGTAAAACCGTATGTGGGCTCACCTGCATTGAACGACATGCCATTTCCATGAAGAACATTCCTCGCAAACTGAAGATAAATGTACGTATCATCTGGCGTGTAACTGAAATGCGCGACTGCTGTCCAATAAAACAACAGGACAATAACCGGGAGTCCGGCAACGACCAAATATTTGTTCCAGCGATCTTCGTTCAACGGGACTGACCGTTATGTATGATAGTTTCCTTCAACCAATCCGAAAATTCCGCGACATTATGAAACGCACGATCGACGTCCATCTGCATTACTTTTTCTTTTCCATACGAATCCCACAAAACCGCCGCCATTTGTACCCCCGCTTCATGTGCAGCTTTTACGTCCGATACTGAATCACCCACCATCAACACTTCTTCCTGCTGCAATTTGAACGCCTTCATTACATGGCGGATACCTTCGGCAGAGGGTTTGTGGTTCACAACATCGTTTCCGGTGACAATAAGGTCGAAATAGTTCTTCATCCTGATACTGTTGAGTGTTATCAGTGCCGACCGTTTCGCCTTGCCGGTAAATACAGCGAGGAGAATCCCATGCGACTTCAGAAAATGAAGAATTTCATGCACGCCGCCGTATGCATTCGCCATATTGTGATGATTGCGCTCATAGAACGAATAAAAATCATCCATTGCCTGTTCGATATTTCCTTTTCCGACAAGTCTCTCGATAGCAACCTCTTCCGGAGGACCGAACATTGACGTAATTTCAGAAGGTGTAAAAACCTTATGGGCATACTTCTCCGCAACATAGTTAAATGTAGCGAAAATCAGCTCGTTTGTTTGTGTAAGCGTACCGTCGAGATCAAAAATAACGCAGGAAATTCTTTTCATAACAGGAAAATATACCAAAAAGGGATGAGTTTACAAAGAGAATGAACGATGGGTAATGTTGCATGGGGACGAATGTAACATTTTTCCTTTTCCCTCTTTTTTCGTATATTCGTTCGCATTTTTTTCTTCAGAAATCATTATTCTATTCATTTCACCCTGTGGAGCAGGTATGACAATCAACGAAATTGAACAGCTCTTAAGCGCTGACGCAAAAAATCTCCTCAATCACAAATGTAAGGGGATTCCAAAAGAATCGGTCCACCTTCCGGGTCCGGATTATGTCGATAGAGTGTACGCACTTTCGGACCGCCCGGCTCCGGTTCTCAAGAGCCTCAACTGGATCATCCATCAGGGCCGGCTCGCACATACGGGGTATGTCTCCATTCTACCGGTCGACCAGGGAATCGAACATTCCGCCGGCGCTTCATTCGCACCGAACCCAATGTATTTCGACCCGGAGAATATCGTGAAGCTCGCAATCGAAGGGGGCTGCAATGCGGTCGCCTCAACGCTCGGTGTGCTTGGCGCAGTTGCAAGAAAATACTCGCACAGGATTCCCTTTATCCTGAAATTCAACCATAACGAATTTCTTTCCTACCCAAATAGTTATGACCAGATTATTTTCGCGCGGGTAAAACAGGCTTTCGATATGGGCGCGGTTGCTGTGGGTGCAACGATTTATTTCGGTTCACCGGAATCGAAACGTCAAATTCAGGAGGTGGGAGAAATGTTCAAGCAGGCGCACGAAATGGGAATGGCTACGATCCTCTGGTGTTATCTGCGGAATGCTGCATTCAAAACCCCTGAAAAGGATTATCATCTCTCCGCTGACCTCACCGGGCAGGCAAACCATCTCGGGGTCACCATCGAAGCCGATATTATCAAACAAAAATTGCCTGAGAATAACGGCGGATACAACGCGCTTAAATTCGGCAAGACGAGCAAGCTCGTTTATGAACAGCTCACTACCGATAACCCTATCGACCTTTGCCGCTACCAGGTCGCTAACAACTATATGGGGCGCGCAGGACTTATCAACTCGGGCGGTGAATCCAAAGGCGCGTCAGACCTTGCCGAAGCTGTACGGACTGCTGTCATCAATAAACGCGCCGGAGGGATGGGTCTGATTTCGGGAAGGAAAGCATTCCAAAAACCGATGAACGAAGGAATAAAAATTCTCAATGCGATTCAGGATGTGTATTTGTGCAAGGAAGTGACGATAGCGTAAATCGTTATTCGTTATTGGTTAGACGTTAATTGTCATTGGTCATTGGTAATTTGTCATTTGCAACCGGTCGTTTGTCATTTGCTTTCTAATTACTAATTACTGCCAACTTCCACCCACCTTATGTCCAGACGTTCCCATCTTGCAACTGCAATATTGATCATATTTCTCTCCGGATGTTCCGCGATTCCATTCGGACAAAGATCCGTATCGGAACGGTTCGAACTATTTCTCGCTCGATACCTTGACGGGACCCTCTTCGAAAACCCAAAACAATCGGCACCGTTCTCGTGGCTCCGGATGAGCACGGATTCAATCTCAGCTGTACATGCTACTGAGGGATTGAGCGAATTACGATCGTTCGACACAACGCGACTATCTGTCGATCAAAGAATCGATTGGCTGCAGGTTGAGGCGGCGTTCAAGCTGGACGTTCGAGACACTATCCTCCATTCATTGGAACGGACGCCCATCTCTTATCTCACGATCGGTGGTTTGTACCGAACCGTTAACGGCAAACATGACCCGTCGGATAGTGAATGGAAGAACATACTCAGCACATTGAGCGATGCGCCAATTGCGCTTGCTCTCGGCTGTTCGCAGCTTCGTCATCCCCCGAAGCTCTGGACACAACTCGCGGTCAACACGTCCTTACGGTACGAGGGTTTTCTCACTACGACGTTGAGAGAAAAAATTCAGCATTCGCCTGATTCGATGCGTGTACCTCTCGAGAAAGCTCGGCTCATCTCACTTGGCGCACTACAACATTATCGGACTTTTCTCACCGACACCCTTGATTCAGCTCCCGGGAATTCATGGGCAGTAGGACCAGAATATTATGATTGGCTGCTGAGGGAGGTAAATTTCCTTCCTTATACATCGGCGCAAATGATCGAAACCGGATGGAAAATCCACAATGAAACGAAAAACTTGCTTGTGGAGCTTGCACGTCGCATCGATCCGACAAAATCCTGGCTGCAACTCGTCGATGAAATGAAAACTCACCATCCCGAACCGTACAAAATTATGGATGCATATCACGAAGAGTCCGATCGTGTTCGCAAATTGCTCGTCGATAAAAACCTCATCGCGATCCCTCCCGCAGAATCGTTGATTTTTGTACCGACGCCTCCCTCCCTTCGTGAAACATACGCATGGGGAGGTTACGGCGGTGCGGAAATCGAGAACGGAAAAACGGTCGGAAGATTTTTTGTTACGGATATCGTGCCGGAAATGACGCAGCAACAAATCGATGAGAAACTTCGGACACAAAATACGGGATGGCTCACCGTTATTTCTTTGCATGAAGGTTATCCCGGACATCATCTCCAAACGATTTATGCCGACCATAATCCGCGAAAAGTTCGCAGTCGGCTCGGCAATACGTATTATGGCGAAGGGTGGGCGCTATACTGCGAATCGTGGATGGCGCGCGAAGGGTTTTACCTCGATAAATGGGACAGTCTCGGCTGGCTCCAAATGCGGCTGTGGCGCACCGCGCGCGTGATTATCGATCCCTCGATTCATACAGGGAAGATGAGTTATGAACAAGCCGTGCAATTTTTCCTCGACGAAGTCGGTTTGGAGCGTTCCGCCGCCGAAGCGGAAGTCAACCGGTACACGACATGGCCCACGCAGGCGCCGAGTTACATTATTGGCTGGCTTGAAATCGAGAAACTGAAATCGGAAATACAGCAGCAACTCCGTGGTCAATTCGAGGAAAAAACATTCGTCGAAACCCTCCTGAGCGTCGGCTCACTCCCGCTCGAGCTGATGAAAAGAGCGGTACGAAATAAGTACTCGGAGCGGGACCATTTGCATAATACTTATCATTGACATGATGAGGATCGTAACGCTCAAAAAGAATGAGGACCGAAGAATCCGTGAGGGTCATCTCTGGGCGTTCAGCAACGAGATTCACGAAGTCAAAGGAAATCCTCAGGCAGGAGACCTCGTTGAACTGCGAAGTCATGCCGGAGCATTTCTCGGCGTCGGGATGTATCATCCCCATTCGCTTATTGCGGTACGGATTCTGACCCGCCGGGAGGAAGAAATTGATTTCCAGTTTTTCCGCAAACGCATTGAAGCTGCTCACGCTCTTCGAAAAAAAATCTATCCGGATTCAGATACCTTTCGGCTTGTGCACGGTGAGAGCGACTTCCTCCCCGGGTTAATAATAGATAAATATAATCAATTCCTTTCCGTACAAACATTTTCCTTCGGCATGGACAGACGTCTGACACTGATCTGCGATGTTCTCGAATCATTGTTCCAGCCGAAAGGGATTATTGAGCGAGACGAAATACAGGCCCGATCACTCGAACAATTAGAACAGAAGAAGGGAATACTGCGGGGGAAAATAGAACCTCTCACTATCTCGGAAAATGGCATCAAATATTCTATTGAACTTTTGGAAGGACAAAAGACGGGGTTTTTTCTCGACCAGCGTGAAAACCGAAAAGCAATCCGCCGTTATGGGAAGGGCGTAAACATGCTCGATTGTTTTTGCAATGATGGTGGTTTCTCGCTGAACGCCGCATTTGCGGAAGCTGCAAACGTCACAGCGGTGGACGTATCAGAATCTTCAATTCATCATGCTGTACGGAACGCGTCGCTCAACTCGCTTTCATCAAACACAAATTTCCTCGTGGCTGACGCATTTGACTTCCTCCATCAATGTATGGAAAAAAATATCACATTCGACCTCGTGAACCTCGACCCTCCTTCATTTACAAAAAGCAGGAAGACGGTTTTTAAAGCCGCCAGAGGCTACAAAGAACTTCACGATTGTGCTTTCCGGCTTCTCACACACGGGGGAATTCTCGCAACAGCATCCTGTTCGCACCATATCACAGAGGAAAAATTTTACAGCATTGTTAACGAATCTGCCAGAGCAGCGGGGAGAACGATCAAGCTGCTGGAACGGCACGGGGCTGCGCCCGACCACCCAGTCCTTCTGTCAATGCCGGAAACCGCATACCTGAAATTTGGAATATTTCAGGTAGAATAACGGTTCTTCGTGCCTTAGGTTCTTGGGGGGGCATTCTTTTTTTAGATTGATATCCGGCACATTGTGTGAACTCGACCGTTGATTTTATTCTCCCCAGGAATTATATTACAAATGTCAGCGTTGTTGTTATTAAGGTTCGACCTTATATCGTTCATGAAATTCTGTCTATATATAATTCTTATCCTCTCCTGCTTCATCGGACCGCATCTGCTCGGGCAGACTCCCTCAGCTGCTTCCGCAAAAGACAGTGCGATGGTGTTTGGCGACATTGAAAAAACCTCAGCATCTCAGCCATCCTCGAATAAGTTAACAAGCTCGTGGGGCATCGACTTGCTAATTTCAACCAACGGTTTTGGCGCCGGGACATTCTACCGGCATGAGTACAGCGATGATTTTTCAGGATACATCGACTTTTCGATTTCGGAATCAAAAGATGATAATGAAGTTGAATACATTGATTATTATGGAAACACCTATACACCGGGGAAGTTGAACCGCTTTCTCGTTCTGCCTCTTTTCGTGGGAATTGAAAAGCGGATGTTTCAGGATGATATCACAGATAATTTTCGCCCGTTTATCGACGGCGCTGTCGGCCCCACCATGATTTACATTTTCCCCTACAACGAAGATTATTTCTCGGCGCTCGGAAAAGGTCATCCGAAGTACACGATGGGAGGATATCTCGGCGTCGGAGCCTATTTTGGTTCCGAACGCTCGAACATTCTTGGAATGAACATCCGGTATTATTTTGTTCCGTATCCGGGAGGACTTGAAAGCATGGTGCAGGGGTCGACAATCCTGACAAAAAATCAATTTGGCGGACTTGTTATCTCATTGAGCTTCGGTACAGCCCTGTAATTTCGCAGCCCTGTTCTTCGTAAAGAGTAAACTTCAAGACAGATATGTTCTGAGAAATTTCCCTGTGTAAGACTGCTTCACACTCGCAATCGTTTCAGGCGTTCCCACAGCAACAATATTACCTCCTTTCTCGCCGGCCTCCGGCCCCAAATCGATAACCCAATCGGCACACTTTATCACGTCCATGTTATGTTCAATGACGAGTATAGAGTTCCCCCCCTCAATCAAAGCATTGAAACATTTCAGCAGCTTAACAATATCATCGAAATGGAGTCCGGTCGTGGGTTCATCGAATATGAACAGCGTGTGTTTCCCTTCCTGCTGGTCCGCAAGATGAGAAGCCAGTTTCACACGTTGTGCTTCTCCTCCCGACAATGTGGTCGCAGATTGGCCCAGGCGGACGTATCCCATACCGACATCGTCTAATACTTGCAGGCGTTTTGCAGCGCGTCTGCCGCTCGCGTGTCCTCCAAAAAATTTCACGGCTTCAGTGACGGTCATGTTCAGTATGTCGTCAACATTTTTGTCACGGTAACGAATTTCCAATACTTCCTTTTTAAAGCGCTTTCCCTTGCAGATCTCGCATGTCAGCTCAAGATCTGCGAGAAACTGCATTTCAATTGTCTGGACGCCGCTCCCTTCGCACGTTTCGCATCGTCCTCCCGGAACATTAAAAGAAAAGTATCCCGGCTTGTAACCATGTATCTTTGCTGCTTGTGTCTGAGAGAGCAGGTCCCTGATGAGGTCAAACGCTTTGATATACGTTACCGGGTTTGAACGCGAGGTTCTGCCGAGCGGGGATTGGTCGACAAGCGCAACCGCTTCGATATTTTCCGCTCCTTCAATAGCACGGTGGGCACCAATCTTCTCGCCATAATCCCCCTTAATCTTTTTCAAACCCGCGTAGAGAACTTCATGTACAAGGGTACTTTTGCCTGAACCACTGACGCCGGTGACCGCAACGAATTCATTCAGGGGGATAATGACGTCGATGGATTTGAGATTATGTTCCGCTGCACCCCGAACGATAATGGATTTTTGTTTTCCTTTTCTTCTGACGTCGGGAACGGGGATAGTCTGATTCCCGCTAAGATATTTCCCCGTTAGAGATGCGGACTCTCTTTTCAAATCGTCGATATTTCCGCAAAACATAATCTCGCCTCCACGCTCACCCGCACGAGGGCCCAAATCAACGATCACGTCCGCCGCGTTCATCATTTCAGCATCATGTTCAACGACAAGCACCGTGTTACCGACATCGCGAAGCTGTTTGAGGATCGAAATTAACTTGTTGTTATCCCGCGGGTGCAGGCCGATACTCGGCTCGTCGAGTACATACACTGACCCGACAAGCGACGAACCGAGAGACGTTGCGAGGTTGATGCGTTGCGTTTCCCCGCCCGAGAGCGTGTTCGACAGTCGGCCGAGCGTCAGGTACCCGATACCGACATCCACAAGATACGTTAGCCGTCGTCGAAGTTCTTCCAATATTCTTCCGGCGACCTGCATATCAAACTTCGATAGATTCAATGACTGAAAGAAACGATTCGCTTCTTCAATGGTCATTTCCACAATATCGGTGATTGTTTTCCCCCCGACATGGATATACAGCGCTTCCGGGCGTAGGCGTGAACCGCCGCATGCGTCGCATTCGGTATAGCCCCGGTAGCGGCTGAGAAAAACTCTGTAATGAATTTTGTACGATTTACGCTCGATAAATTTAAAGAACTCATAAATCCCCTCATATCCATCGTACCCATTAATGATGAGGTCGGTCTCTCGTTTCGTTAATTCATTAAAAGGAATATCGATACGGAGTTGCGCATCATAAGCAATACGCAACAGGTCGCGTAAATGATCCTTCCATTTGGGAAATGTCCACGGCTGAATGGCACCGTCCCTGATGCTCAGGTCCTTATTCGGAACAACCAGGTCGATGTCGATCCCGACTGACCTGCCAAACCCCTGACATTTCGGACATGCCCCAAAAGGATTATTGAATGAAAAGAGCCTCGGGTCAGGCTCTTCATAACGAATCTTACAATTCGAACAGGCAAACTGCTGGTTAAAGAAAAGTTGTTTTCCGGTCTCAGTGAATTGCACGATCGCATGCCCATCTCCCATCTTGAATGCCGTCTCAATCGAATCCGCGAGCCGGGAATGCTCACCCCCCGATTGAAACACTAACCGGTCGACAAGCACAAAGATATTCTGTTTCTTTGTTTTAGGACTGATGGTGCGCTCATTGAGGTCGACAATCTCATCCTTTATAACGAGGCGAAAGAATCCCTGTTTTTTAAGATTTGTTATTTCCTGCTGGACTGTTGCAGTACCATGGTTCTGCAGAGGAAACATGACATATAGTTTAGCTTTGTTTCCCTTACCGCATTCCTGTTCCAGTTTTTCGGTCGCCGTCCTGACAGAATCACGTTGTACAAGCTCGCCGCAGTTATAACAGATCGTCTTCCCTATGCGTGCGAAAAGGAGTCTCAGGTAATCATACAATTCTGTCGTCGTTCCGACTGTCGACCGTGGGTTTCGTGCAGTCGTCTTTTGTTCGATGGCAATCGCAGGACCGATCCCCTGAATGAAATCAACATCCGGTTTATCCATCCGTTCAAGAAACTGACGCGCATACGCCGAGAGACTTTCAACAAACCTTCGTTGACCCTCTGCGTAAATCGTATCGAACGCCAGGCTTGATTTCCCAGAGCCACTCACTCCGGTAAAGACAATGAGTTTTTTCCGTGGTAATTCGATAGAGACGTTTTTAAGATTATGGACTCTCGCTCCCCGGATGATAATACTGGATAACGCCGTGGGAATACTCCTATCAACGACTGCCTCGGTCGTCCGATTATTTTCCGTCGTGATTTTCTTTCTGCCCATTGTGGTTTACTTCCTGAAACAACAAGGGCTATCTTGCGATAGCCCTCGACAAGATCCCGAATTCTCTCCCTGCTATATGATACCGAACATAAGTGACATGGTTGCCGCTATCTGGGAAACGGTTTCCTCATTGGGGTCTTTTCCCGCGACATTCAATAACTGGTATTTAACGGATGCATCGATATCCCCGAATGCAGGAACAGAAAATAACACACCTGCGCCAAACCCTGCGCCGACACGTGAACGTGACTGCGCATTCGCGGCAGTCGTGCTCAAGGAATTAAACGAAACATCGGCAACAAAATAAGGCTTGACAATAAGGGATGGAATCGGATACTCAAGCCCGGCACTCGCCATCCATATAACATCAGACTCACTACCGATTTTCATCGCAAGTCTGTTATAGGTGACTGCACCTTCAAGATTCAACGGCATAAAGCCGTGCAGGCGCAATTTCGCACCTGCCTGATAACCAGTGTTATCATTATTGCTCAGGGTTCCCACAGGCATTGCAACTCCACCTCCTATGCCAAGGTCAAGATTCAAAGGAGACCCCACACCGGGAGCCTGCGCTCGGGCTGTACCTGACAACATCACTCCAAGTATTACTAAGATGGTTTTCTTCATAGCTCATTCAATCTCAATTAATTCATTCAAACATACGTTATGCTCGGATACTTAATACCAGTGTACTTCATATCAACATCCTTCATTCTCTTATTAACGGACGATGATATTCCTGAATACTTCTCACGGAAGATTTGCGCTGACGCATCCACTCAATACCCTTAACCACTGCGCCCGCCGCAGAGATCGTCGTGATGATGAGAAGCTTCGCTTCAAGAGCAGCACTGCCTATCGCAAGTTCGTCGAATCGGGACGTCTCGCCAAGGGGCGTATTAATCACCAGATGAATATCGCCATTTTTCATGAAATCCACAACGTTAGGCCTTCCTTCATTTACCTTATAGACGGATGTATTAACAATGTCGTGTCTGGTAAGAAATGCGGATGTTCCTCCCGTTGCAAAAACCCTGAAACCCAGCTGCTGGAAACCTTTCACCACTTCTACTGTCCTAAAGTTCTTATCACCGTTATTGACGCTGATAAATACGCCTCCTTCGGACGGCAGACTTCCCCCTGCTCCTAAAAATGCTTTTGCAATGGCTTCACCAAAGGTATCGGAGATTGACATCACTTCTCCCGTAGAACGCATTTCAGGGCCGAGAAAGACTTTTGCTTTTGGAAATTTACCGAAAGGAAACACCGGCTCTTTGACAGCAATGTGTTCCGGCTGGGGGTTTAGCGGAACTCCTAATTCCTGCAATGTTCGCCCTACCATAACTTTCGCCGCTATTTTCGCGAGCGGAATTCCGATTGCTTTACTGATAAACGGTACCGTACGTGATGCACGCGGATTCACTTCGAGAACGTAAACCATTCCATTCTTTTCCGCACATTGAACATTGATGAGCCCCCGCACATTCAAGGCGAACGCAAGTTTGCGGGTGAAGTCCTTCAGCTGCTCGATAATCTGAACGCTTTCAGCGTACGGCATCAACACGCAAGAGCTGTCGCCAGAATGTATTCCCGCTTCTTCTATGTGCTGGAGCACGCCTCCAATAAGGACATCCTTCCCGTCGCATACCGCATCGACGTCAAACTCTTTTGCATCTTCGAGAAACTTATCGATGAGAATCGGATGGTCGGGCGAGACTCTTACAGCCATCTGCATATATTCCTCAAGCCTCTCGCGGTGGTATACAATCTCCATCGCTCTGCCGCCGAGGACGTATGACGGACGCACTAATACAGGATAACCGATTGAAGAGGCGACGACAACCGCTTCTGCTACAGACGTTGCACTTCCATCTTTAGGATGCGGAATGTGAAGTTTCTTGAGAAGGTCTCCAAACCGTTTTCTGTCTTCAGCGACATCGATATCCTCCGGCGTTGTTCCCAGAATGCGGACGCCGTTCTGCTCGAGTGCTTTTGCGAGCTTAAGTGGTGTTTGTCCACCAAAACTGACGATGACCCCCTCCGGCCTTTCCGCCTCGCAGATATCCAGAACATTTTCCAGTGTGAGCGGCTCAAAATATAATTTATCCGTTTGGTCATAATCCGTTGAGACAGTTTCCGGGTTACAATTGATCATGATTGTCTCATAGCCCTCTTCCTTCAGAGCAAACACACCATGGACGCAGCAATAATCAAACTCGATGCCCTGTCCTATCCGATTCGGTCCCCCGCCGAGGATGATAACCTTTTTACGGGAGCTCTGTCGGGATTCACTTTCCGTTTCATACGTCGAGTAATGGTACGGCGTCTGCGCTTCAAACTCCGCCGCGCACGTGTCCACAGTTTTAAACACAGGCTCTACGCCAAGGTCCGAGCGCAGCCGGCGCACCGACAGCTCGTCTGTTTTCCACAGATGTGCAAGCTGACGGTCAGAGAAGCCGTACTGTTTCGCTTTGAGGAGTATGTCTTTAGAAACGCGCTTCATAGAACATGAAATTTTTTACCACTGTTACTTTTTCCCCGCTTTGTTCAATTTCATATATATCTCTACCTGTTTGTCGCTCAAAATACCTCGCATCTTCAGATGTGCTGCGAGGTGGACAGCGCGAAGCCGTCCCCGAAGTCTGCCGATTTGTTCGGCATCTTCACGTACAGACCGTTCGGTTACTAAATTTTCAGAAAATGCCCTGTTGAGTTCTTCCTCCAGACTAATAATACGAACCGCAAGTTCCTTTGCCCGGGTTGACATTTCATTATAAATTTGCTTTACCGACTTTTTTTGCGCTTCGGAAAGCTGAAGCTTGTCTGCAAGGTCGAGCACATGTTTCGGTCCCGGGTAGCCGTTCATCTCCGCATACGAAGCCTGTCCCATCCCCTCAGCATTGAGCAATGCATCTTTATCTGCAGGAATCTGCCCATATCCAATCGAGTAACACCACATCAATAGCAGAACGACCACTTTACCATATCTCATATAAGCACCTGCTATCAAGTATATAATTGTGAAATAATTATTGCAGATTTAAACTACATATTCCTGCAACTGATTTTCAGCTTCGACTATTTGAAGAATATTATAAAGGAACCACCTGTCGATTTTGGTGATGTCACACAATTCGTCAACGGTCATGCCGAGCTGGAATGCATGCCGTAAGTAAAACACATTACCGGCTTTAGGAGTTCTAAGCCTGTTTTTCAGTTGTCCGCGCAGTTCAATTCTTTGATCTTCCCCTAAATTCTCGATTACGACCTCATCCTTCCCATCTGCACCCAGTCCGTATCTTCCGGTTTCTAACGAACGAAGAGCTTTTTGTAGCGCCTCTTTAAATGTCCGGCCGAACGCCATTGCTTCGCCGACAGACTTCATCTGAACACCGAGCGTATCGTCGACACCCTTGAATTTTTCAAAATCCCAGCGGGGAATTTTCACAACACAATAATCGATTGTCGGTTCGAATGATGCGGGCGTCTTCTTTGTGATATCGTTCGGAATCTCGTCGAGCGTGTAACCGATAGCGAGCTTCGCGGCAATCTTCGCTATCGGGAATCCAGTTGCCTTCGATGCAAGCGCGGAAGAACGTGAGACACGCGGGTTCATTTCAATAACAAACATTCTCCCATCGGAAGGATTGACGGCGAACTGAATGTTCGAGCCACCAGTCTCGACGCCTATCGCCCGGATAATTTTCTTCGCAGCGTCCCTCATGTATTGATATTCTTTATCCGTTAAGGTCTGCGCTGGAGCGACAGTTATAGAATCGCCGGTATGAACGCCCATCGGGTCGACATTTTCAATGGAACAAATAATGACCACATTATCTTTCAGATCCCGCATCACCTCGAGCTCGAATTCTTTCCAGCCAATCACCGATTCTTCGATGAGTGTCTCATGAACCGGACTCGCGGTGAGCGCATGCTCGACTTTCGTCCGAAACTCCTCCATATTGTACGCAGTCCCGCCGCCGGTACCTCCGAGTGTAAACGAGGGGCGGATAATAATGGGAAAACCAATTGCTTCTGCAAATGTTATTGCTTCACCGACAGCGCGGACAAATTTCCCATGAGGTGTTTTGAGCCCTGCTTCATGGATCGTCTTTTGGAATAATTCCCTGTCTTCTGCTTTCCTGATGGCATCGAGCTTTGCGCCGATAAGCTCAACTCCGTATTTTTCAAGCACACCATTTTCCGAAAGGGCAACCGCGATATTGAGTGCGGTTTGACCGCCCATTGTCGGCAGCAATGCATCCGGTCGCTCTCGTTCGATAATCTGTTCTACAAAATATGGAGTGATCGGTTCAATATATGTCCGGTCAGCAAACTCGGGGTCGGTCATGATTGTTGCAGGATTGCTGTTGATGAGAATGATGCGGTAGCCTTCCCGGCGGAGAACATTGCACGCCTGCGTGCCGGAATAATCAAATTCACAGGCCTGACCGATGACAATCGGTCCGGCACCTATCACGAGAATTGAGCGGAGGTCTGTACGCCTGGGCATTGTGTTCGAGGTTTGTCAAAGATAGAAAAATTTCATGAGAGTTGCCACACGCAGGAATGGGTTCTGCTTGTCAGTTGATAGTTTAGAGCATTATTGATACATTCCTGCCATGAGTTTTCGTGATAAGTCTTTGACACTCTCTCTCCTGCAGTAAGAAAAGGAATTCGGTGACAGCCTCAAAGCGCTCAAGTATCCACCCACGCGACTTGAAAACCCTCCCCATCGAACGTAGCGAGACAATACCTTCAGGTTGGTACACCCAGCCCGAGTTTCACGAAATCGACAAACAACATATCTTTTCCCAAACATGGCAATATGTTGGAAGCCTTTCGCAGCTCCCCCGCGCCGGAGAATACATTCTTGGCGTCGCGGCGGAAAACCCTATCCTCATCATTCGTGGAAGAGATGATGTTGTCAGAGCATTTTTCAATGTTTGCCGGCATCGCGGCGGACCGCTTGCCATCGAGCCGTCGGGAAATTGCAGTATCCTGCAATGTAAATATCATGGCTGGACATACCTTCTCGACGGAAGCCTCCGCGGGACGCCGAAATTCAATCGGACAGAATTATTCGACAAAAAGGATTATGGATTGTTTCCAGTCAATTTGGAGATATGGCAAAACCTTTTGTTCGTAAAACTTTCAAACAACGGGAAATCTTTTTCGTTGATGATGAAGCGGATCACTGATCGCCTTAAGCCGAATGCTCTTTCGGAAAAGAAATTCCATCGCCGTATTAATTATGAACTACGTTGTAACTGGAAAGTATACGTAGATAATTATCTCGAAGGTTACCATCTCCCGTTCGTTCACCCTGAATTATGTAACCTGCTTGATTATCAGCAATATGTCACTGAAACATTCGATAATTATTCTTTACAGTACAGTCCTTTCGCCGGCAGTGAAAATGTGTATACAAACGGAGAAGGGGAAGCATATTACTATTTCCTCTTCCCGAATTTCATGATGAATATCCTGCCCGGCAGATTGCAAACGAACCTTGTCCTTCCCCTCACCCACAATACATGCCGCGTTATTTTCGATTACTATTATGATGATGTCTCGTCCCCCGATGCGCAAAAAAGAATTGAAGATGATATCTCCTACAGCGAAAAAGTTCAGTGTGAAGACATGGAGATTTGTCACCACGTGCAAAAGGGATTAGAATCGATCGCGTACGACAAGGGAAGATTCTCACCAGAGATGGAAGCAGGAGTGTATCATTTTCAATCTTTGCTGAAGAAATACTATAAGAACATTTCTTCCCGCAAAGGCAGGAGAAGGGGAACATAGCATCGCCAGTGTCGCAAAAGATGAAATGAGTGAGCTCCCGCGCAGGCTTTCTCTTCTCGACGCGACAATGATTAATGTCGGCAGTATGATAGGCTCGGGAATTTTTATCGTACCGGCGACAATCGCCCTGCATCTGCAATCTTCCTTGATGATTATCTTGGTTTGGATTATCGGCGGAGTCGTGAGTTTGTGCGGATCTCTCTCAGTCGCCGAACTGGGCGCCTCAATGCCCTATGCAGGCGGACAATACGTGTACCTTAAAGAGGCATACTCTCCGTTGTGGGGATTTCTCTATGGATGGGCCGCGTTTCTGGTCATCAATACGGCATCAATTGCTGCAGTTGCAGTGACGTTCGCCACCTACCTTGGCTATTTTTTTCCTCTCTCTATAGCGGGAATTAAAATCATAGCAATTTCTTCGGTGCTCCTCCTCACCGCAATCAATTGTTTCGGCATCAAAGTAGGCGCTACAGTTCAAAACGGACTGACGCTTCTGAAGATCGCAGCACTGTTCGCGCTTGCCGTGCTCAGCTTTACGCTGAGCGGAGGGTCAACATCAAATTTTCAGCCGGTCCTGCCTATAATACCGTTCACCACTCTCACCGGACCCTTCATCATTGCTTTGATCGCTGTACTTTGGACCTATGACGGCTGGATTGAAATAACATATGTTGCCGGTGAAGTCAGGAACCCACAAAAAGCGCTGCCCCGGGCGTTGGGCATTGGGACGCTTATCGTTATAGGTACATACATCCTCATTGCTGCGTCGGTAATGTATGTTCTTCCCATACATGAAGCTGCTCAGTCTCAAGCCGTTCTTGCTGATTCGGCGAGGAAAATCATGGGAACGGGCGGCGCAATCTTTGTTTCGATTGCTGTCATTATTTCAACATTCGGAACGAATAACGGTTTTATCTTCACCTGTCCCTGGATTTATTACGCAATGGCAAAGGAAGGATTGTTCTTCAAATGGCTTGCGGTTATCCATCCCAAATATGAAACCCCCGTTGTCTCGCTCCTGGTTCAGGCCGCCCTGGCATCTATTCTTATCATGAGCGGAACCTACGATGCATTAATAACGTACGTTGTATTTGCCTCCTTCATATTTTACGGTATGTCCGCCGGAGCGGTCATCATTTTACGAAGACGTAAGCCCGATGGTTATCGACCTTACAAAACATGGGGCTATCCTTTTACTACTATTATTTTTATCTTATTTGCATTATATCTTGTGATAGACTCTGTCAACGGAAACCCCCATGATACAATTGTAGGAGCAATAATAATTATGATCGGGGTACCCGCATATTATATTTGGAAAAAATCACATGCATGTTGACCCTATCACTCTCGAAGGAACGCACGTTCGCCTCGAGCCTCTGACGCTCGAACATCATCGGCAACTTTGCGAAGTGGGGCTTGATGGAGAGCTCTGGAAGCTCTCAACAACGATCATGCGAACTCCGGAAGACATGAAAACGTATATCCAAACCGCATTGCAATGGAAAGCCCAGGGAACGGCGCTGCCGTTCGTAATCATAGAAAAGGATTCGGGGCACGTCGCCGGCTCTACGCGATATGCAAATATCGACATTGAGCATCGCCGCCTTGAGATAGGCTGGACATGGATTGCGCGGGCCTGGCAGCGAACGGTAATCAACACGGAAACAAAATATTTATTGCTGACACATGCTTTCGAAAGCCTCGGATGCATCAGGGTCGAATTCAAGACCGACACGCTTAACACTCAATCGCGCAATGCTCTTCTCCGCATCGGTGCAACGGAGGAAGGAATTTTCAGAAACCATATGATTACTCCATCCGGTCGTTTCCGCCATACCGTCTATTTTAGCATTATCGATTCAGAATGGAATGCGGTAAAACAACATCTCGAAAAAAAGCTATCACATTGAACATCATTAACTCGATCTTCGATTATGTCATACCCTGAGATTCTGTACTATACAACGTTTGCGACTGTCATGATATGCTGGATAGTTTTTGCGGCTGCGTTCTTTTTCCGAAAATCCCCGAAAACACCCGAAGAGAAAAAGAGAAATAACAAAGCGTTTATCGGTATCTTGCTGGAAGCTGTCGGGTACTCTCTTGTCTGGATGCTACGTCGGAAAGATCCGTTTATAATTGAAGAAGGAGGTGTTGTTGTCGCAACGGCTATTTCAGCGATTGCAGTATTGCTCGCAGTCGGTTCGGGGTGGCTGGTCAACTCTGCCGTAAGAACTCTTGGTAAGCAGTGGGCAGTAGCGGCTCGTGTTGTTGAAGACCATCAGCTTGTCACGAGCGGTCCCTACGCGATCGTGCGAAATCCTATTTACAGTTGTATGTTCGGGATGCTCATCGCGACAGGGCTTGCAGTCAGCATATGGTATGCACTGCCGGTCGCGATCATCATTTTCTGGTACGGAACACACATACGCGTGAAGATTGAAGAAGCGCTGCTGCGAGAAACATTCGGTCCTAAGTTTGAAGAGTATGCAGAAAGCGTACCGAGACTGATCCCAAAACTATTTTAATCCGAACCAACCGTTCGTTCGCACATGTTTCATCTCACTATAGTATCTCATTGACTACCCTCCTTCCTCAAAAACCATTTCTGCAGGTAACACGGAATACGACGAACAGGGATATCCTGCTTCTTATCATTATCACTTCGGCATGTCTCATTCCCTTTTTAAACAAACCGTTTCATATAGACGACCCGCTCTTCATCTGGATTGCCCAGCATATCAAGGATCATCCATTGGATTTCTATGGGTTCACAAAAAACTGGAATGGGTTCGAGCTGCCTATGTATGAAATTACAAGGAATCCACCGCTTACTTCATATTACCTCGCTGTGGTTGGCAATTTCCTGGGGTGGACCGAAGCAGTGTTTCATGCAGCTCTATTGCCTGCAGCAGTCGGTACCGTCCTGGGAATGTATGTTCTCGCAAAATTGTTTTGTTCCCGCCCCATCGAAGCAACACTCATCGGTGTTCTTACGCCCGTGTTCCTTATTTCCGGGACGACCATTATGTGCGATATGATCATGCTGTGTTTCTGGACCTGGACGATTGTCTTATGGATACAAGGGATTAAAACAGGTAACACTTTGAAACTTTTGACCGCTGCTTTATTCCTGACGATCGCTTCGCTCGCAAAATACTTCGCGATGAACCTTATTCCGCTTATTCTGTTCTATACGCTGGTTGAAAAAAAACGAATCGATTTTTCCCTTCTCTTCCTCCTCATCCCCATCGCCACCCTCGGTGGTTACCATTGGCTAACGCAAATTCTCTATGGCCACGGATTACTTATCGATGCGGCGAGATATGCAACAAAATTCGGCGCGTTCGGCCAAAGTATCTTTAGCGCAAAACTCTTCACCGGGCCTTCCTTCCTCGGAGGCTCGTTCATCTCTGTGCTGCTGTTCATGCCGAGGACCTGGAAACGCAGAGAGTTGTCCATCTGGCTCTTTCTTACTGCGGGAATTGTCTTTGCGCTCTCACAATTGAATACTGTAGGAAAGTTTCCAATTCACGAGAAGGGTGGAATAAGATGGGACGTCATCATCGAGGGAAGTTTGATGGCGATTGCCGGATCGAGCATCCTCGTGATTGCTATAATTGATTTCATCAATCACCGGAACTCCGATTCGCTGATGCTTCTCATGTGGATTCTCGGCACATTCTTGTTTGCAACTTTCATCAACTGGACGGTTAACGGCAGGTCGCTGCTGCCGATTGCACCTGTTGTCGGAATCCTCATCGTGCGCCGAATGGAAGTCATCAGTACGGGTCCGAACCCAGAAAGGATGTGGTATAGAATTCGACTGCTGATTCCGGCTGCAGGTATCGCACTTCTCACAGTGTATGCCGACTATTCACACGCCGAAACCGCTAAAAAAGCCGCGGAAGAAATATCCGACAAGTACTCTCCTGCTTCACATTCTTTATGGTTCGAAGGACATTGGGGGTTTCAATACTATATGGAGCTGCAAGGCGGTAAGCCCCTCAAATATGCAAATACCCGACTCAGCAGGGGTGAAATTCTGATCATCCCCTGGAATAACACAGGTAACCAGCCTCTGCGTTCTGAAATCGCTCCTCAGGTTGAAAAAATCACACTCACTCCTTATCCCTGGACCACGTGCATGAATTACATCGCGGGCGCAGGATTCTACTCTGATATTTTTGGACCTCTGCCGTATGTCTTTACTACTGTGCGCGACGAAGTTTACAGTATATACATCATTGCAAAACCTGTTGACCTTATCATCTCTGAATGAGGGAATATGAAAAGGACAAACATTTCAAGCGGGATGCCCTGGGAACCGATTGTCGGCTATTCTCGTGCAGTTCGGTACGGCTGCCATATTGTTGTATCCGGCACAACAGCAACCGATACTAATGGCAACGTAGTTGGAATTGGGGATGCATATCTCCAGGCAGTCCAAACTATCAAAAATATTGAAAAAGCCTTACATCAAGCCTCAGCGACCCTGAAGGATGTTGTGCGGACAAGAATTTTTGTCACAAACATACAGGATTGGGAAAAAATCGGAAAAGCCCACGGCGAATTCTTTAAGGAAATCATGCCTGCAACAACCATGGTGGAAGTCAGCCGCCTTATCAATCCAGATATGCTCGTTGAAATTGAAGCAGAAGCAATAATTGATGAAGAATGAAAGTAAGCCTCGTAGTAGTTTCAAGAGTATTGAGATTTTAAGCATTGTAAACCCACAGCCGCATTCCGTTGAATTAGTCCTCCTTTTCTAATTTCCACTGCAACCTTTTTCTCCCTGCTGTAGTCTAACGTAGAGGATAATACTTCCCGGATTAATGTGAATGTTTCGTTATGAAACATTCACTATCTGATACCGTACCAGAATCAGCCAGGTAAACATCCTTGTCCGTTCACTTCAGCCAATGAAGGGTATGACCATGAAAGTAAAAATTATCGTTTCGTCCGGCGTTGCCGTCGCACTGGCAGTCGGTGGTTTTCTGATTTTTGGCGGTAATAAGAATTCAACCGATGGAGCATTATTAAAAGTTAAAGTTCAGCGTGGGACTATCATAGACAAAGCGCTTGCGGTAGGGACAATAGAACCGGAAAACGAAATTTCCATTAAATCTAAGGTTTCTGGTGTCGTTAAAAAAATTTACGCCGATGCCGGAACATACGTTAAGGCAGGTCAACCTCTCATGGAAGTTAAACCCGACCCCACACCTCTTGAACTCGCAGACGCCAAACGACAAGTGCAGCTTGCGCAAAACGACCTCGATAATTTGAACAAGGAAAAAGTGCGGCAGGAATCTCTTTTGAAGAAACAGCTTATTTCAGACAAGGAATATGATGATTTCCGAAGGCAATATCAGGAAGGGGAGTTAAAGTTAAAAATCGCAAATGAACATCTCGCATTGATGGAAAGCGGAAAAGTGAAGATCGATAATACTGAAATCGAATCGATCGTTAAAGCTCCGATCGACGGGTTCGTGCTAAGCAAAGCGGTTGAAGTAGGGGACCCGGTGACTCCCCTCACCTCCTATCAGGAAGGGACGGTATTGATGAAAATGGCAAACATGGAGCGATTGATTTTTAAGGGAACTGTGGACGAGATAGACGTCGGTAAACTGAAAGAAGGGATGGAAACAATATTAAAGGTCGGAGCGTTGCCGAACGATACAGTGAAAGGCGTCCTAACGAAGATCTCACTGAAAGCTGAAAAAAAAGAGAACGCGACCGTCTTCCCGATCGAAATCCTGATACCGAAAGCAAACAAAGCAACGCTTCGTGCAGGTTATTCGGCAAATGCAAATATCGTCATCAAGAGAAAAGATAACGTGCTGACGGTTCCCGAAAGAGTTGTTACATTCAGAAATGATTCTTCGTTCGTGAAATTCGCGCTTGCAAATGGAAAAGACCAGGAGAGATGCATTAAAACCGGATTAAGCGACGCCATCAACGTTGAAGTCGTCTCAAACCTCGCCGAAGGAGATTCTCTTTACGAAAAGCCTGTCAAGAAAATTGAGTAAAAATTCGATTTGATTAGCCGTTTCTGATTCTACACCTGTGAGACATTTACGAACTACAATTTCTGAATTTACCGCCGACCTCAGGGCCCAAAAGCTGCGGGCATTTCTCACCACCTTCGGCATTATCTGGGGAACTGTAGCGATAATCGTGCTTATCGCATTCGGCGTAGGGTTCAAACAGCAGCTGGCTCAAAACATGCATGGGATAGGCGAACGGATTGCAATCATGTTCCCCGGAAAAACGACAAAAGCGTTTCAGGGATTTGGAACCGGAAGGCCAATCAGTTTCGTCGAAGAGGATGTAACTCTGCTCGCCACACAAATTCCGGGCCTCAAGGTCGTAACACCGGAGTACAGCAGGCGGGAAACTCCTGTACGGGTCGGTATCAATGCTATGAATCCACTGATCACCGGTTGTTATCCAATTTACAGTGAGATCCGAAATGTCATTCCAGCAACTGGAGGACGTTTTATCAATTCCCCGGATGAGGAAGACCGGCGACGAGTTGCAGTCATCGGAGATAAGGTGAAAGAGATTCTGTTCGGCGAATCTGAGGCCGTCGGAAAATTAATCGACGTTGGAGGAGTGCCGTTTCTCGTCATCGGTGTAATGGAAAAGAAGACGCAGAACTCCTCATACAATTCCCGGGATGCCAACCGCATCTTCATTCCGGCAACCACGTTTTCGTCGATCTATGGGGATATTCATGTTCATAATATCCTCTATACACCGAAAGATCCACGGGAATCGGAATCGCTTTCCGAACAAGTGCGGGAAGTTTTGGGGAAAAAATATAAGTTCGATGCCTCTGATAAAGATGCCGTATGGATCTGGGATACGACCCAATTTGATAAATTTCTTTTTTACTTTTTCCTTGCGTTCAATATGTTCCTGGGGCTTATCGGCAGTTTCACCCTCGGGGTTGCAGGGATCGGTGTGGCGAACATTATGTTCATTGTCGTGCAGGAACGATTCCGGGAAATCGGCATCAAGCGGGCGGTCGGAGCGAAGAAATCAACGATCATGCTGCAATTTTTCACGGAAACTGTTTTCATCATCGGCATCGGCTCGGTGATCGGGTTTGGCATAGCGCTGGGAATAATTCAGCTGTTACAATTCATTCCTATTAAAGAATTTATCGGGACACCGAAAATGTCGTGGGAAGTGGTGGCAGCAACGGTGTTCGTCCTCTCAACTATCGGGCTTGCCGCCGGTTTGATGCCTGCCAGACGCGCGGCAAATCTCAATGTCGTCGATTGCCTGAGATAATATCATGTGGATTCAGCTTCTCAAAGAATTTTTCTACGATCTCAAAGCGCACCGCATGCGGGCAATCCTCACACTTATCGCAATTACCTGGGGGACGCTTTCAGTAGTTCTCCTCCTGGCATTCGGGGCGGGATTAGGCGACCGTATCCTTCTCGGCGAGATGAATGCCGGGAATCGCATCATGATCATCTATGGGGGAGAGACGACAAAGCTCTTTGAAGGATTGCAAAAAGGCCGACGCATTCGGATGACGGAAGACGATGTCGACCTTATCAAAAGAACGGTCGACGGCATCGATATGATCAGCCCGCAATATCGGAACACTGTAACCCTGGTGTATCAGAAAGCTTCGGCGACAACGGAATGCGAAGGCGTGAATCCCGGTTTCGAGGAAATGCGGCGCATGTATCCCGGCGGCGGCGGCAGATTCCTCGACGATGCAGATATTATTGAACAACGGCGCGTTTTGTTTCTCGGTGTGGAGATTGCCAAAGACCTCTTCGGTGAAGTTGACCCAATCGGAAAAACAATGACTCTCGATGGCCTGCCGTTTACTGTCGTCGGCATTATGCCCAAAAAAATGCAAACCTCCATGAACAATGGCCCCGATACACGCCGGGCAATCATTCCTTACACCACATTCCGTACTATGTATGGAAACAAGTATGTGAACTCGATTCTCATCCATCCCGACGACCCGGAGCGACAGAAAACCATTAAGTCCGAACTTTACAGTGTCCTCGGGAGAAAATACCGGTTCGATCCTTCCGACGAACGAACACTTGGCATCTGGGACTTCATCGAAGATGAAAAGATCAACCGAAAAGTTTCTTTCGGAATTACGCTTTTTCTCGGCTCTGTAGGGTTATTAACCCTAGTGATTGCGGGTGTGGGCGTCGCAAATGTCATGTATATTGTCGTAAAAGAACGTACCCGAGAAATCGGCATCAAGATTGCCGTTGGCGCAAAGCGGAGTTACATTCTCTCTCAATTCATCTTTGAAGCTCTCCTACTGGCGTTCATCGGTGGAGTGACAGGGCTGCTATTTTCCTATGGAGTGGTTTCTGTCATTCGGATGTTCCCCGCAGAAGATGGGCCAATGCAATTTCTCGGCAGGCCGATACTCTCACCTGCAATCATGCTGCTGACAACAGGTATACTTGCCTTGATTGGTTTTCTCGCCGGATTTTTCCCTGCCCGGCGCGCAGCTTCGGTTGACCCGGTTGAATCGTTGAGGTACGAATAACTGCTTTTCGCTGACTCTTTGGACAATTCACCCAAAGAGTTGGCAGAAAAATTATTCCTGTAACTGTTTGACACTTTTCTCTTTTCTCTGTAGATTCCCTCCATCTATTGAATCACTTATTCTGGAGGGTCTATGAGAAAGCTTTTAGTTCTTTTCGTTATCAGTATTACGAGTGGATCAGCGCAATGGGGGTCGCCGAGCTCTCCTGCAATCCCTGAGGCAGACGGCTACATTGTCATCCCTAATGCTGCAGTTCTTCCGGCAAAGAATCACCTTTATCGTGCTATCTTCGACGCCACCGGAATGCCGAAAGAACCTTCACAGCTTATACCGGCAATTAATATGGCAGGATCCGAGCTTAATGCGTTCAAAGTATCCGGTACGCCAACCCAAAATGTCCAGTTTGCCATAATCTTCCACGGCGCCGCCCTGGACGGTATTCTCACCGATGAACAGTATAAAGCAAAATTCGGCGTGAGCAATCCTAACCTTATCGTTCTTTCAAAAATGAAACGAATGGGGGTAAAACTTTTTGCGTGCGGACAGAACCTTGCCGCGGAGAATATCGACCCAAAATCCATCACGCCGGATGTAACAATAGCAAGTGACGCGCTCATCGTTTTGATGGAGTTCCAAAATAAAGGTTACGCGCTCATGAGCTTTTAGTTTGAACGTCTTTAAGCAACGGTTCGGACATTCTAATAATCAGAACACCTCACATTATTTGAAATTCACAATGAACAAACCTACCTCGATCGCTCTTGATATTTTTCAGGTAATAATTTCGGTGATGGTCTCCGTGATACCCGCCGCCGATATGATCGGGAAACCGGCACGACTTGTCATTGTTATCACGATCATGGCTGCAAGCGCGAGTACCGGGATAGGTATCGGCAGACTTATCGAGAAATACCGCATTAAGAAAACCCTTGCCCGGGCTCCGAACTGATTCCACGATGTGCAAGACAAATTGTTGAAGGCTCGTAAGTGCTGGTTCTCAATCCCAATAGCGGCAAAGTATGCATATAATCAAAATTCCAAATACTATGCCGGGCGCAAGAATATTAATAGGGTTGGTTTTTTGCACTTTCATTATGGTGCTATGCGCGGTCTCATCTTCCGATGCGCAATGGATTCAACGTGGTGTTGAATGCGGAATAGTCAATGCCTTTGCTTCAACTCAATCATCCCTGTATGCCGGTATTTACGGTAACGGCGTCTTCAGAAGCACCGATAACGGCGATCATTGGACCTCTATCGGGTTGAACCTGCCGACGCTGGAAATAGAATCGGTCGCTGCAAATGATTCGACAGTCATTGCAGGGACTAACTATGACGGTGTATTTAAAACAACAGACAATGGTGTACATTGGATTGATGTTGCATCACGCCTCGACAGCATCGCATTTATTAGAAGCCTTTTTGCCAGAGGCGCAACGATTCTCGCCGGAACCGGATTAGGAATGTACAGAAGCACAGATAATGGGGATACCTGGTCGGAAGCAAATGCAGGTTTACCGATTTACACAAATCCCTACAGCTTTATTTCAATGGATTCAGTAATCATTGCCGCATGTGATCGAGGGGTGTATATTTCGACTGACGATGGACTTTCATGGAAAGCAAATAATAACGGATTGCCTTCAGCAATTGTGTATTCTGTTATTTCGGTTGATTCGGTTCTTCTCGCCAGTACACACGGTTTCGGTGTATATGCATCAACGGACAGAGGTGCGACCTGGCTGCCTGAAAACAGCGGACTCACTGATGGCTACATTCTTTCTCTGACATCCGGCGGAGGATATGTATTTGCAGGTTCGATTTCTGGTAATCTGTATCGCTCGTCCGACTTTGGTACTCACTGGGATGAGTCGGACAGCGGCCTTCCCGGCACCAACGTCCGACATCTTATTGCCTCGGGAAATAATATTCTTGCAGGATCATATGCAAAAGGAATTTACAAATCATCAAATAAGGGGATCATTTGGGAAGCTACAAACCAAGGTGTTCTCGGCGGATTGATCCGGGATCTCGCGTCGGAGCCCAACGAGCTTCTGGCTTCAGGGAGCAACGGTGTTTATCGCACAACGAACAGCGGCTTATCATGGGAGGATATCAGTTTAAACCTCTCTCCAGGAGCTGAAGCATATTCGATTGCAACGAGTGGAAAAAATATCATCGTTGCCACAAATTATGGCTCCACAGGTGGTGTTTTTCTTTCCAATGATCACGGAGCAACCTGGGTTGGAGGCACATCTGGGTTACCCAACTCTATTGTAAATGCGTTGAGCACAGTCGGCGATACGGTGTTCTGCGGAACCAACGGATATGGTGTACTCCGTTCTACGGATAGCGGACTTCACTGGGGACAGGCGAGCACAGGCACAATTGCTTCGACATATATTGATGCTTTTTCCATCGATGGAGATACCATACTTGCCGCCTCCTTTAATAACTCCGGAGGCGTCTGGCGTTCACTGGACAGAGGTGAAACATGGCTTCAGGCAAGCACAGGCTTACCAACAGACCCGTACCAACCCGGAGTGTATCGTGATATCCTTTCCCTTGCAAAAAACCATAGCGTCCTTTACGCAGGCACAAGCTACGCCGGCATTTACATCTCAACAAACAACGGGGATGAATGGTTAGAATCTGATTCGGGGTTACCCGCAAACAATAATTATAACGCTCAATCCTTTGCAATTGACAGCAACACAATTTATGTAGGAACAACGATAGGAGTATTCAAGTCGTTTGACAACGGCTCCCATTGGGAAGCTTTTAATACCGGCTTTCCTTCCACTCTCACTGTTTCATCACTGCTCGCTGCAAATCACATGCTGTTCGCAGGCTGCTATGGTGGAGGAGTCTGGACAAGTCCTCTTGATGTCACAAATGTCGACAACCATTCTCCCCTTCAATTGCCATTTAAATTTTCGCTTGAGCAAAATTATCCGAACCCCTTCAATCCGTCGACAACAATATCGTATTCTTTGGTTCACGCCGGGACGGTTTCGTTGACAATATTCAATGTTCTCGGGCAGGAAATCCTGCATCCGGTGAGCGGTTATGAACAACCGGGAATGCACTCAATTAAGTTTGCCGGAGACCGTTTTCCGGGAGGTGCATATTACTATCGCTTGAATGTGAATGGTATGTCACTGGTTAGAAAAATGCTGTTGATTAAATGACCTTCCCCGGCAACGCAATGTGTATATGGGATTGCACGTGACCTGATGGCACGCCAATCAGCATTTGTCACCTCAGTCAGAGAAATCTTCAGCATTATCACCATCGGAATTCTTTTATTGTTTACACTCGAGATTATCGTGCGATTCTTCTTTCCGCATGAAACGTTAATCCGGGGAAAAAACGGCATGACTCTCGGAAAACTGGACAATATTCTCGGACATCGAAATCAGCCAAGCGCGCGTGTGACAGTAACATCGCCGGAATATTCGACAGAATACGTTGTCAACGAAGAAGGAATGCGCGATGAAGCTCAACATCCTGTACCAAAACCGGCGAATGTTTGTCGTATTTTGTTATTGGGAGATTCTTTCACCTGGGGAACCGGAGTTGATTATATCAAAACATGGCCCGTCATTTTCGAACAGGCTGTTGAAAAACAACTCCATAATATTGAGGTTGTAAAAGCAGGAGTTTCAGGATACGATACACGACAGGAGGTTGTTTATCTCGGGCAGCTTATGCCTGAGTATTCACCCGATGTAGTTGTCATTGCATTTTTACCGAATGACCTCGTGACAAATATGCCAATCTCATCCAGCGATTCGGTGACTGCGATGGAAATCCGCAGACAGGACTCCCTGGTAACACGAAGTCAGCAGGACAAAAGTTCGGGGCTTCAGGTCGCTACCCTGGCAAAGCGCTTACTGATATCGAACGACTATTTGTACTCAAAACTATACCTCATGACGGAACGAGCCACGTATTTTACGACACCGGAACCGGAGAAGCTTCTTCACCAAATTGCAATCACAGAGTCGTTGTTCACGACGGCAGCAAAGTATTGCCGGTCGCAAAACGTTCACCTCATTGTGCTGTCGGTACCGCAACTGTTTCAGGTCATTGTCAAAGCCCGGCATCAGCATCCCGATAACGTAGATGTCGAACTTGTCGATAAAGAATTCTCGCGTTTTGCTGAATTGCAGCAATTCCTCTGGATAAAAACCCTTCCGGTTTTGAGTGATGAGTATGCTAAGAGAGAACAAGACCTCTACTTCCGATTTGATGGTCATTTAAATGAGGAGGGTCACAGACTGTTAGGTGAATATTTCGCTCAGCAAGTTATTAAACAGCTCACAACCCGATATTCCCAATAACAATATTTTGTTTTTTGCAGATGACATCAGGATTGTGTACACTGTTATACAGATCTATCCTTTAAGGGAACAATTATGACCAATCTTCGTTACCCAATTGGAAAATACCAATCGCAGGATACAATCGCCGACGGCGAGCGGAAAGAATTCATCCGGAATATTTCAGAAGCTCCTGCAAAACTTCGCCAGGCAATTCACGGGCTCTCTCCCAGCCAGCTTGATACACCATACCGGGAAGGCGGATGGACAGTAAAGCAGGTTGTGCATCACCTTCCCGACAGCCACCTCAACGCGTACATCCGCATGAAGCTCGCACTAACAGAAGATAAGCCTGCAATTAAAGCGTATCGGGAAAACCTCTGGGCGGAATTATACGATGCGCGAATGGCTCCCATTGAAACTTCCCTGCTTTTGCTGGAATCCCTCCACAAACGATGGGTGATGCTTTTGGAGTCACTACCGCCGGAAGCATTTGCCAGACCCTTACTTCATCCAGAGCATGGTGTCATGAAAATCGACAACCTGCTCCATCTTTACTCATGGCACGGACGTCATCACGTTGCGCAGATTACTTCACTTCGGGAGCGGATGGGGTGGAAATAGCCTAAACTCGCAGTGAATATTTTAATCGTACCTGTCGAGCTTGAACTTTTCACCGAGATACAGCCTGCGGGCTTCAGGGTCGTTGGCAAGAAATTCGGCTGAACCCGATTTGAGGATTTTTCCTTCGAACAAAAGATAAGACCGGTCAGTGATGGAAAGGGTCTCGTGAACATTATGGTCGGTGACAAGTACCCCGATGCCGCGGTTCTTTAGGTCGTGAACGATGCGCATGATATCTTCGACGGCAATCGGATCGATGCCCGCGAACGGCTCGTCCAGCAGCATGAATTTTGGCTGAGTCGCCAACGCCCGGGCAATCTCGGTCCGCCGCCGCTCGCCTCCTGAAAGCATATACCCTTTACTCTTTGTAAGATGCGTAATTCCGAAATCCTCCATCAGTTGTTGACATTGGACTTCTCGTTCCTGTTTCGGCAAGCCCCGTAATTCAAGGATAGCAAGAATGTTTTCCCGAACCGATAATTTTCGGAAGATTGACGGTTCCTGCGGCAGATATCCGATGCCCATGCGCGCTCGTTTGTACATCGGTTGGCGGGAAACATTACTGCCGTTCAAATACACTTTTCCATCCGTCGGCTTGATCATTCCGACGATCATGTAGAATGTCGTTGTTTTCCCAGCGCCGTTCGGTCCCAGCAGACCTACTACTTCTCCCTGTTTAACTTCGATGCTGACGTTATTAACGACAAGGCGCTGTTTATACCGTTTGCAGAGTCCTTCGGAATGAAGTTTATCGATCGTAGGTTGCATATCCTTTATGGATTGGTTGTTTGAGCTCGACATGTCCAATCTGTTACCTTTTGCTTCCGGGTCGTTGTTCCTGCCAGTTGAACCCCGGGAGATTGTATTCAGTTTCCCGATGGTAAATCATTTTTTCGGGATAATATTGACCTTCGACTCCACCCACAACTTTTAGTTTGTCTATTTTCCCCTCGCGAAAAAAAAACGTAATGTGGTCGCCAGATGTTTTATTCATGCCGTTTGGTGTTGTTCCGTCAAAAAGATAATACAGGCTCGTGGCAGTTTTGTCGACGTCGATGCGTCGAACTTTACTCTCCGCAAAATTCATGACGATCTCCTGCCCGGTGAGCTGGTTGAATCTGCCGGCGTACGCTGAATCGCTCCGCGATATGGCAAAAGCGCTTCCCATCACATAAACCGTCTCCAGCTTCCTTTTCTTTAATTTCATAAAAATGGAATCGCCCGTTACCTGATTTTCATCATGCTTGCCGGGGATATACCAGACGATCGGTTTTTTTCGCAACTCGATACTGTCCAGCGAGGTATAGAATATGCTGGAACCGCCGGCAGCGGCAAACCCTTCCCGTACAAGCACTACATCGCCCGTCGCGATAAGCCGCTCGAGCGAATCCTGATACGATTCCATCTTCTGGCTTGTAACGGTCAATGTATCACGTTTACCATCGGCGTTTTTTTCGATCTGAATGAGTTTCGGCGATTCAGTCATAATACTGTAGTTGCTCTTCCTGAAATTCTCGAAATGATTACCGAGGATAGTGACGCTGGAATCCTTGTTGATAATCTTTACGTCCATCGTTGCGATCGATTTCTCTTCATTCCGATAATACATCAGCTCGTCCGAAGTGAGCGTCGACGCTGAATCTTCGACAGAAACATTCGTGCTGAAGTACGCCTGCTTCATCGCAAACCCGTATCGCCCATAATCCGCATGGATGCGGGTTGTTTTGTCTTCCAGAATAACATGATCGTATGCCTCCGCCACTTTTGTGCCTGCATAATAGATTCCACGATTGCTCACAATGCTAACGCTGTCATCATGTACCACGACATCCCCTTCCAATTCCACTTTATTGCTCTTCACGTATTGGACTGCTTTCTGACATGTCACAACGACGTTTCCCTGACTGAGTTTAACATGACCGATAAACTGTTTGACCTGTTCAGTGTCAATTTGCGCCCCGACGAGACTGTCTGCATGATTGAGGAAAATAATTTTATCCGATTGCTGAGCAATGGCTGAGGAAGAGACTCCGGCAAAAGCTATGATCACGAAAAACGAATACAGTAATGCCCGTGAAACCTCATGACCCATCATTCTTTGGTCTTCGCCTGTCCGGTCACTTTAAAAATCGTATAATGTTTCAAGCCCTGGTCGGACTCAAAGCCATGTCCCTGAATTATTTCCGTCGGTGAAGTAATTTCGACATACGAAGGAGTATGAATTCTTCTGGCGAGGTTGATCCAGTAGAGGTCTTCGGTTTTCAAGGTTGAGCCGCTGTCGGAAACCACAACGACGTTCCCATGAGCTTCGAAGTCATGAGTTCCGTCATCTACTTTTCCCCGCAGGGCAGTAAGAATGGAGGTATGATGTTCATGTTCGTCAAAAAAATCGACGACAATATCCGAATCAAGCTGTGTGTATCGTTTCTCGGGGTACATGGCAATGTGGCCCGCACGGAGGATTCCGGTGATTCTTCCGGAATCTGAAAAGGTTATTTTCGCATCCCAGCTCTCCTGGGACGGCCCTTCGCCACCGATTCCTGAAGACGCAATCGAAGGTTTAATTTTTTCCTCACAAGCAAAAACTACAAAGGAGCAAATAATGACCAGAGCGAAGCCAAATATTCTTTTTCGAAACGACCCTGCGCGGCATACGGAACACTCCATCACTATTGACTATCTCCCAGGCCTGCTTTGACAAGTTCATGAAGATGCACAACACCGACCGGACGGTGTGAGCTGTCAACGACAACCAGCTGGGTGATATTGTGTGCCTCCATTTCCTGCAATGCAACCGCTGCAAGCATATCTCCGCCAATGGTTTTCGGATGTTTTGTCATGACCATTCCCGCGGTAATATTCGTGACGTCTGTCGTTTTCTGTAAGATTCTTCTCAGGTCGCCATCGGTAATGATCCCTGTCAGTTTTCCCTGTTCATCCACCACGCATGTCGCCCCGAGACGCTTTGACGTCATTTCCAGAATTGCGTCGCGAATATGAATATCCCCCTTCACTTTCGGAACAGCGTCCCCCCTGACCATCATTTCTTCAACCTTCAGCAGGAGCCGCTTTCCGAGGTTACCCCCGGGATGATACATTGCAAATTCCTCGGCTGTGAAATTGCGCTGCTCGAGCAACGCCATTGCCAGGGCGTCGCCGAGAGCAAGCGTCGCCGTCGTTGAGGCTGTTGGGGCAAGGTCGTGCGGACAAGCCTCCTCCCGAACACTGACGTCGAGAACAACGTCCGAAAGGTCCGCCAGTTTGGAATTCGCGTTCCCGACGAGAGAAATTATCGGTACCCCAATCCGCTTAAACATCGGCAGCAGGTTATGCAATTCCGACGTACTTCCGCTTTTTGAGATACACACGATGACGTCATCTTTTCTTACCATACCAAGGTCGCCGTGCACAGCATCTGAAGAATGCAAAAACAGCGATGGAGTACCGGTCGAGTTTAATGTCGCGACAATTTTCCGCGCGATGATGCCGGATTTCCCCATGCCCGTGACAACAACCCTTCCTTTGCAATTGAGCATCAATTCAACAGTCCGGGAAAAGCTTGCGCCGATGCGTTGCTCGAGCATGGCAACAGCTTCTGCTTCAATCCGGATTACTTCTCTCCCTTTTTTTTCAGCAGATCTTGAATCCATATTATTTATGAATATGCAACAATTTTAGGACCTTACCGGAGAACCGCCGTGGTGATTTTTTATGAATTTCCAACCTGCCATCAATATGAACTTTGGTTTTAATGTTGTTATAGGTGAGAAACGCATACGTCAGGTCCTCGTCAGAATAGCTCGAACATTCAGTAAATAATCGTTTTGCATCGAGCGCGATCTTCGGGTCACGAATGTTCTTATGAAGCATCAATTCATTATAAAAATTTGTCGAGGGGATGAGTCGGTTAATCCCTGAGGATTGATCGTTGACCCACAGACGCCTATCTGCGGTACAGAGGGCAAGGACATATAAACTACTGCCGGTAACAACGGTATGCATGATAACTTCCCGGACATTATGTTTACATTGAGGACACACACGGCCGGGGCTCCACAAGGAATAGGTCCAGCGCCGCAGCTCTTCAAATTCTTCAGGAATATTATCAGAACGGTGACTTACAATTTCGACGGAAACCTGATCGTGGAGAACCTCTCGTAAGGTGATAGAGATCGTTCCAGAATTCGTTTCAATGGCGCCGTACGAAAAGACAGGCGAAAGCGGCTCGTCGAAGTCAGGCACATCGCCTTCAGGTCCAAGAATAATCTCTCCCTTACCACGTCTTCCTTCGCCGATCACCATCATCGTCGAAATGATGCCCCGGTAAGATTTATATCCTGGGCGGTCGGCAGGAAGAATCCATTCGATCCAGTCCCGTTCACGAACAGAGAGAGGTCGAGGGTACTCACCGTTATGAATGCCAACATTGTTCATTCAGGTCTGCTTTCGAGCGCGTAAAATCATATCGAGAACCTCCCGGACAGCCCCGCGTCCTCCTGTCGCCTCTGTCACATAATCGACCCTTTTGCGCACGCTCTCTATAGCATCGCACGGTGCTGCACTTAATCCCACCTTCTCGAGAAGTGGCAGGTCGAATTCATCATCGCCGATATAACAACACTGCTTGCTAGAAAGATTGTATTTTTTTTTCAGGCGTTCGAACACGGCGACTTTGTCGTCGGCGCCCTGATGAACTTCAGAGATCTCCAGCTCACGTGCACGCACAGTCACAATCTCCGATGTTCGTCCGGAAATCAGCGCCAACAACAATCCTTTTTCTCGAGCCCTCGCAATACCATATCCATCATGAGCATCGAAGATTTTATATTCTACTCCATGAGCATCATAAATAATCCTCCCGTCGGAAAGCACGCCGTCGACATCCATCATCACCATTTTAATGTTGCCAATCTTTTTTTTCATGTCGGAAAGTTACACCGCGATCTTTTCTTTAACGAGAATGTCCAGAGGAACAATTTGACGTACAAGCTCTTCCAGCAGGTCCAATTTCAGCTGACTCGAAGCATCACTCCTGGCGCGTTTCGGGTCGGGATGGGTCTCAACAAACAGTCCATCGATCCCAACTGCAACACCTGCGCGCGCGATTGGAAAAATAAACTGCGGTTGACCTCCGGTCTTATTTTTTTCTCCACCCGGTAACTGAACCGAGTGGGTTGCGTCGAGGATAACCGGATAACCCAGCGTTCTCATGACCGCAAGCGAACGCATATCAACCACGAGATTATGATAGCCGAATGTTGCTCCCCGTTCCGTCAACAGAACCTTTTTGTTACCTGTCATCTCGACCTTGCGCGCCTGATGTTGCATATCCTCCGGCGCCATAAACTGTCCTTTTTTAATATTCACTACTTTCCCTGTACGTCCGGCGGCATGCAGAAGTTCCGTCTGCCGGCAAAGAAATGCCGGTATCTGCAGGACATCGGCAACTTCGGAAGCAGGACCGGCATCCGATTCGGAATGAATATCCGTAAGAATCGGAACACCGAACTCTTTTTTCACATCCGCTAGAATCTGAAGAGATTCGTCCATGCCAAGTCCCATAAACGATGACCCGCTTGTCCGGTTCGCTTTTTTAAAAGAAGATTTGAAAATAAAAGGGAGGCGATACTTTTTGGTTATCACGCGAATGCGTGCTGCAGTTTTTAGCGCCATTTCCCGGTCTTCGATAATACATGGACCCGCAATGAGAACAATACGGTTGCCTCCACCAATCCTGACATCTGCAATACGGATGTTTTTTATCATTCGGTTCATTGATAAAGAATCACGCCATCCTCTTTGACTCCGCGAACCGCCTGAAACGAAAGATCATCAATAATATACCTCATCCGCGGCGTTGTACCGCTGAAGGTCATATCCCAAAAACCGCTGCTATCTGATTGTATCTGGAGAGAATCTACAGGCATATGATCGGCAAAGTAAAAAAAGGAATAGAAATTGATTTTCGGCAGCCCTTGATGGTCAACGAAAAAATAGTGAAGTGTAAAATCCTGGCCTGGGGTAACTGTGGAAACCACATGGACAGTTTTACTCAATTCAATATTAGAACCAAGCGCCATCAGCTGATAGGTTCCTGTAGTGTGATAGACCACGGTCGTTGTCTCTGTCTCAGCCGTCCCTCCTCCGACACATGTGTTGCTGGCGATGACATGAATAATCGGAGACAGGGTCACAGTGCTGTCTGAACCGCCCTGCGAAATCGTCGTAAATGTTCCGTTGCACACCGTAAGAAAACTCACCTGGACCCTGAAAGGTACATTAACCTGTACTGTGTCCGGACTCACGACTGCAACAACAGCCCCCCTGACGTTGAGCTCACGGGGAGGTTCCTGGACATCCTCTATGCACCCCCCCAAACAAAGAAGCACAGTAATCAAGAGAAGAGATTTAATATCTACGCCGTAGAACAAGGGAATATTCATCAGGTTTTCACCAATCGCAAAAACTTTGCCTGCTTTGGATAACATTATGAAGAAAAGTAAGAAAAATCCCCATGACGTGCAATGGTGTTCCTGCCCGGAAAGGAATACTGTCATTTATACACTTTGCATCCCGCGTGAAATAACCGTATTTTTTCACGACGGAATGTTCAAATACGAAAATTAAGGATACAATCATTTCAACCATGATGATACGTGCTTATGCAAAAATAAATCTCGGATTGCGGATTGTCGGCAAACGAGATGATGGCTATCACGAAATAGAAACGGTTTTTCACCGCATTAACGTTTTTGATGAAATTACGTTTGAGGAGTCGCCAGATATTTCCTGCACGACTAATCTTTCGGATATCTTAAATGATGAAAACAACCTTTGCCTCCGCGCCGCGCGCCTGCTGCAACGGACATACGGGATACGAAAGGGGGCGAGAATTCTGCTGGAGAAGAACATTCCAATCGGAGCGGGACTGGGCGGCGGAAGTTCTGACGCAGCCTCAACATTCCTGGCGTTATGTAAGTTTTGGAGGATATCTAAACCCGACCTTCATTCCCTTACGTTACAGCTCGGGTCGGATGTTCCATATTTTCTCAACAACGGCACTGCTTATGCTACAGGGCGCGGCGATATTCTTGAGTATTTCAGTTGTGATGTGCCGTATTGGATTGTCGCAGTCTACCCTAACATTCACATTTCAACTGAGTGGGCGTACAAAAATATTCAGCTGAAAAAAATCCAAGCCTCAGATAAACCCTCCCTGAAACAAATACTTATTGAACATATCCAGACACCGCGGATGTTAATGAATCTCATCCAGAATGATTTCGAACCGCTCGTTCTGCGCGAACATAAAACAGTAGCAGAAACGAAGCAAGCCCTGTATCTCGCCGGAGCAGACTTTGCGCAATTATCGGGAAGCGGTTCATCGGTGTACGGATTATTCTCTTCACAAGAGTCAGCCCGTAAATCTGCAGAGACTTTGAGAAAAAAATATCAGGTCTTTATCACACCGCCGCATTTTCAACCGGAGGCTGAATAAAGGTTTTTGCTTCTCTTCCCTCATTTCTCTATATTTTTGAACCCATTATGTCGCTTACAGATATTGTGCGTCCAAAAATCGCAGGAATAATTGCACTGTTTTGCCTTGCACAATGTTTGAACGCACAAACTGTCCCGGCTGACTCTACGCGGACCGACACAACCCAATATCAGCGGTTGGATTCGCTTCGCGCATACACACTACCGATTCCACTTGTCGGCTCTCTCGACCGCTCGATGTCTGTTTCTCACATTATTACTGATTCAGCAATCAATTTTATCGACTACACCAATTCGGGCGATCTGTTACAGATGACTCCCGGCATATTCATCCGGGACCTGGGAAGCGCGGGGCAACTCGATGGAATAACGATGCGGGGTATTGACGGCAGAGGTATCGCCTTTATGAGTGACGGCATTCTACTCAACGACCCGTTAACGGGAATATTCAATCCGAACCTTTACCCGACCGAAAATATCGAACACGCCGAAATCATTACCGGCACACAGGCATTTCTCTACGCCCTCAACAGTACCGGGGGTGCAGTTAATTTTGTCAGCAAAAGCAAGAAAGCACTTCGGCCCTATTCCCGCATCCGGTACAGCGAATCTGCATACGACTACGGCTTCATCGACGGTCTTGTCAGCCAGGACGTAATCCGCGGCCTGAACGTTACTGCGGGCTTTCAGCATCAAACGCTGACCGGCAAATTTCCAAACAGCAATGACGATTCCTGGAACGCAAGGATAAAACTCCGGTACAATATATCCGGCAAATTTAACGTCTATTTTTCGGAAAATTATAATCAAACACAGGTCGGACTCAACGGCGGAGTCGACACGACAACCCCGTACGAAAACCGATTTGACCGATTCCTTGCGCAATTAAGAAACACCGATTCGTATGAAAAGATCACGCGGCATGACCTCCAGCTTGGCTCCGCCGGGAAATTTCTTTCTGACTCGACCGTGATTTCTTCTATCACTTTTTTCCATTCGACGAATTTTAGGGAATACCGTGATGAGGAAAACCGTCCGGGATCAAACGGCATCACTGTCAAACAGGATGACCGGTCGCAATGGTTCGGCGTGCGGCTTTCTCAGGAATTGTCGGTCGGCAGACAGCGCTTGAATCTTGGCGGCAACTTAGAGTCGAGAGGCGTCATTGCCAGTCCTGCAACTGGTGAGCACCTCCACACAGCATCCAACGTCTTCGCAAAAACCGATATTCTTCCGACAGAAAACATCAAAGTGTCTGTCTACGGCCGTGCCGATCACTACCTTGCTCAGTCGCCATTATCATACGGAAGCGATGGGACTATCACACCAATCCCATATCTGGAATTTTTCGGAGGGTATTCCCGTTCGTTCCGCTTTCCGACCATGCAGGAATTATACTGGAGAGACAGTACTGTCTCTGCCACGCTTGCTGATTTCCCGCCCGAACGGCATCATCTTCTTGAAGCGGGGATGCGCCTTCTGTCAGACCAATCAGTTCTTTTCGAGATAACGTTCTTCCATCGGAACATTTTTGATGCAATCGATATCGTTCCCACTCAACATAAGTATCCGTTTCCGACATTGGCATTTACACCGGAGAGCAACCTGACTTTGCAAGGCTGGACATCTACAACAAAAATCCACGTCGGAAGCTGGTATGTAGAAGGGGAATTACAATACCTTGAGACAAAAACTGACCAGGGGTACCGGTCATCGTTCCCAAAATGGAGCGGGGCGGGTGGAATATATTTCTGGGATAAATTGTTTACGGGACATCTCGATTTGAAGGTGGGGATTCACGGCCGGATCATAAGCTCTTACCGCGGTATGGAATATAATCCGCAGGCATTAGCGTTTGTTCCGAGCACTCAGCCGGATGTCGATGCGGCAGGAACATCGGACCTTGTTCTCATTGCTCATATCGGGAGTGCGTACGTTCACTTTATCTGGGAAAACCTTCCTGACAGGCAGTACGTGATCGTCCCGTTTTATCCGATGCCCGACCGCAGGATTCGCTTCGGGATAAGCTGGGAATTCACAAACTAATTATATGCCCGTAAAAAAAATTGTGGTTACTATCTTCGGCAGTTCCAAACCGAAAGATGGCGATCCTGAATACCAAACAGCATATGCTGTCGGTAAAGCGCTCGCTGAAGAAGGGTATGTCGTTTGCAATGGTGGATATGGAGGAACGATGGAAGCAAGCGCTCGCGGGGCAACGGAAGCAGGCGGAACAACAATCGGTATTACGTGCAAATTTTTCGGACGCCAGGCAAATTCCTTCATTGATAAAACTCTATCGACAATGACTCTTAATGACCGCTTGATGAAATTAATTGAATTCGGTGACGCTTATATTGTACTGCAGGGAGGTACCGGCACGCTTGTTGAGCTTGCAACGGTCTGGGAATACATGAACAAGCGTGTCATGATACCGAAACCCATAATCATTATGGGGTCATTCTGGTCGCCAGTTATAACAACACTCAGGAATGAACTGATTTGGGAAGGAATGGGCAGTGCCACACAATACATTTCTGAGGCTGTATCTCCTCAGGAATGCCTCGAAATACTCCGGAAAAAACTCGGTATTGTAAAAAAATCTTAACTATACCTCCTTCGTGCGAGGGTTGAGTCGATGACGTGGATTGTTGTCGGTCTCATTAATTTTTCGTACTATTGATGCAGCATCAATGGACCTCAGAAGGAACCTTCACTGAACCTCCGGTACAAAAGGAACTATACATTGCGGGTAGCATCTCTTGTCGTTGCTGGCCTTGTGGCTTGTATGTCAGGCTGTGTGCGGTCGTTGCACCCGTTGTATACCGACGCCGACCTCGTTTTCGAGCGCAGCCTCCTCGGCACGTGGGCAGAGGAACAGAACATTATGGATTCATGGATCTTCCAGAAAGAAGGTGAGAACTTCTACAGCCTCATTCATATTGAAAAGAATTCACCTGCGAAATTTGAGGCTCATTTGGTGCGGTTGGGAAAATTCCTCTTTCTCGATATCTTTCCCGACCAGCCCGACACAAAGAACGAATTTTACAAGCTGCACCTTATTCCCGCTCATACATTTTCCAGAGTATGGATTGAGCGAGATGTTATACGCCTCGCAATGCTCGACAACGACTGGTTGAGGGATATGATCAAACAGAACAGCGTCTCGATCGCTCATGAACGGGTCGAAGATGGCGTCATTCTCACCGCGCCGACCGAAGAGCTTCAGAAATTCGTCGTGGCATATGCGAACGATTCTCTTGCATTTCCTAAACCGACTGAACTCCATCGATTGAAATAACGATTCATTAATTCTTTTCAGCATAAACATTTATAAGGAACACCATTATGAAAAAATTTTTTTTAGGATTGCTGATCGCTGCTGTATGCACCCTGTCCCTTTCTGTGGCAAGAGGACAAGGAGGCGCAACACCGGAACCGAAACAACCATCCGGCATCAGAGGGGACCTCTTACAACAGCTGAGTGACGTGGAAAAGAAAATCGTCGACCTTGCCGACGCCATGCCTGCGGAAACATATTCATGGCGGCCGATGGAGGGTGTGCGTTCGGTCGGCGAAGTGTATGTGCATATCGGCGGTTCTAATTATTTGTTCCCCTCCTTTATCGGCGTCAAAAAACCGGACAATATGAGCTCCGACCTGGAAAAAACACTCACCGAAAAGCCGAAAGTCGTTGAGTTCCTCAAAGGATCCTTTGAGAATCTCAGGCAGGCGATAATGAACACATCAGATGCCGACCTCGATAAACCAGCTAAAATGTTCGGCATGGAAACAACGGTATGCAATGTCCTTCTCACTGCCGAAACGCATCTGCACGAGCATCTCGGCCAATCGATCGCATACGCACGAATGAACCATATCGTGCCTCCATGGACTGCCGCTGAAGAGGCAAAACAGAAAGAAAAGAAATAATATCCACGTTCGTTCTCTGAACAATGCCAGAACACGCCCTTGTTGGTCTCATCATGGGTTCTCAATCGGATTGGGAGACGCTGAGTGTCTGCGCGGCAACACTCAAGAAGCTTAAAATCCCGTTTGAAACCCATGTTGTCTCGGCTCACCGGACACCTGATTTACTGTTCGAGTACGCAAGCTCGGCCGAGAAGCGCGGACTGGAACTCATCATCGCAGGCGCGGGTGGCTCGGCTCATTTACCCGGGATGACTGCAGCAAAAACCATCCTCCCAGTGCTCGGAGTTCCAATACTATCGAAAACATTGCACGGCATCGACTCGCTCCTTTCGATCATCCAGATGCCCGCCGGAATACCGGTCGGCACACTTGCCATCGGACCAGCCGGCGCCACCAACGCCGCCCTCCTCGCCGCGCACATTCTTGGCGGCAAGTATCCGAAGATACGAGCTGCACTCCGCAAATACCGGGAAGTCCAGACAAAAAAAGTACTCCGACATCCCAAACCCCGCAAAACGAAATGACTGTCGGCGTGTTAGGCGGAGGTCAACTCGGGAGAATGCTCGCTCTTGCGGGAATTCCCCTTGGTCTGAAGTTCAAATTTCTTGACCCCTCTTCAGGATCTCCCACAACCGGCCTCGGTGAATCCCTCACCGGTTCGTATGACGATATGCACCTCCTTTCAAACTTTGCGCAAGGGCTCGATGTCGTCACGTATGAATTCGAAAACATCCCCGCAAAAACAATCGAAACAATTGCGCACAGCCGCCCTGTCCACCCTCCACAACGTGCCCTTGAAATTTCACAAGACCGGACTAAAGAAAAATTTTTTTTCCGAGAGCACGGCATACCCACTCCGGCATTCGTCGACGTGAACTCATATTCCGAACTTGTGAAGGCAGCCAGGATTATCGGCTACCCCTCCATACTGAAAACACGAACGTCCGGATACGACGGGAAAGGACAATTTATCCTGAAACATTCAGACGATATTGACACTGCATGGAATTCTCTGCATGGAGTACCTTCTCTTCTTGAACAATGGATAGCGTTCGACCGGGAACTTTCAATTATTGCTGTACGCGGAAAGGATTCCAGTACAGTATTCTACCCATTAATCGAAAATTCACACCGAAATGGAATTCTGCGGTCGTCGCTCGCTCCAGCACCGAATACTGAAGGCGGACTATCGAACCTCGCCGCAGAGTATGCAGTAAAAATTCTCGATGCTCTCAACTACGTGGGAACATTGACGATTGAACTGTTCCAGCTCAACAATCAGCTCATAGCGAATGAAATGGCTCCCCGGGTTCATAATTCCGGTCATTGGACAATTGAAGGAGCGGAAACAAGCCAGTTTGAGAATCACCTCCGTGCCATCATCGGCTCTCCGCTGGGGTCAGCTACACCGAGAGGATACTCGGCAATGGTAAATATTATCGGCACTATTCCAGACACGCAAAAAATTCTCGAAGTACCCGGAACTCATCTTCACATTTACGGGAAACACCCTCGCCCGGACAGAAAGCTCGGGCACGTCACGTTGCGAGCCGACCGGCATGATTTGCTGCAAGAAGGACTGAAAAAAATCAGGCAGCTAATTCAGTAGCGTCGATCTGAAATCGAAGACTTACTCTCCGGGTCTAACGCGGTAAAACTTCTGTCGCTTCATACATTGCCATTTCAATATGCTTTCTCTATATTTCATGTATGAAAAAGTATACGATAAAAAAGCCTGTTGAGTCGCTTCATGTCGTCCATCCCCAAAAATTTCAGATTGATTATAAGAATGAACTGAACGCTTCTCAATACGAGGCGGTAACTTCTGTCGATGGACCTCACCTGATTATCGCGGGAGCGGGGACAGGAAAGACGCGCACCATCGTTTACCGTGTCGCGTACCTTGTCGAACTCGGCGTGAAGCCGGAACACATTCTCCTCTTGACATTTACCAGGAAAGCATCCCAGGAAATGCTTCGAAGAGCATCAATTCTTCTTGATTACAGGTGCGAGAAAGTTTCCGGCGGGACATTCCATTCTTTTGCAAACTCAATCCTTCGAAAGCACGCTTCACTCATCGGTTTCGAACGAAGCTTCACGATTCTCGACCAGGGGGATGCGGAAGATGTCGTTAATCTTATCAGGACGCGGTTGAAATTCGACACGAAGGAAAAACGGTTTCCGCGAAAAGAAACTCTGTACGACCTTCACAGCCGTTCTATTAACACAATCACGCCGTTAAAAGACATCCTCAGCACCGATTACCCCCAGTACCTTGAGCTGGAAGAAGACATCTGCAAGGTGCATGCTCTTTATGGGGAATACAAAAAGGCATACAACCTGATGGACTATGACGATCTGTTAGTCAATCTTGTAAAACTGCTTGCAGATAATGAACCGGTGCGAACCGAACTTTCCCGGCGATACAAATACATTATGGTAGATGAATACCAGGATACAAACAAGATTCAGGCGGAAATTATCAGACTGTTGACATGTCAACATAAAAATGTCATGGTCGTCGGGGATGATTCTCAATCGATTTATTCCTTCAGGGGTGCAACTATCCGTAACATTCTTGATTTTCCCGAAGTATTCACCGATTGCACAATCATCAAACTTGAAGAAAACTACCGAAGCACACAAGCCATTTTGAATGTGGCTAACGAAATCCTCAACCGCGCGCTCGATTAGCAGGAAGGAAATCTGTAAAATGCGACTCGTGGAACCTGGATGTTCAATGACAATGAGAATAGTCTCAACCTCCAACATTGTCATTTGGGTATGCCTTTGGTCTCTCATCGCTCTTCAATGTTCGTCGACAAAAGAGACAACACGGACAGAGACAGTCCCCGCGCACCCGCTCCCAAGGAAACCACCGGTTCCCGATTTCACCGTAACAATAGCAACCTTTGACCTTTCACTGCTTGCGCGGAAGCTTGAACAAAAGGACATCAACCAGCTCACAAAAATAATTCAAAAAAATAGGATCGATATCCTCACCGTGTATGGAATTTCACGTTATCCCGAACTGAAAACGCGGCTTGATTTCGTCGATGAAGCTTCCGCTTCAACGGGGATGAGGCCAGCATTCGGTGAGAACATTACACTTTCCGGACGACAAACCGGCAATGCGGTATTCACCGTCTACCCTATCCGCACGCAATGGAATACACGTTACGACGGCATTCAATCCAACAATTTCGAGTCTGCTTTTCAGACAGTCATTGATTGCGGCGTGCGGGATATCGTTGTCGTCAGCACCAGGATCCCCGACAGAGTTTCTGCAGAAGACCAGACAACGTGCGTTAAGTTGCTTGGTTCCTTCAAGAACTATTATCCGGACAATCCGATTGTGGTCACGGGGAATTTACCACGGTCAGAAACCTTGCGCTCGATGACCCAATATAACGGAATCAAAGATGCAAAACATCCGGAAGCTTCGCGCATCTGGTATACGAACGATGGGTCATTGACTCTACTTAACTTTAGTGTGGATACAACGTCATTCAGCAGGATCGCAATTACTGAATTCGGGATATTCCGCAAGCCTCCTCAGTAACTTCATGCGCCACAAGTATTCCAAGGCCCTTTACACAAACAAAGGCGAAGGCTCACCGCCGCAGCTGATTATCGCGGAAAATGAAAACCTCCAGTCGAAGTTTGTCGTTCAGAAGATTTTGGAGTTACGCGAACAAAATATCCCACTGGAAGAAATTGCAGTGCTCTTCCGCTCATCATTCCTGTCGTTCGACCTTGAAATTGAATTAACGAAAGCAAACATCCCTTTCACTAAATTCGGCGGGTTTAAGTTTGTCGAGACAGCGCACATCAAAGATATAACGGCATACCTCCGCGTCCTTGACAATCCCCGCGATGTCGTTTCATGGAACAGAATCCTGTTGCTCATCGACGGGGTCGGACCCCGCACCGCCGAAAAAGTAATCGACGACATCCTCCATCACCGTACAACTCTTTCAACACACGCTTTCTGGCAGGAGTATGCCTCCTATCCTGTACACGTCAAAGAACTTTTTCAACTCTTGAAATCTATTTCAGTTGAGCACTATCCTCCGGCAGAAAAGGTCGCACGCATCATCAACTATTATCATCCAATATTTAAGACCAGGTACGATGATTATGTGAAAAGAAAAAAAGACCTTGAAATGTTCGAACAAATCGCTTCGCGCTACAAGGATGTCTCGACACTTCTCACGGATTTAGCGCTCGAACCGCCGAATGAGAGCGTTGTCGACCTTTCTCCGCCGGGAAAAGAAGACGAGCACCTCGTGCTATCGACAATCCATAGCGCAAAAGGGTTGGAGTGGAACAGCGTGTTTATCATTTGCGCACTCGACGGCCGCTTTCCCGCCACGCGTGCTGCAAACAATATCGACGAGCTGGAAGAAGAGCGCAGGTTAATGTACGTCGCCTGCACGCGGGCAAAAGAACGTCTATTTATTACTTACCCGATAAACATATATGACAGGGAAACCGGGATGATTCTCTCAAAACCTTCACGATTTCTCGAAGGACTGGATGAGAAGCTGCTGGAACCCTGGGTTATCGACGAAGAGTAGTCATGTTTACCAGCATAAATCGCCGGTAGAGAATACTGGCAACCCATACCCCGTTCATCAGAAAAACATTCAGCAGAAGATAGAGGTGTAATTGATTACAAAGGGAACAGACCGTGAGCAAGGCAAACTCGGTCCCAAACCCCAGCAACCCGGAGATTCTTAACCCGATTCGGTCACCGTACCACTCTCGTGCGTTTCTCTCTGAAATATTCCTACCTTTACACCATTTGTCCAGACGAACCATCAGTTTGTCCTGCCATCCATAAATTACATTGAAGACCATCTGCAGTTTCAGCGCCACTGGGTCGCCCGAACGGTCCTCTGCTGTGACATCTTCAACAATACGATTAAGTTTATACCGCTCTTCAAGGTGCAAGAATGATGCCTGATAAAACACATGGTAGGATACGCGAAGAGTAATGCCGGCAAACGAACAGATTCCAAGGAGTACGGTAAAAAACCGAGGAGATGATTGAAACACATCTACAGTGATTGCTGCAAATATGGAGATGTTGACGACGACATCACCGATGGAATCAAGAAATCTCCCCCGACGCGAATAGAGCTGTTTGGCCCTTGCAAGTTGACCGTCCGCGTCATCAAAAATATCTTTGGCAGTGACCAACAGGCCACCCGCTGCAATTGCAACAGGTGTATTCAATGAGTACACAACCGCCGCCGTACATCCGAGAGCGATGGCTAAACATGTCACCTGGTTGGGAGTGATACGGCTCGGATAAACGAGCCACACAACGATCGCGGCAAGCGGGCGCAGCAGGTAAATATTAATGACTTCATCCGCATAGAAAGCTTCGGATTTAAGCGTTTGTTTGAAAAACGTCAGCGGACCTGGTCGCTCAATCATCATCGAATGGTTTGAACAACCAAAGTTCGCTCCAATTCCTGGTGTATTTTTCTTTGCCGGGCATAACAAAAGAGGAGCCATAGATTTCCGGCAGCTAAAACTGCAAGGAGGTAGAGGTCAAGCCTCCTGAAGAGCGCACAAACAATCAAGAGTGTACGGTTGGTTGTCGGGCCCAAGACGCTCCAACAGCGAATCATTCCTCTATTTGCCCTTCGATACGCATCTGGTTCGAATGACATGCTCTCGGATTTGGTGTTCGATTTTTTCTGAATGCCTAGATACGATAGATAAATGCGGAGAGCCAGTGATTTCAATCCCGACCTGTGCACTGCTTGTATACGACGAAGTTCTTTAGTGAATTGCTCCTCTTCTTTCTCAAGAAAATTTTTCTCACCCCGGACTGTTGAAATGTATTCACTTTGATAATAGTCGAAGAATAATGCGTGTAGTGCACTACTCACCCCTGCGAGTACGACAAGCAACCACATTGAATCCTCGTTCGTTTGCAGACCGATTCCAATTCCAACAAAAATTGCAATACTTACAACATAATCTGCCACACCATCCACAACTCTTCCGAGCAACGTGCCACTATGTTGAAGCCGTGCAAGCTGCCCATCACTGCAATCGAGAATGTTTGCAACTGCGTACCAGCATGCCGCCCATGCCAGGGCGGCAAACTTGCCGACTGCAAAATACCACGAAGCAATAATTCCGGAAATGAGCGACAGCATGGTCACCTGATTCGGTGTGATGGGGAGACGATAGAGCAGCTTCACAACGATAAATGCAATAGGCCTGTAAATAACAAGGTCGAACAGCTCCTCCGCCTCCGGCATTTTTAATGATCGTTTATATTCCTCGAGCACCATCGGAATCCAATTGTGAAATAATTGCATCGACAATAATTCTTGCGTCTGCAATCGGGTTTGTCGAAAAAGGATACGCGAACCGGCCTGAAATCTTTGTTGTCAATCGGAGCGCCGCGTCCCTAACTTCAGGAGAAAAAGTTGTATCGTCTTTGAGATGTAATAATTGATGAAGCGCATCTGCATGCCAGCCGGGACGCGGGACTTTACTCAGGTACCATGTTATTGCAATGCCTGCTGCTCGTCGTGAGCAGACTCTCGCTTTCCCCTCATTCCCCTCAGATAGCGCTTGTTGAGCTGTTGTGAATTCTTTGCTGATTTCCTCAAGATATCTTTCCTTCGAAGGCATAAGCTCAGAATGGAAAGCGTTGGTCGTACCAGTATTTCGTTAAATCAAGCCAGAATATTAATCCTTGCCATTTTCCGTATGGCGCGTAAAATCTCTCTATAACTCTGTCGGACGTCGACCGCCCGTTCTTGTGCAGTTCAAAAAATCTCTTCCTGCACCAGCTGTCGATGGCAAGGAAATCGTATCTGCCCAGGAGTTTGAGAATGTTCCCCGCTGCGTACGGACCAACACCTTTGACAGACCGGACCTCATCAAACAATTCATCCGTCGGAAGAGTGCTTTCTCTCCATAGTTCAATGTCAATATTTTTTCTGGCGACTCTCTTCGCCAGCTCAAGCAGATACGGCGCCCGGTAGCCTGATCGGATTTCCTTTCTGATGAACTTTTCGCTCTGATCTGCGATTGCGTCCGGTTGAGGAAATGCAAACTTCGTGGCGCTAACTTTATCCCCTAATTTTTCACACAGGTTCCTGACCATGACCTCGGTAAGTGCCCAGCTGCAATTGGTCGTACAGATCATCTTAACAACATCCTCGAACACCGTTGGCGAACGCAGTAACCGTCCGGCGCCAATTTTTTCAATCCAGCGAAATTGTTTGTGATCACCCGCCTCGTTATAAAAGGCGGAATAATCTTCAGTGAGACGAAAGCACGCTTTTACTTGAGAAACAATTTGTTTTTCCGCTCTTACGCCCAGCTTCTTAACCTCCGGGAGTTCAATGTCGAGGGAACTGGCGGAACGTTCCGCAATTTCTGCCACTAAACTATTCCTGTTCGATATTCGAAGAGCACACCGGAATTTATTCTCTTCTTTCAGAACCTCAAATGGTTGAAGTGAGCACCAGCCGTGGCTGTAGACGGTACTCCAGAATTTGAAATTATCCGGAACTTTCAGACGGATGTTCACGATACAAACGAATGGTCTGTGAGATGTGCGAGTAATTTCCGGTTCGTCGAATATTGTCCGATCGCTTTGAGCATCGTCAACATCGCCTGTTTCGGCGGCATACGGTTGAGGAGACGGCGAAGTTCCTGATAATCGTGTGTCTCTCTGCCGAAGAGAAGCTCTTCCCGCCTTGTCCCTGATTCAGGAATATTTATCGCCGGAAAAATCCGTTCGTCAGCAAGTGAGCGGCTGAGGACAAGCTCCATATTGCCCGTTCCTTTGAACTCCTGGAATATCAGCTCATCCATCCGTGAATTCGTTTCGATGAGCGCCGTTGCTATTATCGTAAGAGAACCGCTTCCTTCAAGCGCCCTCGCCGCTCCGAAGATACGCTTGGGAATCTCAAGCGCCCTGATGTCAACGCCTCCGGACATTGTCCTTCCGCTGCTTCGTTGGACCGCATTAAATGCGCGACCCATCCTGGTGAGTGAATCAAGCAAGAGCACTACATCTTTACCGGCTTCCACTTTTCGTTTAGCATATTCAAGCACAAGGCGCGCGAGACGAACATGGCTCTCACGGTCGCTGTCGTTCGAGCTTGCAAAAATTTCTCCCCGAATCGTCCTGCGCATGTCGGTCACCTCTTCGGGCCGCTCGTCAACAAGCAAAACCATCAAATCGATCTCAGGGTGGTTTGCGCTGATAGCATGCGCAAACTGCTGCATCAGAATCGTCTTCCCTGCTTTTGGCGGTGAAACAATCAACGCGCGCTGACCCTTCCCTACAGGACATAACAAATCAACAATCCTCATAGAGGTATCTGAGGGTCCTGTCGTAAGCTTAATTCGCTCGGTTGGGTCAATCGCTACGCGCCGTGAAAACTCCTCGGTACGACTCCAGTCATCCGGTCTCATTTCGTTGACCATCGAAATATTAACCACGTCGAGCGAGCGATGTCCCTTGCGTTCAACCGAGCACTCGACGAAGGAAGCCTCTCTCAGATTGAAACGTTTGATGTATACCGGAGAAATGTGAGGATCGGTTTCAGATGCGAATAATTCAAGTGAGCGCTGCCGGAGAAACGCCCCTCTCCGGTGGTGATATTCAACAATACCTTCAACCACGCCCGGCGGGGCGGTGCCTGCCAATCCAGACGACTCCTTTGAAAACTGCGCTTTTTTCATTTACAAATGTTTATTATTTCAGAATTTTTTATATCTTTAGCGAATAACAACCGAGGGATATTCCATGAAACCATCAAACGTTCAGATTCTGATAATTCGATTGGTGTTAGCAGTACTCTTTCTCCATCTGGGCATTGACAAAATCAATGAAGGATGGCTAAGAGACCCCGAGCACTTAACGAGTTCCCTGCAAAGCTTCCATCAAAATGCGTCGGGCGGTCAGTTGACCTACCTCGATAAGGTTGCAATCCCGCACGCCCAGCTCTGGTCACGATTGATTGCTATCGGTGAAGCCTCAGTCGGGATTTCACTTTTGCTCGGATTACTGGCGAGATTTTCATCCCTTGTCGGCATATTCATGGTGCTCAATTTTCACGCCTCAACGGGAAATCTTTTTTCGGTCACGAAGTTTTTTGGAAGTCCCTGGGCAGCGCTCATCATTGCATGTTTTCTCGTTATCTTCCTCGCCAAGGGAGGACGCTGGGCCGGTGCCGATGCCCTGCTCGCTAAGTCAAACCCAAACGGAATATTGTGGTAGACGCATTCATTGGTTCCTGTTTACTAGAACTCCGGCGGGTGATCGATATCCATTTCGAGCTTACATGCTTCGTTCGCGTAGATAATCGTTGACCGGGTTTCCGGAATTTGAATATCCCAATCCCCCAAAGCGTTCTTGATCACTGAACCCCAGAGCTTGCGCAGCTTCCATGAGGTGAACTGTTCCCAGAATACCCATCCGAAGTATGCTGTTGTTCCTTCAATGTAAAACGCGGGTATTCGTTCGCCCGGCTTTGCGTCCGCCTGTGCGACAGTGGAAGGATGGTAACCGCATGTCTTCAGTTGTTCTACAAAAAGCGGTGTGAGGTCTTGTTCCTCATAGACCAGACTATGCTTGCTGCGTTTAACACTCTTTCCCTCGATGATATCGTGCAAAGCTTCCCGAACACGCTCAGGAGACCTCAATTGTGGAGCCATGGAGTGTGAAAGATGGAGAATTCGCCGCTGTCGCTGCTATAAAAATATAATCAGCCGATCTATGAAATGCAACGTTTATTACCCATAACTTTGCATGCACGAACTGTATTCGCCTTGCCGCTCTGAAAACATATCATTATCTTTGTGCTGCGTGTTTCTGAAACGACATAATTCTCAACGACCATGACATCGAAAACTGGATTTGTTTTCCACCAGCATTATCTCGACCACGACACCGGACCCGGTCATCCCGAGCGACCGGACCGCCTCCGTGCCATAGAAACGCATCTCACAACAACCGGACTCTGGAATAAACTTCACCATCTCATCATCGACAGGGCAAAAGAGGAATGGATCCTTAAGGTGCACGCTTCGAAGCACCTGAAATTTATCCGTGACGCATGTGAGCGCGGCATGGAGGTGCTCGATGAAGGCGACACCCATGCGTGCCCCTCATCATTCGATGTTGCGCTTCTTGCCGTTGGAGGCGTCCTCGCAGCAGTGGACAATGTCGTAAACGGATTATTGGAAAACGCCTTCTGCGCAGTGCGTCCCCCCGGCCATCACGCTGAGCAAAACCGGGTGATGGGTTTCTGCCTTTTCAACAACGTTGCAATCGCGGCACGTTATGCGCAGGCAGTCTACAATGTGCAGCGTATTGCGATAATTGATTGGGATGTGCACCACGGCAACGGCACACAACAGATTTTTTATGATGATAACAGCGTGTTGTATATCAGCCTGCATCAATTCCCGTTTTATCCCGGCACGGGAAGCCGCGCGGAGCGGGGCACTGGACAAGGCGAGGGTTATACATTGAACATTCCAATGCGGGAGGGAAGCGGCAGCAAAGAATATCTCGATGCATTCAGAATGGAAATTCTCCCGACCCTCGACAGCTATCGTCCGGAACTCATCTTTATCTCAGCAGGCTTCGACGCGCATAAGGATGACCCACTTGCAAACATCAACCTTACGGAAGAATCTTTTGCAGCTATGACTTCAATGATGATGGAAGCCGCCGATAAATATTGTCACGGCAAACTCGTTTCAGTCCTTGAAGGCGGATACCATCTCCGGGCGCTGTCGCAGAGCGTTGAAGCTCATATAAAAACCCTTCTGCACGAACGCTTGTGATTTTCATCCGGGGGATGTTACACTATCTTACGCCACACCGTACCGTCTTTCTTATCCTCAAGGGCAATTCCGATTTTTTGAAGCCCGTCACGAATCTTATCGGAAAACGACCACAGCTTCTGCGCTTTTGCCTCTGACCGCAAATCGATAATAAGCTGAAGCAGTGTCTCCTCCGGAACTGCATCTTCCGAGATCCCGCGTTCTCCACCCTCTGGGATGATACCAAGAATCTTTCCCCCTAATTCGGAAAATAGCGTATGCACGCTCTCAAGGATTGCTCGCGAGCCTTTGCCTTCACCCAGAAAACTATTTACTTCACGGCTTAAATCAAACAGAATTGCAATCGCCTGTGAAGCATTGAAATCATCATCCATCGCTTCCAGAAAAGCTTTCCTGAATCCCGCAATGTCGATTCCGCCGGAGTCGTTACCGGAATTTGCGCCAGCGTGTTTTGCAAGCTCCTGCCGTAGATTCCTGACCGTGTTATATAATTTGTCAAACCCCTTTGCCGCACCTTCAAGCGCCTCATCGGAAAAATCAAGCGTGCTGCGATAATGACTTTGAAGGATAAAAAACCTGACTACAAGAGGATCGTATTTTTTGAACAGATCCTTCAACAGGGTCACATTCCCGAGTGACTTGCTCATCTTTTGCCCGTTGACCGTCACCAGATTATTGTGGATCCAGTACCGAACAAACGGTTTACCTGTGGCACATTCACTTTGCGCGATTTCACATTCGTGATGAGGAAATTGATTATCCAAGCCGCCGCCGTGAATATCAAACGTTTCCCCAAGATATTTCATCGACATCGCCGAGCATTCTACGTGCCAGCCGGGAAATCCCAGCCCCCACGGACTCTGCCATTGCATAATGTGTTCCGGTTCTGCATGTTTCCACAGAGCAAAGTCGTTTGGATGGCGCTTTTCTGATTTCAACTCGACGCGTGTGCCGGCTTCGGCTTCCTCGATGTTTCTCCCGGAAAGTTTTCCGTATTGCTGGTCTTTTGAAACATCGAAATAAACTGAACCATTTACCTCGTATGCATATCCTTTTTCAATTAGTTCTTTGACAATTTCAATCTGCTCGATGATATGACCCGTTGCTCGCGGTGAAATGTCAGGGCGGAGAACTCCAAGGGCGTCCATGTCCTCAAAATAACTGCGCGTGTATGCTTCTGCGATCTCCATGGGATGTTTATGTTCGACTTTGCTTTGCTTCAGCAGACGGTCTTCACCCTCGTTTGTCTCTCCGAGGAGATGACCGACATCGGTGATATTTTGAACATAACTTACACGGTATCCGAGATACCGCAGGTATCGCACGATGACGTCGAAGGAGACATAACTTTTCCCATGCCCGATATGAGAATGACCGTACACTGTCGGACCACAGACATACATCCCGATATGACCCTCACGCAGAGGTTTGAATTCTTCCTTCTTACGGGAAAGCGTATTGTAAATTTGGAGCGACATTTTATTTTGTGTTAAAGCGTTCAATTCGTTACGAATTTTCAAATCTGTTCATCCAGCAACTCTTGAATGGGATTGAATCGAATGTATTCTCTAATTCTATTCAGCGATTTCTCGTTTCTAA